>JBGAPU010000037.1:0-50431 GCA_044221035.1 Chthoniobacteraceae bacterium | reverse complement strand
CGTGCCGGTCGCCGACACGCGCAAGGAAGGCTGGGTGGACCGCTGGATCGTTTACGGCAAGGTGGACGGCGAGCAGCTCTTCACCGCGAAGGAACTCACGGTGGACCCGGGCGTGACCGCGTTCGTGAAGGACAACGGCGCCTACGGGCTCATCTGCGTGCAGGGCAGCGGCAAGATCAACAGCCAGCCGCTCGTCTCGCCGAAGCTGATCCGCTTCACCGAGCTGACCGAGGACGAATACTTCGTGACCGAGGACGGCGCGAAGCAGGGCGTCACTTTCACCAACACGAGCGAGACCGAGCCGATGGTCATCCTGCGTTACTTCGGCCCCGAGGTGAACCCCGACGCACCGAAGATGGGCGCGTATCGGAAGAACAAGTTCAACTGAGCCCGATGGCGGGAGACAAACCACAACAACCAACACACACATCCATGAAAGCACTCCGTGCAATCCTCGTCGCCATCGCCGTGGCGTTCACATCCACCGCCACCGTGCGCGCCGACGCCGCGCTCGACGGCTTCAAGAAGGAAATGGCGGCCCTCGAAGCCTCCGTCAAACAGCAGGAAGCCGCGCTGAAGGAAAACCCGATGGGCGGCATCGCGATGATCCGCGACATCGTCGGCAAGCTGAAGGCGATCAAGACCGACGGCCTGCCCGACGACCTGAAGGCCGGCTACACGGACTTCGTCACGGCGATCTCGAAGATGGGCGAGATGTTCAAGGACTGGCCCGCGAAGGCCGACGAGATGCAGGCCTTCATCGTGAAGAAGCTCGGCGAGGACCCGAAGTTCATGGAGTCCTTCGGCACGAAGATGCAGGCGCTTGAGAAGGAGATTCAGCCCGCTGTCGAGAAGCTCGACGCGCTCGGCAAGAAATACGGCCTCGAGGGCCTCGGCGCGCTCGCGCCCGGCAAGTAACCGGACGTTCTCAAACGAGATTTCAGCAGGCCGCCGATCCGCATCACGCGGGTCGGCGGCCTCCGCTTTTCGGAGGGAAAACACGCCGCCATGCGCCGACACGGCATCGTGAAAAATAGTTTTGTTTCCACTTTGCCAAACACCGTCAAACGCCCAACTCTCCCGCCCTCATGAAACTCACTCACATTCTCCCGGCGATCATCGCCACCGCCATCTTCACCTTCACCGGCTGCAACAAGGCGCCGGATGAGAAAACCGCGCTCGCAAACTTCAAAGCCGACGTCGAAGGCTTCGCAAAATGGGCCGATGAAAAAGGCAAGGCTGCCAAGAGCGACCCAGCCGCCGGCATGAAGATGATGGGCGAACTTGTGGACAAGCTGAAGGCCATCAAGACCGACGGGCTGCCCGCGGATCTCAAGGGAGCTTGGGGCGAGTTCAGCGGCGTGCTCGGCGAAATGGCCGACATTTTCAAGGGTGTGAAGCTCGACAAACCCGATGACGCGATGAAGGTCATGGGCGACCTCATGCCGAAGATTACGGCGGTTCAGGGGAAGCTGGAGCCCGTGATGAAGAAGCTCACGGAAGTCGGCAAGAAATACGAACTCGACATGACGAAGGTCGGGCCGAAATAGCCTCACGCCGCTTCCACGCAGAATCACGAACCGCCGGCCTGCCGAACGGGCCGGCGGTTTCTTTTTCCAACTCTCGACAGAACCGGCACCTTCTTCCGAGCAAGTGCGATAAATGGCTTCCCTGCTGAACGAAAACTATCCAGCGTCCGGGCACATGAAACTCCGCCTCCTTTTCTTCCTCGTCCTCGCAACCTCCTCCCTCGCATTTGCGCAGGACGCGGCACCCGCCCCCGCCGCAGCCGTGAGCGCCGAGGAAAAGACGGCCATCGCGGCTTTCAAGACGCAGATCGAGGAAGTGAGCAATTGGATTGTGGAGAAGCAGAAGGCGGTGGCGAGCGATCCCTCGGCCGGCATGGCGATGGTGGGTGAGGTCATCGCACGGCTGAAGGCCGTCAAGACCGATGGCCTCCCCGCGGACCTCAAGGGCGCTTGGACCGAGATGGGCGCTGTGCTCACGGAGATGGGGGACATCTTCAAGAACATCCCGAAGCCGGACCCCGCGAAGCCGGAGGATGCGGCCAAGGCGTTCGGCGAGATTTTGCCGAAGATCATGGCGATCCAGGCCAAGGTGGAACCCGTCAGCAAGAAGCTGAAGGAAATCGGCACGAAATACGGCCTCGACATGACGAAGGTCGCGCCGGGCAAGTAACACCCCGCTATTCGAGAAGACCGCCGCTCCGCCGCATGCGGACCGGCGGTTTTTCTTTTCCCGCAAAGCGCCCCGCCGGACGGACGCGCGAACGAAACGCTTGCCAGTGACAACTCCGGGACGTAGATGCCGCCACTCTGCATGACGGTCCAAAGCCACAGATTGACCGGGCTTCCACGCGCGATGGGTTTCGCCGTGCTGCTCCATTTGCTGGCGGTGCTGTTCATGGTCGCATCCCCCGCCCTGCACTCGGCGGCGCATCCGGATTCGGACGAGCCGGAGCATAGCTGCTGCGTCACGCTGTTTGAGGCGGGGAGTTTCCATGCGCCGACGGTGGATGCGGATTTCTCCGTGGACGCGGACCTGCCGCTCATCGGCGGGATTCAGCTTCCGGCTGAGCGCATCGCGGCGGTTCGTTGTTCAGCAGGGGCATTGGAGCACGCGCCGCCGGCAGCGGCCTGAGACACACAGAGCCATCGGTGTTCCCCAGTCGGGTGAACGCCCGCTCCATTCTGTCACGCACACCCGTGCCGCCGGCATTCGCCCACGGCCACCACTCCAGCATCTTCCCAAATCCCACAAAACTACTCGCAGTGAAAAAGCACATTTCCACACTCGTCATCGCACTCTGCGCCGGCAGCGCGATTGCACAAACCAGCTCTCCGGCGAAAGAACAGCCGCCCACATCGAAAACAACCGCCTCCGATTCCGACAGGAAAATCGAGGAGCTCACCCGCAAGGTCGAGCAGCTCACCGAGAGCGTGAAGGCGCTCCAAGGCAAGGTGAAGCAGCAGCAGTCGCTCTGGGAGAATTACAACGCCCCGGCCGCGGTCGCCATCGGGCCTGTCGGCGAAAAAACCTCCTCCGGCAGGAGCGGCGGCAGTTCGGCCTCGATGAGCCAGCTCCAGCAGGACGTCGAGGAACTGAAGGCCGCGCAGCGCCAGACGCGCACGGGCATCTTCAATCCCGACATCTCGGCGGCGCTCGACTTCATCACGTCCTATTCGCGCGCCGCGGACAACGTGAACTTCACCATGCGCAACATCGAGCTCATGGTGCAGGCGAACATCGACACCTTCGCGCGCGCCTACGCGGTCTTCGACGCCGCCACGGAGCTGAACCCCTACAGCAAGAGCGACCCCTTCGGCGAGGTGAGCCTCGGCGTGGAGGAGGCGGCCATCGCGACCACCAGCCTGCCCTACGGCCTGCAGGTGAAAGGCGGCCAGTTCTTCGCGGACTTCACCCGCCTCGGCAAAGTCCACGCGCACGACCGGCCCTTCGTGGACGGCCCGTTCAGCGTGGACACAATCATCGGCGGCGAGACGAAGGCGCGCGGCTTTGAAGCCAACTGGATCCCGCCCGCCGGCCACTACTTCCGCCTCACCGGCGGCATCGTGGACAACATCGGCGCGGAGGAGCCGGGCACCGGAAAGCTCACGCTGCTCGACGGCAGCGAGGGCACCGCATTTGCAGACCGCCTGAACCGCCCGCTGAGGTCGCTCACATTCTACGGACGGGCGGCGACGCTCGTCGAACTCGGCAAGGGCGCCGTGCTGCACCTCGGCGGCGATTACGCGGAAACCAGCCGGAGCACGAGGCGCCAGATCGCCAGCGCGGACGTGAAACTCGAATGGCAGCCGAACCCCGCCGGCTACGACCTCCTCGAGGTGGGCGGCGAGGTTCTGTGGACGCGCCAAAGCGGCCAGCTCTCCGCGGACGCGACGTTCGGCGGCATCGACTCGTCCTCGTCCACTGCATATGGCGGCTACGCTTATGCGCAGTATCGCATCGGCAAGCGGTGGCAGCCGGGCATCCGCATCGACTACACGCGTCCGCAGTCCCTCGAGCAGCTCGACACCGACGGCGACGGCCTGGCCGACACGCTCGGAAAGAAGTCCAGCAAGATTTGGACATACAGCGCCTACCTCACGTTCTGGGCGAGCGAGTTCAACCGCCTGCGCCTGCAGGTGAGCTACCTCAATTCCGACCGGGATCTCGGCGCCGGCCGCAACAACGACTGGCAGATCTTCCTCCAGTGGACAGCGCTGCTCGGCGCGCACAAGCACGACTTCATGCCGTAAGCACGCACCCCAGGGAACCAGCACGAACATCATGAAAAGACTCCTCATCCTCGCGGCGCTGGCGCTCGCCGCCACTGTCCACGCGGCCCCGCTCAAGGTCGTGGCCACAATTCCCGACCTCGGCGACATCGCGCAGAAGATCGGCGGCGGCACCGTCGATGTCTTCACCATGGCGAGCGGCATGGAGGATCCGCACAACGTCCTCATGAAGCCGAGCATGATCACCCGCCTCCAGAAGGCCGATCTGTTCATCGTCGTGGGGCTCGACCTCGAGCATGCCTACGCGCCCGCGCTGCTCGCCGAGTCCCGCAACCAGAGGATCCAAGTCGGCAAGCCCGGCTACCTCGACTGCTCCAGGGGCATCTCGGTGCGCGACACACCAAGGAGCCTCGACCGCAGCGAGGGCGAGCAGCACCCGGTCGGCAACCCTCATTACAACCTCGACCCCGTGCGGATGAAAACCGCCGCGCTCGCGATTGGCGACCGCATGGCGCAGCTCGATCCCGCCAACGGCGCGACCTACAAGGCAAACGCGCGCGGCTATGCGGCGCAGCTCGACTCGAAGCTCGCGGGCTGGAAGGCTAAGCTCGCCGGCAAGCGCATCAAGTTCGTGAGCTACCATCCGGACATGGTGTATTTCGCCGAGCGTTTCGGCCTCACGCACGTCGCCACCATCCAGCCAAAGCCCGGCGTGGAGCCGGGGCCGCGCTACGCCGAGGAGCTTGTCGCGCGCATGAAGCAGGAGGGCGTGAAGCTCATCGTGAAGGAGAGCTTCTACAGCGACCGGCTCCCGAACCAAATCGCGAAGGCCACCGGCGCGCGCGTCGTCAGCGTTCCCATCATGGTTCATGGGACACGCGCGGCCGGCGACTACATCGCGTTCATCGACACGCTCGTGAACGCGTTCGCCAGCCAGTAGCCGCCTCCACGCATGGAACTGCAGCGCGCCGCCCTCGGCTACCGGGGCCACGTCATCCTCGACAACCTCGACCTCCGGATCGAGCCGGGTGACTTCGTGGTCGTGGGTGGACCGAACGGCGGCGGCAAATCCACGCTGCTGAAATCCATCGCCGGGCTCATCCCGCTGCTCCGCGGGGAGAGGAAGGTGGAGGGCCTGAAGTTCGGCTACGTGCCGCAGCAGGCGTCGGCCGATGTGCCGCTGCCGATCACCGCATTCGAGATGGTCGAGCTCGGCGCGTCGGCCCTCCTGCCGCTGCACCGGACCTTCTTCCGGATGGAGCGCGCATTCTACCGCGAGTGCCTGCGCGAGTGTCAGGCGGTTGACTTCGCCAGGCGGAGCTTCGCCGAGCTGAGTGGCGGGCAGCGCCAGCGCGTGCTGCTCGCCCGCTCCCTCGCGGTGAGGCCAAATGCCCTGCTGCTCGACGAACCCACCGCCGGAGTGGACCACGAGACGCAGCTCGTCATCGCGCGCCTGCTCGGGCGGCTGAACCGCGGGCAGCGCATGACGGTCGTCCTCGTCACGCACGAGTTCGAGCCGTTCCGCGGCATCGCCACCCACTTTCTCCGCGTCGCCGGGGGCCGCGCCCAGTTCCTCGACATCGCCGCATTCTCAAACGGCGCAGCCTGCGCCCCAAATGTGGGATCTTAGTTTCCTCCAGTCCAAGTCCTACTGGGCTGCGGCATTCATGGGGCTCGTGTGCCCGCTCATCGGCAGGCACATGGTGATGGGACGCGCGATCATGCTCGGCCTCGCGCTGCCGCAGGTTTCGCTCGCGGGCGTCGCGTTCATGTTCTTCGGTGCAGCCCTCGGCTGGCGCTGGTGTGCGTTCTTTGAGGATGACGCCTCGCGCGCCTTCGCTGGCGCGATGATCTTCACCCTGCCCGCGCTCGTGCTGCTCGCGCTCCCGCGCCGCCGTGTGCAGCTTTCCGAAGGATGGCTCGCCTTCGTCTTTCTCGCCGCGGTCAGCGGCGCGAACCTCCTGCTCTCCAGCAACGCTGTCGGCGAAACCTACATCGCGGACCTTTTCCACGGAAGGCTGCTGCTCATCAGCGACACCGCCTTCAACTCGCTCGTCGTCGCGCTCAGCTCGGCATTCCTGCTCGCGATGGCGCTGCGCCGCCGCATCCTGCTCACGCTGACGGATCCCGATTTCGCCGCCGTGAGCGGGCTTGGGCTCCGGCGCTGGAATGTAATCCTCGCCCTCGTCAACGGCAGCGTCGTCGGCATCTCTGTCGCAACCGTCGGGCCTCTCGTGACGTTCGGCTTCCTCATCCTGCCCGTGCTCGCGGTCGCAGCCTTCACTCGAAGCCTGCACACGCACCTCGCGTGGGCGATGATCTACGGTGTCGTCACGGCGACCGCGGGCTTCGTGGTTTCCTACCGCTATGATTTCCCGCTCGGCGACTCCGTCGTGGCGCTCGGCTGCGGCGGCCTCGCGATCATCCACGCACTACGGGCAATTTTCCGGCGCTAGCCCGCCCCGCTCATCCCGGACCACCCTCACCTCGACGGGCACCTCGCTGAGCTTCGCGTAGATCTTCCCGAGCCGGCGGATCGGCCACCAGCGGTAAAGGTAAATCTCCAGCGGGCGCCACATCGCCACCCAGCCCATGATCGTGAGGCCCTCCTTCATCACGGGATGGAGCTTCCCGAGAAACGTCGTGAGCGTCTGCGCGACAGTCACGCACGCGGCGAGGAACGCGAGGCCGATGAGCAGGCTCATCCAGCCCTCGCGCATGAGCTGGCGGAACTCGCGCTGATTCAAATCCGCGCGATATGCGAAGTAGTGGTGGATGGAACCGGCAACATCCGCCTGCGCCGCAGACTTCTCGACCGGCTGGCCGAGGTGGATGACGAGCTTCAGCGGCGCATGCAGCGGATGTTCCTGCGCCCAGCCGACGATGAAATGCTCCGCATCGCGGTCGAGATCCCGCTCGTGGAATGGCGACGGGTCCATCGAGTTGAAGAGCTGGTGCACCGTCTGCACCTTCACCTCGATGAGCCCGGCGGCGTCGCCGCTGGTGACACTGTTCATCTGTGGAGGCTGGCCGGTCAGTTCAGACATCGCTGCGGATCAAAGCGCGCGCCTTCGTGAAAGAAAAGCCCGCAGCGCCGCGTGACGCCTCAGCCCTTCACGCCGCACTGGAAGACGAACCACTTCGGATTCAGCGGCCCGCAACGCTCACGCAGCTTCTCCAGTTCGCCAGCGGGACCGTGCAGTTCAAGCCGGTCGATGTCCGCGTGCTTCAGCATCTCCTCGAGGAGCGAACCGACATTGTCGAGGTGCTCGATGACTCCCTCAGCGCCCACGTATGCCTCGCGGCAGTGGAGGATGTCGCCCTGGAGCGTGAAGTCGTAGCAGAGGCAGTTCGGCTCCTTCTGTGTCCGCGCGACGAACGCGGGCAGCAGGCTGCGCACGACATCGAGCTTGCCGGGCTTGATCTTGAAATACGGATGGAGACTGACGGTGTTGCTGGGGAAAGGCATGAGTGGAAATCGTTGCGCTGTGATGACACCCGAATGGCCGCATGCTTAGGCGGGCGCTCGCCACGTGCGGTTCCGGCGTCACTGCCGCGTGGCACGCACCCGCATGAACTGCCGCCCGGACGGCCCCGGCGCCAGCAGCGAACCGACACGCACGGTCTCCGTCGCTCCGTGATCATCCGTGCCGATGACCGCTGTGAAAGCCACGCCCGACTGCCAGTTCGCGAGGTCGTTCGAGACCTCGACCGTGTAAGCGATGTCCGCGGCGCTCTTCACCCGGGTGTATGCGATCGCCAGCGCGCCTCCCGGCTGGAGGTAAGCGAGCGGCAGCCCTGCCACGTCCATCGTCTTCGGCTCGAGGCCAAATGCATACTCTTGGAGGGTCACGATGCCGTCCTTTTCAAAATCAGCCTGCTCTCCGCTGAGCGAAGTGTCGGCGAGTTCGGCAGTCGTGAACTTCGCAAACCGCCACGCATCGAATGGCTTGTCCTGAATCGTCACCACCGCCGAGGAGGCCGTGCCGATGACATAGTCCGGATCGAGTGCGAGCGTGAGCACCACGGACTCATTGCCCTCCACAATGCTGTCCGCAACGGGTGCGACGGAGACCTCCGCCGAACTCGCGCCCGGGGGAATCGTCACGCTGGTCAAGAGCGTGGCGTAGTCGGTGCCATTCGTTGCCGTGCCGCTGATCGTAAATTTCACCATGAGCGCCGCAGTGGTGTCGCCACCGCGGGTGATGGTGAACGCGCCCGGGACAGGCCCGGCCTCCGAAGCAGTCGGCGTGGTGGCTGATATCGTCACGACCGGCACCGACAGCCACGCGAGCGCGTAGGCCACGCCGTTTTCACCCGCGGTCACCTCGAGCGCGTAACGCCCCGGCGCAAGCGTCGTTCGGTAGATGTGCTCCACGTTGTCCACCGCGCTCTCGCTCGAGTCGATGAGCGCGCCCGTCGTGAACCCGGACGCGGCATAGAGCTTCAGCGTGAGATTCGCCAGGCTCGACGACGGACTCGGAAATGCACCGGAGATCGTCCGGTTCCATGTGAGCACCGTCGAAAGCGCCATCGTGGAGGCACCGGCTGGCACGTCGAAAAAGTAGAGCCTGCCACCGCCAGCCGTCGTGTTGTAATCCCAGCCCGTGCGCGGCACCGTTGCGCCGCTGTTCGCGGCCTGCTGTCCCGCGGCGAGGATGTGCTGGCTGTTGTAAACATTGAGCTGTCCGGCGCCGTAGATTCCATTGAGCGGATGCGCGGTGGTGCGGCTCCATGTCGGAAACTGCCCCTTCGTCGCGCCTGCCATGAGGATCGCCTTCAGCGTCACCGGCTTCGTCGCATTTGCCGGCGCACCCTGGCTGAGCATCGCCGCGGCGGATGCGACTACAGGCGTCGCGTAGCTCGTCGCGCCGAGGGGCGCGACAATGTCCGGCTTCGTGCGCCCGCCGCCGTCTGCAGTGTTCGTCCCGTAACTGTGATAAGCGTCCGAGCGGCCAACGCTGATGCCGTTGTAGCTGCTCGCCATCAGCGCCGGGACGTTTCCGCCGTCGCCATTGTTCAGGGCGACGACCCCGAGGAACTCAGACTGCTGGACCGCGTAGTCGAAGCGTCGGAGAAGCTGCACATCGAGAGGTCCACCACTGTCGGCCGAGCCCATCCAACTCGCATTCAGGATCCGCTGGGTCTCCGCATCCGGCGGGTTGCTCGATCCATATTGCAGGAAATCATCCTGCAGCCATCCGTTCGCCTCGTAGTTGTGAATGCTCGTGACCCCTGGCGCCATGCCGGTGCTGCTCCCAAAAAAATACTGGGCCACCGCGTTGGCGTGCCCGGAGACCAAGCCGCTGTTCGAGAGGACCGTGAAGGTCTTCCCGGCGAACTCCGCAAACGACTGGTCCGGCAGATACGCATATGGCTCGGTGCCGTTCACCGGTGCCTCGATCTGGGTGACACCGATGCCAGTCCCCGTCGGCAGCGCGCCACCGAGTTCGAGCGCGAGCTTTGTGTATCCGACATCGTCACGGTAATCGGCGCGCAAGACCGCTGGCGAAGCGTGGAGCAGCATCGCGACAAAAGCTGGGAGCACACCGCGGAATCCCCGCGGCAAGTGGGATCTGGAGGAGGTCACTTCGATTCCCTCCCGAATACAGCCAGCATGCACCTTTTCAAGTGACACTTCGATTTCAGCCCCGGCGGCGGATTTCGGCGGGATTCGGAAAAAACAACGCCTAGCAAGTCTGCCCCGCGACGCCTTAGCGTGGGCACGATGAAATCCCCTTTCCTCCCCCTCGCACCACTCTTCCTCGCCGTCTCTGCCTCTGCCGCCAACCCGCCCAATCTCGACTTCGGCACCGTGCGCGAGGAGCACATCATGATTCCGATGCGCGATGGCAAGCGTCTCTCGGCCTACGTTTTCTTCCCGAAGGGTGCGGAGAGCGGGCAGAAATTCCCGGCCATCTTCGAGCAGCGCTACGCGGACATCAGCAGCGCGGGCTCGCGCAAGGCGGCGGCCAAATTCGCCGAAGGCGGCTTCGTCATTGCGCTCGTGAACTACCGCGGCACGCACGAGAGCGAGGGCGTGTATCGCGGCTACCGCGGCCTGCAATGGGGACCGCTGCGCGACGGCTACGATGTGTGCGAGTGGCTCGCCGCGCAGCCGTGGTGCACGGGGAAAATCGGCACATACGGCGGCTCGCAGGCCGGCTACGCGCAGAACTACCTCGCGGTCACGCAGCCGCCGCATCTCGTCGCGCAATACATGACCGACACCGGCCTCAGCCTTTTCCACGAGGGCTACCGCATCGGCGGCGCGACGAAGCCGCAGCGCTTCATCAAGGGCGGCGCCGTCGCGCGCGACATCAGGGACAACGACGACCTGCTGAAGGAATGGGACGCGCATCCCGACTACGACGACTACTGGCGCGACGAGGACGCCTCGCTGCACTTCGACAAGATGAACCTGCCGTGCTTCACCATCGGCAGTTGGTTCGACTTCATGGTGCAGGGCAGTGTCGCGAGCTTCATCGGGCGCAACGAAAAGGGCGGGCCGAATTCGCGCGGCAAACAGCAGCTCATCCTCGGCCCGTGGCTCCACGGCGGCTACCCGAAGTCGAACAAGATCGGCGACCTCGTCTTCCCCGAGAACGCGCAGTTCGACGTCTACGCGCACATGACGAAATGGTTTAACCACTTCCTCAAGGGCGAGAACAACGGCATCGAAAAGGAAATCCCCGTGCGCTACTACGTGATGGGTGCCTGCGGTGAAAATGGCGCGCCCGGCAACGTGTGGCGCGAGGCGAAGGACTGGCCGCCGAAGACCGAGAGCACATCGTATCTTCTGCACGAAGATGGAACCCTGAAAAAGACCGACTCATTGCGGAGCGGAGGCCAGAAGTTCGAGGTTCCAATCTACTCGACAAATGAAGCAAAGAGCACGAGCTACGCGAGCGACCCGCGCCAGCCGATGAGCCTGCCCTACACCGGCTTCCCCGGCGCGAAAGACGCGCGGCCTTTCGAGGAGCAGGCCGAGGTGCGCACGTGGACCACCTCACCGCTCACCGAGCCCGTCGAGTGGACCGGCGAAGTCACCGCTGAAGTATGGGTCAGCTCCACCGCGCGCGACACCGACTTCATCCTCCGCGTCAGCGACGTATATCCCGACGGACGCAGCATCCTGCTCATGGATTACCCGCAGCGCGCCCGCTACCGCGACGGCTTCGACAAACAGCACCTCCTCACGTCTGGCGTGCCCGCAAAGCTCGCATGGCACATCGGCTTCACGAGCATCATCTTCAACAAAGGCCACCGCATCCGCGTCACCATCGCCAGCACCGGCGCACCCTTCTACGAGCCGAACAACCAGACCGGCGGCAGGCAGACCGTGGATTGGATGAAGACCACGCAGCCCGCCATCAACACCATCTGGCACGACGCCGCGCATCCCTCGCGCCTCATCGCTCCGGTGATGAAGTCGGCAAACTGACGCCGCTACTTCGCCGGCGTCTTCAGCGTCTGGAGAAATGCCTCCACGTCCGCGATCTCCTGCGGTTTCAAAATGAGCGCCATCGGCGGCATCGGTGACACGCCCAGCTTCTCGAAGCCTTTCGCCAGCACTTTGTTCGGCTCAAGCAGGCTTTCCTTGATGTAGGCCGCATTCTGCCGGGCGGCGATGCCGTCGAGCGCGGGGCCTACGGTGCTACCCTGTCCACCGAGGATGTGGCAGTTCTTGCACGCAGCGACCGGATGCTCCCAGAAGATCTTCTTCCCACGCTCCACATCGCCCGCGGCGACCTTGTCCGCGGCATCCTCAACGGGCATGAGCTCACACAGACGCACATCATCAAACGTCCCGTCGCCCTTCGCGACGTGCAGGATGTTGATGCTCGCCTTTGTCCTCTCCCTGCTGTCGAAGGTCGTCTCGACCTCGACCCAGCCCGACTCGCGCGCGGTGAGCTTCTCCGTCTCGGCGCGTCCGATGTGATCGTTGAAACTCACCTTGCCCTTGAGCGCGTGCGTCTTCACCCAGCCGGCGAGGCGATACGTCGTGTGCGGCTTGATTGCGACGTCCTGGAAGAAGCTCGTGTCGCCATCGTCGCGCGTGACGCAGAGCAGCGCGCTCTTGCCACCATGCGCGTCGGCAACGACTTTCCACGCGGCGCCCTTGTTGCCCTTCGACTTCGGCTCACCACCGTAATCACGGCGCTTCCAGCCCTCGGGCAACCCGTCGGCGCCGAGTTTCTCAAGGTCGCCGTTCACGAGAAGATTTGGCCCTTCCTTGTAGGCGCTCGCGCCGTGCTTGCGTGCCAGCATCTTTGCGGCCTCGGCAAGCCACTCGTCGTTTTTCACGATCGGATCACCCGCCAGCTTTCCGATGAGCGTCCTGATCTCCGGCGTGGTCGGAAACCCCGCGAGCTTCACAAATGCCGCGAGCCGCGTGTGCAGGTCCGCATCGGTCACGACGCCGGAGCCGAAGAAAAGATGCTGTGCATTCACATCGTTGCCGAGCGCGCGGACGGCGTTGCGGCGAAGGCGCGCATCCTTCGCGAGCAGCGCGGCGCGATGCGTGTCGGCATCGAGCGCGCCGAGACCCTGCAGCGTCCACAGGGCATGAATCGCCCCGTTGCTTCCGTCATTGGACGCAGCCATCTGCTTCAGCGCGGCAACAGCATCCGTCCTTCTCCCATCCACGAGCAGCCGCTGCGCGAGCAGCCGCCAGTATTGCGTGTCACCATTCAGCGCAGAAACGAGCTCCGCAGTCGGTGCGCCGGTGAGCGGCCTCGGCATCGTCGACGCCGTGTCTTTCGCCACGATGCGGTAGATGCGTCCGCGAAAATGGTCGCGCAGTGAATTCTCATGCGCACCACCCGCGCCGGTCTTCGCGTCATAGCCGCCGCGCACGACGCTCGGCGTGGGGTTGTGCTGGATGATGAAGTTCTGCCAGTCGGCGATCCACACCGCGCCGTCGGGGCCCACCTCGGCATACACCGGTGAAGTCCACTCATCGCTGCTCGCAAAAATCGGCATCGCGTCGAGCGCCTTCCAGCCCGCGCCATCGGGCTGCACGTCCATGAGGTTCACCAGCTTCATCGTCGGCTCGCACACCATTGCCTTGCCCTGGAAGCGCGCGGGGAGCTTCGACGAGTAGATGAACGAAGAGCCCGCCGCCGCCGTGTAGCCGCCCCAACGGTTGCCATTCGCATCCACGCCCATCACGTCCACCTGCCGGTAGTTCGGCGTGATGGCGCGCGCCTCCTGCACGATGTTGATTTTTTTCCCCGTCATCACGTTCACATCGTCGGGCACGACGCTCTTCGGGATGCCGCCGAAGAAGATCGGCGCGCCATTCGCCGTCCCGCCGAACTGATCGCCCGCGTCATTCGTGCTATGACCCCATGAGTTGTTTGTGAACTGATGCAGGAACTCGAGCGCCGACCCGTCCGGCGTGAAGCGGAACGTGCCCATCGCAAACTGCTGCCGTCTCCCATTCACCATGCGCTCAAAGCCCGAGTAACCGACGCAGCCGTAGAGCCAGTTGTCGTAGCCGAGGTGCAGGTTGCTCGCCTGCGCGTGCGTGTCGCGGATACCCCAGCCGTCGATGATCACCTCATGCACGTCCGCTTTGTCGTCACCGTTCGTGTCTTTCAAGAAGAGCAGCTTCGGCGGCTGCGCGACAATCACTCCGCCCCGCGCGAAGACGAGGCCGGTCGGCAGGTTCAGCTTGTCGGCGAAGACCGTGAACTTGTCCGCGCGCCCAGTGCCCTTCGTGTCCTCGCAGATGATGATCTTGTCGTGGCCTACGCCATCCTCGGTCACGCCGTGCGGGTAGTCGCTTGTCGCCGCAACCCAGAGCCGCCCGCGCGCGTCCCAGGCAAAGGCGATGGGCTTCCCAATTTCCGGATCGCTCGCATAGAGCTCCAGCTTGCAGTCCGCCGGCACTTGGATGCGCTCCATGGCGCCCTTGGCCGCAAACGGCTCCTGAAACGTTAGCGCCTCCGGACGCTTCTCGTAGTTCGCCACGTTTGGATCCTTCCGGCGCACCTCCGGCTCGCGCTGCGCGATAAATTTCTCCCACTCCGACTTCGCCTCCGGATCCACCGTCGCCAGAACCGTCGAGCGGATTGCCGCGGGTGCATCACCATCTTTCACCGTCAGCACACGCTTCTTTGCCGCGAGCGGCGCCAGCGCGGGAGCATCTCCGCCACCGAGCACCATCGCCACATCGTAAAGCCCGGCCATTTTCTCGCTGAGCCCTGACGACGGCGTGAAGTAGTCGAAGTAGATCGCTTCGCGCCCGAGCTGTTCCATCGCCAGCCGCAGCACGCCCGCCTGCGCCTGTTCCGCACCCTTCGGGTCGTAGAACAACACACGCAGCGGCCGCGGCTCCGCGCTATCGACCGTCGCGAGCGTCGCCGCGAAAAATGCGGCTGCGGAGATGGCGCGGAACAGAAATGGGGGGCGGAGGAAGGAGTTCATGTTTGGAGATGCAGATTTGTTGTCCGAGATGACCACGCGCTGCCCGAAATCCATCTGACATTTCTTGTATGAAATCGGACAGACGGAATGCCGTTGCCCAAGGTGCCGCCACGAGTCAAGAGGCTACCCGAACTTGATGAAGAGGATGACGATGAAGGCCACAATCACCGCGACCACGATTCCAACGGCGATGGCCGGCCCGCGGTCCCGGGTCGTCAGCACCGGCTTCTCATCCGGCACCCGCGCCCCATCGCGCAGGAGCGACTGAAACATCGCCTCCTGCGCCGAGAAAACCCGGCGAGCCAGCGCGAAACCCATCGCTGCAAACGTCGGAATCGAAAGACCGAACAACAGGCCGGCATCCTTGAGCGACGCCAGAAAAGCCTCAGTGCTGTGGTTGCCTCCCTTTCCTATCGCACCCAGCATGATTCCGGCAAACACGGCACCGCCGACGGCGCCTATCACGGCGCCACGCAATGCGATGGCGACCCGGCCCGGCTTGCGCCGCCGGGACCACAGCCAGAGAAACAAATCACGCTGACGATCATTCATGGTGTTCGCGTGCGCATAGCATGCCCGGCCCGGACGGAATCATGCAAGGCACACGTGGGAGCGCGCCCATGACACCGTTCAGATGAATTCGTTGATCAGGTTCTCGAGGAACTCCTGGCGGCCGCTCGTGTTTGCCGCGGCCTCACCTTTCTCGAGCATGAGCTTTTCGAGCGAGGCGAAGCTCTCCTTCCCGGCCTCGATGCTCGCGCCGAGACCGCTGTCCCACGAGGCGTAGCGCTGCTTCAAGAAGCCCGCGAGTCGCCCATCCGCGCGGATAGCGGCGGCGATTTTCAGGCCGCGTGCGAAGGCGTCCATGCCGCCGATGTGCGCGTGGAAAATATCCTCGGGGTCAATGCTCTCGCGGCGCACCTTCGCGTCGAAGTTCACCCCGCCGGTGGTGAAGCCGCCGTATTTGAGCACGGAGAGCATGCACTGCGTGGTCAGGTAAATGTCCGTCGGAAATTGATCCGTGTCCCAGCCGAGCAGCAGGTCACCGGTGTTCGCATCAATCGATCCGAGCGCGCCCGCCGCGCCCGCGACTTCCATTTCGTGCTGCATCGAGTGACCCGCGAGCGTTGCATGGTTCGTCTCGAGGTTCAGCTTGAGGTGATCGGTGAGGTTGTATTCGCGCAGGAAATTGAGACACGCGGCGGCGTCGCTGTCGTATTGGTGCTTCGTCGGCTCCTTCGGCTTCGGCTCAATGTAGAACTGGCCCTTGAAGCCGATCTGCTTGGCGTAATCCACCGCCATGTGGAGGAACTTTGCGAGATGATCGAGCTCGCGCTTCATGTCGGTGTTCCAGAGCGTCGAGTAACCTTCGCGCCCGCCCCAGAACGTGTAGCCCTCGCCGCCGAGTGCGTGCGTCACTTCAAGCGCCTTCTTCACCTGCGCCGCGGCAAAGGCGAACACCTCCGCGTTCGGCGAAGTCGCCGCGCCGTGCATGTAGCGCTGATGGACGAAGAGCTGCGCGGTGCCCCACAGCAGCTTGATGCCCGTGGCCTTCTGCTGCTCCTTCAGCAGCGCGGTGATCGTGTCGAGATATTCGTTCGACTCGCGCAGCGTCCTGCCGTGCGGCGCCACGTCACGGTCGTGGAACGCGTAGTATGGCATGCCGAGCTTCTGCGCGATTTCGAAGAACACCGGCACGCGCGCCTTCGCGAGATCGAGCCCGCTCAGGCCCGCCTCCCAAGGGCGGATCGCCGTCGGCCCGCCGAACATGTCCGCGCCCTGCCCACACATGGTGTGCCAATAGACGATCGAGAAGCGCAGGTGATCGCGCATCGTCCTGCCCTCGACCATTTCGTCGGGGTTGTAGTGCTTGAAGGCGAGGGGATTCTTCGACTTCGGGCCTTCATAGGCGATGCGGGAGATGCCGGGGAAATGGGAGCTCATGGGATTTTGCGGATGATGCTGATGGTTGAGGAGGTGATGCACGGCTGGGCGGCCGTCATTGACAGGATGTTGATAACGCCGCATCCCGCAAGGTGTGACGACAAAGCCTATACCCAATGCGCCGTCCCGAAGGCGCGCTGCCGCCACGCGTCCGGCAACCTCCGGTCTCATGCGGGAGCGCGCCGCATGGCTCAGCCGGATCAGGCCCGACGCTCATTTTTCCGTGCTGTTCGACCACCTGCCGGGCGTCTGCTTCTACTGCAAGGATGCGAGGGGGCGCTTCATGCTGCTGAGCCGCAACTTCCTGCAGAATTACCAAAAGCGCCATGAGCGCGAGCTGCTCGGCCTCACAGATTTCGACGTCGCGCCACAGCACATGGCGGCCGGCTTCGTGCGTGACGACGCGCGGCTGCTCTCCGGAAAGGCGCGCTGCGTCGAACGCGTGGAGCTGTGGTTCGACAAGCAGGGCACTCCCGACTGGTTCTTCGTGAGCAAGGTGCCGGTGCGCGATCTGAAGGGGCGAATCTGCGGGACTGCCGGAGTCGTGCGGCGTGCAGCGGAGCATGAAATGCAGCTCCCCATCATCCAGAGTGTCGCGAAGGCCGTGGAGATTCTCCGCCGGGACTTTGCGCAGCCCGTGGTGCTCAGCGAGATCGCACGCGCATGCGGGCTCTCGACACGGCACTTCCAGCGGCGCTTTCAGCACGCGTTCGGCTTCAGCCCACAGGAGTTTCTCATGAAGACTCGTGTCACCGCAGCGATGAAACAGCTCGAGGAAACGAATCTCTCCGCCGCCGAAATCGCCGCGAGCTGCGGCTTCATCGATGCGAGCCGATTTGCCGAGCAGTTCCGCGCACGAACCGGCCAGAGCCCGATCGCCTACCGCAGGCACCTCCGCGGCTGATTCTCCGGACGGCCCGCTGCCAGGGAATCCCGAATCGCGTGGTTGGATGCCGCAGGCTCTTGTGCGAAATCAGCCGTCGCCATGCCAGCCAAACGCAAACACCCGGGCGCATCGTCGCTGCGCGAACGCTTCATCCGCTCCGTTGCAGCGGAAAGCTGCTACCATCTGATTCTCGAGCACATCGGCGGTGTCGCCTTCTTCATGAAGGATCGTGACTCCCGCCTAGTTGCGGCGAACCGCCATTTTTATGAACGCCTCGGCTTCCGCAGTGAGCGGGAACTCATCGGCAAGGACGACTTCACGATCTTCCCCGCGCGGCTCGCGGAGCATTTCCGCCATGACGACGCCGAAGTGCTGCGCACCGGCAGGCCGAAGCTGAACATCGTCGAGCTCTTCTTCAACCGGCAGGGCATCCCCGACTGGTTCCTCACCCACAAGCTTCCCGTGCGCGACCGGCGCGGGCGTGTGATCGGTGTCGCGGGCGTCACGCAAAGCTATGGCTTCGGGGGACGCATCCGGGAACCCTATCTGGCCATCGACCGCGCCGTGGCACTCATCCGCGAGCGCTTCCGCGAACGGCTCACCATCGTTGAGCTCGCGGCGGAGGCCCGCCTCTCGCCGCGGCAGCTTCACCGCAAGTTCATCGAGACCTTCGGCAGCAGCCCGCAGGCGTTCATCTTGAAAGTCCGCATCCAGGCCGCCTGCGAACTGCTCCAGCAGGGCGACGGGCTGATCAGCGAGGTCGCGTGCGAATCGGGCTTCAGCGATCAAAGCTCGTTCACACAGCACTTCCGCAGGCATCTCGGCATGACCCCGCGCCGCTACCGGCAGCGATACCGGATGGTGCGCGGATGAAGGCGGCGCCTTCACGATTTCCCCCAAGGCAGCGGCAAGCTCCGCGATTCACCCATCCGCCAGAGCGCCCTCGACACGATTCACGGGCGCGCTAGCGTTCACGCTCTTTTCGATTCAACCATGAAACCCATCATCACCCCGTCCTCCCTCACCCGTCGTTCCTTCCTGCACCGCGGCGCCGCCGGCGCTGCCGGTGCGGCGCTCGCAGGCGCCTTCCCGCACATCGTGAATGCGCAGGCCGCGAAGGCGATCAAGATCGGCATCGTCGGCTGCGGCGGACGCGGTTCCGGCGCGCTCACCGACTCGATGAATGCGGATCCGAACATCGTGCTCACCGCGATGGGCGACGTGCATGCGGACCGCCTCGAGACGAGCTACAAGAACATCGCCACCGCGCGGCCCGACCAGGTGAAGGTTCCGGAAAACCAGAAGTTCTCCGGCTGGGATGCGATCGACAAGGTGCTCGCCACAGACATCGACATCGTGCTGCTCACGACGCCGCCCGGCTTCCGCCCGGCGCACCTGCACAAGGCGATCAACGCGGGGAAGCATGTCTTCTGCGAGAAGCCGCTCGGCGTGGACGCCCCGGCAATCCGCCATGCGCTGGAGGCGGTGAAGAAGGCGAAGGAGAAAAACCTCGCGATTCAAACGGGCTTCTGCTGGCGCTTCAACCTCGCGGAGCGCGCGACGTGGGCAAAGGTGCACGAGGGCTTCATCGGCGATGTGCGCGGCTATTACGGCACGTATCTCACGAGCAGCCCGTGGGCGCCGTTCGAGCGCCAGCCCGACTGGCCGGAGCTCGAATACCAGCTCCGCAACTGGCTCTACTACACTTGGCTCAGCGGCGACATCATCGTCGAGCAGGCCGTGCATTCGGTGGACAAGATGAGCTGGGCCTTCAAGGACGTGCCGCCGGTGAAATGCACCGCACTCGGTGGACGCCAGCAGCGCGTGGAGCCCGAGTTTGGCAATGTCTATGACCACTTCGCCGTGATGTATGAGTTCCCGAATGGCGGCCGCGGCCACATCTACGCACGCCAGCAGGGCGGCTGCTCGAATGAAAACGCCGACTACATCATCGGCGCAAACGGCACAGGCCAGGTGAACGGTTTCAAACCGCTGCACGTCCTCGACACCACCGACGGCAAACGCTGGATGTATGAGAAGCACGGCGGCGCGGACGGAAAATCGCCGGGCGAAAAGAACCTCATGTATGTGCAGGAGCACAAGGAACTCATCGAGAGCATCAAGGCCGGCAAGCCCGTGAACATGGGCGAACAGCTCGCGCACAGCTCCTTCCTCGCGATCATGGGCCGCCTCAGCGCCTACACCGGCAAGACCATCACGTGGGACGAGGTCATCAACTCGAAGGAGACTTGGTCCGCGATCGATGTGAACAGCCTCACTTGGGCCTCCAAGATCGAGAAACCCGAGGTCGCGATGCCCGGCCGCTACAAGCTCATCTAAGGACGCCGCTTCGTTTCAACAAAGCTTCGAAGCTCCGCGAGGCATGCCCCCGCGGAGCTTTTGATTTTCACACGGACCAAGCGCCCGGCGCCGCGACCGACAGCCCCGGAGCGGACTACTTCGACGCGCCATCCGCCGGCTTTCCAGCCATCAGAGGATAGACGACGCCAGCCAGCGCAGCGCCCACGACAGGGGCGAGCCAGAAAAGCCACAGTTGCTGGAGCGCCCAGCCTCCCACAAACACAGCCGGCCCCGTGCTGCGGGCAGGGTTCACCGAGAGGTTCGTCACGGGAATTCCGATCAAATGAATGAGCGTGAGTCCGAGACCGATGGCGATGGGCGCGAAACCCTGTGGAGCGCGCTTGTCCGTGGAGCCGAGGATGATCAGCAGGAAGAAAAACGTGAGCACAGCCTCCGACACAAACGCGGCCGTGAGCGAGTAATGCCCCGGCGAATGCTCGCCGAATCCATTCGAGGCGAAACCACCGGCGGTCGAGAAGCCGCTCTGCCCGCTCGCAATGAGATAGAGCACACCGGCGCCGGCAAGGCCGCCGAGGACCTGTGAAACAATGTAGGCCGGCAATTCCGCAGCACGGAAGCGCCCGCCGACGCACAAGCCGACGGAAACCGCCGGGTTCAAATGACAGCCGGAGATGTGGCCGATCGCGTAGGCCATCGTCAGCACCGTGAGACCAAATGCCAGCGACACACCCACGAGGCCGATGCCGAGATTGATCGGGGTTGCGCCCTCCGTCGCGAGGAACTTGGCGGCAAGCACCGCGCTTCCACAGCCGCCGAAGACGAGCCACGCGGTTCCGAAAAATTCAGCGAACAGTTTGTTTTTCATCGTCCCGCCGTGGTGCCGGAAGCGGCGCGAAGGGTCGAGGTTTTTTCAAACCTGCCCGGCGCGAAGCATCAGCGGTTGAGTTGATCGATCGCCTTCCGGGCTGCGCGGCGGACGTAGTCGTTTCCATCGGCCAGCAGCGGCTTGAGCTTCTCCACCAGCGGACGCCCCTTCGAGCCGAGCTTTGCCGCCCGCTCGCACGCCCACGTGCGAGCCTCCGCTACGGGCAGCGCGAGCGCCTGCTCGATGGCCGCGTGATCCCGCACGTGCGAAGAGCGCAGTGCCTCCAGCGCAAATGCGCGGTCCTCGCTGTTCGCGAGCATCGCGACAAGCGGACTGAGAGCAGGCACCACCTTGTCCGTTTCCTTGTCGCCGATTTGCCCGACGAGTTCCGCGGCCGTTCGCCGCACCGAAATCTGCGGGTCGCGCAGCGCTTCGATGAGGACCACAATCGACTCCTTCACAGACGCATTCACTTTCACACTGGCACGCAGCGCTGCGGAGCGGATTTCGGGGTCGCCGTCCTTTGCGGCGGCAGTGACGAGTTGCAAGGCGTCACGGCCGCTGGCCGAGCCCGTGGCACCGAGGGCACTGAGAATCGCGAGACGGTCGTCCTTCGACGACTTCGGGTAGAGTTCCAGCAGCTTCGGAACGACGCCGGCGCTGGCGCCGCTCTTCGCGAGCGCCGCAAGTGCCGCGCTGCGAATCGCAGGGTCGTCGAGGCTCGCGGCCAGTTGCTTTGCCAGCGACGGATCGTTGCCTCCGACCGCTCCCGCAGCACGCAGCGCCGCAGCACGCAGCGCCGCGGCGCGCACGGCCGCATCTTTGTCCGCGAGCAGCGGCGTGAGCGCGCCCGCCAAGCCGCGCGCGTCGGAGCCCATCGCACCGGCGGCGGTCGCGGCAGAAAGCCGCACGATCGGCACTGGATCGCGCAGGGCTGCCTCAATCTTTTTCAGCGTGCTGCCGGTGTCCATCGCCATCGAGACGAGCGCGCTGAGCGCCGTCGCACGGACGAATGCATCGGAGTCACCCGTCAGCTTCAACACCGCAGGCCGCGCCTCGCGCGACTGCTCGCAGAGTTCATTCAACGTGCCGAGCGCGGCAACACGCACCGATGCGGACGGCGACGAAAGCGCCTTCTCCAACTCCGGAATCCCCGCGGCACCGATGCCGGCGAGCAGCTTGATGGCCCAGTGCTCCCGGTTCAGCGATGCCGCGGCGAGAGCCTCGGTCCTCTTCAAAATGACGGGCACCGCGAACCGCCCGATTTCCGTGAGCGCGGCGGCGCCCTCAGCGCGCAGCGGTCCGCCTCGTTCCACCGCATCGACCAGCGCCGGCACCGCGCTTTTCGCGGCGGAACCGAATCGCCCGAGCGCCAGCGCCGCGCGCTTCGCCACGGCGGCGTCCGAATCACCGAGCATCGCCGCGACGGCGGGCACTGCACTCTTTTCCGCTGGCCGGACGAGCAGCAGTCCGTTCAGCGCAGCGGAGCGGATGCGCTCATCGCCATCACGGAACGCCTGCGCCAGCGGCGGGACGACTTTCTCCTGCGGCAACCCGACCCGCGGCAGGGCGCCGAGAATCGCGGCGCGCACATCGGGTTCCTTCTCACCCTTCAACTGTGCGAGAAGCGCCGCCCCCGCCTGCAACGCCGCCGGGCCAATCACCGCCAGCGCACGCGCAGAACCACCGCGCACCTTCGCATCCGACGAGGCGATGGATTTTTCCAGAGGCGCCACGGCATCCGCGCCGATGAGGCCGAGCGTCTCCACCACTTCACTGCGCAATTCCTCGTCGCTGTGGCCGAGATTCTCGATCAGCGCGGGAATCGCCTCGCGGGCACTCCCAGCCATGCCGCCGAGCGCCTTCGCGGCACCGAGGCGGAGGCCTGTGTCGTTCGCCGTCAGCGCCTCGATGAGGGCGGGACGGGCGGCCTCGCCGATGCGGGAAAGCGCGTGGGCAGCGCGCATGACTTTCTGCGCCTTGTCGCGCTGGCGAAAGGAGGAGTCCTTCCGCGAGTCGAACGAATCCACGAGCTTCGGCACCGCCTCGGCTGCGTCGGGACCGATCGCGGCGATTGCAGCGAATGCATTTGCCCACACCTGCTTGTCTGAATCATCCAGCGCCCGCAGCAGCGCGGGCAGCGCGGCCTTTGCGCCGGGACCGAGCTTCTCCAGGCGAAACCCCGCCTCGCGGCGTGCATCGCGGTCGGATGCAGACAGCTGCTCCGCGAGCTTCGTCACGTCCGCAGGGATTTCAGCGCCGGGAGCGAAGTTCACGCACAGCATCCATGCGGATGCCATGAGGATGAATCGGGAGCCGCGCAAGGTCCGCGTCACTTCAGCCTTCCAAGCCGCGGAGCAGGCCCGTGCTGTCGCCGTGCCGCCGCGCGGGGACGCCGGCCTTGTTCATCATGGTGAGGAGCAGGTTGCACATCGGCGTCTCAGAGGCGTAGCGGACGTGGCGCCCGGTCATGATCGTGCCGCCGCCGCGTCCGGCGAGGACGAGCGGGAGATTCTCATGCTCGTGGCGGTTGCCGTCCGCGAGCGCGGCTCCGTAGAGGAGCATCGTGTTGTCGAGCACAGTGCCGTCGCCCTCGGGCATGCTCTTCAGCTTCCCGAGCAGATACGCGAACTGCCGCATGTGGAAGCGGTTGATCTCGCGGATCTGGCGGAGGTTGTCCTCGTTGTTCTGGTGATGCGAAAGCTCGTGGTGGCCGCGGGTGATGCTGAGGTTCCGGTAGGCACGGTTGCTGCCCTCATTTGCCAGCATGCACGTCGCGATGCGCGTGCTGTCCGTCTGGAAGGAGAGCGCAATCATGTCGAGCATCAGCCTCACGTGCTCCTCGTAGCTCTCCGGGATCGACTCGGGGACGTCGTAAGCCTCGATGACGCCCGAATTCTGCACCGCGGCCACGCTCCGCTGCGTGACTTCCACGCGCTCCTCAATCTCGCGCACCGCGGTGAGGTATTCATCGAGCTTCTGGCGGTCGCTGCCTCCTACCTTCGCGCTCAGCGTGCGCGCGTCTTCGAGGACAAAATCGAGGATGCTCTTGCGCTGCCGTTCACGGCGGCCAGCGCCTTCCTTGGCGAGCTTCGGATTCGAGGACGCAAAGAGCCGCTCGAACACGAGGCGGGGGTTGATTTCCGCTCCGCTCGGCGTCGTCTCGCTGCGCCATGAAATGTTGTTCGAGTAGGCGCACGCGTAGCCGCTGTCACACTTGCCGCCTTGCCGCGCGGGCTCGATGCCGAGTTCGATGCTCGGGAAGCGCGTCTGCCGGCCCATCGCGTCTGCCATCACTTGGTCCGCCGAAACGCCGACGCGGATGCGCGAGCTTTCGCTCTTCAATGGCTGGGCACCGGTGAGCCACGTGGACGCCGCGCGTGCGTGGTCGCCTGCCCCGTCGCCGTTGTTGCGGCCCTTGTCCTGAGCGAGGCCGGTGAGCACGAGCACGTCGTTCTTGTGCGCCTGCAGCGGCTCCAGAATGTAGGGAAGCTGGAAATCCGCACCCACCTGCTTGGGCGTCCAGTCCACCATGTTCACGCCGTTCGGCACGTAGAGAAATGCGGTGCGGACCGGTGCGCGCTTGCTCGCTGCGGCGGCTGCGGCACCGCGCGGGAGCATCGCCTCGAGGAACGGCAGGGCCATCGTGATTCCGAGGCCACGGAGAAAGGTGCGGCGGTTGAGCGGCTGTGCGGTCATGTCGATTTTATCAATCCGGTTTGCCGGATAAATTAGGCGCCGGCTTGCCTGCGGATTCCGAGGAAATGGGCGGCGGCAGCGGCTCGGAGGTTTTCTGCGGAGCAAGGCCGCCGCTGAGCTGAAGCATCGGCCTCTCCTCCGGAGCAGGCGCAGGGTCCTTTCGCGGAAGCGCCTTGGCGACATCCACCCCGTCCAGCGGACGCGGTGCGGGATCGCGCTGCGCGATCAGCCTGAGCTGCAGCGCCGGAATTCCGGCCTGCGGCGTGCCTTTCAAAAGCCCCGACGCCTCCAAATCACGGAAGCGCTTCTCCGCATCGTCCCATTTCCCGAGCCGCCGCTCGATCTCGCCGCACAGGAGCGAGAGGTCGCCCTGCTGCCGGCTGCCGGCTGCACTCTCGGCAAGCGCGAGCACGTAATGGCCGTGCGCCTTTTCCAAAAGCCGGCGCGAGGCGGCCTCGCGATCCTCGACCTGCCAGGACGCGCGAAGGTAGCTCAGCGCGACGACGCGGTGCGGCGCACCGAGAAGCTGCTGCACTTGGGCGAGCGCGAAATACGGCGGGTTCTTCGACGCGAGCATCTGGAAATCCGCACCGAGGACAAAGGTGCGCAGGCGCTTGAAAGCCTGCTGCTTCGCGGGATCGTTTGCCTGCGCGATCAGCCGGTCGCTGAAGAGCGGGAAGCGGCACTTTGAACACTGCGGCAGCGTGGGCGGATCCACGACGTCACCGAGCTGGCGCAGATCCAGCCGCAGTCCCTTCGCATGGCCGGACGACTCGATGCGCTGCGTCCAGTGCGTCCCGCAGACCGGGCAGAGGAACTCCTGCTCCAGCGTGTTCACTGCAAACACGGTGCACGCGAGCAGCAGCAGCGGGAACAGCGCAAATCCGAACTTCATCGCGCGAACATGGCGCGCCTCGCCTCCCGCGTAAAGGGCAGCAGCGCGTGGCAGCTCATGATTCAGTCCTATCCCCGGCTCAGAGCGGCGGCAGCATCGTGAATACGGGCGGAACGTAGGTCTGCTCCGATGCGGTCAGGCCGAGTTCACCCTGCGTGAGGGAAGCTGCGGAACTCTGGCCATGTCCACCGTCCTCGCCGGCGTGCTGGTCGTGGTAGGGGTCGTTCCCGCCGTGATGGTAGTCGCCGTGCTCGTCCTGATAATGGCCGTGCTCGTCATGATACTGGTCATGATACTCATCGTGGTAGGAGTCGTGGTATCCGTGATTTGGGTCGTGATGCGGATCCTCCGGAGGGGTCGGGGTGGGCGGAGCCGGCGGAGCGTTGCGACGCGCCTCCGCTTCGAGGCGATCCTCCTCGGCCCGGCGCTTTGAGCGCCGCTTCTCCAAGAGCCACACAAGCCAGATGCACAGCTCGAAGAGAGCCATGATCGGCAGGGCGAACACGAAGAGCATGAACAAATCCGGCGTCGGCGAGATGATGCCGGCGAGGATCAGCGCGATGGCGTAGCCATACATGCGCATTCCATTGAGCCATTTGAAGCTGATCAGCTCGATGGCGCTCAGCGTGAGCATCACCACTGGCAGCTCAAAGATGAGCCCCACCGCGATGCACATGTGGGTGATGAAGCCGTAGTATTCCTTCATCGTCCAACTGGGCTTCACCCCGAATCCCGCGGCATCCGAGTGCAGCCAGCGGAGCGTCGGCGGAAGCACGTAAAAGAAGCAGAGCAAGACACCGGCAATGAAAAGGCCGAAACCCACACCCACGGCGGGCAGCACGTATTTCTTCTCCTTCCGTGTCAGCGCCGGCAGCAGGAATTCCGCGAGGAAGTAAAACAGGATCGGGAAAGAAACGATGAGCCCCGCGTAAAACGACAGGGTGAACGACATCGTGACCGACTCGATCGGGTTGATGCTGATCAGAGTCGCCTCACTCGCCGCACCGAGCGCCTGCCTGAGCGGATACGCGAGCGCTGCCGCCAGCTCCTTTCGGAAGCAGAATGCCGCGATCATCGTAATCGCGAGCGTCCCGATCATCTTCACGAGCGTCCACCGCAGGTCCTCGAGGTGGTCGAGGAACGGCTTCACGATGTCGCCGTCCTCAGACAGCTGCTCGTCGCGTTTCTTGAAAAGCTTCTTTAGAAACCACATGGGCGGCGGAAGATGGTGAACGAGGCGGCGGGTTGGAAGCGGAATTCCACGGGAGAGAAGATGGTGAACGAGGCGGCGGGTTGGAAGCGGAATTCCACGGGAGAGTGAACCGCGCCCGGTGACTCACCTTCGCCGCTTTTTTGCGGACGCGGTGCCAGCGGGCGCCCGGTGATCTGGATGATCACCGCCTCCGGACGGACTCGGCTAGAAATTCACCTTCAGCCCGACCTGGCCGTAGAGCGAGCCACCCTTGTTCTGATAGTCGTCCCCCACCCTGTGGTAGTCGAATTCGCGGAACGCCACGCAGCCCAGCTCCAGGTCGAGCGTCCCCCGCGGGCTGAATTTCCACGATGCGCCGGCGCCGGCGCGGACCTCGGTGTAGTCGAGGTAGGCATTCTGGTATCTCACGCCGCGCGGGCCGCCGACGTTTTCACGGATGCGGAATGTGGAGCTGACGAGCTGGGCGCCAGTGTAAAGCGTGAGGTCGTCGGTGAGCAGAAACTCCACGCGCGGGTTTGGCGGGACGAAATTGAGCACCCAGCGGTCGGCCGCCTTCCACCGGAATCCGACTCCGCCGAAAACGGGAATGTTGGAGTTTGGATTCACGAAGAGACCGCCGACCCACTGGAAGTCCTTGCTGACGAGATAGGACGCGCCGACGACGACCGGCACGTTGAAGTTGTCCGAGTAAAATCCGCGGCTGTCGCCGTAGAAACCGGGCTGCGCCTCGATGCGGATGAGCACGTCGGAAATCTTCAGGTCGAGTCCGGCGATGACGTTCAGCGACTGGAGCGTGCGCGGAATCAAGCCGGGGCCCGAGTAGTCGAAGTCGAAGCGCTCGTAGTTCACCCCGAGGCGCAGGATGGGCCGGTCCGGCACCGCGTAGGAGAAGACGTATTGGAAACGGGAGTGCTGCTCGGACAGGTCGCCGGTGCGCAGACCGAGCCGCGAGCGGGCGCCCGCGCTGGCATTGAAGCCGGCCTCCGCCTCGTGGGTGATGTCGGCGGCGGGGAGCGCCGCGGCAAGGCCGAGGCACAACGAGGTGAGGATGAGCGTTCGTTTCATGGTTTGGAAAATTGTCGGGCCTCAGCGCTGCGAGGAGATGTCCCTCGCCATGGCGCTGATGTTCTTCTGAATCTCCTTGCGCATCGCCACGGAGGAGCCTGCGCGCTCGATGCCGTGAAGTTCGCCAAGCTGCGCGGAGGAAAGGAGATCGCCGCGCCAGACAAGCGTCGCGGGCTTGCCGTCCACCTGCACCGGCCACATCTGCGAGAAGCTGAGCAGGACGTAAAAGCCACCGCTGGAATAAAACTGCACCGTGCCGCTCTGGATGCTCTCGCCGGCGGTGCGCGTGTAGGTCGCGCCGAGCGAAAGCGCGGCATGCCCCTCGACATCGAACAGCTCATAGTAGAGCGCCGGACTTCCGCCTCCACCCGTCATTGAACCGGCGAGTGCGGAGAACTGCTTCTTGATCGCCGGTCGCTCACGCAGAAGCTCCGCCGCTTCATCGGCCGGACGCGCCGAGCCGCTCCGGCCAGAATATGCCGGCTGCCCGCCGAGTCCGCCGGAGAGAAATGCATTTGCGCGCCCCTGCAGCAGGTTCGCCCAAAACGCCGTGACCCCGGGTGACATTGCACCTTTGGACCCGCCCTCGATTTTACCCGCGCCCTTCGCCTCTGCGGCGCTCATCTGGAGCTCGGGCTTGTCAGGGTTCAGCTTCTCCGTCGCGGAGACGAGATGGCGCACGGAGGAATTTGAAGGCGCCGATGCGAGGCGCTGGAAATCCTGCGCCGAGGGCCGGCGCGGCAGATCCACATGCTGGTAGATTCTCAGCTCGGAATGCCGCCCGCCGTTCCACCTCTGCTGCGCCTCATTCGCCTTCGCAACCGGCATCGGCAGCAGAAAGAGAGACTCGACCTGAAGTCCCCGCGAGAAACGCATCGTCGGGCCGCTCGCAGAAACCACGTCGCCCTTCGCGAGCTTCTTCATGTCCACTTCCTTGAAGTTCGAGAACGAGAGAATCTCCGCAACCGGATCTGCCGCCACACACGGTGCACAGGCCGCAGCGAGAAACAGGAGCGAGAGGGAAGTGAGGATGCGCATGGTCGGATGGATGCCGGATGATTCGCGGCAGGGCGGAGTTACGGACGGGTTCAAAGTTTGTCAACGGCGCGACTCCCCGCCCAGGCGCATGCTCCTTCCGCCACAGGGCCGCTCATGTTGCGGATTGATTTTGATCTGCTAAATCTGCGCGCCCATGCCGGACCCGATCATCGTGCTCGAACAACTGCGGAAAGCCTACGGCCAGAACACCGCGGTGAACGACATCACAATGTCCGTCCCTCGCGGTGAGATTTTCGGTTTCCTCGGCGCGAACGGCGCCGGCAAGACAACCACCATCCGCATGCTCTGCGGACTCACGCGGCCCACGTCCGGTCATGGTTTCGTGGACGGGCTCGACGTGTGGACGGACCGCTACCGCATCCGCTCGAAGTTCGGCTACGTGGCGCAGAAATTCAGCCTCTACCCCGACCTCACCGTCACGGAGAATCTCGCATTTTTTGGTGGCGCATTCCGCGTCCCGCGCGCCGAGCTCGGGCCGCGCATCGAAACGCTGCTGAAGCACATGGACCTCGTGGCCAAGCGCGACGCGATGGCCGGCAGCCTCTCCGGCGGAATGAAGCAGCTCCTCGCGCTCGCCTGCGCGCTCGTCCATTCACCACCGCTCCTTTTCCTCGACGAGCCGACCTCCGGCCTCGACCCGGTGCATCGTCAGCAGCTCTGGAACCTGCTCTACGAACTCGGCACGCAGGGCACGACCATCTTCGTCACCACGCACTACATGGATGAAGCCGAACGCTGCACGGAAGTCGGCTTCGTGAGCGAGGGCCGGCTGCTCGTGAAGGAATCGCCGCGCAGGCTGAAGGCATCATTCAAATCGAAGCTGCTCGAACTCGAAGTCGATCCCGTGATGCCCGCGCTCGCCGCGCTGCGCAGCGCGCCCGGCGTGCTCGACGCCACACTCCGAAGCGGCCACGCGCGCATCTACGCCGCCGATCCCGAGGCGCTGCTCCGCGAATGGCAGCGCGCATGGCCCTTTCCCGAGCTGAAGCTGATCAACCACTCATGGGTCGAGCCGGACATGGAGGATGTGTTCAAGGCCTACTCGCAGGGCTTCACCCAACTCCTCGACAACACCGCCGCATGACCATCCGATCGATTTGGAACGCCATCGCCAGCGTCGCCGTGAAGGAGTTTCTCCACGTGTGGCGGGATAAGCGCATCCTCGCGCTCATCCTCATCCTGCCCCCGTTTTTCACGTTGCTTTTCGGCTACGCCTTCGAGGCCACCGAACTGACCGGCGTGCATGCGACGATCATCGACCGCGACCGCACAGAACTCACCGCAAAGCTCGCGGAGCAGCTCGGGAAAAAGAAGACCTTCGCGTGGAAGCAGACAGACGACTCCGGCTCTGATCCCGATTTGCTGAAGCTCGGCGTCAGCGCGGCCCTCGTGATTCCAAAGGACTGGACGAGCACGCTGGAAGCGGGAAGCCCCGCGCCGCTCGGCCTTTTCCTCGACGGCACCGATGCGACCTCCGCCGAGGAGCTCGAAGGCCGCCTCCGCGAGATGCTCGGCGATTACCAGAGCCAAGAGAACGTGCAGGAGCTGACGTCCAGACCGCTGCTCGAGGAACTGCCGGCGGAAATCTGGGACGTGATGAAAACCATCACCCCCGAGAGCAAGGCGAAGCTGAAGGTGGAGTTCCAGAAGCTGGCGAAGCCGTGGCAGCCGGAGACGCGCATCCTCTACAATCCGGGCCTGCGGTTCATTGATTACGTCACGCCCGGCATCATCGGCCTTATCCTCCAGCTCCTCACCGTCACGCTCATGGCCTGCACCATCGCGCGCGAGCGCGAGGCCGGCACACTCGCGCAACTCATCGTCACGCCGCTGCGCCGAACTGAGATCGTCATCGGCAAAGTGCTCCCCTACCTCGGCATCTCGCTCTTTCTCATCGGCGTCACGATCTCCGTCGCGCATTTCCACTTCGGCGTGCATTTCCGCCAGCACCTCATGCTCGCGCTGCTCTGCCTGCTTTTCCTCCTCTGCTCGCTCGGCTCCGGGCTGCTCATCTCGGCGTTCTGCCACACGCAGACGCAGGCGATTCAGTTCGCCGTGTTTTACCTGCTGCCGGTGTTCCCGCTCTCGGGTGCCTTCGCGCCAATCGAACGGCTCCCCGAGGGCGTGCGAACCATCGCCGAGCTTTTCCCGCTCACGCACTTCTGCGACGCGTTCCGCATGGCGAGCCTCCGCAATGCGGAGTTTTCATTTTTCGCGGGTGACCTCCTCTTCCTCGGAATCGGCGCCATCGTCACCTGCGGCGGCGCGGCGTGGCTGCTGAACCGCACGGACGCCTAGCCCGGCAGCAGGCCGAGCGCAGTCATCCGCGCGAAGGCACAGAGTGTGTTCGAGTCGCGGATTTCGCCCGAGGCGATCATCGCGCGCAGCTCCTCGAGTGAAAATGCGCGGCAATCCGTGATGGACTCCGCTGCATCCGGCTTCGCGCCGCTGGCTGCCTGGACAACAGGACGCGCGAGCACGAGATGGCTGTGCTCGTCCGTGAATCCCGAGCTGGGGAAAAAATGCCCGAGCGAGATCACCTCTCCGCCCGGCGCAAGCTCGTAGCCCGCCTCCTCGTGAAGTTCGCGCAGGCCCGTCGCGCGGATCGCATCCGGCTCGGAGGCATCATCAATCTGCCCCGCGGGAAATTCCCAAATCGTCGCGCGAATCGGAACGCGCTCCTGCCGCACGAGGATGAATTTCCCCTCGTCCGTCATCGGCGCGATGACCACGGCGCCCTTCCGGTGCACCACCGTCCACGGAAACGGCTCCGACCGCGTCGGCGACGTCACCATCGCCCGGTAAACCTCGACATAGGGATTCGCGAATTGCTTCTCGCTCGAAACAATACGCCAGTCCCCGGAGTCGCGGATGAAGCGGTGAAATTTATTCATGCCAGTCAGCGCAAGGCCTTCCCCCACCGCGCGAGCTGCGCAGCCACGTTCTTCGGCGACGGAGCGCCGATGCCTTTGCGCGCGGCCATCGCGGTGCGGAGATCGAAGCACTTGAAGACGTCCTTCTCGAAAGCCGGCGAGAGCTCGCGATAGTCGGCGAGCGTGAGCTGCGGCAGGTCGCAGCCACGCTGCGTGCAAAGCGCGACAGCCTTGCCGACGATTTCGTGCGCTTTGCGGAAAGGCACGCCGCGGTTCACCAAGTAGTCGGCCACGTCGGTCGCGAGCAGCATCGGGTCGGCGACGGCGGCGGCGCACACGGAGGTGTTGACCTTCGTGCCGTCGAGCATGCCGGCAAAAACGGCGAGCGCGGCTTTCACAGTGTCCACACTGTCGAAGACCGGCTCCTTGTCCTCCTGCATGTCGCGGTTGTAGGTCATCGGCAGGCCCTTCAGCGTCGTGAGGAGCGAGACGAGATTCCCAATGACGCGCCCCGTCTTGCCACGCGTGAGTTCGGCGACGTCGGGATTCTTTTTCTGCGGCATGAGCGATGAGCCGGTCGTGTAGGCGTCGCTGATGGTGATGAATTTGAACTCGCTCGAAGCCCACAGGATCACATCTTCGCTGAGCCGCGAAAGGTGCGTGGCGACGAGCGCGAGCGCGGCGAGCAACTCGACGGCGAAGTCGCGGTCGCTCACGGCGTCCATCGAGTTTTGCGTGACGGCAGGAAAGCCGAGCAACTTTGCGACGAGCTTTCGATCGAGCACGATGGTCGAGCCCGCAATCGCTCCACTGCCGAGCGGCAGGACATTGATGCGCTTCCGGCAATCCACGATGCGTCCGAGGTCGCGGTCGAACATCTCAACGTAGGCGAGCAGATGGTGCGCGAAAAAGACGGGCTGCGCGCGCTGGAGGTGCGTGTAGCCGGGAATCACCACGTCCTTGTGCCGCCCGGCCAGCCCCACGAGTGCGCGCTGCAAATCGCGCAGCAAACCGACGAGCGCATCGCACTCGTCACGCAAATAGAGCCGGATATCGAGCGCGATCTGGTCGTTGCGGGAACGAGCGGTGTGCAGCTTCGCGCCAGCATCGCCGATGCGCTTCGTCAGCTCGGCCTCGATGTTCATGTGGATGTCCTCGAGCTCCGTCTTGAAACGGAACTTCCCCGCCGCGATCTCGCTGCCGATTTCGCGCAAGCCGCGGACGATCTGCGCGCGTTCCTTCCTGGAAATCAGCCCCGCCTTTTCCAGCGCGGCGCTGTGCGCGATCGAGCCCTCGATGTCATGACGCCACAGGCGCCAGTCGAAGCTGATGCTCTCGCTGAACGACTGGAGCAGTGCGGCGGTTTGTTCTTGGAAGCGGCCTTTCCACATAGGGCGCGGAGCATTCCGCACACGCCACGCAAGCGCAAGCGCGCGTGCTCAGCGGCCTGCGCGCTCGTCTTCCTCGACGATTTCCACCGTCGCGCGCGTGCCGTGCTTCGATGCCGCAGCGTCGAGCAGGTTGCGGATTGCGGAGATCGTCTGCCCGTATTTTCCGACGACTTTGGCGATGTCGGTCCGGCGCATCTGGAGTCGGAAGATTGTCTTCTTCGGCGCGTCCTCGCGGAGGATCACCACTTCGTCGGGATAATCGACGAGCTGGCGCAGCACGAAATCGAGGAAGCGTTCCATGACGCACGTTTTAAGCGCGGCATGTGGAAACGGAAAAGCGGAAAGTTCGGACGGTGCCGGACTTTCCGCTGAAATCTCCGATGCGCCCGGGGCGCCGCTTGTTACTTGGTCGCGGCGGCAGTCGCCTTGCGAACCTTGTTGATCAGGCTGCGGACAGTGTCGCTCGGCTGAGCGCCCTGACCGATCCAGTAATCGGCGCGGGCGAGGTCGACGTTCGCGTTGTGGCCCTGCTTCTTCGGGTCGTAGTTCCCGATGATCTCGATGAACTTGCCGTCGCGCGGGCTGCGCTGATCGGCGACGACGACTTTGTAGTAGGGCGAGTTGGTTGTGCCTTCGCGGCGGAGTCGGATGACGACCATGATTCGTGTTGTTGTGCTTGGATTTTAAATTACTGGCCGCGGCTGAAAAGACCCCGGCCTTTTGCTTTGGCCATCATCTTCTGCATTCGCGGCATTTGCTTCATCATCTTGCGCATCTCATTGAAGCGCGTGATGAGGTCATTCACTTGGGTGACAGTCGAGCCGCTCCCGCGTGCGATGCGCTGGCGGCGGCGGGCATTCAAGATGTCCGGCGTCGTGCGCTCCTGAGGTGTCATCGAAAGGACGATGGCCTCGATTCGCTTGAGCTGCTTTTCGTCAACCGAAAGGTTTTTGAGGTTACCCATGCCGGGCAACATGCCAAGGATTTTTTCCAGAGGCCCCAGCCGGCGCATGAATTTGAACTGCTCGAGGAAGTCGTTGAAGTCGAACGTCGCGTTGCGAATCTTCGCCTCCATCCGCTTCGCCTCCTCCTCGTCAATCGCCGCCGCGGCGCTCTCGACGAGCGTGACCACATCGCCCATCCCAAGGATGCGGCCCGCGAGCCGGTCGGGATGGAAAACCTCAAACGCATCCATCTTCTCGCCGGTGCCGGCGAACTTGATCGGGCGCTTCGTCACCTCGCGCATCGAGAGGGCCGCGCCGCCACGAGCGTCGCCGTCGAGCTTCGTGAGGATGAGTCCGGTGATGTCGAGCGCCTCATGGAAGTGCGTCGCGACACTCACCGCCTGCTGGCCGGTCGCTGCGTCCGCGACGAGCAGCACCTCCTGCGGCTTCAAATACTCGCGCAGCTTCTTCACCTCGGCGATCAGCGCCTCGTCAATCTCCTGCCGGCCCGCCGTGTCGAAAATCTCCACGTTGTGCGGCGTCTGCGCGAGCCACTCCACGGCGAGCTTCGCCGTCGCGGCCACATCCGTCGCGCCCTGCGGCGGGACGAAAACGGGAATCGTGAGCTGCCGCCCGAGCGTCGCGAGCTGCTCGATCGCCGCCGGCCGGTAAAGGTCGAGCGCCACAAGCGCGGGCGCCTTGCCCTGCTTGCGGAGGAAATTCGCGAGCTTGCCGCACGTCGTCGTCTTGCCCGCGCCGTTCAGGCCCACGACGAGCACGCGCGCCGGCGAGGTGAGATCGAGCGGCGAGGCGTCGCCGCCGAGCAGCGCCGTCAGCTCATCGTGGAAAATCTTCACGATCTGCTGGCCCGGCGTCACCGACTTCAGCACCGCCTCGCCGAGCGCCTTCTCCTTCACCCGCGCGATGAAATCCTTCGCGACTTGGAAATGCACGTCCGCCTCCAGCAGCGCCATGCGCACCTCGCGCAGCGCATCCGCGACGTTCGACTCCGAAATCTTCCCCTTCCCGGAGAGATTGCGGAACACGCCCTGAAGTTTGTCGGCAAGCAGGCTGAACATGAGGGCGCGGAGCTTACGCCGCCGCCCCCGCTTGTCCAGCCGCGCCACCTTCCCGCCTTTACTCCCCATTCAACGCTGCGACCGCCGGAGCCCGACACCACAGCAGGGCAAAAAAGCGCGCAGGCGATTTAACTGCTTGCCGAGCCGAGACCCCGCTGCATATTCGCGGCCCTCTTTTCCAAAGAGACCCTATCGTCCAGCGGCCTAGGACACCGCCCTTTCACGGCGGGAACACGGGTTCGAATCCCGTTAGGGTCGCTTGTGTTGCGGGTGGGTTCCGGCGGGTTAGTCTCCGACGACACTTTGCAAACGTCACCGTCCATCCCATCGCTGCGCATCCAATACCCGCCCGAGCTTCCCGTCTCTGGAAAGCGGGAGGAAATTCTGGCCGCGCTCGCGCAGCACCAGGTCGTGGTGGTCGCCGGCGAGACGGGCTCGGGAAAGACCACGCAGCTCCCAAAGATGTGTCTCGAGCGGCTGCTGGCGACGAACGGCGCCGCTGCGCCACATAAAGTGCGCGGGCGCATCGGCTGCACGCAGCCGCGGCGCGTGGCGGCGGCGAGCGTTTCGCGCCGTGTGGCGGAGGAGCTGAATGTGCAGTGGGGCCGCGAGGTCGGCTGCAAGGTGCGCTTCGGTGACGACACGAGCCGGGAGACGCTCGTGAAGTTCATGACCGACGGCATCCTGCTCGCGGAGATCCAGGGCGACCCGATGCTCCGTGCGTATTCGATTCTCATCGTGGACGAGGCGCATGAGCGCTCGCTGAACATCGATTTTCTTCTCGGCCATCTGCGCGGGCTGCTGAAGCGGCGGCCCGATTTGCAGGTGGTGATCACATCGGCGACGATCGACACGCAGGCATTCTCCGCGGCGTTTGGCAATGCGCCGATCATCGAGGCGAGCGGGCGGCTCTATCCCGTCGATGTGCGCTACAAAGACACATCCGATGCCGAGGGCGACGGACTCGTGGAGGATGTCGTGAGCGCGGTGGAGGAGGCACTTATTGAGTCGGACGACGGCGACATTCTCGTGTTCCTCGCGACGGAGCGGGACATCCGCGATACGTGCGATGCGCTCGAGGGTGCGCTCGGGAAAAATTACGAGGTGCTGGGGCTTTTCGGGCGCATGGCTTCGGCGGATCAGCAGCGCATCTTTTCGCCGGGGCCGAGGCGCCGCGTGATCGTGTCCACAAACGTTGCGGAAACTTCGCTCACGATTCCGCGCATCCGCTATGTGATAGATTCCGGCCTCGCGCGCATCAGCCGCTACAATCCCCGGACCCGGACGAAACGCCTGCCCGTCGAGCCTGTCGCTCAGAGCAGCGCCAACCAGCGCGCGGGACGTGCGGGACGCGTGCGCGACGGCGTGTGCGTGCGGCTTTACTCGCAGGAGGATTTCTCCGCACGGCCGCAGTTCACGCAGCCGGAAATCCAGCGCGCGAATCTCGCCGAGGTGATCCTGCGGATGAAGGCGTTCCGTCTCGGCGATGTGGAGACGTTCCCTTTCCTGCACCCGCCGTCGCATGCGGCAATTCAGGCCGGTTACACGCTGCTACGCGAACTCGGTGCGCTGAACGACGAGCACGAGATGACCCCGCTCGGCCACGAACTCGCACGGCTGCCCGTCGATCCCACGCTCGGCCGCATGTTGCTCCACGCGCAGAAGGAGCGCGTGCTGCCAGAGGTGCTCGTGATCGCCGCGGGCCTGAGCATTCCCGATCCACGCGAGCGTCCCGAGGATGAAAAGGAAGCCGCCGCGACCGCGCACCGCGCGATGGCAGATGCCGAATCGGACTTCCTCACTCTGCTGCGCATCTGGCGCGAGATGCCGGGCTCCGAGAGCAGAAATGCGCTGCGCCGATGGGCGAGGGCGAATTTTTTCAACGCAAGCCGACTGCGGGAATGGCGCGATCTGCACCGGCAGCTCGCCGATGCGATGGGCGTGAAGCCCGAATTGCCCGAGCGCGACGTGCACTACGACGGCATTCATCGCTCGGTGCTCACCGGTTTGATCGGCCACATTGCACTGCGCCAGGAGCGCAACACCTACAAGGCCACCGGCAGCCGCCTCACGACCATCTTCCCCGGCAGCGGGCTCTTCGCGCGCGGGAAAAAGCCGGGTTCGCCCGCGAAGAGATCGAACGAAGAAAAGGGAAAGGCCCCCTCGCAGCCACAGTGGATCATGGCCGCGGAAATCGTAGAGACGTCCGCCCTCTACGCGCGCACCGTCGCGCGCATCCAGCCCGAGTGGGTCGCGGAACTCGGCGCGCACCTCTGCTCGCTGCGCTACGGTGATCCGCGCTGGGATGCCAAGGCCGGGCGCGTGCTTGCGACCGAGCGCACCTTGCTCAGCGGCCTCGAAGTCGCGCGGAAGTCGGTGGACTACGGTCGCATTGAGCCGAAGGAAGCAACGGAGATTTTCATCCGCGGCGCGCTCATCACTGCGGAAACGCCCATCCCTCTCCGCTTCTTTTCAGAAAACCAAAAGCTGCGCGTGAAGATGGAGACGGCGCTCACCCGCGTGCGCAACCACCGCGCGCTCGTGCTCGATGAAATGCTCTTCCGTTTCTACGCGAAGCGCATCGAAGGCGTGTCTTCGATTCACGACTTGCAGCGGTTCGTGAAACCGCGGCTCGCGCGCGAGCCCGACTTTCTCTGCGCTACGGAGGCCGACCTGCTCGGCGATTCCGGCGCGGACTACGACCGCGAGGCATTCCCTGAACAGGTCCGTCTCGCGAATACCGTCCTGCCGCTTTCGTATCAATACAACCCGGGCCATGAACAAGACGGTGTGACGGTGAATGTGCCGCTGCCCGTTGCGCGCGCGCTCACCGCGGGGCAGTTGCAGTGGATGGTGCCAGGCATGCGCGCCGAGCAAATCGGCACGCTGCTGCGCGCGCTGCCCAAGACGATCCGCAAGACGCTGCAGCCACTCGAACCGAAGGTCCGCGAGATCGCCGAGGCATTTGATCCGGGAAAGGACGACTTCCTCACCGCACTCGCCGCACACATCCAGCGCACCTACCACGTCGCGCTAAAGCCCGCCGACTGGCCGCCCGACAGCCTGCCCGCGCATTTGAAGCCGCGCATCCACATCGTGGACGACCGCAAGCGGGTGATCGCTGCCGGACGCGACCTTGAGACGCTGCACGACGAAATCGGGACCGCGCGGACTCCTGCGTGGGACCGCGCAGCGCGCGAGTGGGATCGGCCAGTCGGCAAGACGTGGAACTTCGGCGACCTGCCGGAGAAAATCACAGTCGAGACGATCGCAGGCACGCCGCACTACGCGTGGCCGTCGCTCGTCTTCACGGATGCCGGCGCATCAATCCGCCTCTGCCACTCCCGCGAAGAAGCCGAGCAGCTCGCCGTTCCCGCTGTGCGCCGCCTCGCTGAACTTGCGGCGGAGAAGGATCTCGGCTGGCTCGCGCGGGAATTCCGCCAGCTCGGCCTCGCAACGTCACGCGCGGCACAGCCCGCGAATCTGCGCGACGCCTTCACCGTCGCCACCGCCAAGCTCGTCGGAACCGCAACACCGTGGGGCACGCCGGAATCCCTCTCCCGCGGCGCGATCGCGATGCTCTGCGAACACGCGTTGCGCCTCTCCCCCGCCCTGCCACTCACCGAGGCGCGCTTCCGCGCATTGCTCGCAAATCTCCACCGCGACCTACCGACACTCGCGCGCAAGGTGAGCGACATCGTTGCGCAAATCGTCGCGCTGCGGCACGGCATCGTCACTTCGCTGCGCCGCTATCCCGGTCTCGACGCCGATCTCGCGCGCCTGCTGCCGGCGGACTTTCCGAAAGGTGTTCCGTTCACTCGATTCGCGCATGTTCCCCGATACCTGCGCGCCGTCCAGCTCCGTGCCGAGCGCGCTGAACTTGCGCCCGCGAAGGACGCGGAAAAAGCACGCCAGCTCGCAACTTTCCACGGCTGGGAGAAGCGCGTCCCACCCGCACATCACGAGGAGTTCCGCTGGATGCTCGAGGAGCTCCGGGTTTCCGTCTTCGCCCAGGAACTCGGCACGCCGGCGCCCATCTCCGCGCAGCGCCTGAAGGCCTTCGGCACTTTTTGAAGCCGTCGCTGAGCATCTGTCACACGGCGGAATCCCGTGCGCGCAGCCTACGAATTGTCGCCACGGCTGTTTAACTCTGGCATCTCACAACCCATGAAAACGCTGTTCCTCACCCTCGCCTGCCTCACCGCGACCTCCTGCGCCGAGCCAGCCCCAAAAGGCGCCGAATCCACACCAGCCAAGCCAGCGGTGAAACCCTTCAGCTTGCCCGCAGGCATCCGCATGGAGCGCAACATCTCCTACGTCCCTGGAGGTGACGACGCGCAGAAACTCGACATCTACCTCCCCGAGAAAGCCGCCGACAAACCGCTGCCGCTCGTCGTCCACATCCATGGCGGAGGCTGGCGCGCCGGCAGCAAATTTCCCTGCCCGGTGACCGCCATGGTGCTCGATGGCTACGCCGTCGCCAGCATCGAGTATCGCTTCAGCCAGAAGGCGATTTTTCCCGCGCAGATCCAAGATTGCCAGGCGGCGATCCGCTGGCTGCGTGCGCACAGCAAGGAATACAACTTTGATTCCGAACACCTCGGAGTCATCGGGGGCTCCGCAGGCGGACATCTCTCCGCGCTCGTCGGCACATCCGGTGGAAAGAAGGCGTTCACTCCGATCGGCGGCAACGAGGAGCAGTCCGATCGCGTGCAAGCCGTCTGCGACATTTTCGGCCCTGCGGATTTCGGCACCGTCGTGCAGCAGGCCGCGGACGACAAGAACGTGCGGAACATCTTTCATTTCAACACCGCCAGCGATCCCTACTCTTCCCTCATCGGCACGAAGCTCGATGACAAGCCGAAGACCGACGCCGTCAGTCCCGTCCACTACGTCAGCAAAGACAACCCGCCCTTCCTCATCCTGCACGGCACCCACGACGCGCTGGTGCCGCTTGCACAGAGCGAGCAACTCGCCGCCGCGCTGAAGGAAAAGGGAGTCGCAGTGTGGCTGCAAAAGCTCCCCGGCTCCGGCCACGGAGGACCGGCATTCGCCAAGCCCTCCATCACTCAGCTCACGCATCGCTTCTTCGACAAACACCTGAAAGGTGCGGATGCAAAAATCGAGCTCGTGCCCGAGGCGGAACTAGCCATCACGCCCCCGAAGCCCGCTGGAAAATAGACTGCGCAAAAATTGAACCGCAACCCATGAGGCAATGCGGTGTTATCCATCGTCGCCTCATAGGCACAACCTTCGCCGAAAGATTTCCTAAATTTGTTGTTGACCACATAACCCTGCCGACTTACAAGTCCAACTCTTCATCACCCATGACCACAACCGCAACATATCCGATTCATCCGCAGACGACCGCATGGTCGCGTTGCGCGGGTATGTTCCCGTGCGTTGGAAAACCCGGCTCAGGGTATGGCCAGAACGCGACCGAAGCGCGGACGAGCCGTTTGACCGAAGACCTCAGCAAGGAGGCGGACAGGTAACTCAAGATCTCACCACAGATCCCCGATTTTCGAGAACCCTGCTCGCCTGCAAAGCCAGCAGGGTTCTTCGTTTCCGGGCGACACACCAGATTTCAACGGCCGGCCCGCCGGCCCATCAAAACCCAAACCTGCCACACCTGAACGAACATCACATTTGAACCACAACGTGGGCGATAGAAGCCCCGCCGCCAGCAGCAACTGACGGCGGGGCGGAATCGGTCACCAATCCAGATCAATCCCCGCAAGCCAACAGGCCGAAACCTGTTTAGGGAGATGCCCGTGAGTTAGCAACCGCAGTTACGGTGACAGCTCATGATGCGACTGTCAAGCTAGTCATTCCCAACAATGACTAGCTATAGGATCTGCATTGCCTGATTCCCCGCCCTGGCTTTTCAGCCAAGAGGCCTCGCGCGGCTAACTATATGAGCCGCGCACCGGGAGGTGTGCCTGAAACACCGAAAGAACCGCCGTGAAATTTTCCTGCGGGTGCGAACTCCAATCCGAGCTGGCAGCGGTGTTTGTTCTTTTTGTCGTTACAGCGGCGCGGGTGCGCAGAGTCGCAGCCCGCGCCGCTCATTCGCGGTCATCGTCCAAAAGTCAGGATTCCTGAACGCCATTCAGGGGATGCCGGTGCGAGTCCGGCTGACCGCTCCAATTTTCAAAACCCACCATCGAAGCACACGACTTGTGCGGCGGGCGCCAGTTTGCGCAGCGGAAACTCCAAATCTCCGCATGACCGGGGCAGCACCGGGACGCCGTGCCATTTGCATCCGCACGCAGGAGCGAGAGTGCGCGGATTCATTGGAAAGGGGAAAATCGCAGGGCGGACGCGCGATGACATGCGGTTGCGTCCGCCCCGCGGACCCCCGCTGCGATTTTCGGGCTGCTCGATCACTCAGGAGGTCACCTGCCTTGCAAGCAGGAGAACGCGGTGCAAAGCCGCGGCAGTCCACCAATTTTGCAGGGGAGCCAGATGGGAAGGCGCCGGCCTCATAAGCCGAAAATGAGCGGGTTCGATTCCCGCCCCTGCGACCGAGTCACCGACCGGTCGGGAGCATTACCCGGACGCCGCACCATTTCTGGCCTGTTAGCTCAGCCACGAAGAGCAGCCGCCTGTCGAGCGGAAGGTCGCGGGAACAATGCCCGCACAGGCCGCCACTTCACACGACATGAATCGTGACGCGCGCGAGGACGACAGCAATCCGCCTCGCTTGGGACGAGGAACGCGTGACGCGATAGCGTCCTCCTACGAAACGCGCAGCGTCATCTGCATGCCGCCGGAGCGGCGAACACTCGGGGCAGCACCGAGGCGCGCGACCATTTCATCCACGCTCCCGTGGCCGAATGTATCAGGCCCCCGTCTTCTAAACGGGATGATGCAGGCGAGAATCCTGCCGGGAGCACCACATTCCTCTCAACGCACAGAGTGTGCGGCCCACGGCTGCGTAGCTGAGACAGATTAGCGCCTCACTGAAGACGAGGAGAGTTCGGCGCAATACCGAACGCAGCCGCCATTTTCATTCGCGTCATTGGTGTAACAGCAGCACGCGTCTCTTCCAAAGACACAGCGCCGGGGCGGCACCGGCATGGCGCACCATTCTTTGCTCCCGAGGTGCAAGAGTTCTGCATTCCGCTCTGCGAAGGCGGAGGTTCGAGGTGCGAGTCCTCGCGGGAGCACCATTTCAGATTCCTCCGTGGCGGAGGCCGGCAATGCACTCCTCTCGTAAAGCAACCGAGCGCCGAAGGCGGCGCGAGATAGCCTGCCGCAGGCAGCCCGCAGGGCGAGCGATCGGATGCGAGCGAGGCAAACCACGCCGGGGCAGCACCGGCCGGAGGACCGGATTTCCAAACGAGGAAGAAACTGTGGCCGTAGCTCAAGAGTCAGAGTCTCTGGCTGTGAACCAGAAAATCCGGGTGCGAATCCCGGCGGTCACCCCATTACCACGCGCGCGATGCCGCAGTCGTCGAGGCGGCGGATTGCAAACCCGCTCTTACCCGGTGCGAGTCCGGGCGCGCGCTCCATTTCGGGGCCATCGTCCAACAGCAGGACGACGCATTGGCATTGCGTAAATCCGGGGCCGCCACTTTGTCGCCGCGCACAGCGCGCGGCATCACGCGCCGGTAGATCAATCAGCAGATCGCCGCACCGACATTGCGGAGGCAGGCGGGGCAGAACCGCCCCGGCGCACCATTTCCACAACGCTCGCGTAGCTCAATGTCCAGAGCACCGCGCTTCGAACGCGGAGGCTGCAGGCGAAATTCCTGCCGCGAGCACCACCCACTTTTCCCGGCGTAGCCCAATGAAGAGGCAACGAGCTCAGACCTCGTCCAGTGCGGGTGCTCCGACCGGGAGCACAGCTTTATGGTGCCCACGACAGAACGGCCCGTTGTCCAGGGTGTGCGGCCTTTTCGTTGTGCCGCCATTCAATAACAGCTCGCACAGAGACTTTAAGGTATTTGGCCAGTCTCAGAGTGTATTCCCAAGCGTGGTCGGCATCGACATTCTGAAGCGAGATCCCAATCTCTGGAAGAAAGTGAAATCCGCTATCAGACCGACTTCCGGGGCTGATTTGCGCTCGAGTAGCACGGCGCAGATCTTCGAACGATTTTGCCTGTTTGAATGCTTCGATGTGAGCGGTTCGCAGGAGATCATTCCAATTCGAGAAGTGGATGGTTCCAAATTCGCCGCGAACTGTCGTGTGGAATAGCTTTGGGGGATTGTGTGGATCGAGTTGCCGTAACGCTTCACTGACAGCAGCGATCCGAGGCTGAGTGGTCTCTTTTGTCGTTTCTGGGGCTTTATGGTGTTCCTCGTAGAAGTTGCCCCACCGTTCGATAACGGAAACAGGAGTGTCGACGAATGGTGTGGCGTGCGCTTGGAGGCGCTTGAGTAGTGGTTCGGGTATTTCGATGTGCATATGATTGCATGTGTAGTCTAATCCGTCTGTCTGTCAATCTGTTGTTTTGTCAATTTTTGGAACGTGAACCGGATCAGCGAGCCGGGACTCCTTGCTAAGGAGATCGTGCGCCTCTGGCGCATGGGGAGCATTCCCTCCGCCTTCCGCCATTTTCAAAACGGCCGCGACTGCCTGGCGCAGTGACGCCTTCACCAGCTTTGAGCCTTTCAAACAGCGACCGCTGCGGCATCGCCGCAGAGGTTTCGCGCATCGGGAGAGGCTCTGGGTAAACACGGCTGAAAACCGGATAGCGGGTTCGACTCCCGCACTCACAAACGGTCTGCGCCGATGGCCCGCACATTCGTGCGACCGCATTTCCGCCCTGCGCCACGTGGACGCCCCATTTCGTCCACGCGGCCCGCGGCAATGCGGTGGCCATCGGTGCAGACCCATTTTTTCAAAACCAAAACCAACAACACACAACCATGACCACCGATACCATCATCAACATCCTCATCGGTCTCGTGGCGCTCATTGTCATCGCCGGCTTCGGCTTCCGCGCGGTGTGCGCACGATTCCGGCACGAATTCACCATCTGGGAGGGCTACACTGGCCTGCTCTACCATCACGGCAAGCTCGCCGGGACACTCGCCACGGGCCGCCACGCGCGATGGGGCCGCGGCTTCCACCTCGTGCAGCACGACACGCGGCGCACGCTGCAGAATGTGCCCGGCCAGGAGGTGCTCACTGCCGACAATATCGCAGTGAAGCTCAGCCTCGTCCTCACCACGCAGCTTGTGGACGCCGTGCTTGCAGTCACCTCGTCGGACAAATTCACCGAGCACATTTACAGCGCTGCACAGACGGCGCTGCGAAGCGTCATTGCAGCCACGACGCTTGAGGCGCTTCTCGCGAGCCGTGCCGCCATCGGCACCCAGCTTCGGGAACTGCTCGCACCGCAGACCGCGGCGGTTGGCGTCACGCTGCACGCGGTCGAAGTGCGCGATGTGATGCTGCCGGGCGAGCTGCGAAAGGCGTTTGCCGATGTGATCAAGACGCGGCACGAGGGCCAGGCTGCGCTCGAGCGCGTGCGCACCGAGACGGCGGCGCTGCGAAATCTCGCGAATGCGGCGCGCCTCGTCGCAGAGCAGCCGGCGCTGGCAACGCTCCGCTTCCTGCAATCGCTTGAAGCATCGAAATCGCAGACGGTCGTGATGAACGACCTGTCCGCCTTCACGAAGTTCGCCGTCGAGCGCAGCGGCGAATCGAAGGGCGACTGACCCGACACACGCACCCCGGCGGTGGCACGCGCCGCCGCCGGGGACATGCGTGCTTCCATCACCCGCGTTCCCCTCGCTGCTCCGCGCACCATCACGCGCGGCGTTTTCATTTTCCAAACAAACCACCAACCAATGAACACACCCACAGGGTTCGCGCCCGACTTGCGCGAGCGGAGCTCACGGTCTCCGCAACCGAACACCGTGGAACCCCGTGTGCAGGTCTGCGCAAACTTCCAAGTGGACGGCGATCTCGCCGATCTCGGCGATGCCTTTGCCGGTTCGCCGCTGCACGAGATCGCGTTCACCTTCGACACCGAGACGGGGCTCGACACGCTCGCGGAAGTTTACGGCTACCGCGTCTTCCGCGCGTGGCGGTATGACGATGGCGGCACGCTGAAGTGGAGCCGGCTCGTGCTCCGCTTTGCGCGCGACGTGTATGTCGTCTGCCGGAGCTGGGGCACCGGCTGGATCTACGCGAGCAGCGCGGAAAAGGCGGAGTCCATCCATGCGGAACTCATCGCCGTGCTCGGCGCTACGCCGAAGCCCGAGGAGCCCGCGTTCCAGATGCTGCGGCGCGACGGCAGTGACATCACTGCCGATCCAATCCGAAACGTGCCCGACGCGCTCGGCGATGACTTCATCCGTCTCGCCTATGGCGACGATGCGCACGCGTGGATTGGTTCCTTCGCGCAGCGCACCGCCGCACGCACCGGCGGACTCACAATCCTCGAGGGTCCGCCCGGCACGGGAAAGACGAGCTTCGTCTCCGAACTCATCCGCCGCTTCCGCAGCACGCACGTCTTTTACGTGCTGCCCGTGAGCAGCGACGGCACGCTCACGTCGCCGGACTGGGTTTCATTCTGGCAGGGCCAGAACCGCCAGCACGCCGACCGTGTGAAGGTCGTCGTGCTCGAGGATGCCGAGCGCGTCCTGCTCGGCCGCAGCGCCGCTGACCGCGACGCCGTGGCCGCCGTGCTGAACATCGCCGACGGCCTCCTCGGCCGCATGCTGAAACTGCACCTGCTCTGCTCGGTGAATGCGCGGTTCGAAGAACTCGACCCCGCCATCCAGCGCCCGGGCCGGCTCATGAACTACCGACGCTTCGCGCCCATCCCGCGCGACCGCGCCGTCGCGCTCGCCGCACTGCGCGGCACGCCGTTCACGCCGCACCCGGAAGTGGAGGAGTTCACGCTCGCCGAAATCCTCCAGCCCGCACCTGCGCCCACGCAGGGCGCACGGAAGATGATCGGCTTCGCGCGGACGCACACCCCACACGCCACGCGATAGCGCGTCGGCGCTCCGGTGCCGCATTTCAGGGGGAATGAGAAAGCCCCGCCGGTGCCTGCTTTCACGCAGCGCCGGCGGGGCGAATCCCCATCTTTCCACCCTGCCGATATCCGCCGAACGCCGGCAGTTTGAGCCCCAGAGTCGGTGCTCATAGCCCCAATGCCGGGGCTTTCTACCTCGGCGTTGGACCTCAAAGGCTCCGGCACTGGAGGTTCAGAGCCCCGACACCGGAGGTTTCCGCCCCCGACAACGGCAGTCAAAGCCCCGGCGATGACAGTTTGAGCCCCAAGGTTGGAGGTCAACGGCTCCGACGCCGGGAGTTTACCCCCAGCGATGGGGGTTTGAGCTCCGACGATGGGGGTTAAAGCCCAAAAGTTTCGATACTTTACGCGATCTGTGCATTTCGAGCCACTTCGCGTTCCACAGAGTCCGTGGAACGCGCTTAAGGCACCTCTCAGACGCCATATCCGACTCCCTCTTGATGACGTCCGAACCGTCGGACGCCCCATCGCCTTTGGAGAAACGGAGCGCAAAACGCCGGACCGCGACTCACGCAGCCACGGCCTCTCCTCACCACCATCCATCAAATCACCTGCGAGCAGCCCCGCCAGGCATCCCGTCGCGCGGGGCTGCTCGCTCTTCCAACCAACCACCACCCATGCCCATTCCATCCATCCTGGGTCAGGGCGTATTCGTCTTCTGCCTCCTCGCCGCCGGAATCGCGCGGCCGAGACGGCGCAGACACACAGCAGCGCAGCCCGCTTTCGCCGAGCACGTCGCCGCATCGGAATCCACCGCATCCGTTCCACTGGAACACACACCCGACAGCTCCACGCTGGCGGGCGTCCCGCGGCGGATTCTGCACAGCGACCGCTCCGGCCCCGGCGCGCTGCTGAGAGATACGCTCATGCACCGCCCATCCACCCGCGATTCGTAAACCATCATCCATAGAAAGGAGGTTCCCCATGAACGGGAACGAAGTCTTCCAGCGCGTCCGCCACGCGCTCGCTCAGGTCGAGGCCGAGCAAAACGTGCGCGTGCTTTTCGCGTGCGAAAGCGGCAGCCGCGCGTGGGGCTTTGCCTCGCGCGACAGCGACTACGACGTGCGCTTTCTCTACGTCCACCGGCGCGACTGGTATCTCTCGGTCGAGGACCGGCGCGACGTCATCGAGCGCCCGATCGCCGACGACCTCGACGTGAGCGGCTGGGAGCTGCGCAAGGCGCTGCGGCTCCTGCGCAAGAGCAACCCGCCGCTGCTCGAATGGCTGAAGTCTCCGGTCGTGTATCGCCACGATCCGGTCTTCGCCGCCGAGTTCGGCGCGCTCGCGGCGGAGTTCTATTCGCCGCGGCGCTGCTTCGCGCACTACCTGCACATGGCCTTCGGCAACTGGCGCGACTACCTGCGCGGTCGCGAGGAGGTAAGCCTGAAGAAGTATCTCTACGTCTTCCGGCCGCTGCTCGCGTGCCGCTGGATCGAGCGCCAGCCCGGCCAGGTGCCGATGCTCTTCGCGCAACTCGTGGAGAGCGTGCTCGACGAAGCCGACGTGCGCGCCGCGCTCGCTGAACTCGTCGTGCGCAAACAGGCCGGCGAAGAGCTGGCTATCGCGCCGCCGGTCGAAGTGCTCTCGCGCTTCATCGAGGCCGAACTGCCGCGCCTCGAAGCACTCAATGAGCCGGACGATGCCGCTGGCGAAGTGGAGGAGCTGAACGGCTTCTTCCGCCGCTACGCGCTCGCTGTCTGAGCCACCCACACGACGCCGTCCGGAGCCACAACTCCGGGCGGCGTCCTCATTTTCACCAATCCAAACCTCAACCCACACACACCAATGCAACCCCGTTACCAAACCTCCACACGGCGGGCCTCGCTGAGGCTCTCCAATCAAACTCAATCGGTCCGCGTCAACGTGTGATCCGGCTCTCCACTGGGCACCGCACGTCCGCGACCAAGAATCCAAAGTATGAACACCGAAACGATCGCGAATCAGTTCGCCCGCATGGGCGCGCGGTTCCGTGTCGTTCGTCCAGACAATCTGCCTTGGCGTCGCCGGCGCGCTGACTACGCGCTGGACATCGTCGCCGACAGGCAGGGCCAACTCTTCGAGATGCAACTCAGCGCCGAGCGTGAGACGCAACTCGACGTGAATGTGCTCCAGTGTGAGCGCCACGACCGGCACCTGCTCCTCCTCGTGAAAACACCCGAAGCGAAAGATCGCTTCCTGTGCGGACACGACGAGAGGGAATGGTTTGTCGCGGCAGTGCCGGGCGGCGCTTCCAGCGTCGCCCAGGCAAAAGTCGCGTTGCAGCCCTTGCAGGTTCGCCAGGCGGCGGACTCCGCCGGGCTCGATCAGCGCCAGCGTTTCCGCAGGCACAACCGGGCCTTCATCCGCCAGGGTGAATGGTTCTTCGTGCCGGCGGCAAACATCGTGGCAGAGCCGAAGCTCATCCGCCGCGATGAGCCGCTGCGACGCGGTGGGGGAAAGCCACACATGGTCGCCGAACTCTTCCGCACTGGCGGGGAGGTCGTGTATGTCAGCTCCAAAAGGCCGAATGGAATCCCCGAAACGGAATTCCGGAAGCTGCTCGCGGGCAATCCTGCCGCGAAGCACTGGGGCTGGCGCACGATGCGACGCAACGCCGCGGTCTATGTCCGCGGCACCGTCCGTCACAGCGACCACGCGACCATTACGCTGCGTGGCTGGCACACAGTCTGGATGAACACCGAAACCGCGACGCGCCAGATGGCGAACGTCGCATTCCTCGACTGAGGAAGTGTATGAACAGGGCCGGGGAGGGCGATGAGCCTTCCCCGGCTCTCTCCTTTCGACAAAAGGAACAAACACCGCTGCTCTGCACCTGAATTGTGCCCGCGCGCGGCGACTACCATTTTCAAACCAAACAAAACCATGAATACCAAAGACCTCATCCGTCTCGGCGTGCCTGTCGGCGAACCCGTCCAGCTTGCGCACGAGTTCATTCAGAACTTCGTCGCGCAGGGCAATGATGGCGCGAAGCTCGAGGCTGAGATTTTCAATATTGTCGCCAATCCGCCGGCGTTCTTCGGCGATGCGCTCCGTGCGCCTCTGGCCCGTGCGATCTATCGCCCGGCATTCACGCCCCGCGCGGAACTCGCGCCGTGGCGTCAGTGGGGCGAGGGCCTTGAGCCCGAGGCGGTGAAGCAGATGGCGAATGCGTGCGCGCTGCCGGTCGCCGTGGCGGGCGCGCTCATGCCAGATGCACACGTTGGCTACGGCCTGCCGATTGGCGGCGTGCTCGCGACGGACAACTCGGTGATTCCCTACGCCGTCGGCGTGGACATCGCGTGCCGCATGAAGCTCACCGTCTATGACCGTAAGGCGAACACCATCGCCGGCCAGCGCGACCGACTCGCGAACATCATCGAGGACGAGACGCGCTTTGGCATGGGCTGTGAGTTCAAGCAGCGCCGCGAGCACGACGTGATGGACGAAGACTGGAGCGTTTCGCCGGTGACGAACCGGCTGCGCGACAAGGCCTGGAAGCAGCTCGGAACGAGCGGTTCGGGCAACCACTTCGTCGAGTTCGGCGCGTTCACGGTCGATGCGGAGCAGGCGAAGGCGCTCGGCCTTTCCAACGAGGAGCCGGGTGAATACCTCGCGCTGCTCACGCACTCGGGTTCGCGCGGAACCGGCGCGCAGGTGTGCGACTTCTACAGCCAGCGCGCGATGGCCCGCCACGAGCACTTGCCGAAGGAACTCAAGCACCTCGCGTGGCTCTCGCTCGATGATGCCGACGGCCAGGAATACTGGGCCGCGATGAACCTCATGGGCCGCTATGCCGCGGCGAACCACGCGCTCATCCACAAGCACATCGCGAAAAAGCTCGGCGCGCACGTGATCCTCGACATCGAGAACCACCACAACTTCGCGTGGAAGGAAGCGCATGTCGTGAACGGCGAATCGCGCGAGGTCGTCGTGCATCGCAAAGGCGCGACGCCGGCGGGCGCCGGAGTGCTCGGGATCATCCCCGGCTCAATGGCGTCGCCCGGCTACGTCGTGCGCGGTAAGGGTTCGCCCGAGTCGCTGCACTCGGCGTCACATGGCGCGGGCCGCGTGATGAGCCGCACGAAGGCGATGCAGTCCTTCACGTGGAGCGCGGTGAAAAAGCAGCTCGCCGCCGCCGGCGTGGAGTTGCTCTCCGCAGGCCTCGACGAAGTGCCGGGCGTCTACAAGGACATCGCGCAAGTGATGGCCGCGCAGACCGACCTCGTCGAAGTGCTCGGCCGCTTCGACCCGAAGCTCGTGAAGATGTGCCCGGCGGGCGAGCGGGCGGAAGATTGTGGGGCAGGAGTCAGGAGTCGGCGGCCAGGAATCAGCCTGGCCGCCCTCCTGACTCCGATGCCCATCGCTGACTCCTGAAACCTGACACCTGATTCCCTTTTCAAAATGACCGACATCCTCAACAAGCCCACCGTGCTGGTGCTCAACCGGCACTGGCAGGCGATCCATGTGTAGACGACGGCGGAGTCGTTTTGCATGATGACGTCCGACGCCGCGACGGCGCTCGAC
>JBGAPU010000166.1:0-8077 GCA_044221035.1 Chthoniobacteraceae bacterium | reverse complement strand
GGCTCGCGCTGGCGGCGGATGCGGTCATTCGCGTCGCGTGAGACACCCTGCACGAGTTCCGTGACGAGTTTCAGCCGCTGCGCCTCCCCACCGCTCAGCGTCGGGCTTGGCTGGCCGAGTTGGATGTAGCCGAGGCCGGTGTCGCACAGCAGCGAGAGCGGGCGGTGAATTTTCGGAACGGCGACAAAAAACTCCGCAGCTTCCGCCATGCTCATCTGCATCACGTCGCCGATGCTGCGCTCGTTGTAGAGCACCTCGAGCGTCGCGGGGTTGAAGCGCTTCCCGTGGCAGTCGGTGCATGGCTGGAAACTCGTCGGCAGAAACGCCATCTCCATGCGCACCGCGCCCTGGCCGCTGCACGTCTCGCAGCGACCGCCTTCCGTGTTGAAAGAAAAGCGCGAAGCCGTGTAGCCGCGCATGCGCGCCGTGGGGAGCTGCGCGAAGAGTGCGCGGATTTCATCGAGCACGCCGAGATACGTTGCGGGAGTGGAGCGCGAAGTCTTGCCGATGGGCGATTGGTCCACCTCGTGGACCGCGCCGATGTGCTCGATGCCAGCGAGGAGGGGCGCGTTCGCCGACCGCGCCGATACTGCTCGCTTCGCAGACTTGAGCTCTTTTGGTGCAAACGCCCTACCCTTCTTCAGCGCCTGCTCCACGGCCGGCTTCAGCACGCCGCGCATGAGCGTGCTCTTGCCGCTGCCGCTGATGCCCGTGATGACGGTGAAGCGCCCGACGGGGAACCGCACGCTGACGTTCTTCAGGTTGTTCGTCCGGGCATTGCGAAGCTCGAGCCAATCCACATCACTGAGCTGGCGCCGCGCGCCACGCGTGGGATGCGCGAGCGGATTGCGGAGAAAGCGCCCCGTCGCGCTTTGTTCGGAGCACGCGATTTCGTCGAGCGTGCCAGCAGCCACGACGCGTCCGCCGTTCACGCCCGCGCCGGGACCGAGGTCGATGATGGTGTCCGCGCGCCGCATCGTGTCCTCGTCGTGCTCCACGACCACGAGGGAATTTCCTTTTCCCCGCAATGCCGTGAGCGTGTCGAGCAGCGCGGCGTTGTCGCGCGGATGCAGGCCGATGGTCGGCTCGTCGAGGACGTAAAGCACGCCGCGCAGATTGCTGCCGAGCTGCGCCGCGAGGCGGATGCGCTGGCTCTCGCCGCCGCTGAGCGTCTTCGCGCTGCGGTCGAGCGAGAGATAGCCGAGGCCGACTTTCTCCATGAAGGCGAGGCGCTGCACGATTTCCGGCACGATGTCCTGCGCGATGGGCTTCTGCGCCGCGCCAAATTTCAACTTCATCACCCGCTCCAGCGCGGAATGCACCGCGAGTCCTGTGAACTCCGAGATGCGGCTGCCCTGCAGATGCACCGCGCGCGCCTGCGGATTCAGCCGCGTGCCACCGCAGTCCGGACACGCCTCGGCTTCGCCTTCATCGAGACCCTCACGCTGGCGCTCGATGTCGAGTTCCTGCTCCAGCGCAGTCTCAAGGCGCGGATTCACATACTGCTTCCACACTTCGCCGAAGCCGCGGCAGCCGACGCACCATCCGTGCGGTGAGTTGAACGAAAACAGGCGCGGGTCGAGTTCCTCAAAGGACTGGCCGCAATCCGGGCATGCGCGCTCGGTGCTGAGAATCGTGCCGCGGTCCTTCGCATCGAGCACACGGATGGTGCCGCGGCCGACGCTGAGCGCGCTTTTCACCAGCTCATCGATGCGCTTCCGCCGCCCGCCGCGCGTGTCAGCTGGCGTGCGCTCGCCCACGAGCACCTCGATGGTGTGCTCGCGGAATCGCTCCAACGCCTTGAACTCATCCACGGTCACCGTGCGCCCGTCCACGAGCAGTGTGTCGTAGCCCTGCCGCTTCGCCCATTTCGCCACGTCCGTGTGGAAGCCCTTGCGCGCCTTCACCAGCGTCGCGAACACGCGCACGCGGCCCCTTTTCGCAAGCGTCTCGACGCGCCGCGTGACTGCCGCGGCTGTCTGCGTCTCGACCGCGCAACCGCAGTCCGGACAATGCTGCACGCCGAGCTTCGAGAAAAGCAGGCGCAGGAAATGATAAACCTCGGTGACCGTCGCGACGGTGCTCTTGCCGCCACCGCGCGTGATGCGCTGCTCGATGGCCACGCTCGGCGGCAGTCCGGCGATGCGGTCCACGTCGGGCTTTTCGAGTTGCTCGACGAACTGGCGCGCGTAGGGCGACATCACATCGAGGAAGCGCCGTTGGCCCTCGGCGAAGAGCAAGTCGAACGCGAGCGTGCTCTTCCCCGAACCGCTGAGACCCGTGATGACCACGAGCTGGTCGCGCGGAATCTCGACGGAGATGTTCTTCAGGTTGTGCTCGCGCGCACCGGTCACGACGATTGCGGATGGCGAATTGCGCATTGCGAGCGGCTCCTCCGCGACGCGAGCGCTTTGGCAGGGCTCGCTCGCCGAGCGGGCCCACGATTCCTCGTCCAGCACAGCTGCCTCATTTGAGGTGGGCGCTTTTGGCGAAAGCGCCCTACCGAGGAAGCGTCCCGTGTGCGAATCGCCCACCTTCGCCAAGTCCTCCGGCGTGCCTGTGGCGACGAGGCGCCCGCCGCCATCGCCTGCTTCTGGACCGAGGTCCACGATGTAGTCGGCGCACTTGATGACCTCCATGTTGTGCTCGATGACGATGAGCGAATTTCCCTGCTCCACGAGCCGGTCGAGCACGCGCACAAGCATGGCCACATCGTCGAAGTGAAGGCCTGTCGTGGGCTCATCGAGGATGAGCAGCGCGCCCGCGGAATTCTGCTGCGTGAGGCGCTCGACGAGCTTCAAGCGCTGGCTTTCGCCGCCGCTCAGCACATTGAGCGGTTGCCCGAGCCGCAGATACCCGAGACCGACTTCCTCGAGCACCGCAAGCGGCTTCACGACGCGCGTTGCACCATGCTTTTCAAAGAAGCGCGCCGCTTCAGTGACGGTGAGTTCCAGCACGTCGTGGATGCTGCGGCCATCAATGCGAATCTTCAGCACATGCGGCTGATAGCGCCGGCCCTCGCATTCGGGGCAGCGCACGAATACGTCGCTGAGAAACTGCATCTCGATTTTCTCAAAGCCACTACCGTTGCAGCGCTCGCAGCGCCCGCTGCCACCATTGAATGAAAATGCGCTCGCGGTGAGCCCCTCGCGCAGTGCCTCGGGCGTCATCGCGAAAAGCTCCCGGATGAAATCGAACACGCCGAGGTAGAGCGCTGGCGTGGACTTCGGCGTGCGCGCGAGCGGCGACTGATCCACCAGGATGACCTGCGAGATTTTTTCCGCACCGACGAGCCTGCGCAGCGCGCCGCGGGAATTCTCGCTCGCGACACCGCTCGCGTGCAGGAGATTCTCGTAGAGCACGCTGTGGACGAGCGTGGACTTGCCCGAACCGCTGACACCCGTGACGCACGCGAAGACGCCAAGCGGCAACTCGACGTCAATGTCCTTCAAATTATGCTCACTCGCCGCTTCGATGCGGAGCCACGCCGAAGGCTTGCGGCGCCGCGCCGGAACCGGGATGGATTTCTCGCCGGTGAGATAGGCGTGGGTTAATGACGAATGAAGAATGGCGAGTGACGAATTCCGCGCCTTGCGAGCCGACGGGCCGCGTGCGGATTTTTCCTTCGTCATTCGGCTTTCGTCATTCGTCATTTCACAAGCCTCGCCAGCAAAAACCAGCTCACCGCCATCCTCGCCGCGGCCCGGCCCGAGTTCGACGAGATGGTCCGCTGCACGAATCACCGCTTCCTCATGTTCGACGACTAGCAGTGTGTTTCCGCGGTCGCGCAGCGACTTCATCACGCGGATGAGGCGACCGGTGTCGCGCGGGTGCAGGCCGATGCTCGGCTCATCGAGGACAAAGAGCGTATTGACGAGGTTCGCGCCGAGGCACGTGGTGAGATTCACGCGCTCGGTCTCGCCACCGCTCAGCGTGCGCGTGGGACGGTCGAGCGAAAGGTAGCCGAGGCCGACATCGACGAGAAATCCGAGGCGGGAGGTGACTTCGCCGAGGAGCATTTCGACGGTGCTGTCGAACGGCGAATTTTCGCCGGCGGTCTCCTTTGTAATTCGGCCTTCGTCATTCGTCATTGCACGAACCCCGCCCAGCAGCGTGTGCAACTCACCAACGGACATGGCCTGCAAGTTCGGCAGCGTCTTTTCAGCAAACCGGTAATTCAGCACCGCCGGCTGGTAGCGTCCGCCGCGGCAGTCGGCGCACTCGGTGTAGGTGCGGTAACGGCTGAGCAGCACGCGGACGTGCATCTTGTAGGACTTGCTCTCGAGCCAGCGGAAGAAGCCGCGCACGCCATACCAAAGGCCCTCCCTCCACAGATCCTCACCGCCGCGACGCTCATCGGGTTTGCGCTGCCAGTCCTCGCCTTCGAGCAGCCACTCCTGGTCGCGCTTCGGCAAATCGGCGAATGGCACGCCCACATCCACGCCTTTCGTTTTCGCTGCGCGCATCAGGTCGCGCTGGCAGTCCGCGCCGTTCTCCGTCTGGAACGGCTTCACGCAGCCGTCTGCAATGCTGAGTGTGCGGTCGGGAATTGCCCGACCCATTTCGATGCCGATGGTGCGTCCAAATCCGCGGCACGCAGGGCACGCGCCGAGTGGTGAGTTGAACGAGAACAGCCCCGGCGACGGCGGCGTGATGTCGATGTCGCAATGCGCGCAATGCCAGCCGGTGCTGAACGGGGTTAGGCCTTTCGATTTGAGATTTACGATTTGGAGCCTGCCGCTGCCGAGGCGCAGCGCGGTTTCGACGGCTTCCGTGAGGCGCGCACGGTTTTCCGCAGAAAGAGTGATGCGATCCTGGATGACACTCACGCGCGCGGGCAGACTCGCCACGTTCGCCGGCTCGTCGGTGCGGACGATTTCGCCATCGAGCCAGATGCGCAGGTAGCCCTGTGAGCTGAGGAACGCGAAGAAGTCGGCTGGCTTTGTCTTTTCCGGCACCGGCACAGTGAATGTGATGAGCACCGAGTTCTCGGCCTTCGAGCCATCAGCCGGGTCGCCACCTTCCTTCTCAGCGCGGACCACCGAGGACCGGGCGCCCAGCAGTTCCTCGACGATCGACCGCACCGTCTCCGGCCGGATTTCGCGCGAGCACTTCGGGCAGAATGCGCGGGCCAGCCGCGGAAAGAGCAGCTTCAGGTAGTCGTTGATCTCCGTCATCGTGCCGACGGTCGAGCGCGTGGTGCGCACGTTGTTCGCCTGCTCGATGGCGATGGCCGGCGGGATGCCGCGGATCTCGTCCACGCGCGGCTTGTCCATGCGGTCGAGGAACTGCCGCGTGTAGGGCGAGAACGTCTCCACGTAGCGCCGCTGCCCCTCGGCGTAGATGGTGTCGAAGGCGAGCGACGACTTCCCGCTGCCGCTCGGCCCGGTGACGACGATCAATTTGCCCAGCGGCAAATCGAGATCGAAGCCCTTCAGGTTGTTCTGCCGCACGCCGCGCACCTCGATGCACTCGGGACTGGGGACGACGGTCAGCGCTGGACGTTTCTTCGGCATCGGGAAAAAGAGCGCGCAATGTGGCGGCGCCCACCGCATTTGGCAACCGGCGCGCTCGACTTCCACGCGGGCTGCGACGACGAAGGAGCGCCGCGACACCCGGAGAGTGCGGCGTTGGATTTCCCAGCTCTGAACTGCCGCGGCGGTGAGCCGCGCGGCCTACACGTCCGCCTCGGCCTTCAGCTTCGCGGTGAGCTGACTCACCCGCTGCTTCATGATCTTGCCGGACTTGAACTTCACCGTCGCGCGAGCCGGAATGAGGAACCGGCTGCCGGCCACGTTCGGGTTGCGCCCGATCCGCGGCTTGGTGAGTTTGACCTCGAAGACTCCGAAGTTCCGGAGCTCGATGTTGTCGCCCTTGGCTAGCGCGTCGATGATTTGATCGAGCGTCTTTTGGACGACGTCGAACACCTCATGCTGCACAAGCCCTGTCTCGTTGCTGATGTTCAGAACGATTTCCCTTTTTGTCAGTGTGCCCATAACGGGCGGCTGCCTAGGGCAATCCCCCCTCTGGAGCAAGCACGGAAATCCCCCGCGGCTACGCGCCTCCCGGCGGCACCTCGACATACTGCAGCGCCCACTCGCGCATGAAGCGCACGCGCGTCGGCTCGACGCGGTAGATGATCAGCTCGGGGTTTTCCGGCGTGCCGAGGTATCGGCGCAGCAGCGGATTGCTTTCCCAGATCGCATGCAGCACCGCCGCATCCTTCTCCACGAACGCCGTGCCCGTGATGCGCACCTGGTCGTGGTGCTCGTCGAGGTAGCACAGCTCGCAGCGCGCGTTCGCGGCGAGTTCGCGCGTCTTGCCGTAGCTGCGCAGGTTCGCGACGAAAATCGTGAAGCCATCCACGCGCACCGGCGACACCGGCCTCACGCGCGGCTGGCCCGACTCATCCACCGTGGCGAGCATCGGGAACTTCGCGCGGCGGATGACCTCGTGGGAAAGGCGCGCGGCCTCGTCGGGAGAAATGGGCGCTGGTGCGGGCATGGCGCCATGGGAACAGGAATCCGCAGGGATTTCAACCGGGGGGATCGCCACAGCAGCGCGAACGCTCGACAGCACCGCGCGGCTGCGGGAGTCTCGCGCGAATGGAAATAGCAAAGCTCGTGATGCTCTGTCTCGCGTCCGTCTGCGGCTACGGCGCAGTCTCCGGCGCGGTCTCCGCCCTGCTGTGCCCCGAGGCGTTCACGCTCGGCCGTCCGCCCTCATTTGAGAACTGGCCGGCGTCGGCGCTCGGCGCGGTCTGGGGCGCTCTGGATCTGCTCATGCCCGCGGCCTTCGCCGGAGTCGCGCTCGGCATCGCCGCAAACTTCGGCCCGCTCCCCGCAATCAAGACCTCCTTCTTCCGCCGCATGATCCCCGGCCTCCTCGGCATCCTCGCCATTGCCTCGCTGGTCGGGGGCATCGCGGGATGGTTCGCGACACGTCGCGGCATTCACTCCATCACCGGCCCGCTCCACGCATCGCTCCCGCCGGAGAAACACCCCATGCTCGGCGCGGTCTGGTGGAGTTCGCTCGGCGCCCTCTTCGCGCTCTTCGCCACGTCGATCATCCTCGCCGGATGGACGTGGCGTAAGCGCGCCCACTACGCGAAGATGCTCCGCCGCGGCTGATTTCCACCGCGCCGGCTACTTCCGGGCATTGCCCGTCCTCGCGTGCTCGTCCTGGAATTTCGCCGCCCGCTGCACGCCCTCGATCACCTGAGGCCCGTCGAGCTTCTGCGAGATTTCCCGCAGCGCCGCCTCCGCACCCGGCGCATCCGCGCGCGTCGCCAGCCATATCCACTTGTAGGCTTCCACGAGGTCCGCCGGCCGCCCGAGGCCCTGCGCAAACATCGCCCCAAGATCGAGCTGCGCCCCGCCGTGCCCCGCCTCCGCGGCCTTGTTCAGCCACTCCCCCGCCCGCTCCGTGTCGCCGCGCACGTAGAAGAACCTCCCCAGTGTCGCCATCGCCCTCGCATCGCCCTGCCGCGCACCATCCAGCAGCCGCGAGGAAAACGCACCCACCGTCTCCTTCGCCATGTCGGGCGCGATCCACACCGGAGACTTTGCGGAAAAGAGACCCGTCTTTCGGAAAGGCTCCCACTCATCCGGCGCGACCACCGGTGCTCCGGCCGCACCAGCCGCCGCAGCCGTTCCATCTGCGCCCGGCGCCGCGGGATCCGCGATCACGGCGGCGGTGGCAAACAGCAGGACGGGAAGAAATTTCAGCATGCGCGCGACGGTAGCGCGCAAATCCCGCTTGCCAAGCACACGACCAGCGCGCACTTTCCGCGCCCTCCGAAGTCGGGCCGTAGTTCAGCTTGGTAGAACGCTTGAATGGGGTTCAAGAGGTCGTGGGTTCGAATCCCGCCGGCCCGACCATCGCCAAAAACGCCGGTCCAGGAACCGGGGCGCCTCGCGGGGGCGAATTTTCACACGCGCGGCAAACTGCGCTTCCCTTGTTCACGGCGCGTCGTGTAGTTTGCCGCGCGAAGGCGAGTCATCCATGCCAGTCATCAACTTCACTCCAGAAGAGCACACGTGGGCGTCCAAGGCGGCGATGCGGCTGCGTTTTGTGC
>JBGAPU010000165.1:0-8185 GCA_044221035.1 Chthoniobacteraceae bacterium | reverse complement strand
GCGCGCTCAGGTCCTGCGAATACGCCGAGTAGGCGTCCGCCATGTCCGGCAGCGACTCCACCTGCGGCTTCACGCACTCCAGCACCGCGATGCGGTCCACCTTCTTCGCCCATCCGGGGAAGGAGAAGTTCCGAAGGTTGCGCGCGAGGCGCACGCGGCTGCTGATCACGATGTGGCTCTGCGGGCCCTCGCCGCTGAGCCACTCGCCGGATTCCGTCAGGATGTTGTGCAGCGCCATTTTTGGGGAAATCAGTTCGCCGCGCCGCCCGGTTCGTAGTGCTTGATCTTGTCGCGCAGCGCCGCCGCCTCCTCGTATTTTTCGCTCTCCACCGCCTTGCGCAGGTCGCGCTGCAGCCGCTTCAGTTCCTCGTCGCGCTGGCGCGCCTTCACCAGCCGCGCGGGCACCTTCCCCTTGTGCGTCGTGCCCTTGTGCATGCCCTTCAGCATCGCATCCAGCCCCTCGGAGAACACCTCGTAGCAGTTCGAGCAGCCGAAGCGCCCCGTCTTCTTGAAGTCCGCCTGGCTGAACCCGCACATCGGGCACTTCGTCCCCGTGCTGCTCGTCTCCACGTCCTCCGACGCGCCCAGCCCGAGCAGCAGGTCCGCGAGCGCGAATCCCTTCGGGTCCGTCACGCCCTTCTCCTTCGAGCACGCCTCGCAGAGGTTCACCTTCTGCATCTTGCCATCCACGATCTGAGTGAGGAAAACCGTGGCTGGCTTCTGTTTGCAGACGTCGCAGTTCATTTCAGTGCAAAGATGGAACCAGCCGCGCCGAGGTCAAGCGCGCTGCCATGCTCACTCGTAAACCGGCGTCCCCGTCGCGTTCGCGATCTCGCGGAACTTCGCGATGATCCGCTGCGTCAGCGGCCCCGGCTTGCCCGTGCCGATGATGCGCTGGTCCAGCTTCACCGCCGCGATCACCTCCGCCGCCGTGCCCGTGAGAAAGCACTCGTCCGCCGTGAAGATGTCGTGCCGCGTCAGGTCGCGCTCCACGATCGGAATCTGCAAAAAGTCCGCGATCTCAAACACCACGCGGCGCGTGATGCCGTCCAGCGCACCCGCACTCAGCGGCGGCGTCGCGATCTTCCCGTCGCGGATGATGAAGATGTTGTCCCCCGTGCACTCCGCCACGAGGCCCTGGTCATTCAACATCAGCCCCTCCTCCGCCCCGGCCTGGATCGCCTCCACCTTCGCCATCACGTTGTTCAGGTAATTCAGCGACTTCACCTGCGGCGGCAGGATGTCGTGGCGCGGGCGGCGCGTCGCCACCGTCGCCATCACCAGCCCGTTCGCATACGCGCTCTCCGGGTAAAGCTGGATGCTCGCCGCGATGATGAACACCGACGCCGTCGGGCACTTGTAGGGCGAAAGCCCCATCGGCCCCACCCCGCGCGTGACCACCGTGCGGATGTATCCATCGCGCAGCCCGTTCGCCTTCACCGTCTCCACCGTCGCCCGGATCATCTCCTCCGGCGACATCGGGATCGTCAGCAGCAGCGACTTCGCGCTGTCGTAAATCCGCCGCGTGTGCTCCTCCAGCCGGAAGACCCGCCCATTGTAAAAGCGGATGCCCTCGAAGCACCCGTCCCCATACAGCAGGCCGTGGTCAAAGACGGAGACCTTCGCCTGCGATTCAGGGACAATCTTGCCGTCGAGGTAAATGAGCAGTTCTTTCGTCATGCGGGACGCGGACGGTGCCAGACCCCGCGAGGAATTCAAGCGCCGCTGCGACGCGTGCGCATCACTGTGTCAAAAGATCCGGGCCCTCAGCGGCTCACCGCCTCGCGCAGCGCGGCGATCTCCGCATCGATCTCCGCGTCCGAGGAGACCGTCTCCGCCACCTCGGCGCGGATCGCATCGCGGTAGCGCTCGCGCAGGCGGTTCAGGCTCACCTTCACGTTGCTCTCGCTCATGCCGAACCGCGCCGCGATGTCCTGCGTGGCCGCCGCAACCATCGGGGTGAGCAGATACTTTCCCAGCTCCTCGAAAAGCGCGCCCTTTCCCTCCCCGCGCCAGCTTTCTCCGATCGACTTCGCCGCGCGCTTCAGCACCTCCATGCCCCACGCCCGGTCGAGGCTGCTTTCCGCACTCGCCTCCACCGCAGGCTCCTTTGCGAAGCGCTCCTCCGCGCCGTCCATCTCCAGCGGCACAAACTCCACCTCTCCCCCGCGCTTCTGCGCCGCAGCGCGCTTGCGCTCGTCCGCGAGGAAATACTGGAGGCTCGAGAGCAGGAAGCCGCGCAGCTTCCCCTTCGAGCGGTCCGCCGCCGCAAACAGCTCGCGGTCGAACAAGTGGACGAAAAACCCCTGCACCAGGTCCTCCGTATCCGCCGGCGCATGTCCCCGCCGCCGCACATAGCAGTAGAGCGGATACCAATACATCCGGCACAAGTCATCCAGCGCGCGCCGCGCCACGAGCGTCACATCCCCGCCCGCCGCGCAGACCAGCGACCATCGCGTGGTGAGAAAGGAGCCGTCTGCGTGCTGCACGGGTGGGGCATTAATGGCCGCACATGCCCGTGGCAAGCCGCGCCCTCATCTCCCCGGCGACTGAATGCGCAGACCGGCTGTTCACTCCGTCTTCTTCGGCACAGGGATGTTCCACAGCTTCCCTCTCCACTCCGTCGCCTTGTCCGCAGCGGCGGCGTCATCATGCAGGCGGATGAGCGCCTCGATGCTCTCCTTCACAAAGGAAGTGTCCTTCGCGGGGATCTCGCTGAACCGCTGAAGCATCCCCTCGCATCCCGCTGCGAGCAGCGGCTCGGCTTCGGCGTGGCGCTCCTGGGACAGGAGGCAGGTGCCGAGGGCGGCCTTGCTCTTGAAGGTCCACCATTTGTCTGGACTGGACTTCTCCCGCATGGCCAGCGCCTCGCGACCCAACGGTTCGGCGGCCTCGAAGCGGTGCTCATTCAAATACAGCCAGAACAACTGCCAAAGCTCCGGCTCGTGCGCCTGCCCGCCCGGCTTGCGGCGCGCATCGGCGAGCTTCGCCTGCAGCGGCGCGGTCTTCGTTTCGATGTCCTTGTCCCCTGCCAGCACGGCGACGACCTTGGCGCGCCACTTCGCAGCGTCCGTTTCCCGTCCGGTGCGTGCGCAGATGCGGACGATCTGCCGGCAAAGGTCGGCCAGCGCACGGGGTGAAAGGGTGCGTTCCTTCTCCAACGCCGGAACCGCCCGCAGCAGCAGCGGCTCCGCCTCCGCAAACAGCCTCTGGCGCACCAGCATTTCCCCGAGCCGGGCTTCCACATGCGGAATGCGCACATCGTTCGGATGGCTTCGGGAGCGTGTTTCGAGGAAGCGGAAAAGCACCCGCTCCGCCTCGGCCCTTTCCCCGCCGGTCAGCCATGCATCTGCAAACTCCTCCGCGCACCTCCGCCCGGGCGCATCGGGGCGAACCTTTTCCGACTCGACCGCCTGCCATTTTTCCAGCGCCGCATGGCAGCGCTCCAGCATGGCGCGGGATTCTGATTCCAGCCCGAGCTCCCCCATGATGAGCCGGTAGTGCACCACCTCGCGGATGAACTCCCTGTCCTCCGGCCTAACGGTGGCGGAAGTCCCGGCCGCCTTTTCAAAATCGGCCAGCCGCTTCCACGCGTCATCGATGACACTCCGCTGGAGCTTCCGGGTTTCCGCACCGAGCCATGTCACCTGGTGCAGGACGGAGTTCGTCAGCGGCTTTGATTCGGTGCCGGGCAGTTTGCGGAGATGGCTCCACGCCGCGCCGTAGTTCTTCGCCGCCCTTTCGAGCAGCGCATCGAGAAACACGCTCTCCGGCTTGTCCCTCGGGATGTAATACGCGAGCCAGCGGGCGAATCCGAGTTCGCCGCCTTCCACCGCCGGCACGACGCCGTTTCGGGCAACCGTCGCGGAGACGGGGCCCGATTTTGCCAAATCGCGGTAGGCATCCATCATCCGTTTCAGCGCGGCGGTGTCACCCTTGGGAAACTCGGGCTGGAGGTTGACCTGCCACTGCAGGAGCCGGTGGCGCATTTCCGGCGGCATCACCATCATGGGGCGCTTGAGCGCTTCGGCGAGCGCCTCGCGGGCACCTTTGGAGTCACCGAGCTGAACGAGCATGCCCGCCTTCATCATGGCTACCTCGCCGACATCCCAGACACCCTCCAGCCGCTGGAGCGCCGCAAGGCCGGCCTTTGGATCCTTCAGGAAGACGCCCTTCAGAGAAGCCTCGCCTGCATCGACGAGAATCCTGCGGGCAAGGGGAGTGAAGAACGCGCTCCGAAAGCCAAGGGACTCTTCCCCCTGGCCCCCGCCGAGGCTTCGGATCCGCACCACCATCGGCATCATCTGCATCACGTCCTTGGCGACATCGAGTGTGCCCGGCGCCCCCTTTCTGTCGTCGTTGTTCGTGAGAAGGATTTTCTCCGACATGAATGCGGCAAGGTCGGAAATGATGAAGGGCAGTTCGCGGAAGACGCGCGGCGCATTGGCGAGCCTCCCGTTCACAATTTTCTCCATCTCCGCGCGGCGTCCGGACAACGCATGAATGATCGCCGCCATCGCCGGAAAAGAGGGATCGTCGGGATAAAGGGCGCCACCCGCCGCCGCGCGGAGAAGCACCTCGTCTCTCCGCCCGCCCATCACGAGCGCCATGCAAAGCGCGAGATTTGCCTGATGGTGGTGGGAGGAACGCTCCACCGCGCGCTCCAGTTCGGCAACCGCCTCATTCACCGATCCTGCGAGCCGGCTTTGCACATAGGCCGCGTCGGGTGGCGGGAGCAGGCCGTTCGGAATGGCCCGCAGAATCGCGACGGCCGCATCCGTCTGCCCGTGGCTGAACTCCCGCTCCGCACGCCACACATCCACGCGGGCCCGCTGCTGCGGGTTCAGCGGCATGGCCGCCAGGGCCGCCAGTTCCGAGGCAAACTCCTGCCGCCTTTCCAACGCCTCCAGCGCCTCGACACGCCGGAGGCGGATCTCCTCGGGACCCGGATGCCCCGCGGTGATCGCCGCGTCCCACTGCTCCAGCGCCTCCCTCCACCGGCCGCGCTGCGCGGCGAGTTCGCCGTTGTGCGCGAGGCTCTCGGCGAGCAGGCGGCGCGTCTGTTTCTCACCGCGCACCACCTTGTCGCGCTCGGCGCGGATGTTCACCACATAGAAAACGGTCGCACCCGCCGCGAGGAGCATCACCGCGGCGGCGGCGGCGGTGGCCGCCCGGTGACGCGCGATCCATTTGCGCGCAAAATACCAAGGCGTCGCACTGCCCACGGAGAGCGGCTCGCTGCGCAGCCAGCGGCCCAGCTCATCCGCCAGCTCGCCCGCGGTGCGGTAGCGGTCATCGGGCTTCCGGCCCAGCGCCTTCAGCAGCAGCATTTCCAGCTCTCCTCCCAGCTCCGGGCGGATGCTGCGCGGCCGGCGCGGTTCCTCGGTGGCGATCCGCCGCAGCAGCACCTCCCACGTCCCGCTCACGTCGTGCGGATGCTCCCCCGTGAGCAGCTCGAAAAGGATCACGCCCAGCGCATACACATCCGTCCGCGTGTCCGCCACATCGCCGCCCACCTGTTCGGGCGCCATGTAGCGCGGCGTGCCGATGATCTGGCCGGCCATGGAGATGTCTTGCAAAGCCGCGCCGCCCTCCAGCGCCTTCGCCAGGCCGAAGTCCACCACCTTCGGCGCACCGTCCGCCGTCACCATGATGTTCGACGGCTTCAGATCGCGGTGGATGATCGCATTCTGGTGCGCGTGCTGCACCGCCTCGCACACCGTCCGCATCATGCCGATGATCTCCCGGACCGCGGGCCGCTTCTCCTGCACAAACGCGCCCAGCGTCCCACCCTCCACAAACTCCATCACGTAATACGCCGCGCCATCGAGGTCACCGCCACCGAGCACGCGCGCGATGTTCGGGTGGTTCAGCCGCGCCGCCAGCTCCACCTCGCGCTGGAAACGCAGCCGCGCCGCGCCGTCGCCGGCACCGAAATTCTCCAGCGTGCAGAGCTTGATCGCCACCGGCTGTTTCGTCGCGAGTTGCTCCGCCAGCCACACCGTCCCCATCCCGCCCCTGCCCAGCGTGCGGAGAAATCTGTAGCCCGGGATCTCCGGCTGCGCGGCCCCGCTCACCCCGTCGCCCGTCGTCTCATCCAGCCCGTCGAACAGGCACTTCGGGCAATAGCCCATCACTCCCTGCCGGTTCAGCCGCGCCCCGCACTTTCCGCAAAGCGAGACACTTTCCGCAGTCGCCGACGGCACATCCACCAGCACCGTCGGCCCATGACCGTCTGCCGCAGAGGAGGGCGCGGGGCCGAGGACAGTGGCGCACTTTGGGCAGACCCGCGCCGCATCTCCCGCCGCCAATGCCACACCGCACGCGGGGCAGGAAGGGCAGCTCTGGTCATCATTGGTCGCCATGGTGGGAGAGTCGCGGTGCGGCCCATCGTCTGCGGCAGCCCATGCATTGCGAGGAAAAACGCCGGCCACACGCAGCGGCGCAGGCGCTTTTTTTCAAAATCATCCGCCAGCGGTGTAACTGGCCGCGCGGGAATTCGGAGAAGGGAGTGAATGGCAATGCCTGCCGCACTCAACGGGCGGAGCCGCAACACGAACTCCAACTCCACACATCCACATGAACACACACACTCATCCCATCACCCAACAGGATGCCGCCGCTTCCGTTCCCGCCGGCCGCCTCGCGCGGTGCATCGGCCCGGTCGCGCTCACACTCGTGGCCGCCTTCCTCGGCGCCTGCGCCAGCCCGTATGCGGCGCCCATGGCGCAGCTCGATGCGGACTATGCCTCGGGCCGCATCGGGCGCCGCGAATACCAGCGCCGGCACGCGGCGCTCGCGGAGAATGACGCCTATTACAAGCAGGAGCAGACCCGCCAGACCATCGCGGCGGCAAACACCGCCGTGCAGCTCATCGGGCTTTTCCAAAACGTCCCCGGCGCTCCCGGCGGCGGGCCCGGCCGCCCCGGTCCCGGAAGGCCCGGCCCCGGCCCCGGTCCCGGCCCGCGCCGTTAACCTTCAGCCCCATGGTCCCATGAAACGGGCAATCCTTCAGAGCATGTCCAAGCTGGAAAAGCAGGCGCAGGCGGCGTGGAACTACGCGGAGCAAATCCGCATCCGACTGCCGCGCGCGGTGCAGCAGGAGCGCGAGGCGGCCAGGGCCAGCCGCTACGCGCTGGCGCGGCACTCGCGGGTGTCGCGCGACATCCTCGGCGACATCGACCCCGGCTCGGCCATCCCCCGCCCTACTTCGCCGCGCCCTTCACGGACTCCTCGAACTTCTCCAGCGCCTCCTCGTCCGCCTCCGGGAGCGTCTCCGGCTCCAGCACCAGCAGCGTCGCGAGCACCGAGCTTTCCGCGCCGCCCTTCAGCAGCGCGAACGCCGCCTTGGCCGGCTTGCCCCCGACCGTCACCGTGTATTCCGCGATGAACCCGTCCAGCCCGTCCTCGTTGTGCGCCTCCGGCTTCTCCGTCTGCTTCGCATCCATCCCCATCGCCTTCACGAGTTCCGGCAGCATCTTTCCAAAGACCTCCAGCGACGCCGCCACGGGCACCACTCCGAGATGGATCGACACCCGCCCGCTCTTCGGCCCCAGGGTCACGCTGCCATCCTTCTCCTCCGCCTTCGCCTCCCAGCCCTCGGGCAGCTCATAGACCAGCACCGGGCTCTTCGCCGGATAGCTGCGCTTCTCCCCCGCGCCCGCCGGGGATGCGCAGGCAAATGCGAGGAGACTGAGGAGGAGGCAGAGCGCTTTCTTCATGGCAGGAATGTCGTGGCTGGCTGGCACCGCCCATGGACACCACCCCTCCGCACACGTCAAAGCAATCCCCATGGATTCTCTGAAATCTTCCCGCGACGGCCCGTGCCTTCCACATCGCCATCAGGACGAGTGCGGCAACAATGACCTTTCGCTTCATGTTGGCGTGTGGTGTTCCAGTGTGTTGGTTTCGCTTCCGTTCACACGGGACGCGAGGAGCATCTAACGACCCCAAGCTCAGCGTTCCGGCGCACGGGACGCAGCGACTGCAACCGCGACGCCCCCGCCGGGTTCACTGCGGGGCATGGTAAGGTGTCATGCTTCGAGAGTTGGCAGTCCATGGTCGTCGGACCTCTCCAAAGACCTCCGAATGCACGCGGCCCTGGGTTGGCTAAAGTTCGTCGTAATTCTTCAACGTCAATTTTTGCAGCGACGACGTCCCGTCGGGGGCGAAACGCAGGGTGATC
>JBGAPU010000036.1:0-51838 GCA_044221035.1 Chthoniobacteraceae bacterium | reverse complement strand
TTCGTCATTCGTCATTCGTCATTCGTCATTCGTCATTCGTCATTCGTCATTCGTCATTCGTCATTCGTCATTCCCTCTCCCCATTCCACGCTTGTCCGCCGCGGGGGCAGCGGGAATTATCGCGCGCATGGATGCCTCCGATGTCCCGCCACCGACTCCCCAGGAACGCCTCAGGGCTGCGGAGCGAGTGGCGTCGATCGACGGGTATCGCGGCTTTGTGATGTTCCTCATGCTGGCGGAGGTGCTGCGCGTGGCGCGGGTCGCGGCGGGATTTCCGGGGGACGGGCTTTGGCAGGCGCTGAAATTCCACACCTCGCACGTGGAGTGGCAGGGCTGCTCGCTGCACGACCTCATCCAGCCGTCGTTCTCGTTCCTCGTCGGCGTGGCGCTGCCGTATTCCATCGCGTCGCGCCGGATGAAGGGACAGTCGCCGCGGCTGATGACGCTGCACGCGCTGTGGCGCGCGGTGCTGCTGGTGCTGCTCGGGGTCTTCCTGCGCTCGGTGGGGAAGCCTGCGACGAACTGGACCTTTGAGGACACGCTCTCGCAGATCGGCCTCGGCTATGTGTTCCTCTTCGCGCTCGGCTTCACGCGCCGCGGGTGGCAGTGGACGGCGCTGGCGGTGATCCTCTCCGGCTACTGGCTGGCGTGGGCGCTGTGGCCGGTGGCGCCGCCGGGCTACGACTTTGCGAAGGTGGGAGTGACGGCGGACTGGCTGCAGCAGAACGGGCTGCAGGGCTTCGCGGCGCACTGGCAGAAGAATGCGAACTTCGGCTTCGAGTTCGACCAGTGGCTCGGCCAGCACGTGCAGCGCGCGGCGGCGTTCAATGCGGGCGGCTACCTCACCCTTAGCTTCATCCCCACGCTCGGCACGATGGTGCTCGGCCTCATCGCGGGCGGCTGGCTGCGCGAGGAGCGCGACGCGGGGTGGAAGCTGGTGCGCCTCGGCGCGGCGAGCTTCGGCTGCTTCATGTTTGCCCTCGCCATCGACTCGCTGGGCCTGTGCCCGATCGTGAAGCGGATCTGGACGCCGACATGGGTGCTCTTCAGCGGTGGGTGGTGCTTCCTGCTGCTCGGGCTTTTCTACCTCGTGATGGACGCATGGAAGCTCCGCCGCTGGGCCTTCCCGCTCACGGTCATCGGCATGAACTCCATCGCCGCCTACTGCATCGCGCACCTCTTCAACAAGTTCATCCCCGACGCGCTCAGGACGCACCTCGGCGCGAATGCGTTCGACTTCGCGGGGAAGGAATACACGCCGATGATGCAGGGAGCGGCGGTGCTGCTCGCCTACTGGCTCATCCTGCTGTGGATGCACCGGAGGAAGATCTTCCTCCGCATCTGAGGAGACGCGCGCATTTCCAGACCAGCCGCCGTCCCGCGCGGCGAGGGGTGCTGACCCGCGGAGCGACCACGCCCGGCCGGGGGTGGCGGGTGAACTTATCCGGGGCCCGGGACGCTCTCATTGGAGTCCCGATCGAATTCCTTGAGTGCTCCTGCAAACTTGATACATTCCGCGGCAGCGCAACCCCGCACCACCTCTCCCGCGCTCCTCTCCAACCCAACGACCCAACGGTCACCCAACGACCCATGAACACGCTCATTGAACCTCCGGAGAGCGAGGCTTCACCCCACGAACCGCGCAAACCCTCCTTCTTCCAGCGGCTGCCGGAAATGCTCGGCGGGCTCCGATACATCGCGTTCTCCGGCCTGCTCCACCTCGTGCTCATCATCGTCCTCGGCGGCACGGTGCTCTACAAGCACTACGTGGACGCGCCCGACTTTGAAGACGGCGGCTACGGCATGCTCGCAAACGAGGTGCCGGTTCCGGAGATCAGCGATCAGATGCAGATTCAATCGCCGAACGCCTCGGCCTCGGCCGCGCCCGCTGCCGCCGTGGCACCGTCGGGTCCGGCTCTCTCCGAGTCGGCCGTGAGCGCCGTCGTCACCACCACCTCGGCATCGCCCAGCAACTTCAACATGTCCGCAGTCGGCACGCCGCAGCTCTCGATCGAGATCAATCCCGGCGGCCCGTCGCCGACGCCGGCCGCGCCGGTGGTCGGCACCGGGCTCAGCAAGGGCCAGGCGACGCGCATCGCGAACTTCACCTCTGGCTGGTCGCGGGGCGGGCGCTCGATGATGGGCCAGCCCATCAAGAGCCGCGTGTTCGACTTCACCGCCTACCTTGCGAAATACGCGGGCGGCGACTGGAACTCCACGGTGTGGCTGGACGGCGACACCGTGTGGGGCGGCAGCCTGCACAACCTGCTCTACATCATCTCGCGGATGTCCCACAAAAAGATCCACGCGCACCCGCAGCCGATCCCGCTGGACCTCGCGAGCGACGAGATTTTTGAAAAGCGCCCGCCCTTCATCTGGTTCACCGGGCACCGCGACTTCGTGCTCACGGACAAGGAGGTGGTGAACCTCGGCGAGTATCTGCGCTCGGGCGGCTGCATCTGGGGCGACAGCTCGCTGCCCGGCCAGCGCTCGCGGTTCGACATCGCATTCCGCCGCGAGATGCTGCGGCTGCTGCCGGAGCTGAAGCAGAAATGGGAGGTGCTGCCGGCCGACCACTCGATTTACAAGGACGCCTACTACCCGGAGATCCGCGGAGTCGCGCCGGGGATGAATTTCTACAAGGAGCCCATCTACGGGCTGAAGGGGTTCGCCGGCGAGCTGGCGGTGATCTACACCGCGAACGACTACGGCGACATGTGGCAGTTCGGCATCGATGAGGACGGCGACTTCGACCTCTCGCGCGATGAGAAGCGGCGCTTCGTCGCGATCAACGAGCCGATGTGGCACCGGCGCGGGCTCTACTTCCGCAACGTGGAGCCGAAGGCGCTGATGGACACCTACAAGTTCGGGACAAACGTCATCGTCCACCTGCTCACGCGCTGGGAGCGGCACATCCGCACCGTGACCGTGATCAACACCAAGCCCCCGTCCGCACCATGAAGCTCCCCGCCATTTCCATCCCCGCCATCTGCGCCGCACTGCTCTCCCCCGCTCCCGCGCAGACGCCCGCGCCCGCGATCCCGAAGCCCGGGAGCAACGCCGTGCAGAACGGTGACTTTGCGAAATACACCACGAAGGAGAACCTGTGGGACGGCGTGGACCCGAAGGGCCTGCTCACCGGCAACGCCGCCGACACCTACGCGGTGACCGAGAGCGGCCGCGTGGGCAACCTGCCGATGCCCGTCAGCGTGAGCTTCACCGACATGAACGGCGACAAGCTGCCGGACATCGTGAGCTGCGATCCCACGGGCGTGGTCCGCATCTTCTTCAACAGCGGGACGAAGACGGAGCCGAAATTCACGAACGGAGAAGTCGTGCCCATCTTCCCGCCGAACGTGGCGAAGGACATGAAGTGGGACCACCAGGGCTGGTGGACGTGGCCGCACAGCATCCCGAAGCTCGCGCTCTTCGACACCGACAAGCGCGGCACCCAGGATCTCGTGTTCGGCAACTACACGGGCGACCTCTTCATCCTGCAGAACACCGGCAGCGCGGGCGTGCCCGCCTATCCGCAGCCGAGCAAATACGCGAGCGTGCGCAAGAACATCGGCTCCAAGCCGTGGGGAAACCTCCTCGCACCGTGCGTGTTTGACTGGAACAAGGACGGCAGGCCCGACCTCCTCGTCGGCGAGGGCTCCTACTCCGCGAACGCCGTCTTCGTCCTCCTGAACCAATCCAGCGGCTCCGAACCGCGCTTCACCGACGAGCACCGCCATTACCTCTGCTACGGCGACGGCCGCGAGCAGCTCGTCCCCACCGTCGCGGACTGGAACGGCGACGGGCTGCCCGACGTGATCGTCGGCGACCGCAAGGGCGCGGTGAGCGTCCACCTCGGCTACGCGAATTGGAAGCCCGGCCAGGAACTGCCCGTCACCCAGTTTGTCAGCTTCGGCAGCAAGACCGCACTCGGCATCGGGATCGCGCCGCACGCCTGCGACTACAATGGCGACGGGCTCACCGACCTCCTCATCGGAAAGGCCGACGGCCACATCGCCGTCGCGATCAACAAGGGCAGCCTCGCGGAGCCGAAGTTCGACATGCCCGTGGACATCGCCGGCACCGACGCGCTGGCCGAGCAGATCAAGCTTCCCCAGCTCTGGACGATCGATTCCGGCATCAGCCGCGGGAACCTCTACGCCTACACTTCCGTGCAGGACACCACCGGTCCCGACGGTGGACGCGTGCTCAAGTCGAGCTTCTTCCCCTCGCCCAACAAGATCGTGAAGATGGTCCCGCTCGTCATCGACGGCGCGGACAACACGGACTTCTTCCGCTACTGGTGGGACCAGTGGCACCCGATGCAGGCGGGATGGGCCGGCGGCATCCGTGTGACGAATGCATACACCATCCGCCAGAACCTCCTGCCTCTGAAAGTCGGCGGCAGCTACACGCTCAGCTTTGCCGTGAAGGGCAGCGGCATCCGCGGCGGCGAGGCCACCGTGGCCTACCTCGGCGCAAACGAGAACGTCGCCACGAAGTTCACGGCCGTCGGACGCGGCAAGAAGGCGGTGAAGGACGAGGCCCACGAGGAGATCTACGAGGTGGAGAAGTTCAACGACTCCGGCCCGTGGAAAAAGGTGAGGAAGACCTTCACCGTCCACTTCAAGGACAAGACCATCAAGAAGCAGGACGTCACGACGCTCGCGATCCTCGAGTTCAAGTTCGAGCTCGAGCAATACACCGCCTTCTGCGAGATCGCCGACGTGAAGCTCACGCTCGCGGAGTAGCATCGCCGTGCTTGTCGCGGCACGCGGGATTCCTATCTTCGCCGCGATGCAAACACGACCACTCGGCAGGACCGGCCTCCAGCTTCCCATCCTCAGCTTCGGCGCATCGTCGCTCGGCGCGGAGTTCCGCAGCGTGACGCTCGACGAGGCGATGAGGAGTGTCCGCGTGGCGCTCGACTGCGGGCTGAACTTTATCGACACGTCGCCCTTCTACGGCCGCGGCATGAGCGAGGTGCTCCTCGGCGTCGCGCTCAAGGGCGTGCCGCGCGACAGCTACACGCTCTGCACGAAGCTCGGCCGCTACGACCTGCAGCACTTCGACTTCTCCGCAAAGCGCGTCGCCGAGAGCGTGGACGTCTCGCTCCACCGCCTCGGCACCGACCACCTCGACATCGTGCTGTGCCACGACATCGAGTTCGTGCCGATGCAGCAGATCGTGGATGTGACGCTGCCGGCGCTCGAGGCGGCGCGGAAAGCCGGCAAGGTGAAGTTCATCGGGTTCAGCGGCTACCCGGTGAGGATCTTCAAGTGGATCCTGGACCAGACCATGAATCCCTACGAGCACATCAACGTGGACTGCGTGCTGAGCTACAACCAATACACGCTGCAGAACACGCGCTTCGCCGACGAAGTCGTTCCGTATCTGAAGGAGCACGGCGTCGGCGCGATGAACGCCGGCCCCTTCTCCGCGCGCCTCCTCACGAACGCTCCGCTCCCCGCATGGCTCAAGGAGCCCGAGAGCGTGAAGGCCGCGGCGCGCGAGGCCGCGGCGCTCTGCGCGAAACGCGGGAGCGACATCGCCAAGCTCGCGCTGCAGTTCTCCATCGCGAACCCGGACATCACGACGACCGTCAGCGGAAGCGCTAACCCGGAGAACATCCGCAACTGGGCGAAGTGGGCCGCCGAACCGCTCGACATGGAGCTGCTCCGCGACGTGCAGGCGATCTTCGCCCCGGTGAAAAACATCGGGCACCAGGAAGGGCTGCCCGAGAACAACTGAAGCCGCTCCGGTTCCCGCCGCTAAACTTTCACGCGCTCGATGCGCGCGCCGAGGCCGTTGAGCTTGTCGTCGATGGACTCGTAGCCGCGGTCGATGTGATACACGCGGTTCACCTCGGTGATGCCGTCGGCCTGCAGGCCCGCGAGGACGAGTGCGGCGCTCGCGCGGAGGTCGCTCGCCATCACCGGCGCGCCGCTGAGCCTCCTCACGCCCTTGATGATCGCCGTGTGGCCGTCGAGCGTCACATCCGCGCCCATGCGCTTCAGCTCGCTGACGTGCATGAACCGCTGCGGGAAGATGGTCTCGCTGATCACGCTGATGCCCTTCGTCCGGCAAAGGAGCGCGCACATCTGCGCCTGCATGTCCGTCGGGAATCCCGGATACGGCTCCGTCGTGATGCGGAGCGGCTTCGGGTCGCCGTTGCCGCGGACCGTGAGTGAGTTTGCCGCGGTGTCCACCTCGTAGCCGCTCTCGCGGACATGCGAGATGACGCTGGCGAGGTGCGCGGGGACGACGCGCTGGAGCTTCACCTCCGTGCCCATCATCGCGCCGGCGACGAGATACGTGCCGGCCTCGATGCGGTCGGGAATGACGCTGTGCTCCGCGCCGTGCAGTTCCTTCACACCCTCGATGGTGACGCGGCGCGTGCCTGCACCCTCGATTTTCGCGCCCATCTTGTTGAGGAAATTCGCGAGGTCCACGACCTCCGGTTCCGCTGCCGCTCCCTCGATGATGGTCACGCCCTTCGCCAGCACCGCGGCCATCATCACATTGTCCGTCCCGAGCACGGTCGGGCCCTGCTTGCCGCGCAGGTTCATCTCGGAGCCGCGCAGGCTGCGGGCGGAAAGCTTCACGTTGCCATGCTCGATCACACTCTGCGCGCCGAGCGCCTCGAAGCCGCGGATGTGGAGGTCAATCGGCCGGTCGCCGATGACGCAGCCGCCGGGAAGCGAGACGATCGCCTTCTTCTTCCGCCCGAGCAGCGGGCCGAGCACGCAGACGGACGCGCGCATTTTCCGCACGATGTCGTAGGGCGCCTCGGATTTTATCTTCGCCGCCTCGACGCGCACGGTGCCGCTCGCGCGCTCGACGGTCGCGCCGAGGTGCGAGAGGATTTGCAGCATGAAGTGGATGTCGGAGAGGTCTGGGACGTTCGAGACGACGCACGGCTCCTTCGTGAGCAGCGTCGCGGCGAGGATGGGGAGCGCGCTGTTCTTGCTGCCGGAAATGCGGACGCTGCCGCTGAGCTTGTGTCCGCCGTGAACGAGAATTTTATCCATGAGTGGTGGTGATATAACGGTCCGTGCCCTGCAGATCTTTCAGGATTTTTGCGTCGGTGAAACCATGGGCCGGAACTTCGCCCGCGAGGATGGCCGGCTGGTGGAGTCCGAGTTCGAGCGCCAACGTGCCGCCGGACCGGAGCCGCTGTGCCGCCTGCGGGAGCAGACGGCGGACAATGTCGAGACCGTCGGGGCCGCCATCGAGCGCAGCCCGCGGGTCGCGCTGCACTTCGGGCTGCAAGCCAGCAAGTTCGCCGCTGGGAATGTAAGGAAGATTCGCGACAATGAGGTCAAATCCCCCCTCCGCCGCGGAAAGCAGGTCGCTCTTCGAGAAGGTCACGCGCGCCGAGAGCCCGCAGCGCTCGGCATTCTCCCGCGCGAGCGCAAGGGCGTCGTCGGAGGCGTCGAGCGCCACCACACTCGCCTCCGGCAGCGCATTCGCCAGCGAGAGCGCGATGCAGCCGCTGCCCGTGCCGACATCGGCGATGCGCCCGCGCTTCCACTGGCACGCGTCGTCCTTCGCCTGCGTGGCGAGCATGCTGCACAGTTCCTCCGTCTCCGGTCGTGGAATGAGCGCGCGCGCATCGCTCTTCAGCGTGATGCCGAGAAACTCGACTGTGCCGAGCAGGTGCTGGAGTGGCTCGCGCTGCGCCCGGCGGCGGACGAGGTCGCGCAGCGGGCCGAGTTCCTTCTCACCGAGCGGGCGGTCGAACTCGAGGTAGAGGTCCATGCGCCGCTTGCCCATCACGTGCGCGAGCAGGTGCTCGATGTTCGTCCGCGGGCTCTCGATGCCGCTTTTTCGGAAGTAGTCCGTCGTCGCCGTGATGACCTCGAGGACGGTCTTCACTGTGCCGACTGCAGTTCGTGGTTCAGCACGCTCACGCAGTAGATCGCCGCCGTCTCCGTGCGCAGGATGATCGGGCCGAGCGTGATGGGCCGGCAGCCGTGGCTCTTCGCGAGCGCGATTTCCGCGGGAGTGAAGTCACCCTCGGGCCCGATGGCGATGAGCACGCTGCGCGGACGCTGCGCCGCAACCTCGGCGAAGATCTGCTTCATAGGAACGGCATCGCCCTGCAGCGATCCGATGAGCATGAGGTCAAACTTCTCCCCTCGGGCGAACAGGTCGCGCGGCGTGCAGGGTTTCGCGACACGCGGGAGAAAATTCTGCCCGCACTGCTTGCATGCCTCCACGGCGACCCGCTGCCACTTCGACTGCTTGCGGATGTGATCGTCCTCCGTGCCGCGCACGACGGTGCGCTCGCTGAGCAGCGGCGCGATGGCGGAGACACCGAGCTCCGTCGCCTTCTCGATGATCAGCTCCATGTTCTTCCCCTTCGGCACCGCCTGAGCGAGCGTGATGCGGCAGGGCAGCGGCGCGGTCTTCGTGACTGAAATCTTCCGCAGCTCCGTGCCGTGCCTGCCCGGCTTCACCAGCTCCACTTCCGCCTCGTTCCCCTCCCCGTCAAAAACCGTCGCACGGTCACCTGCGCGCATCCGCAGCACATCGGTCGCGTGGTGCGTCTCCTGCGCGTCGAGCGCGAGCCGGTCGGGGTTCCACGCGGTGCTGGGAATGTAGAAGCGCGGCATCGGTGCGGCCTACTGGAAAAACTCCCGCGCGCGCTCGAAGAAGCTCTTGCTCGGCGGCGGCACCTCGTCGCCCACCATCGCCGCAAATTCCTGGAGCTTCTCCCGCTGCTCGGAGGTGAGCTTCTTCGGCACGGCCACGACGGTGCGCACCATGAGGTCGCCGTGGTGCGTGCTGTTCAGCTCGGGCATTCCCTTGCCGCGGATTTTGAAGACGGTGCCGCTCTGCGTCCCCGCGGGGATCTTCAGCGACGTCTCGCCCTCCAGCGTCCTCACCTTCACCTCGCCGCCGAGCGCCGCCATCGTGAACGTGATCGGGTGATCGCAGAAGAGGTTCGACTCCTCGCGCTCGAAAATGTCGTGCTCCTTCACGTGGATCACCACGTAGAGGTCGCCGTGCTGACCGCCGCGGATGCCCGCCTCGCCGTTGCCCGTGCTGCGCAGACGCGAGCCATCCTCGATGCCCGGCGGAATTTTCAATTTGATCCGCGACTGCTGCTCCGAGCGGCCCTCGCCACGGCATTCGCCGCACGGCTTCTCGACCGTCTGGCCGGTGCCGCCGCAGCGCGGGCATTTCTGCGCCACCTGGAAAAAGCCGCGCGACGTCACCACCTGGCCGCGTCCGCCGCAAGTGTTGCACGTCACCACGCGCGAGCCCTTCTCCGCGCCGGAGCCGCCGCAGACGCCGCATGCGCTGAGCTTGGACACCTCGATCTCCTTCTCCGCGCCGAATGCCGCCTCCTCCAGCGTGATCTGCATGTCGTAACGGAGGTCGCTCCCGCGCTGGCGGTTCTCGCGCTCCGAACGCCCGCCGCCACCACCACCGAAGAACTGCTCGAAGATCCCCCCCGCGCCTCCTCCCCCGGCTCCGCCGAAGAAGTCCCGGAATATATCCATCGGATCATGGAAGCCGCCGCCGCGCCCGCCGCCTCCCTGCGAGAACGCCGCATGGCCGTAGCGGTCATACGCCGCGCGCTTGTCCTCATCGGACAGCGCCTCGTAGGCCTCGCCGAGCTCCTTGAACTTGTCCTCCGCCGTCTTGTCGCCGGGGTTCTTGTCCGGATGCAGCTTCACCGCGAGCTTGCGGTAGGCCTTCTTGATTTCATCCGCGCTGGCGCCCTTCGCCACGCCGAGGATCTCGTAGTAGTCGCGTTTCTTGGACATTCGGTTCGGCGTTAAGCCGCGGGCGGGCCCTTGCTCACCACCACCATCGCCGCACGCAGCAGGCGGTCGCGCAGACGGAAGCCGCGCCGGAGCTGGCGGACGATCTGGCCCTCGGGAATGTCCGCGCTTTCCTCCTGGCTCACGGCCTCGTGGAGGTTCGGGTCGAACTTCGCGCCGACCGTCTCGATGGCCTCCACCCCGCTGCTGCTCATGAACTCCTTGAGCTGCCGCTCGATCATCTCCATTCCGACGACGATGGGCGACTTCGGGTCGCCCTTGCGCACCTCCATCATGCCGAGCTCGAAATTATCCAGCACCGGCAGCAGGCGCTCGAGCACCACCGCCTGCGCGCGCTTGTAGTCGTCCTCGCGCTCGCGGGCCACGCGCTTGCGGTAATTGTCCAGCTCCGCGGTCGCGCGCATCGCGGTGTCCTTCCATTTCGCGGCCTCGGCCTCCGCGGCCTCAAAGGGATCAAGCGCCTCGGCCTCCGCGTTTGCGGCGCCCGGCTTGGCTGTTTCGGGGTTCCCCCCGGCTTCCACGTTCGGTGTGCTCATTTTTTCAAGATGGTGATCAGTGTGATGTCGTCGTGCGGTGGCTGGTCGCCGATGAATGCCTTCACGTCACTGGTGACGCGCTGGACGATGCCGGCGGCGCCTTCGGATGCGCTCGCCTGCACGGAGCGAATCATCGCTTCCAACCCGAACTCGTCCCCGTTCCTATCCTGCGCTTCCGTCACTCCGTCCGTGAAGAGGACGAGGCAGTCGCCGGGATTCAGACTCAGGGAAAAGTCGTTCGTGACCCTATTGAACGCACCCCCGCTGTCAATGCCCACGGCCATCCCCGGCGGCTTCACCCGCTCCACCCCCCCGTCCGACGCGCGGTAAACCAGCGGCGCATCATGGCCCGCGCGCACGAGCCGCAGCTCGTTCGTGCGCCGGTCCACGATCACAAACGCCAGCGAGATGAACATGTCCTCCCGGATGTCCGGGTAAAGGTGCTCGTTCAGCCGGTGGATGATCTCCGAGGGCGAGAGCGCATCGCTCGCCGCCAGCAGCCGCAGCGCCGTGCGCGCCATCGCCATCAGCAGCGCCGCCGGGATTCCCTTCCCCGACACATCCGCGATCACGATGCCCGTGCGGTCCGCATCCAGCGGGATGTAGTCAAAGTAATCGCCGCTCACGTAGCGCGCCGGCATGTTCGTCCCCGCCACGTCAAATCCCTCGATGCTCGGCGGCTCGCTCGGCAGCAGGATCCGCTGCACCTCGTTCGCGATGTGCAGGTCCTTCTCGATCTGCCTCTTCTCCGTCGCCTCGTGGTGCAGGAACGCATCGAACAGCGAAAACGCCGACTGCTCCGCGAGCGCCTTGAACGTGTTGAAGTGCTCCGGCCCGAACGGCTCCGTCTTCCCCGCCCGCGCAATCGCCAGCACGCCGAGATTCTGCCCCCCGTAGATCAGCGGCGCGACAAACGCGGAGTTCACCCCGTGCACCTGCAGCGTCCCCAGCCGTGCATCCTCCGGCAGCATCGAGAGCGTCTCATTCCTCCCCAGCGCATTCCCCACCAGCCCCTCCCCCACCTTCACCGCCTGCAGCTTCACCCGCGTCTGCATCGTCGTCATCCCGCTCCCCACCTGCGGCGCCAGCTCCACGAACGGCGGGCACTCCTTCGACACATACGCCGGCTGCAGCACCGTCCCCGCCTTGTTCGTGAGATAAAGCGCGCCCCCCTCCGCATCCAGGATCCGCAGCGCACCCTCCACGATCAGCCCCGGCAGATCCCCCGTGTGCGTGTCGTCCTTCAGCGCCTCCCCGATCCCGTGCAGGAAATCAAACACCCGCCGCTCCTCCGTCTGGATCTTCACCTTGTCCCGCAGCAGCTCCATCCGCTGCCGCCGGTGCAGGCGCGCCGCCACCACGTTCCACACGATGCTCCCTGCGAGCGCGGTCGAGAGAATGATTTCAGCCAGCATGTTTCCGAGCGTGCAACATGAGACCCTCCCAGCGCCGCCTGCAAGCATTCGATTCCGCCATCCCCGGCCCGCACGCCACAACACCCCGCCCCTGCACGAGAGATTCTGCAGCAAGTCTGTCGCGATTGGCTCCTCCAATCGCGGGTCCGTGCGTCCGCCGGGTGGCGCGCGCGTTTCGGCGGGGCGGCGCAAGAATCCCTTTGCCCTCCCCTGCCAGCGCGCCTAAAAACCGCGCCCTTATGTTTGCAGGGACTCACACCGCGCTCGTCACTCCGTTCCGCGAGGATCGGTTCGACGAGGCCGCATACACCAGCCTCATCGAGGCGCAAATCGCCGGGGGCATCACGGGCATCGTGCCTGTGGGCACCACGGGCGAATCGCCCACGCTCGATCACGGCGAGCATCTGCGCGTGATCGAACTCGCCGTGCAGGCGGCGAAAAAGCGGACGCTGGTGATCGCGGGCACGGGGTCGAATTCCACGCGCGAGGCGGTGGACATGACGGTGGAGAGCGAGAAGCTCGGCGCCGATGCGGCGCTGCTCGTGGCGCCCTACTACAACCGCCCCACGCAGGAGGGGCTCTACCGCCATTTCCGCGCCATCGCGGAGAAGACGAGGCTGCCGCTCATCCTTTACAGCATCCCCGGTCGCTGCGGCGTGGAGATCGCCGTGGAGACTTGCGCGCGGCTCGCGAAGGACTGCGCGAACATCGTGGCGATCAAGGAGGCGGGCGGCTCCGTCGAGCGCGTGAGCGCGCTGCGCGCCGTGCTGCCGGAGAAGTTCGAGATCCTGTCCGGCGACGACTCGCTCACGCTGCCGTTCATCAGCGCGGGCGCCTGCGGCGTCATCAGCGTCGCGTCAAACATCATTCCGAAGGAGGTCGGCGACCTCGTGAACGCGGCGAACGCCGGCCGGCTCGCGGAGGCGCGCGCGCTACACGCGAAATGGTATTCGCTGTTCAAGGACATCTTCATCGAGAGCAACCCCGCGCCCATCAAGCAGGCGCTCGCCTGGCAGGGCCGCATGACGGCAGATGTGCGGCTGCCGCTGTGCGAACTCGCGTCCGGGAGCCAGGACCGGCTGCGCGGGACGCTGAAGAGCCTCGGACTCCTCAAGTAGATGAGCCTGCGCCTTCTCATCAACGGCTCGCGTGGACGCATGGGCCAGATGCTCATCGCCTGCTCGAAGGAAAACCCCGCTCTCTCCATCGGCGCTGCGGTCGATGTCGGCGATGACTTTGCCGCGGGCATCGCGCAGAGCGACGCCGTGATTGATTTTTCCCACCACTCCACGTGCGAGACCGTGCTCTCGGCGTGCGTCGCGGGAAAGAAGACACTCGTCGTCGGCACGACCGGCCACAGCGATGCGCAGGTCGCCGCCATCCGCGCAGCGTCGGCAAAAATCCCGATCGTCTTCTCCGGCAACTACTCCACCGGCGTGAACGCCCTCTACTGGCTCTCGCGCAAGGCCGCCGAGATTCTCGGGCCGGACTTCGACATCGAGATCATCGAGGCGCACCACCGCATGAAGAAGGACGCACCCAGCGGCACCGCGAAGAACCTCGCGGAGATCCTCACCGAGGTCCGCGACCTCGAATACAACAAGGACGTGCTGCACGGGCGCAAAGGCGACGTGGGCGCGCGGACGAAGACGGAGATCGGCATGCACGCCGTGCGCGGCGGCGACATCGTCGGCGACCACACGGTTCTCTTCGCCGCCCTCGGCGAGCGCGTCGAGCTCACGCACAAGGCATCGGGCCGCGAAATCTTCGCGCGCGGAGCGCTGCGCGCCGCACAGTGGGCGCACGGACAGCCTGCGGGGCTTTACACGATGCAGGATGTGCTGGGGTTGAAATGACGTAATCCGAATGACGAATGACGAAGTCCGGACGCCTTCGCCGTTCGTCATTCACCATTCGTCACTCGTCATTTCATGAAAGCCGGCATCGCACTTGGCTCGAACCTCGGTGACCGGCTCGCCAATCTTTCTGCCGGGCGCGACGCGGTGCTGCGTCTGCCGAACATCTCGGCGCAAGCGCTGCAGTCGCGCGTTTATGAGACAGAGCCGGTCGGCACGGGGCCGGACGCGGGGCCGTTCCTGAATGCGGTCATCGAAGTGGATTCGGACGCCGAGCCGCTCACGCTGCTCGCCGCGCTCCGTGGGATCGAGTCCGCACTCGGACGCCCGACGCGCCACCCGCGCAACGCACCGCGCACGCTCGACCTCGACATCCTCTACATCGGCGACCTCGTGATGAGCGACGACGCGCTCATTCTCCCCCACCCCCGCCTCCACCAGCGCCGCTTTGTCCTCGCGCCGCTGAATGACATCCGGCCCGACCTGCGCCTGCCGGGACAGTCGCGCACCGTCGCCGACCTGCTCGCCAACCTCGACGATCCCGCCGCGGTCTCCGTGTTTGCGGAGAAGTGGTGACGCAATGGCGGCTCCGCAGCATCGCTCCCAGCCCGACGACCCGCGCTGTATCACTTTGATCGCGACCCGGGCCGGATTACATACGTGCAGATTTTCCCAAACCCATGACTCGACGCCCCGCCATCGCCGCCGTCCTCGCCCTCGCGGGCATCCCCGCCGCCGCGCCTGCCGCGCAGGACGGGAAGCTGCGCTTCAACCAGGACATCCGGCCGATCCTTTCGGACAAATGCTTTGCCTGCCACGGCTTCGACGCGAAGAAGCGAAAGGCCGACCTGCGACTCGACACGGCGGAGGGCGCGTTCGCCGTGAGCGACGGCGCGCAGCCGATCAAGCCAGGCGATCCGGCGAAGAGCGAGGTGTGGAAGCGCATCATCACGAAGGACGAGGACGAGGTGATGCCGCCGCCGGATTCGCACAAGAAGCTGACCGACGCGGAGAAGGCGCTCATCAAACGCTGGATCGAGGAGGGTGCGGCGTATCAGAAGCACTGGGCTTTCGAGGCGCCGACGCGGCCTGCCATCCCAGTGCTCAGTGCTCAGTCCTCAGTGCCCAGTAAAGACGGCAACGCAAAGAATCCACACACTGAGAACTGGGCACGGAGCACGAATCCGATCGACGCCTTCATCCGCGCGCGATTGGAGTCGGAGAAGCTCGCGATGCAGCCGGAGGCCGACCGCGAGACGCTCATCCGCCGCGTGGCATTTGCCATCACGGGCCTGCCGCCGACGGTGAAGGAGGTGGACACCTTCCTCGCGGACCAGTCGCCCGATGCCTACGGGAAGATGCTCGACCGCTATCTCTCCTCACCGCGGCACGGCGAGGAGATGGCGCGGCACTGGCTCGACGTGGCGCGCTATGGCGACACGCACGGCCTGCACCTCGACAACGAGCGGCAGATGTGGGCCTACCGCGACTGGGTGGTGCGCGCATTCAACGACAACCTGCCCTTCGACAAGTTCACGACTTGGCAAATCGCGGGCGATCTCGTGAAGGACACCGAAAGCCCGGGACATGGCCGCGACCCGGTGATCGCGTCGGGCTTCAACCGCTGCAACGTCACCACGAGCGAGGGCGGCGCCATCAGCGAGGAGTTCATCTACCGCTACGCCGTGGACCGCACGAGCACGATGATGGAGACGTGGCTCGGCCTCACGGGCGGATGTGCGGTCTGCCACGACCACAAGTTCGATCCGATCACGATGAAGGAGTTCTACTCCCTCTACGCGTTCTTCAACAGCGCCGCGGATCCCGCGATGGACGGCAACCGCAACGACACGCCGCCCATTCTCAAACTCTCGACGCCCGAGCAGGAGAAGCAGCTCGCCGCCATCGCGAAGGAATCGGCCGCGGTGCAGGCGAAGATCAAGACGGCGCTGAAGGAGTTCGCCTACGTGGACCCCGCCACGCTCACCCCGCCGCCGGGCAAGGAGCGCAAGGAGACCGTGTGGCTCGATGACGCCATCCCCGCAGGCGCGAAATCCACCAGTGAGGGCAAGGGCAAGGTGTTCGATTTCGTGGACGAGACGTGCGGCGTGAAGCCCTTCAGCGGGAAGGCCAGCGTGCGGCGCAAGGCGGGCAATGGCACTTCGCAGGACTACTTCAATGGCGCGCCGGAATTCGAGGTCACCGCCGGCGCGAAGTTCTTCGCGCACGTCTGGCTCGACCCGCAGGATCCGCCGAAGGCGATCATGCTCCAGTTTCACACCAATGCCTGGAACAACCGCGCGAACTGGGGCGACGCGGCGGCCATCCGCATGGGCGACATCGCCGCGAAGACGAAGACGCAGATCGGCGCGCTGCCGAAGACGGGCGAGTGGGTGAAGCTCGAGGTGAACCCCGCGGCCATCGGCCTGAAGCCCGGCACGAAGGTGAACGGCGCGGCATTCACTCAGCACGGCGGAACCGTTCACTGGGACCGCGCGGGCTGGGTGGTGGAGACGAATCCCGCGACGGACCCGTTCTATTCCCTCGCCGCGTGGGACAAGGCGAACCAAGGCAAGATCGTGAAGGACGCGCCGAAGGAAATCTCCGACATCCTCCGCAGCGTGAAGCCCGAGGTGCGCACTGCGGAGCAGTCGCAGAAGGTGCGCGACTACTATCTCGAATACGTGAGCCGCGCGCCGGAGGAGGCGCTCGCCCCGCTGCGCCGCGAGCGCGATGCGGTCAAGGCCCGCCAGGACGCACTGGAGAAAAACGTGCCGCTCACCTTCGTCATGGCCGACCTCCCGCAGCCGCGCGACGCGTTCGTGATGCAGCGCGGCCAATACGACAAGCCCGGCGACAAGGTGGAGCCCGCGACGCCCGCCGTCTTTGCCCCGCTGAAAAAGGCGCAGCCCGACGCGCGCGCCACGCGCCTCGATCTCGCGAAGTGGCTCCTCGCGCCGGAGAACCCGCTCACCGCGCGCGTGACGGTGAACCGCCTGTGGCAGCAGTTCTTCGGCACCGGCCTCGTGAAGACCAGCTTCGACTTCGGCTCGCAGGGCACTCCGCCGTCGCATCCCGAGCTGCTCGACTGGCTCGCCGTCGAGTTCCGCGAAAGCGGATGGGATGTGCGCAAGATGATCCGCCTCATGCTCATGAGCGCCACATTCCGCCAATCGTCCACGGTCACGCCGGCGCTCGTGCAGCGCGATCCGGAGAACCGCCTCTACGCACGCGGCCCGCGCTTCCGCCTCGACGCCGAGCAGCTCCGCGACAACGCCCTCTACGTCAGCGGCCTCATCAACCTCGAGATGGGCGGCAAGGGCGTCCGCCCCTACCAGCCGCCGAACATCTGGGAGCCCGTCGGCTTCGGCACGTCGAACACGCGCTTCTACACGCAGGACACCGGCCCCGCGCTCTACCGCCGCAGCATCTACTGCTTCCTGAAACGCACCGCGCCCCCGCCCTTCATGACGAACTTCGATGCGCCGAACCGCGAGCAGACCTGCACCGTGCGCGAGCGCAGCAACACCCCGCTCCAGGCGCTCCAGCTCATGAATGACGTGCAGCACTTTGAAGCCGCGCGCGCCTTTGCCGAGCGCATCCTCACCGAGGGCGGCGCCACGCCCGCCGAGCGCATCACCTTCGCCTACCGCACCGCGCTCTCGCGCAAACCCGCGCCGGACGAACTCTCCGTCGTCCAGTCCGCGCTCGCGAAGTTTGAATCCGAATACGCGCAGTCGCCCGACGCCGCGAAGAAGGTCATCGCCAACGGCGAGTCCAAGCCCAAGGCCGCGCTCCCCGAGAAGGACCTTGCCGCGTGGACACTCGTGGCCAATCTCGTCCTGAACCTCGACGAGACCATCAACCGGAACTAGCCGGCGCGGGCCATCGTCCGGGTTGCGCTTCGCGATGGTTGCAACGCGGTGAGCAGCCGATCCACGTGCCGCCGTTCGGCTCGAATCACCTCGCTGACCGCAAGGCGATTCCTCCCGCGAACCGGCCCGGCGCCGGCCGTTCCTGATTTCCGGGAAAGCAGAATCGCCTCGTTTTCCCTCCTCCCTCCTGCATTGATTCCCGCACCGCGGCCATGCCGCATGCTCCGAATCCCAAATCCCATGCTCAAGACTCCGCTCCTCCACCCCGACATCCTCGCCATCGCCGCCCGCTGCGGGCACCACGCGAAAATCCTCATCGCCGACGGCAACTACCCCGCCTCCACGGCGAAGGGACCGAACGCCACGCAGGTCTGCCTCCAACTCATCCCCGGCGACCGAATGGGTGTGCTGCCGTTTGACGCCATCATCAACGCGATGGGTCTGCATCCCCCGGCGTGCCCACGATCCGTATGCTGCCGTTTGACGCCATCAACACGATGGGCATCCCCGACGACGATCCCGTTCGGCGAGCCGCCCGTGTGGAAGGAACTCCGCGCGATCTGCGCCGAGACCGGCGCCACCGTCGGCGCGGACCGCACGCCTGTGAGCATCAGCCGATTCCGGAAATTGGGACTTCTACAAGGCCGTCATCGCCGACCACGTCTCCTGCATCAGACCGCCGACCAGGCGCTGGGCGAATGTGCTGCTCACCGTCGGCGATGCGGACGGCGTAGGAGAGAAGACCGGAGCCCCTCTGGTGAGTGTCCGGCGTGCAATCGGGCGGAGCTTGAGCCAATGGCATGATTCGCTTGGCAAACCGCCCCCTTTCTGAGCGCCGCCGTCCAATCCGGGAGCTCGGTTTGGAAAACGTAGAATACGTCTGACCGTGTTGGTGCCGATTTTTCTACCGAAATTCTGGCCAGCTTTCGCAGAAGAAACGATCGAAACCAGCAGGTAGAAATAGCAATTGCTGCCCACGCGGCCCCACATCGTACGACGCGCTTGGCGTCTCGATTCGGCAATCACTTCTGCGTGATGTCGCTCCCCTTGCTGCAATGTCGCAAACTGTTTTTGGTAGTTGTCAGTCCAATTCCGCTCGGCCTCTGCCTGCTCAACTTCGGCGATGAAAATTCTTGCCGCCTCCCCCATTGCTCCCCGGTCGGTCCTTGCGACCTGCCGCATCCGATTCATGTCGTGCGAGCCGTTACGGAAGCTCTCCAGATAATCCTCAAAGGTGTTTTCTCGAAAGGCATAATCGGATTTAGCGCTCTATCACTGCGTAAACCTTTTTCCTGAGTCTAGGAAAATGGTTTACCTCAATCCGTCAGCTTGCCGGGTGGCACCCGCAGCCGGCGCCGCAGCTTCCCTCGCCTGCGGCTTCGGGACCGGGCTCGCCGACGATGCGGACGGCGAACTTGATGCCCTGCAATGCGATGTGCTCGCGGATGCGCGGTGGATGAAGGCTTCGGCGGGCGGGTCGGGAAGGACGGCGCTGTCGAGCTGGAGGCGGAGGGTCCTTGCGGCGGGGTGGGAAGGTGTCGGTCATCTCGCCGTCGGGGGCGAAGCTGGGGTAGGCGTTCCGCTTTCCTGGGCTGGAAGAGGCGCTCCTCGGAGCGTCCCGCGCGGGCTCGACGCGATGAGACCTTCGCCGGTCTCGTGATCGTCGGCGAGGGCATTCGAGGCTTGCAGGATACCACGCCGAAGCCGGCGGGGACGCGAAGCCGCTGCGGCTACGACTACCCTGGCAGCTCGCCGCTGTGGGGCCATTGGTCGCTGGTCGTGGCGCCCAGCGTGATCGTGGTCAGTGGTGCTGGCAGCCTCGTCGTTGCTGTTGCCGGAAGATGGCCGATGTCGGGCGGTGTGTCAAAGAACGGTGAGCGATGGACAATGGGGGTGTTGCGGATGGGCTTGACGGTGGCAGACGTTGAAAGGCACCAAGACAACCCAATGAAAAGACTCCCGATATTCCCGCTGATTGCCGTCGCCGCCGGCTTCTCCATCGCACCCGTGACCGCCGCCGAATCGCCGGATCCGGCAGCGCTGAAGGCGAAGGCGAAGGCGCTGTTCCCGCCGATGCCGGACAAGATGCCGGGCGCGGAAAAGGACACGCCGGCGCGGGTGGAGCTGGGAAAGAAGCTCTACTTTGAGAAGAACATCTCCGCGAACCGGACGCAGTCGTGCAATTCCTGCCATCAGGTGGAGCCGGGCAAGGCGGGCGTGGACGGGCTGCCGACGTCGCCGGGGGCGTTTGGGAAGTTCGGCGGGCGCAATTCGCCGACGACGCTGAACGCGGGCTTTCACCTCGCGCAGTTCTGGGATGGCCGCGCTGCGACGCTGGAGGATCAGGCGAAGGGGCCGGTGCTGAATCCCGGCGAGATGGCGATGCCGAATCCAAACGCGGAGGACGTGATCAAGCGCCTCGCGGAGAACAAGGACTACGAGAAGATGTTCGCGGAGGCCTTTCCGAATGAAGGGGAAGCGCCGATGAACCGTAACCCCGCGCGCATCAACGCAGGCGCACGCGCTCATCACGCGCGACCATACGACCAGTCGCTTTCGTGAAGGAGACGACAGGCGCACCATCTGCGGCGCAGGAATTGAGGGGCTGGACCGTTCAGCTAACACGGGCTGCATCGTGCCACGCGAAAGCTTCTTCGGCGGCCACATGTATCAGAAGATGGGGCTCGTGAACGCCTACGAGACGACGGATGTCGGGCGCTTCGAGCTGACGAAGAAGCCGGAGGACAAGTTCGTCTTCAAGGTGCCTTCGCTGCGCAACATCGCGCTGACCGCTCCGTATTTCCATGACGGCAAGGGCCGCGAACTCGACGACGCCGCGCGCAAGATGGCGTGGCATCAGCTCGGCAAGAAGCTGACCGACGACGAGGTGAAGGCGATCGTGTCCTCTCCCGCTCGCTCTCCGACAAGGAGCGCGGTGGCGGAAGAAGACGGCGTCGCTTTAAGCCGGGACCGCGAAAGAGTTGATCGGCGGGCCGCGCCCTGTGGAAGGATTGCGCGCATGAAAGCAATCCGCATCTCCGCATTTGGTGGCCCCGAAGTCCTGCAGCTCGCCGACGTGCCCGACCCGCAACCGGGGCCGGGGCAGGTGCTCGTGCGAATCGCCGCGGCGGGCGTGAATCCCGTCGAGACGTATATAAGAGCAGGCACCTACGCGAAGCTGCCGGAACTGCCCTGCGGCATCGGCCTCGATGGCGCGGGCGTCGTGGAGTCCGTGGGCGCAGGCGTGGAAAAGCTCCGCAAAGGCCAGCGCGTATGGATGCACGGGAGCACGAGCGGCAGCTACGCGGAGCTGGCACTGGCTGAAGCCGCGCGCGTTCACCCACTGCCGGATTCCGTGAGCTTTGAACAGGGTGCCGCACTCGGCATCCCCCGCTCCACCGCGTATCGCGCGCTCTTTCAGAGAGGCGGCGCAAAACAGGGCGAAACCGCCCTGATCCACGGCGCGACCGGCGGCGTGGGTATCGCCGCAGTGCAGTTTGCAAAGCCGCGGGCCTCCGCGCGCTCGCGACCGGCGGCACCGAGGCCGGACGCAAGATGCTCGCAGGGATCGGGGCGGACGCGGTCTTTGACCACACCGCGCCGAAATACGAGGACGCGATCCGCGCGGCGACGGACGGCAAGGGCGTGGATGTGGTGATCGAGATGCTCGCCAACGTGAACCTCGTGCGGGACTTGTCGCTCCTCGGCCGCGGAGGCCGCGTGATCGTGGTCGGCAACCGCGGCAGCATCGAAATCAATCCGCGCGACCTGATGCTTCGTGATGCGGATGTTCGCGGTGTGATGGTCTCCAACACTCCGCCAGCCGAACTCGCCGAATGCCACGCTGCGATCAACGCCGCGCTCACTGCAGGCACCCTGCGGCCCGTGATCGGACAGGCATTTCCCCTCGCTTCGGCGGCCGATGCCCACAAGGCGGTTCTCGCCGCCGGGCACTGCGGCAAAATCGTGCTGCAGACTGGCGTGATTCTCTGAAGCGCCGGCGCAGGATCGTCCGCGCAGAATCCGATTCGCTGTGCATTTCAAGACAGCACGGAGTCCGCACCCACGCACGTGAAAGGCTTTCAAACGGAATCCGCACAATGCTTAATACATGCCGACTGACGTGTAAAAAGCTGTTGCGCGAATTTTGCCACCCTGCTAGAGGACGCACCGTGCCGAAAGGCGCTGAAAGAAAAACCACATAACCACCACCACCAAACACATGAACAAAACCACCATCACCATCGCAGCGTTCGCGGCGGCCTGCTTCGCAGGCACCACTGCCTACGCTGGTCCCAAGCCCGCGAAGAAGATCGTCGAGCCCGCGCAGGAGTCCTGCATCACGGGCGACATCGGCGTTGACGTCGCGAGCCAATACATATTCCGCGGCATCGTTCAGGAGAACTCGGGCTTCATCTTCCAGCCTTGGGCGAACCTGCACTTCCGCACCTACAAGGGCTCGGGACTCCTCGAGTCGCTCACCGTTGACCTCGGCATCTGGAACTCCATCCACGACAACAGCCCCGGCAACTGGTTCGAGTTCGACTTCCAGGCGGGCCTCACGGCAAACCTGAGCAACAAGATCAGCCTCGGAACCTACTACAAGCTGTATAACAGCCCCGGTAATGCGTTCCTCGAGACCAACACCGTCGGCGTGTCCGTCAGCTATGATGACACCGACCTCCTCGGCGTTTGGGCGCTGCATCCGTATGCGCTCGTTGAGTTCCAGCTCCAGGGCAGCACGGGCAACAACTTCCCGCCGGCTACCCCGACCTTCCACGGTCGCGGCCAGTATTACGAGATCGGCGTCACCCCGGCGCACAGCTACGGTGACCTGACGCTATCGCTCCCGATCAAGGCCGGGTTTGGCAGCGGTGGTTACTACCTCGCCAACGATGTCTTCGGCTACTTCTCGGTTGGCCTGAGCGCCAGCTACGCGCTGAACTTCGTGCCCGCCTGCCTCGGCAAGTGGTCGGTGAACTCCGGTGTCACCTACTACTACCTCGGCGGCAACAACAACGCCACCAGCCGCAGCGGCGCGGCCGGCCTCAGCCCGGCCCACAACTCGGTCAACAGCAGCACGGTTGTTGTCCAGGGCGGCCTGAAGGTCGCGTTCTAACGCACGCGGTCGTTCTGACCTGATTCAACTCCCCCGGGGCGGCGACGTCCCGGGGGAGTTTTTCTTTTGTCCAAATCGCGCAATCGTCCACATCCCGCTGGCACAACGAGTGCTATTTCAACGACCATCAAACGGCCCATCGCATGAACTTCCTCGTTGTTGACGACAATCGCCTCCTCAATCGCTTCCTGACGACCTACCTCCGCGGCAAGGGCCACGGATGTTCCTCCCTCGCGGACAGCTCGAAGGTCATCAGTTGGCTCGACCTCAACCCCTGCGACGCCCTCATTCTCGACATCGGCATGCCGAAAATCGACGGCATCTCCCTCACCGGCCTCATCAGAGAGAAGCACCCGAACCTCCCCATCGTGATGTTCACCGGCCTCGGCTACGACGAGGAGGCGATGCAGGCTGCACGCAAAGCCGGCGCAAACGGCTACGTCAGCAAAGGCCTCGGCCCCTCTGAAATCTACTCCGCACTCATGCGAGTGCTCAGCCAGACCACGGCGCAGAGCGGGCAGGCGGCCTGAGGAAGGCAGCTCCCCTCTTTCCCGGAAGGATCCGGGACCAAAGCCTGCCTCAACTTTCCCGCCGAGGAGTCGGCGCCTCGCGGACGCTCTTCACGTCCCTGCCCCCATCATTCGTGCAGGCAGAATCGTTCCATGTCATCGCGCCTTTCAGCGCTCCCGCCAACAGCGGTCCGAGCCGCGACGTCTTGCGTGTGATGACGCGGATCGTCCTCGTCGGAGCTGGCTTGAGCGGGAGATAGGCAAGACACCTGTCGGGCTGCGAAAAATTTGCAGCCATGCGCGGAACGAGTGTCACCCCCATTCCCGCACAGATCATCGATTTCAGGGTTTGAATGCTCGCCGCCGTCGAGACCGACTCAGTGACGACATGGTTCGCATTGCAGAAGCTGATGGCCTGGTCGCTCAGGCAGTGACCGTCCTTCAGAAGGAGCATCGTCTCGTTCCGGAACTGCCTGGGCTCCACGTGCGAGCGCTTTGCAAGCGGGTGATTCCGGGCCACGGCGAGCAGGAGTTCGTCCTGCCCGAGCGGCGTCTCCTCGATGAGCGAGTCATTCGTGCCCGTGGCGATGATCGCCGCATCGAGATCGCCGCGCGCCGTTCCGTGGACGAGATTCTGCGTGATGTCCTCGACAATGCACAGCGCGGTTCCGGGATACCTCTGCTTCATTGCCTTCAGCATGGGGCCGATCTGATAGGGCGCGATCGTCGGAATCATGCCCAGCGTGATCGTGGCCGGCATCTGGCCGCCTTCGAGCGCGGCGTCATCGAGCATTTCCTGCCGCGCCCGCAGGATGCCCCGCGCCCGCTCCACCAATGAACGGCCCGCGGGAGCGACGACCACGCGACGGCTCGTCCGCTCGATGATTTGCACTCCGAGTTCAGCCTCCAGTTTCTGCAACTGCAGGCTCAAGGCACTCTGGCTCACATGGCAGCGCACGGCAGCCTGGCCGAAGTGGCCAAGGTCGGCAACCGCCACGAGGTATTCGAGGTCACGGAAGTTCATCGATTTGTGGGATAAATCGATTCTGGCAAATCTGCCAATCAGAAAAAATGCCCTCCCACGGTTCGTATCCCACGTCCCCGAAAGGGATTCCCTGCAAAAAAACAAATCCACGCATGAAACCCATCACCAACCTCCCCTGCTTCGCGGTGACAGTGGCATTCGCCCTCTCCAGCGCGGCCATCGCAGATGACCAGCAACTGCAAAACCGCCTCGCTCTGGAACGCGCCCGAGTCGCCAAGACACGCATCACCGCCACGACGTCCGCTCCCGGCGTGACGAATCGCGCCGCAGCCCACGCCGAGGCACAAACCGCATCCGCGCAGTGGCGCTTCAAACTGCGCCGCGACGCGCATGGCCAGACCTTCGGCACCTACGTTCCTTCCAACAAGTAAACCCCACGATGAAAACACAAACCCACATGATCCCATCCACACACACCTCCTCCATGTTGAACACCGCCCTGCAAAGGTGCGCGTCCCGGCAAATCCGTCGCGCGAAACAAATCTGGCTCGCCGCCGTCACCCTCGGCTTCAGCCTCGGGACGAGCGGCGCCCTGATGGCCCAACCGCCCGCCGCGAAAGGCGATGCGACATCGGCAGCCAAATGCCCGGTCATGGGCGAGCAGGCTCCGGCGAACCGCCACACCGTCGCCTCGGCGATGTCCACCAAGGACTGGTGGCCGAATCAACTGAACCTGCAAATCCTCCACCAGAATTCGGCGAAGAGTAACCCGATGGGGAAGGCGTTCAATTACGCCGAGGAGTTCAAGAAGCTCGATCTGGCCGCGCTGCGGAAGGATATCACGGAGCTGATGACCACGTCGCAGGACTGGTGGCCTGCCGATTACGGGCATTACGGTCCGCTATTCATCCGGATGGCGTGGCACAGCGCGGGGACCTATCGCGTGAGCGACGGTCGCGGCGGCGCGGGCTACGGCACGCAGCGTTTTGCACCGCTCAATAGCTGGCCCGACAATGCCAACCTCGACAAAGCCCGCCGCCTGCTCTGGCCGATCAAGCAGAAATACGGCAACAGAATCTCCTGGGCCGACCTCATGGTCTTCACGGGGAACGTGGCGCTCGAGTCGATGGGCTTCAAGACGTTTGGCTTTGCCGGCGGTCGCGAAGACGTTTGGGAACCGCAGGAAGACATCTACTGGGGGCCCGAGAGCGCGTGGCTCGGCGACAAGCGCTACAGCGATGGCCGGAAGCTCGAAAACCCGCTCGCGGCCGTCCAGATGGGTCTCATTTACGTGAACCCCGAAGGCCCGAACGGAAAGGCTGATCCACTGGCCGCCGCGAAGGACATCCGCGAAACGTTCGGCCGCATGGCGATGAACGACGAGGAAACTGTCGCGCTCATCGCCGGTGGCCACACTTTCGGCAAAGCCCATGGCGCCGCAGACGCAAAAAACGTCGGTCCCGAACCCGAAGGCGCTCCGCTCGAAGAGCAGGGCCTCGGCTGGAAGAACAAGCACGGCAAGGGCAACGCCGGAGACACCATCACCAGCGGGCTCGAGGGCGCATGGACCAGCGCGCCAAACCGCTGGTCGCACATGTATCTCTCGAACCTCTTCGCCTACGATTGGGGGCTGACGAAGAGTCCCGCCGGTGCCCAGCAATGGATTCCGAAGGACGGGGCCGGCAAGGGCACCGTGCCCGATGCCCACGACAAGACGAAGAGCCACGCGCCGATCATGTTCACGACGGACCTCGCGCTGAAGATGGACCCCGCCTACGGCAAAATCGCGAAGCGCTTCCTCGAAAACCCGAAGCAGTTTGAGGACGCCTTCGCAAAAGCGTGGTTCAAGCTCACCCATCGCGACATGGGCCCTCAAGCGCGCTATCTCGGCGCGGAGGTGCCGAAGGAAACGCTCATCTGGCAGGATCCGCTCCCGAAGGTGGACTACGAGCTGGTCGGCGAGAAGGACATCGCCGGCCTGAAAGCGAAGCTCCTCGCCTCGGGCCTCACCCCGTCGCAGCTCGTCTCGACCGCCTGGGCGTCGGCATCCACATTCCGCGGCAGCGACAAACGCGGCGGCGCCAACGGCGCGCGGATTCGTCTCGCTCCGCAGAAGGACTGGGAAGTGAACAACCCCGCCGAACTCGCAAAGGTCCTGCCTGTGCTCGAGAAGATCCAAAAGGACTTCAACAGCGCGCAGACCGGCAAAAAGAAGGTGTCGCTCGCGGACCTCATCGTCCTCGGCGGATGCGCCGGCATCGAGGCCGCTGCCAAGAAGGGCGGCCACGACGTAAAGGTTCCCTTCTCAGCCGGCCGCGCCGACGCGACTCAGGAAATGACCGATGTGCAATCGATGGCAGTCCTCGAGCCCAAGGCCGACGGCTTCCGTAATTTCCTCGGTCACAAGCTCGACCGTCCGGCTCCCGAGACGCTCGTGGACCGCGCGCAACTCCTCACTCTCACCGCACCCGAGATGACGGCGCTCATCGGCGGCATGCGCGTGCTGAACACCAACGTCGGCTTCCCGGAACTCGGCGTCTTCACCAAGCGACCGGGAGCACTCACGAATGACTTCTTCGTGAACCTGCTCGACATGAACACCGACTGGAAAAAATCGAAGGTCTGCGAGCATTTCTACGAAGGCCGCGACCGCAAGACCGGCGATCTGAAATGGACCGCCTCTTCGGTCGATCTCGTCTTTGGCTCGAACTCGCAGCTCCGCGCCATCGCCGAAGTCTATGGCAGCGCCGACGCGCAGAAGAAGTTCATCGAGGACTTCGTCGCCGCGTGGGCCAAGGTGATGAACCTCGACCGCTTCGACCTTGATCCCGCGGCGAGAGCCGCATCCCAGGCGATGGCGCTCCGCTGACGCCGGACGAGCGCCGACCGGTGCTTCACCGGAACCAACCGCTCAGAAGAACTCGGCCCGCTGGTTCACGCCAGCGGGCCGATTCGTTTTTCGGCTGCGAAAAGCGGAGACTGCTGGCGTTGGCTCAATGCCGCCCTACTCCATTTCCCGCGAGCGGGGTTCACGATCCTGCGTGTCACCGCCAGTGGAGGACGTAACGAATGGACCTCCTGCAAGCGGAGCCGCGCGGGTGAAGGCAACCTCCGGCACATCGCTGTCGCGGCCCGCGAGCGGAAAATCTTTTTGCAGCGGGAAAAACGGATACCCCTCCCACATGAGGATGCGGCGGAGGTCGGGATGGCCGGTGAACCTGATGCCCATCATGTCCCACACTTCGCGCTCGTGCCAGTCGGCGGTGGCCCAGAGGTCCACGACGCTCGGCGCGGTGCAGTCGTCCTCGCTCACGGTGTATTTCACGCGGAGGTGGTCGGCACGCTCGAAGTTCTGCAGCTCATACACCATCTCGTAGCGCGGCTCCTGGCCAAGGTGATCCACGCTGCTGATGTCGATGAGGTAGGTGTAGCCGAGCTGGTCGCGGAGGAATTTCGCGATGTCGCGGAACTGGGCGCGCTGCACGACGACCGTGAGTTCGCCGCGGAACTCCTTCTGCGAGACGACGGCGAACTTCGCCGCGAGCGCGGCGGCGTCTTTTTTCACGGAGGCGGGAGCTTCGGTTGCGATGGCCATGATTTGAAAATTCGGAGCGTCGGGAGCCTCCGCCTAGCTGAGCGCGGCGACGAGTTCGGGCTTCTGCGCGAGGAGCGAATGCTCGGTGTCGATCTTCTTCTGGAGCCGGAGCAGACCCTCGATGAGCGCCTCCGGGCGCGGCGGGCAGCCGGAGATGTAAACGTCCACAGGAATCAGGTTGTCGATGCCCTGCAGCACGGCGTAACTGCGATACATGCCGCCGCTGCTCGCGCATGCGCCCATGGCGATGCACCACTTCGGCTCGGGCATCTGGTCCCAGATTCGCTTCACGGCGAGCGCCATTTTGTAGGTCACCGTGCCGGCGACGATCATCACGTCGCTCTGCCGCGGCGAAAAGCGCATGACCTCGGCGCCGAAGCGCGAGATGTCAAAGCGGCTCGCGCCCGTGGCCATGAGCTCGATGGCGCAGCAGGCGAGGCCCATCGGCATCGGCCAAAGCGAGTTTTTCCGCATCCAGTTGATGGCGGCATCGAGCTTGGTGAAGATGACGTTCCCCTCGATTTTCGAGTCGTAGGCAGCCTGTGTGGAGTTGCTCATTCGTTCGGGGGGATACATAGGGCGAACGCCGGAAGCGGCAAGGTGAAACTCGCCGGCACAGCTCCCTATGCCTCGAACTTGTATCCAAACTCGCGCACCGTGCGGATGTGCCGCGGCTTCGCCGCGTCGTCCTCGATTTTGTTGCGCAGCGCGTTCACGAAACGGTCGATCGAGCGCGGAGTGACTGCAGCATCGTAGCCCCAGACGCTGTTCATGATGAGGTCGCGGCTGAGCGCCTGCCCGGGCCGGCTGGCGAGGAAACGGAGCAGCTCAAACTCCTTCGGCGAAAGCGGCACCTCCTTTCCCCCGCGGGTGAAAGTGCGCGCATCGCAGTCGAGCCGGCAGTCTCCAAACGTGTAAACCTCGGACGCTGCACCGCGGCTCTGCCGGCGCAGCAGCACCTCCGCTCGGGCTAGGAGTTCCTTGATGGAAAATGGCTTCGTCACGTAGTCGTCCGCGCCGAGCTTCAGACCGAGGACGATGTCGCTCTCGTGGCCCTTTGCGGTGAGCATGAGGATGGGCATCGTGAGTTTTTCCGAGCGGATGAACCGGCAGACCTCGTAGCCGTTCACCTTCGGGAGCATCACGTCGAGAATCACGAGCGCAGGCTGGCCGTTGAGCGCCGCCTTGAGGCCCGCGTCGCCATCGGTCGCCGTGAGCACCTTGTAGCCCTCAAACTCGAAGTTGTCCTTCAGCCCGCGGAGCATCGCTGGGTCGTCTTCGATGATGAGCACTGTGGCCGGCGTGTTCATGCGAGGGGAATCTTCACGGTGAAGACGCTGCCCTTTTCCCGCCCGCCCGCAACGGTGATTTCGCCGCCGTGCGCCTTCACGATGCGCCGCACGATCGCGAGGCCGAGACCGGCGCCCTCGCGCGTGCGCGAGAGCCGCTGGTCCACCTGGTGAAACGGCTCGAAAATCGCGCGGCGCTCCTCGTTCGGGATGCCGATGCCGTTGTCCTCCACGGTGAATGTCAGCGCGTGCTGCCCAGCACGGGCGCCGAGCGCAATCCGCTTTTCCCCGCCAGTGTATTTGAGCGCGTTGTCGATGAGGTTCGCGAGCACCTGAGTGAGCGCCTCGCGGTCCGCGAGGATTTCAGGGAGGGACTCCGGGACATCCAGCGTGAAGACGCATCCGGGCGCGGCGAGCCTCGCGGCGAAGGGTGCGACAGCCTGCGCAGCGACGACATGCGGCGCGACGGACTCGAGATCCAGCGCCTGCCTTCCGCGCTCGAGGCGGGAAAACGTGAGGAAATTCTCCGCAATGCGCCGGAGACGATCGTTCTCGCCGGCAATGAGGTCGAGGTATTCGCGGAGCTGCTGCTCATTGCGAAAGCGCCCCTCGCGCAGTGTGTCCACAAGCATCCGCATCGAGGCGAGCGGCGTGCGGAGTTCATGTGCGACGATGGCGACCGATGTGTTCTTCAGCTCCTGCAGCGTGATTTGCCGGCTCACCGTCATCGTCGCCGTGACCGTGATGAGGAGCACGATGAGCGTGATGAGGACCCCCGTCGCGATGTAGCTCCGGCGCTGTTCAGCCACGGAGGCGTCAACCACCTCCGGCCCCGCGAGGAAAACCTGCACGGATCCATCGAGCCCCTCCGGCGCGCGCTCCTGCGCGAGCTGCTGGCCCTCCGGGGAACGCTCGCCCGCCAGCGTGCGGCCCTCGCGGTCCACGATGCGGACCGCGACGTTGTGCTCCGCGATCTCGCGGACATGCGCGAGGAGCTGCCCCGCGCGCTCCCCGGGCGTGCCCTCCAGCTTCGGCGAAGTCCGGAGCGCGCTCGCGAGCAGCTCCGCCTGCGACTGTTGCACGCGAGCGAGCGCATCCATGCGATCACCTTTCAGCGCCTCGGACATGAAGCGCGCCATGAACGCGGTCGGGATGAACGGGACGAGCACGAGGAGCAGCAGCAGCGCGCGAAGCTGCTTCGGGCGGATCTCATGCGTCGTCATCGTCGGCGGTTCATATCCCGCCGTGCGGCAAAATGCCAACGCCCATCGCGTCCGCACCGTCGCCAGATTCGAGCCGGTCGGACAGCGGCGCGGGCCGAAGGGGCGGCGCTACTTCGCCGGTGCAGGCGCAGCGGGCTTCGGCGGAGCCGGCTTGCGCACGGGCTTCGGATCCAGGTTTGCCTGCAGGTCCGCTTCACTCACCACAGACTTCACCCCTCCCTCCGGCACGTCGGCCTTTGCCGTCCACACGATGGCGTTCAGCACGAGCTTGCGCTGGTTCTCATTCCCCCACCCCGCGTGGAAATGCCCGCCCGTGAAGCCAAAACCCCGGCCGCCATCATCGCGCGAGACAGCCCATGCGACGTGCTGCGGCACCTTGTTCTTCACTTCCTCCCGCACGGCGGGATTCCCGCTGTGCGTGCCGTCGGGGCGGCTCATCGTGCCGTCGGGGGCGATCGCGGTCAGGATGGGCGTGACACTCTTCATTCCCGCGCGGAAACGCATGTGGAAATACCACTCGTCGTTCGTTGAAAACGGCTTCACTCCGGCCACCACCGGGTGATTCGGGAAGGTCTTGAAATCCGCGTCCCAGTGCGGGTTCACGCTCCAGTTGATCTCAAATGCGCCGCCGAGCCAGTCGATGAACTCCGCGTTGCCCTTCGGGATGGTCGGCTCCACCGCGTAGTGCAGGCACACAAAGCCGCAGCCGCGCTTCATCTCCTTGCCGAGTTGCTCCAGCCGGTCGCCCTGCAGCGCGGGATGCCCGCCACCGCCGTCCGAGTAAATCACGACCGCGTCCGCCTTCGCAAACTCCTCCGCTGATGGCCACTCGCCGTTCAGGTGAAACTTCACGTCCACGCGATCCGCGGCGCCTTGCCCGAGGCACTTCGCGAGGAGCTGGATGCCGGCGTTGTGCTCGTGCTGGCCGGGACCGTGCGAAGGCTTGCCGGCGATCATGAGGACGTTCTTTTTGTCAGCCGCAAAAACCGAAAGGCCGAGGGCGGCGGAGATCGAGAGAATGAGAGGGAGTTTTTTCATGAAGGATGTTTGTTGGCGGAGATTCCACCCGCGCGCGAGAAACTTCTTCGCCCCGTTCTTCGGTCCGCTTTTGAAAATGTGGCTGCTCCTCCGATTCACTTGGCTCCGCAGTGGGCGGCGATCGCACGCCTCACTCCGCCGCGATCGGACCCCACGCCCACATCGACACGATCTCGCCTTTCGCAGCATCCCAACGCAGATTGAGCCCACCGCGATTCTGAGCGCCGGAAATACTTTCCAAAAGCACCCATTCGCTCCCGTCATCCCTCCGAGAAACCGTGTAATGCGTGATTCCCGGTCCTGAAAGCAGCCTCACGACGACCGGCTGGGCAGCCTGCTGCTCGAGAAATCGGAATGCTGCCTCCACCTGCAGTGCCTGCTCCGGAGTCGCCCGGCCCTTTCCTGCCGCCTCCACTGCGGCCTTCTGCGCCCGCAAGCGTGCTTTGCCACCGCTGCTCGGATTGGCATCGCTTCCCGCCGCACCAGCGGAGACCGAAGCTGGCGCCCCGCCCCGAGCATCCGCACTCTCCGAGCTGCTGGATGCCTCGCCCATTTCCGGAAACTCCCCGGACACGCGCACGCGCCCCGGCTTTTCCGCCGACGGCTCTTTGAACACCGGCATTCCACCAAACCTCACGACAGCCAGGAAGACCGCGGTGGCAGCAATGAGAATCAGCGTTTGGGTTTTCATCGGCATGACTGGCTCGACGAATCGGCGTTGCGCCGGAACATGTCTTGAGAGGCCGCTTTTCCAATCAAGTTCTCCAAGTGCACATCGCGCTGCGCGGGAAGAAGGTCCGGCCACGCACTGCTCGGCGGAACGACCGCGTGCCCGACGCCCGATCGTTTTGTCTGTTTTGTAACCGCTCACGGCGGGATTCAGACAAGAGCCGGGCGCGCATTCGCGCCATGCTGCTCCCCTATGCCTAGCCGCTCATCCACCAACCGCCGCCCCAAGCACGCATGGACCGGCGTCTTCCCCGCCATCACCACGCAGATGCACCGCGATGGCTCGCTCGACATCGAGGCGACCGCCCGCCACGCGGAGGCGCTCATCGAAAGCGGCGTGACAGGCATCGTGTTCCTCGGTTCGCTCGGTGAAAACCAGACGCTCACCGGCGACGAGAAACGGCTCGTGATGCGTGAGATGGTGCGCACTGTGAATGGCCGCGTGCCGGTGCTCAGCGGTGTCGCCGAGGCCGCGACCGGCGAGGCTGCGCGCTACGTGCACGATCTCGAAAAGATGGGCGCAGACGGCGCGATGGTCCTTCCGCCGATGAGCTACCGCACGCCCGACCCGGAGGAGCGGCTCGCGCATTTCCGCACCGTGGCGAAGGCCAGCGCGCTGCCGCTGATGATCTACAACAACCCGATCAGTTACGCGAATGAGATCACCCCGCAGATGTTCGCGCAGCTCGCGAGCGTGAAGAACTTCGTCGCAATCAAGGAGAGCAGCGGAGACACGCGCCGAATCACCGACCTGCGCAACACGGTGGGCGACCGATACGCGCTCTTCACCGGCGTGGACGACCTCGTGCTCGAGAGCGCAATCCTCGGCATCGACGGCTGGGTCGCCGGCGCCGGCATCGCGCTTCCCGCGCACAACCAGTGGCTTTGGGATCTGGCGATGTCCGGCGAGTGGGAGAAGGCCCGGGAAATTTACCGCTGGTTCACGCCGCTCATGCACCTCGATGTGCATGTGAAATTTGTGCAATACATCAAGCTCGCCGTGCAGGAATGCGGTCTCGGCAGGGAATGGACGCGCGCACCGCGCCTCCCGCTCACCGGTGCCGAGCGGAAGCAGGTGCTGAAAGTAATTCACGACACCATCGCCAAGGCGCCGAAACTTCCGAAACGCCGGTGAAGCGCGTTCAGGTCATTGATTCGCACACCGCCGGCGAGCCGACGCGCGTCGTCATCGCCGGCGGCCCGGAGCTGGGCGGCAGCAACACTGCAGAGAAGCTCGCTGTGTTCCGCGAACACCACGACGAATTCCGCCGCGCGGTAATCATGGAGCCGCGCGGCAGCGATGTGCTGGTCGGCGCGCTGCTCGTCGAACCGGCAGACACGTCGTGCGCGGCTGGCGTGATCTTTTTCGACAACGCGTGCTGCATCGGCATGTGCGGCCACGGCACTATCGGCGTCGTCACCACGCTCGCGCATTTGGGCCGAATCACGCCGGGCACGCACCGCATCGAAACGCCAGTCGGCGTCGTCACGACCACTCTGCACGGAGACGGCTCCGTCTCCGTCGTGAACATCGCAGCGCACCGCAAGGCAAAGGGCATCGCCGTGGACATTCCCGGGGCCGGAGTCGTGCGGGGTGACGTCGCCTATGGCGGCAATTGGTTCCTGCTCATCGACGACCATGGGAAGCGCCTCGAAAAGTCGAACGTGGACGCGCTCGCTGATTTCGCGTGGCGCGCGCGGCTGGCGGTGAATGCGCAGGGATTCCCGGAAGTGGACCACGTCATTCTCCACGAAGGCGCGCGCAACTTCGTGCTCTGCCCCGGCAAAGCCTACGACCGCTCGCCTTGCGGCACCGGCACCAGCGCGCGGCTCGCTTGCCTCGCAGCGGATGGCCGGCTTGCCGAGGGCGAGGTGCTCGTGCAGCAGAGCATCATCGGCAGCGAGTTCCGCGGAAGCTTCCGCTGGCTCGACCGCGAGCGCGGCATGGTCGAACCGACAATCACCGGCACCGCGCACATCACAGCCGAAGCCACCCTGCTCTTTTCCCCGAACGACCCATTCCTCCACGGCATCCCATGAGACTATTCCTCACAACGCTCCTCGCCCTCATCTCGCTCATCCCGCTGCGTGCGGCAGACCGGCCGAAAATCCAAATCATCAACGGCACCGACGAGCCGGTGGAAATTTTCTGGCTGAAGAGCGGCACCGAACGCGTGCCGAATGGCACCGTGGCTCCAGGAAGGGACACCGTCATCACGACCACGCTGGGGCATCGCTTCGCGGTCGTCGGTCGCAACAGCAAATCCGAGGCGCTGGTCACCAGCGAGGTGCCGGTGCAGGGCCTCCGAGTCGGCGGCGTCCCGGCGTTTTACACTCAGCGCGAGGAGGCCCGCGGCTTCCCCATCGTCGCCTCCGCGAAGGTGAATCCCTATGCGCTGAAGGAGGCTGCATTCCTCCTCGACCTGATGCTCGCCAAGCGGCCCGAGGTGCGCGGGGCGATGATCAAGAGTGGTGCGCGCCTTTGCATCATGGCGCACAACGAATACACATGCGACCTGCCCGAGTTTCGCCGCTTCGCGGATGGGCATCACCACGACTATCCGCAGCTTTCCGGCCGAGACTATTGGGACGCGCGCGCCCGGGGCACTGGCGGCAGCCCGACGGACCCATTCTGCACCTGCGCCGAGGAGAACCTCCTCGGCTATCCCGGAGATCCTTACGCGAGGGAATGCATCCTCATTCACGAGTTCGCACACTGCATTCATCTGCGCGGAATGACGAATGTGGATCCGACTTTCGATGCGCGGCTGAAAGCCGCGTATGACTCCGCGATGAAAGCCGGTCTTTGGAAGGCCACCTACGCGAGCACGAACCACCACGAGTATTTTGCCGAAGGCGTCCAGTCGTGGTTCGACAACAACCGCGCGAACGACAGCGAGCACAACGACATCAACACCCGCGCGAAGCTCCAGCAATACGACCCCGGACTCGCCGCGCTCTGCCGCGAGGTCTTCGGCGACACGGAGATCAAATACACGAAGCCGGCAACGCGTTTGAGCGGCCACATGGCCGGCTACAATCCCGCGACAGCGCCGACCTTCGCCTGGCCCGAACGACTCAAGGCGGCTAAAGCGCTCATCGCTGCGAAAGTGAAGGCCCGCAATGACGCGGCCACTGCGTCACCACCTCCCATCATCCGCGAGACGCGCGAGATTTCCGGATGGAAGGTCCACATCAACAGGGTGCTTCTCGACACCCGGCGTGAGGAAACAGACCGCGCACTCGTGCTGCTCAAAAAGATGCTCGACGAGATCATCCGCCTCGTGCCTGCGAAGGCCGTGGCCGAGATGCAGAAGGTGCCGCTCTATTTTTCACCACCGTATGCCGGAAAGCGCGGCGGCGCGGAGTTTCACCCGGACGCCGGCTGGCTCCGCGACAACGGACGTGATTCCGTGATGGCGAAGGGCGTGGAGTTTTCCGACATTCCAACCTTCGAGCAGGAGATGAACCGCATGCCGAACTTCGCGCTGCACGAACTCGCGCATTCCTACCACAACCTCGTGGTGAAGGGTGGCTTCGACAACGCGGAGATCAAAGCCGCCTACGATCGTGCCAGGGCGAGCGGCAAATACGACAAGGTCGAGCGGTGGCACGGAAACGGAAAGCCGAACACCTTCGAGCGCGCCTATGCGATGACGACGCCGATGGAATACTTCGCGGAAACCACCGAGGCGTTCTTTTCGCGGAATGATTTCTTCCCATTCACGCGCGCCGAACTCGCAAAGCACGACCCGGAAATGGAGAAGCTGCTCGCGCGTCTGTGGGGCGTGGAGGAATGAAGCATGTCGTCGTCATCGGCGGCGGCCTCATTGGTCTGAGCACGGCGATTGAATGCCACTGCCGCGGCCATCGCGTGACGGTGCTCGAAAAGGCGCGCGCACGTCGCGGGGCGTCCTTTGGCAACGCGGGCATGATCGTGCCGAGCCATTTCATCCCGCTCGCAGCACCGGGCATGATCGCCCTCGGGCTGAAGTGGATGTGGAATCCGGAGTCGCCATTCTACATCAAGCCGCGGCTCGACTGGGGGCTCCTCACTTGGGCGTGGCGCTTCTGGCGCGCGAGCACTCGGGAGCGTGTTGAGCGCGCGGCCCCGCTGCTCCGCGATTTGCACCTCGCGAGCCGCGAAGCCTATGCGCGCATCGGAGACACGTGCGGTCTCGCGCAGCGCGGCCTGCTCATGCTCTGCAAGACGCAGCACACGCTCGACGAAGAGGCACACACGGCACAGAAAGCGCGCGAACTCGGCGTGCCCGCCGAGGTGCTCGACGCGAAGGCAACCGCGGCACTCGATCCCGGCGCGACGATGGACATCGCGGGCAGCGTCTTTTTTCCGAAGGACTGCCACCTCCAGCCGAAACTCCACGTCGCCGCCATGGAACGGCAGCTCGGTGATTCGCTGCTCGATGCGGAAGTCATTGGCTGGCGGCGCGAAGGCTCGCGCATTGCCGCCGTCCGCACTTCGAGCGGAGAAGTTGCAGGCGACGAATTCATTCTCGCCGGCGGCTCATGGTCCCCGGACATCGTGCGCGGCCTCGGCCTGCGGCTGCCGATGCAGGCGGGGAAAGGCTACAGCCTCACGCTGCCGAAGCCCGTGGAACTGCCGGGCATTTGCTCAATCCTCACCGAGGCGCGCGTCGCCGTGACGCCGATGGGCGGCGCCCTCCGCGTCGGCGGCACGATGGAGATTGCCGGACTGAACGAACGTGTCTCGCCGCGGCGTGTCGCGGGCATCGTGAAGGCGCTGCCGCAATACTATCCGCGATTTCGCGCGGAAGACTTCGAGGGAATCGAGCCGTGGTGCGGCCTGCGCCCGTGCTCGCCGGACGGGCTGCCTTATCTCGGCCGCACCCGCGCCGCGGAAAATCTGATCGTGGCCACCGGACACGCCATGATGGGCCTCAGCCTCGCGCCCGTGACTGGTGAACTGGTCGGGCAATTCGTGGATGGCGAGCCGCCACGCTTCGACCTCGCGCTGCTCTCGCCGGACCGCTACGCGTAGGCGGCGATGCCCGCGCGCATTTCACCGAACGACCTTCTCCACAGCCTGCCCGCCGCACTCGATCTGCGCGGCTCCACGCTCGTCCTGCCGCTCCAGCGTCTGTTCGACGATCTGCCCAACGTTGTCTTCTTCATCAAGGATCGTGCGGGCCGCTACCTCGCGGTGAATCGCACGCTCGTCGAGCGGTGCGGTTTTGCCGACCGCGCGGAGGTGCTCGACAAGCGGCCGTCGGACCTCTTCCCCGCCCCGCTCGCAGCACGTTATGAAAAGCAGGACCAGCGCGTGTTGCAGAGCGGACGGCCGGTGCTCGACCAGCTCGACCTGCACTTCTACCCGAACCGCCGCCGCGGCTGGTGCCTCACGAGCAAGTATCCCATCCGTGACCGCGAAACCGGCGCGCTCGCCGCCGTAGCGGGCCTCTCGCGTGATGTGGAGAGCTCTGCGAGCGGCGCGGAGTCGCGCGGCTTTCCGGAACTCGCTCGCGCCCTCGACGCGCTGCAACGCCGCATCGCCGACCCGCCCGGCATCGGCGAACTCGCCGCGATCTGCGGGCTCACGCCGGCAAAGTTCTCACGCATCGTCCAGCGCATCTTTGGCATCACTCCGCGCCAGCTCGCACTGAAGGTGCGCCTCGACGAGGCGCTGCACCTCCTCGCGACGACCGACCATTCGCTCTCCGACATCGCGCTGAGCACGGGCTTCTGCGACCAGAGCGCGTTCACGCGCCACTTCCGCCGCCTCGCGGGAATGCCGCCGGGAATCTTCCGCTCGCAGACGCGCGAGACCACTCCAACGAGCGGCTGACGCCGCAGCAGCAACTCAGCGCCGCCCCAGCTTCGACTGATGCTGTTCGCCGTGGGAGCGCTGCGCGGACTGCGCCTCCCTGCGTTCCCGGCGGAGCTTCCTCGCGCGGCGGTAGCCCACGAGCTTGCCCTGCTTCTCATCCCACAGCCGGTAGCGGAGCGACTTGAGGCTCTTGAAGAAGGTGAGCGCCTTCACGTCCTGAAACATCGGGTCCGCCTTGTGGCAGCGCTCGAGGTTGTAGTTCGGAATCCGCGGGCTGAGGTGGTGGATGTGGTGGTAGCCGATGTTGCCGGAGAACCACTGTAGAATCCGCGGCAGCTTGTAGAACGAACTCCCCTTCAGCGCGGCCTCCTTGAAGTCCCAGTTCGCATCCCGCTCCCAATACACGCCCTCGAACTGGTGCTGCACATAGAACATCCAGATGCCCAGTCCGCCACCCACCGCTACGACGACCAGCTGGATCAGCACATACGCGGTGACCCCGTATCCCCAGCCGCGGTGGAGCGAGAAGACCCAGCTCATCAGCGCGGCGACTGCGAGGATTGCGAGGTTCATCCAGCGCACCGACCAGCGCTCGCGCGCGTTCGCCTTCGGCGAGCAGAAGCGCTGGTGGATCACGAAGAGGACGACCGGCGCGATGCCGAAGAGGATCACCGGATTCCGCGCCAGCTTGTAGGCGAAGCGTTTCCACCGGGAGGACTGGAGGTATTCCTCCACCGTCATCGTCCACACGTCCCCCATGCCGCGGCGGTCGAGCGAGCCCGCGCTGGCGTGGTGAATCGAATGCTGCCAGCGCCAGTGGAAATAGGGCGTGAGCGTGAGCACGCCGGTGATGAAGCCGAACACGTCGTTCGCGAGGTTCGACTTGAAGAACGAGCCGTGCCCGCAGTCATGGAAGATGATGAACGTGCGCACGAGGAACAGCCCGGCGAGCACCGCCAGCGGCAGCGTGATCCAATAGGACCACGACAGGCTCAGGAACATCAGCCACCACAGCGCCGCATACGGCACCAGCGTGTTCACGATCTGCCAGACGGCGCGCGGCGCAGAGGGTTCCTGAAACTTGAGCACAATCGCCTTCCAGTCCGCAGCATTCCTAGCGGGCTTCGGGTTTCCTGCGGATGTGGATTCTTGGCTCGTGCTCATATGCTCTTCTTTCATCCGGAGACCAAAGGGAGGCACCACGGCGCTTGCAAAGGTTTTGTCGGATTTTGTTCCAAGCGGGGTTCCGGAGCCGCGCGGCGCGTGCGTGATTTTCCCTCGCCCTGCCGCGGCGCATTCCCGTATCTCGCGCGCACATGCCCGCCATCACCGCCAGCGGCCTCACGAAGATCTACCGCACCTACAAGAAGCGCCCCGGCCTCGCCGGCGCGGTGCGCGGGCTCTTCAGGCGCGAATACGAGGAGGTGCGCGCGGCGGACGGCGTCAGCTTCTCCATCGAGGAGGGTGAATTCGTCGGCTTCCTCGGGCCGAACGGCGCCGGCAAGACCACCGTGCTGAAGATGCTCAGCGGCCTCCTCCACCCCACGAGCGGCGACGCACGCGTGCTCGGCCATGTGCCGTGGCGGCGCGAGGACGCGCTGAAGCGGCAGTTCTCCCTCCTCATGGGGCAGAAAAACGCCCTGTGGTGGGACCTGCCCGCGCGCGAATCGCTGGAGCTGAACCGCACAATCTACGGCATCGCGCAGAAGCGCTTCGAGGAGGTCGTCGGCGCGCTCACCGAGATGCTCGACGTGAAGGACAAGCTCGACGTGATGGTGCGCGAGCTGAGCCTCGGCGAGCGCATGAAGCTCGAGCTCATCTCCGCGCTGCTCCACGCGCCCAAGGTGCTCTTCCTCGACGAACCCACCATCGGCCTCGACGTGACCTCGCAGCAGAAGGTCCGCGACTTCCTCCGCGACTACAACAAGGGCCACGGCATCGTGACGATGCTCACCAGCCACTACATGGGCGACATCGAGGCCCTCTGCCCGCGCGTGATCATCATCGATCACGGGAAGATCTTCTTCGACGGCCCCCTCTCCCGAGTCATCGAGCGCTATGCCGCGCACAAGATCATCGGCTTCACGCTCGACAGCACCGAGTGCGACCTCTCCGCATTCGGCGAGATGGTGGAAAAGACCGCGCACACCGTCCGGCTGCGCGTCCCGAGGGCAAAGGCCACCGAAGTCTGCCGCGAGGTGCTCGGGCGTTTCCCCGTCACGGACCTGAACGTGCAGGAGCCGCCCATCGAGGACGTCATCCGCCAGCTCTTTTCCGAGCACGGCTCCCCCGGCGGCGGAGGCTAGCGGAAGCGCATCGCGGCCTTCAGCTCGTTCGTGTAGCTCGGGTTGATCTCGAAAGTCTCCGCCGCGAAATCCTCCACGGACACGCGCTGCTTCATGTCCGGCGTCTCAAGGTAGCCCATGTCCAGCATGCTGTTGAGGATGTCCACGAGTTCATCCGCCTCGATGCGCGTGCGCTCCTCGATCTCCGCGCCGGTGATGCCGAGGCCGAATCCAACGGCGCGCATCACACCGAGTTCGCGTCCGGAAAGTTTGATGTGTCGTGCCATGGGAGAGTGTTGGTTGCAGGGATGATAAAAGCAGAATCCGGCCCGCGCATCCGGCTATTTTGCCGGAAGCCGGCCCGCGAAGAAATCCGTTGCCGCAGCGGGGGCGGCGGGTAGCTTCCCGGCCCATTTTTTCCGGCCATGATCATCCCAAACATCAACGCCCTCTCCGACGACCAGCTCAAGGAAGTCACGGACATCGTCGCGGCGTATGGCAGCAAGATCATGGTGATCAAGGGCGCCGAGCGCTCCGTCTACGCCATCGTCGGCGACGAGCGGAACGACGACATGGTCACGAAGATCGAGGGCCTTCCCTACATCAGCCGCGTGGACCGCATCCAGAGCCCGCACAAGCTCATGGACATCCGCTCCAGCCTCGCCACGCACCGCGTGAAGATCGGCGGCGTCGAGCTGGGAAGGGAGCCGCTCTTCTGCGCGGGGCCGTGCACCATCGATCCGAAGAACCCGAACCTCACCATCGAGACCGCGCACGCGATCAAGGAGGCCGGAGCGCACGCCCTCCGCGGCGGCGTGTGGAAGCCCCGCACGAATCCCTACAGCTATCAGGGCGACGCAAAGGCGCTGCTCATCCTCATGGAGGCCAGCCGCCAGACCGGCCTCCCCGTGGACACCGAAGTCATGGACGAGGAGCACCTGCAGCTCGCCATCGAGGCCGGCGTCCACTGCCTCCAGGTCGGCGCGCGCAACGCCCTCAACTACGCCCTGCTCCGCCAAATCGGCCAGGCCATCGCCGGCCGCGACACCTGCGTGCTGCTCAAGCGAGGCATGCACATGGGCTCCGTGCAGGAGTTCATCTCCGCCGCGGAATACATCGTCCAGCTCGGCAATCCAAACGTCCTCCTCTGCCCGCGCGGCACCCAGCCCGCGCTCGACGGCTACCGCAACCACCCCGATGAAAGCATCGTCCCCCTGCTGAAGGAACGCACCTGGGCACCCGTCGTCGTGGACCCCTCGCATTCCGTCGGCAAGGCCGCCTACGTCCCCGCCGCCGCGCTCGCCGCCATCGCCTACGGCGCGGACGGCCTCTGCATCGAGTGCAATCTCCGCCCCGGCCAGGGCATCGGCGACGACCCGAAGCAGGCAGTCACCCCCGAAGTGCTCAAGCGCATCATCTCCGAAACGCGCGAACTCTGGGCCATCCTCCACCGGGCAAAGAACTAAGCCCTTGCGCGGGCACCCGAACTGCTAACTTTGAGCATTCGCCCAACCCAGCGACCGCCCATGCCAAAACTTCTCGTAAGACACCCCGAACAGGGTGAGCTCACCTTCACGCTCAGCGGCGAGCGCATCACCGTCGGAAGGCATTCCGACAACCAGATCCAGATCAAGCACGGCACCATCTCCGGCCACCACGCCGAGTTCGTGCTCCGAAACGGCCGCTACCTCCTCCGCGACCTGAACTCGACCAACCACTCGTATATCGAGGGCATCATGTTCATCGAGGCCGAGCTTGACCGCACCTGCAAGCTCGTCCTCGGCACCATCGACTGCGAATTCCAGTCCGACACGCCCTCGACCGCGACCACCCCCGAGGAACTCGACACGCTCCGCAAGACCGTCGGCCTCCTCCGCCGGCAGAACGACGAGCTCGTCGCAAAAATCGCCGAGCAGAAAAGCCAGATCGACATCCTCAGCAACGTGAAGCTGATGACCCGCGACGTCGCCTCCGACATGAACGGCCTGCGCGACCAAGTCAAAGCCCTCACCACCGAGCGCGACAGCCTCGCCGCGGAAAACAAGGACCTCTCCGCACAGGTCGAAGCCCTCCACGCCAAGCTCGGCATCCCCTCCATCACCCAGGCCGCCGCAGTGGAACCCGCCCGCCTGCCAAAGCCCCCCATCCCGCTCGGCGAGACCGTCATGATCGCCGCCCCCCTCGCGAAAAAGCCCGGCGCCCGGTAATTCCGCCCCACTGCGGCTTGTTCGGACAGCCCGCCCGTTCCTTTCCCGATGAATCGAGGCTTGTTCCGGGCTGCACCTGCACCTAAGTAGCACCCGCGCCGCATCGGCCTTCGCCCACCCGAATTGCCCGGCATCCTCACTCCCGCAATCCGATGCACAAGTTCACCGTCCTCACCTCCATCGCCGCTGCCCTCCTCGCTGGCTGCGCCGCCAAAAAATCCGCCACTTGGCAGACCGTCCGCGCCGTCCCGCACGCCGGCCCGCACGACAAGGCGCCCGCGCCCGCCTACGCGAACCGCGTCCACGCCGCCCTGCGCGATGCGGGCGTCGCCCACAAGGTCGTCACGTTCAAGTTCCGCTACCACTCGCGCCTCCAGTTGAACCGCGAGGGCGAGGAAACCGTGGTCGTTTATCGCGACACCGCCACACCCGCACACCCCTGGTGGCTCGCCGCCGAACGCTTCAGCAACCCCGTGTGGCTCCCCGAAAAGCCGCTCGAACGCCAGCTCGGCTCCTACCTCAGCCGGCCGGTGAGCATCGTGAAAGTGGAGGATTTCCCCGCCCGCAGCGGTGCGCGCGATGGCAAGAGGATCGTGAAACCGGGCAAGCCGCGGAAATAAGGCGCGCTCGGGCTTCGCCCCGGCAGCCTACTTCCCCGCCGCCTCCTCCGCCTTCACCCCGCTGAACGGATACGCGGTCACGGCTTCCCATGCGAGCTGCTGGAGCAGCACGTTCATCTCCGTGCCGCGCGGCATGCGGAGGATCTCGGCGGGTGCGGGCAGACCCACGGGGCTGCGGCCGGTGATGGCGGCGAAGTGGCAGTAGGTGACGAGCGCCGCGAGCGGCTCGCGCGGGTGGCCGATGTCGTCGCGGAAAAGATCCGTCTGCTTCGCGAGGCCCGGCGCCTCGCCCTTCGCGATACGCTCGCGCAGTGCAAACACCGCCTCGAACACCGGCACGATGTGCACCACCTCGCGCCCCGCGGATGCGTTCAGCGCGCGCGCCTGCTCCTCCATCGCGTTCAGCCAGAATTCGCGGAAGCCCTTCCGCATCGTGCCGAGGCTCTCCGGAGTCGCCGAGTCGCGCTGCTCGTTCTTGAACTTCTTCGTCCAGTCGCCGTCGAAGCCCGGCCACGAAGCCTGCACGAGCACGCGGAGGTTCGGGTTCTTCTCGAGACCGAGCTTCACGAAATTGTCGATGCCGGGGTCCGGCAGCAGGCGGTGCGGCGAGAGCGTGAGCACGTCCACCTTCCCCTCGCGCAGCGCAGCCTTCACGACGTTCCTCTCGTCCGGCAAATCCCAGTGCTGGATGACGCGCGAGCCGCCGATCATCTGCTGGCCGGCGGCGGTGTATGGGAAGCCCGCGGCCTCCGCGAGCGGCGGGAGGAGCTTCGCGGTGAAAATCATGAAGCTGTGCGCGCAGACAAAGACCCGCGTGGGCGCGGGCTGCTCCGCCTTTCCGCCGCACAGGAGTGCGAGCAGGACGGTGAAGGCGGCGATCGCGCGGAGGCGGAGGGTTCTCATGTCGTTGCGGGCTTCTCTTCGCATGGCGGAAACGACAAGTCACGGGGCGATTGGCAGGGGGCCGGCAACGGAGGGTGTGCTTTCGCCAACCTTAAGGATGCCTCGCCAAGGACGATGGCGGATGCTTTCATGGAAGAGGATGCCGGACACGGCATCTCCTTCCCAACGAAACCAAAATCCCATGAAACCGAGCAAACCCACCCGCCAGTCCACCGCCGCGAAACTCATCGTGACCGACAAGAAGGGCCACAAGACCGCCTCGGCCCCCGCCGCCGCGATGGCGCCGCTCCAGTTCCACATCGACCGCATCCTCGTGCCGATCGACTTCTCCGAGCACTCGCAGAAGGCGCTCCGCTACGCGCTGGCTTTCGCGAACCAGTTTGGCGCCGAGGTGACGCTCGTCCACATCGTGGAGCAGATGGTTTATCCCGGCGACTGGATGTATCCGCCGCTCGCCGCGACCGATTTCGCCGCGGAGAAACGCGAGCAGATGATCGACCGCCTCAAGGCGCTCGACGCCGGCTCCGGCGTGAAGACGCAGCACATCGTCCGCCTCGGCCGCGCCTGGCAGGAGGTGGTGGAAATCGCGCGCGAGCAGAAGACGGACATGATCATCCTCGCCACGCACGGCTACACGGGCCTGAAGCACGCGCTCCTCGGCAGCGTCGCCGAGAAGATCGTCCGCCACGCGCCCTGCCCGGTCCTCAGCGTCCGCGGCGACGAGCGGGATTTCCTCTAGGCCGCCTTCGCCTGCCCCGAGTCCGCACCTGAATGCCATGCCTTCGGGGAGAAAAGCAGCCGCAGGCTGTTGAGCACGACGACGACCGTGCTGCCCTCGTGGGCCAGCACGCCGATGGCGAGCGGAAGCGCCTTCGCCAGCAGCGTCGTGAGCGACATGATGGAGATGACGCCGAGCGCGAGGGCGAGGTTCTGCCGGATGATGCGCCTCGCGCGCTTGCTGAGGTTCAGCGCGAGCAGGAAGTTTTCGAGGCGGTCATTCATGAGCACCACTTCCGCCTGCTCGATGGCGGCATCAGAACCGCGCGCGCCCATCGCCACGCCCACATCGGCCGCCGCGAGGCACGGCGCGTCGTTCACGCCGTCGCCGATCATCGCGACCCTGCCGCCGGATTTGCGGAGCGACTCGATGGCCTCGACCTTCTGCGCGGGGGTGAGCTGGCCGAGGATGGTGCCGACGCCGGACATGCGGCCCATCTGTTCCGCCGCGCCCGATTTGTCGCCGGTGAGCATCACGGTCTTCAGCCCCGCATCATGCAGGCGCGACACGAGCACGGGGGCCTCCCTGCGCAGTTGATCGCGCAGCAGCACGCGACCCAGGAGCTTCGGCGACGCAAACCAGACTTCGCTCGCCTGCTCCGCCTGCTGCGGCAGCGCGGCATCGGGCCGCACGAAAGCGACCAAATCGCGGTGCCCGAGCACCACCGGTTCGCCGCGCCATTTTCCGCGCACCCCCTTCCCCGCCACGGTCTCCGTCTCCTCCGGCTGCTCGATGGGAAGCCCGCGCCGGGCCGCCTCGCGCGCGATGGAGCGGGACATCGGGTGGTTTGAAATGCGCGCGAGGTTCGCTGCTCCGAGCAGGACATCGCGCTCGGATCCCGCGAGCGCCTCCACAGCGGTCAATTCGAGCTTCCCGTGCGTGAGCGTGCCCGTCTTGTCCATCGCGACCACGGTGATGCCCGCGAGGTTCTCGATGGCCGCGCCGCCGCGGAACAGCACTCCATTGCGCGCGCCAAAGGCAATCGCCGAGAGAATCGCCGACGGAACCGAGAGGACGAGCGCGCACGGCGACATGACCACGAGCAGCGTCATCGCCCGGTAGAATGCGCTCTCGTGCGCTGCATCGCGGACAAACGGAGGCGCACCGAGCAAAAGCCACCACACAAAGAAAACAACCGTGCAGGCGCTGAGCACGAGCGCCGTGTAGCGCGTGCCAAAGCGGTCCGTGAAACGCTGCACCGGCGCCTTCAGATGCTGTGCGTTTTCAATGAGCCGGATGATCCTCTGCAGCGCGCTGTCCTCCGCCGCACGCAGCACGCGGCCCTCGACGACACCCCAGAGGTTCAGCGTGCCGGCAAGCGCCGTGTCGCCGTGAGATTTCGGAATCGGCTCCGCCTCGCCCGTGAGCATCGCCTCGTCGCACGCGCTCTCGCCCTTCTCCACGAGGATGTCCACCGGCACCTGCTCGTTCGCAGTCACGCGCACGCGATGGCCGGGGCGCAGTTCTGCGACCGGCACCTCGCGCTCGCCACCGTCCTCGATGAGCCGCGCGAGCTTCGGCGCGCTTTTCAGCAGCGCGGAAATCTCCCGCTGCGTGCGCCCGTGCGCAAAGCGCTCCATCGCCCCGGACGCGGAGAAAAGGACGAGCAGCACCGCCGCCTCCGCCTGCTCCCCGATGAAAACCGCGCCAAACGCGACGAGCCACATGAGGAAGTCCGTCCCAAACTCCCGCTCCCGAATTCCCTCCCAAACTTTCAGCGTGAGATCCCATCCGCCGGAGAAATAGGCGCCAGCCACCCAGAGCATCGACGCATCGTGGTGCGACTTCCGCAGGATCAGCGCGACGACCGTGCAGACAAGACACACCGAGGACCGCACCGCCATCGGCTTCCATTCACCGTCACCGCCGGTTCCGGCGTGGCCAGGTTCCCCGGCGCTATTTGTATCCATACGCGAGCGCCCAGCGGTTCTTCTTCGCTTTGGACTGCTCGACGCTGAACACGATGAAATAGGTGCCGGTCTGGTTCGGGACGACCTTCGCGGCTGCCATGTTGCCGCGCTGCCACGACTCCGCGTCCACCAGCTTCCCGTTCGGGTCATACACGTGGACGGTGACCTGCGCGGAATCCTCGTCGCTGCCGAGCCAGAACCAGTAGCTGTTGCCCTTGAAGAGCTGGTGCTTCACCACGCTCGGCTGCTTCGTCGCCAGCGCACCCGCCCAGTATTCCTGGCGGACGAGATAGCCTTCCTTCACTGCGGCCACCGCAGCCTCCATGGCGCGGGAATGCGCGTCGTCCACATAGGCGAACGCCGCGGGAATCGCGAGTGCTGCGGCGAGAATCAAAAGGAAACGGGTGAGCTTTTTCACGGTGGTCATTTGCTGCGGATGAGAGAGACAAGGCGGCCCGAGATGCCGGCGACTTCCTTCACCGTCTTCTCGGTGATCTTCGTGCCGTCATTGCCGATCAGCGGCTGGATTTCCTTCAGCCCGCTGCGGACCTGGCCGACGACGCGGTTGGAACGGAGGCGCGACTTCATTCCGTCCACCTGCTTCTGAAAGTGCTCGATGAGTTCCGGCTGGCTCAGCAGTTCGGCGCCCGAAGGGCTGAAGTCCATGTTGACGACCTGCGCCAGAACCTCCGTGCCCCGCAGCCAGCCGCCAATGCTCACGAGCTGGGCGAGCGACTCGCTGTTCAGCTCGACCATCGCGCCGCGGACGTCGGCCAGCGCGCCGTCGAGTTCCGTGCGGACACGGTTCCAGCTCTTCTTGTCCGCGTATTCGATGACGCTGTTCGCGCGGCGCACGACGGCCTTCCGCACGCCGATGGCGTTCGAGAAAGTGAGGATCGCCCGTCCGAGTTCCTTCACCTCCTCGGCGTCCTCGGCCTCCACGGCGATGAATCCCTCCGCGATGATCACCCCGAGCATCATCGCGATTTGCGGCGCCTCGCCCGCGGGCTTGGCCTTGCTCACGTCGCGGTGAATGAGGCCCGCCCACTTCGGCTTCCCGAGCTTGTCGAGCACCGCGAAGACCTCGTTCGGAACAGGCACCACCACGCGGTCGATGACCTTGGCCTGCGAGGGCAGCTTCGTCACATCGATCTGCGCCGGCGGCGGCGGCAGCGGCGCGCCGACGGCGGCGGCTGCGAGGATGGAGGAGGCGAGGATTGCTGGGAAATTCATGGCTTAAAGATGCTGGCCGAATGCTGGTTTGAACGCTCCACGGAGATTGGCGGATGTGCGCCGCAGATTGCGAGAGCAATTTCCTTTTGTTCGGGCACCGCGGGCGTCTAGCCTCCGCGCGCCATGCATCAGTCCGCGAGCCCGAAGGCCGCACCATCACCGTCACCTCTCACCCTTTGCGATCAATTTGCGCCGCGCCACCTCGGCTCCGGCGAATCCGAAATCCGCGGAATGCTCACCGCGCTCGGGCTGGAGAAGCTCGATGACCTCATCGCCAAAACGGTGCCGGCGGCGATCCGCAGCGCGGGCGAGATGCGACTCCCGGAGCCTCTCGGCGAGAGCGAGGCGCTCGCCGAACTGCGCGCGATCGCCGCGAAGAACCGCGTCTTCAAGAGCTACATCGGCCAGGGCTACCACGACTGCATCGTGCCGCCGGTGATCCAGCGGAACATCCTCGAGAATCCCGGCTGGTATACCGCCTACACACCGTATCAGGCGGAAATCTCGCAGGGCCGGCTCGAAGCGCTGCTCAATTTCCAGACGATGATCGCGGACCTCACCGGCCTGCCCGTCTCAAACGGCTCGCTGCTCGACGAAGCGACGGCCGCCGCCGAGGCGATGCACATGGCGCTCGCTCTGAAAAAGGACGCGCTGGTGAAGGCCGTCTTCATCTCCCATCACTGCCACCCGCAGACCATCGCGGTCGTGCAGACACGCGCCGAACCGCTCGGCGTGAAGGTGCATGTCGGCGACGAGCACGCGTTCGTGCCGACGGAAAGCTTCTGCGCGGTGATCGTGCAGTATCCGAACACGCTCGGCGGCATCCACGACTACGCTCCGCTCTTTGAAAAGGCACACGCCGCCGGCGCGGTCTGCATCTGCGCGGCGGACCCGCTCGCGCTCACCCTGCTCCGCCCGCCCGCGGAGTTCGGCGCGGACATCGTGGTCGGCAGCGCGCAGCGCTTCGGTGTGCCGATGGGATTCGGCGGCCCGCACGCCGGCTATCTCGCGACGAAGGACGAGTTCAAGCGCGTGATGCCCGGCCGCCTCGTCGGCGTGTCGAAGGACTCCCACGGCAACCCGGCATTCCGCCTGTCGCTCCAGACGCGCGAGCAGCACATCCGCCGCGACAAGGCCACGTCGAACATCTGCACCGCGCAGGTGCTCCTCGCGGTGATGGCCTCGATGTATGCGGTGTATCACGGCCCCGGAGGATTGCGGAAAATCGCGGGCCGCGTGCATCTCGCCGCCCGCACATTTGCCGCAGGCGTTGTGAAGCTGGGACGCCAGTTCACCGTCGGGGCCGCGCCCGTTTTCGACACGGTGCAGGTGACCGTGCCGAAGGCGGACCTCGCGACAATCCGGGCAACTGCGCTCGCAGCGCAGGTCAACCTTCGCGAAGTCGGCGGCGACTCGTTTGCCGTCGCATTCGACGAGACGACCACGGCGGAGGACATCGAAAACCTGCTGACCGTTTTCAACTTCGGCCACACGCACAGCGTGGATGTCCACACCCTCGCGCGCGACACCGCCGCAGGCATCCCTCCGGCACATCAGCGCTCCGCCGCATTGCTCGCGCATCCGATCTTCAACTCCCACCACACCGAGCACGAGATGCTGCGCTACCTGCGCCGCCTCGAGTCGCGCGACCTGTCGCTCTGCCACTCGATGATTTCGCTCGGCTCCTGCACGATGAAGCTGAACGCCACGAGCGAGATGTTCCCCGTGACGTGGCCGGAGTTTGGGAGTCTCCACCCGTTCGCCCCGGCCGATCAGGCCGCAGGCTACCGCGAGATGAGTGACCAACTCTCGCGCTGGCTCGCCGAAATCACCGGCCTGCCCGGCGTGTCGCTCGAGCCAAACGCCGGCTCGCAGGGCGAATACGCCGGCCTCCTCTGCATCCGCAAATTCCACGAGTCGCGCCAGCAGCCGCAGCGCGACATCTGCCTCATCCCCACCAGCGCGCACGGCACGAACCCCGCCAGCGCCGTCATGGCAGGCATGAAAGTCGTGCCGGTGAAATGCGACGCGCTCGGCAATGTGGACATGACCGACCTGCGCGACAAGGCGCTGCAGCATTCGCAGAACCTCGCCGCGTGCATGATCACCTACCCCAGCACGCACGGCGTGTTCGAGGAGACGGTCGTGGAAATCTGCCACGTCATCCACTCGCATGGCGGCCTCGTTTACATGGACGGCGCGAACATGAACGCGCAGGTCGGCCTCACGAGCCCCGGCCGCATCGGCGCGGACGTCTGCCACCTCAACCTGCACAAGACCTTCTGCATCCCGCACGGTGGCGGCGGCCCCGGCATGGGCCCGATCTGCGTCGGGGAAAAGCTCACGCCCTTCCTCCCGCTCGCCGAGCGCATCGGGCCGGGCAGGAACACCGGCGCCGTCTCCGCCGCGCCGCTCGGCAGCGCGAGCATCCTGCCGATTCCGTGGATGTATATCCGCATGATGGGCGCGCGCGGCCTCACCGACGCGACGAAGCTCGCCATCCTCAACGCCAACTACATCGCACACCGGCTCGAGAACCACTTCCCCATCCTCTACCGCGGCGCTCAGGGCACCGTCGCGCACGAGTGCATCGTGGACCTCCGCGGCTTCAAGCTCACCACCGCCGAGGATGTCGCAAAGCGGCTCATGGATTTTGGCTTCCACGCGCCCACGCTGAGCTGGCCCGTCGCCGGCACGCTGATGATCGAGCCGACCGAGAGCGAATCAAAGGCCGAGCTCGACCGCTTCTGCGACGCGATGCTCGCCATCCACGCCGAGATGACCGCCGTCGAATCCGGCGCGATGAACGCCGCCGACAACCCGCTCAAGAACGCCCCGCACACCGCGGGCACCGTGACCGCCGGCGACTGGACGCACCCCTACCCTCGCGAGCAGGCCGCATATCCCGCGCAGTGGCTCCGTGAGTTCAAGTTCTGGCCGCACGTCGGCCGCGTGGACAACGTCTTCGGCGACCGCCACCTCGTCTGCACCTGCCCGAGCGTGGAGGAGATCGCCGCGGGCGCGTAATAACGGGAATCACTCCGGCGGACAGATCAGCGGAACGGACGGGAAATACGTGCGATACCGCGCCGCATCGCGCGTGAGCAGCGCCTGGCCCGCCGCCTCCGCATGCGCACCGATGAAGAAATCCGGCAGCGGCCTCCCACGCAGCCCCCCGCGCGCACGGTATTCCCGGTGCGCCGCCGCCGCGATGGTCGAACCTTCGAACGGCAGCGGTTCCTTCACCGCGCCCGCCTGCGCCAGCCATGCATCCATCCGCAGCCAGTCGAAATCGAACGCGGGCGCGATCTCCGCGCAGATGATCGGATTCACGAGGATCGGCCCTGCCGTCCTTGCGTTGCGCAGTGCGGTGGAAGACCACGCCAGCCACTGCGCATCCGCCGTGAGAATGTCCAGCCACACGTTCGCATCCACGATCACACCGCCGCCCATCAGTCCTCCCCCCGCGTTTCCCTCATCCGTTCATCCGTCGTGAAGCGTCCTTTTGCGATGCCGGTGCTCGCCTCCAGCCAGCGCTCGAAATCCTCCGGTTTCCCTGCACCAGATCCGGCGACCGCCTTTGGCGCGTGACTGTCCAGCCACCGGCGGATTTCCAACCACTGCTCCGGCGGCAGTTGCGCGATGGCGGCTTCGATCTCGGCGAGCGTGCTCATGCCCGCGAAGATGCCCCATTCCCCGCCTGTGGCAAGCGCACCGCCGTGGCTCACTTCTTTCCAGCGCTTCCAAGCTCGACAAGCGACACGTCGGAAAACCACGCGGTCCCAGTCACATTCGACGCATACCAGCCAAGGCCCATCCCCACTCGGAGATCCGTCTTGTCTGTGGTTGTGAAATCAACGCTCACTTTCGTCCACGGGTGGGACTTTTGCAGTGATTGGGTATTCCCATTGCGGACATCGGCGGAAAATCCGACCAAGAGCGATGCCCCCGCTTTTCCACCCTTCTTCACCGTGTCCACATTCTTGGTCTTGATGAAGCCGGTGAGCCGGTAGCGAGTGTTCGGCTTGCCCGCCAATGCCTGCTTCACAAAAACAAAATCGCCACGGTCAATGTCGATCCGCAGCGTTGGCTTTCCATTGCGAAGTTCCTTGGTGTCCACCGTCGCCGTTCCG
>JBGAPU010000035.1:0-52450 GCA_044221035.1 Chthoniobacteraceae bacterium | reverse complement strand
ACGTGGAAGGCAGGCGCGGCGTCGGTCGTCATCACGCCGGAGGTGGACATGCCGATGTCCGGCTACGCGGCGCGCACGAAGCCGTCCGAGGGCAAGGCGCAGGATCTCTTTGCAAAGGCGCTCGCCGTGGAGGACTCGGCGGGCGGGCGCTTTGTGTTCGTGACGATGGATCTCATCGGCGTGCCGCGCGACCTGCGGCTGCACCTGGAGAAGCGGCTGAAGGAGAAGCATGGGCTGCCGGGTGAGCGGCTGCTGCTGAACGCCTCGCACACGCACTGCGGGCCGGCATTCCGCATCGGGAAATCGGAGGCCGACGACGTGCCGCCCTCCGAGACGCCGGGCGAGGTGTATGGCCGCAAGCTGGAGGAGAAGATTTTTGCGCTCGTCGGCGAGGCGCTGAAGAACTCTGCGCCCGCGAGGCTGAACTACTCGCACGCTCGCGCGGGCTTCGCGATGAACCGCCGCCTGCCGACGGGCACGGGTTTTCAAAACAGCCCCTTCCCCGACGGCCCCGTGGACCACGACGTGCCGGTGCTCAGCGTGCTCGGCGCGGACGGCTCGCTGCGCGCGGTGCTCTTTGGCTACTCGTGCCACAACACGACTCTCGGCTTCTACCAGTTCTGCGGCGACTACGCGGGCTTCGCGCAGGAATACCTGCAGGCGGAGCACCCCGGCACCATCGCGCTTTTCCTGAATGGCTGCAGCGGCGACCAGAACCCGTATCCGCGCGGCACCATCGAGCTTGCGCAGCGCCACGGCCGCTCACTCGCGACCGCCGTGGAAGCCGCGCTCACGGTGAAGCCGCAGCGCGAAGTGCTCGGCCCGGTGACGGCGGAGGCGGTGGAGATTCCCCTCGCCTACGGTCCGGTGCCTACGCGCGGGGAGTTCGAGCAGCGCCTCGCTTCCAAGGACAAATACACCGTGAGCCACGCGCAGCGGATGCTCGACCGGCTGAAGACGGACGGGAAACTCCCCGCCGATTATCCGTATCCCGTGCAGGTCGCGCACTTCGGCGGCGACATCGTGCTCGCGGCGCTCGGCGGCGAAGTCGTCGTGGACTATTCGCTGCGCCTGAAAAAGGAGCTCGCCGGCAAGGCCGCCGTGTGGGTCGCGGGCTATTCGCACGATGTGATGACCTACATCCCGAGCCGCCGCGTGCGCGAGGAGGGCGGTTACGAAGGTGGCGAAGTGGTGCGCTTCAGCTCCATCCATCCCGGCCCTTGGGCGCCGGAACTGGAGGAGAAGATTATCGGCAAAGTGCATGAACTGCACCGGCATCTCAGCCAGCCCAGCTCCGCAGCGCCGCCGGCAAAATAGCAGCCGGCAGCGCCAGAGGATGTCCTCGCTCTCGGGAGCGAACCCGGCGTCAAAGACTCGCGCGCCGACGGCGAGGGTTCCGCTGGAACTCGCCGGTCATTGCTTCTCCAGCGGGTGTGCCTTGAGCAGTTCCTCGGGCGTCCAGAACATGCTGCGGCTCTTGTTCGCTGCGCGGACGCGGGTGACGGTCTCCGGGGCGACGGGGGAGGCCTTGTTGCCCCATGAGTTGCGCACGTAAGTGAGCACGGCGGCGAGTTCCTTGTCGTTCAGTAAGGAGGCGAAGGGAGTCATCGGCGGGACGCCTTTGGCGGTGTCGAAGGTCCGGCCGTTGACTTCGATCTTCCCCCAGAGGCCGTGCAGGGCGAGCTTGATGAGGCGCTCCTCGCTGCCGCTGACCCATGGGCTGCCTTTCAGGGGCGGATAGATGTTCAGCAATCCCTCGCCGGTCGGCTGATGGCAGGTCGCGCAGTGCGCGTCGCGGTGGAACACCTCGGCGCCGAGCTTGTAGCTCTCGTGCTCCTTCTGGGCGAGATGCGCGGGGATGGTGACCTTGAGCTTCTCCTCGGGCGCGTCGGCGATGACGCCGCCCTTCATGCTGGCCTCCACCTTGAACCAAAGGTGCTGGACGACGTTCGCGGCGTTGCGGGCGTGTGGCTCGGGGGACTTCAAGAGCTGGCCGAGGAGCGCGACGTCGCGGACGTTGTGCTGCTGGTGCAGCCACAGCGCCTCGAGCAGGTGGTGCGCGTCCTCCTTCTTCCTCGGGTCGAACTGCTTCATCCACTTCTGCGTCTCGGTGATGACTTCGTTGGAGTCGCGCCCGCTCAGCTCGATGCGCGTGCGATGGCGGATGCCGTCCACGGGCGATTTCAAATTCTCCAGCAGCGCGGGAATCGGCTGTCCGGCGATGGCGACGGGCTTCTGCAGCGGGCGATCGATCGCGGTGATGCGGTAGATGCGGCCGTGCTTATGATCGCGGTTGGGGTCGCGCACGTTGTGCTGCATGTGGCCGATGATCACGTTGTGCCAGTCGGCAACGTAGAGCGAACCATCCGGCGCGAAGACGGCGCAGGACGGGCGGAAGTTTTTGTCGCCGCTCATCAGCAGGCCGCGCGATTTTTCCTCGGTCACGCTGCCGTCGGCATTCGTGACCTTCACGGTGAGCTCGTCGCCCGCGGGCTCGCCCCACACGGTGCCTTTCTCGGCGTCGCGCTCGAGGTGGTAGTGCTTGATGCCGAGGAAGCCGATGACATTGCAGATCAAAAAGTCGCCCTGCATGCTCTCCGGGAAGTGCGTGCTGGAGACGACCGTGCTCGACGTTACGGGACGCACTTCCTTTTTCAACAGCTCATACATTTTGAAGCCGTTGCCCTCGGGCCGCACCTGATACGCGCGGCCGCCGGTGCCGTCGGTGGCGTAGCAGTAGCCCCAGTAGTCGAACGACGTGCCGTGCGGATTCGGCGAATTCGTCGCGTGCTGCGCGATGGTGAAGCGGCGCGGGTCGAAGCGGAACATCGCGCTCGCGCCGGTCTGCAGCGACGGGCCCCACGGGTGCTCGTGGTTGTGCTGCATGAAGACGCCGCTCTGCCAGTAGATGCCGCCGTCTGGACCATGCACGAGGTTGTTCGCGCCGTGATGCGTGTCGGAGGTGTCGAGCCCCTGAAGCAGGATGGTCTGAGTGTCGGCCTTGTCGTCGCCGTTCGTGTCCTTCAGGTGCAACAGCTCCGACTGGCGCGTGACGATCACGCCGTTGTTCCAAAACTCGAAGCCGAGGGGGTTCTGCACTTTCGCGAATTCCCTGGCGCTCTTCGCCCGGCCATGGCCGTCATCCTCAAGAATGAGCAGCGAATCCCGCACCGGCTTACCCGGCTCCCACTTCGGATAATCCGGCCAGCACGCGACCCAGAGGCGGCCCTTCGTGTCGAACTGCATCTGCACCGGATTCACAAGCTGGGGGAAACGCGACTCGTCGGCGTAGAGCTCGATCTTGAAACCCTTGGCGATGGCGAAGTGCCTCACCGCCTCCCGCGCATCGAGGTATGTCGTGCGGCCCTCCTTCTGAGCGCTGCTGCTCTTGCTGCCGCCGCCGACATTCGAGACGACCGGCACGGGCTTCGGCACGTTGCTGTCGTCCACTTTCCTGTCCTTGCCGGCTGCACGCGCCCAGATGCGCTCGTCGCGGTTTGCGGTCATCGCGTCGAGCATCACAAGTTCGTGCTTCAGCACGTCGGCATTCGTCTGGCCGTTCACGAAACTGAGCGTCGAGCGGCTGCCCCACACGTCGTTGCCGTCGGACGCGTGGTAACGGTTATACCAGTGGAAATTCTTATCGAGCACCGCTTCGCGCAGCGGCTCCATCGAGGAGGACGCGCTCACCGGTTTTCCCAGCAGCGCCTTGGCGATGACTTCCGCGAGGTCGCGGTTTCCATCTTCGCTCAGATGCACGCCGTTGATCGTAAGCGGAGCCTTCGCGGCTTTGAACAACTCGAGCGACGGATGGAAGAGATCCACAAACGCGACACCCGCTTCCTTCGACGCGGCCTCGGTCGCCTTCGTGTAAGCCTCGAGCTGCGCGTTGTGCTCTTTGCCGTCGGGCACGTTCGGGTTCTTCGTGTCCTCGTGCGCGATCGGGCTGAAGAGCACGATGCGCGGGAAGTCCTTCCCGTTCGGCTTCGCGCCGCGCGTCTTTTTCACAAACTCGACGAGCTTCTTTTTGTATTCGTCCGGCTTGTTCTCGAACGACTCGTTGTAGCCGAAGAATGCAAACACCACGTCCGGCTTCACGTGCCGCAGATAGGCCGTCATCGAAAGCTGCCCGCTGCTGCGCGGGAACGAGTCGGGCCGATCGCCGCTGATGCTCATCGTGCGGAAACGCACCTGCTGATCGGGAAGCTGGCTCTGCAGGAGCGTCTCCATCCAGCCGTCGTGCTGCATGCGGTCGGGCAAGCCGTTGCCGAGGATCGCGACAGTGTCGCCCTTCTTGAAAGTGAACGGCAGAGGGTCCCTAAAGTCGGCGGGCACGTCGGCGAGCGGCGGTTCCTGCGGGCCGGCGGGCGACTTTTTGCCATCGCCTCTCGCGGTGCTGCCGCCCTTGGTTGGGGGCCGGCCGGGCTTTCCGTCGAAAGTGAGATACGCGAGCTTGCCGCCGCCCTTCACGTCGATGGTCATCGCTTCCGGCCCGGCGACGTTCTGGATCTGAAACACCGGTTTGCGCCCCTCGTCGAGCAGGCTCAGCGTGAAGCCACCGAGACGTTCCGGGAAACCCCGGCGTGCCCACAGGCCGATCGAGTCGATCTCATGCGCGCCACCGAGGTCAATCTCCCACCAGGGGTTCGGCTGGTTCTCCTGCGTGTGCGTCATGCCCTTGCCGTAGTTTGGGCTCTTGTCGCCATCCATCGCGCGGTTCGCATCGCCGCCGTGCCCGGTGGTCGATTGTATCGCCTTGCCACCCTTTGCGAGGTTCTTGCCACCGCTCAGGATCTCGATCTCCGCGATTTGCAGGCACTGACGTTCGCCTGGAATCTCGATGCGGACGAACCGCGCGGGCTTGCCCGTGACGATGGCGGCCTTCGCAACCGCGGCTGCTGGTGCGGTTGCGGCAGCAGCTTGCTTTTCGGCCTTCTTCTCCCCGCCTTTCGCCTTGTCATCAGGCTTTTTCGTCGCGGGTGTCTTCGTGTTGTCATTCGCGGGAATCGGACTCTCAAAGCCCGCATACATCTCGGACTTGATGCCGCGGGCATACGCACCGCCGCCGAAGGTGTTCGGCTTGAACGGCCCGACAAACGCGTAGTCGAGCGACGGCGTAATTTTGTCCTCCAAACCGAGCGCCCAAAGGCAGCCGTTCAGCACAAGCCGGCGGTAGCCGTCGTTCGTGATGTCCTCCGAGGTGCCGTAGAGCGTGGTGAAGACTCGCGCGGCTTTGCCATTCGCGGCCTTGTAGGTGCGCGTCCACTCCGAGGGCATTGGCGGCTTCGTCGCATCCGCGGGCGAATCGGGCGTCATGCCGTTCAGTGGCTGCGCCATCGTGAGAATCTCGCCGTCCGTCGGCTTGCCGACATAGCCGCCCGCCTGCACCCACACGTCCTTCACGCCCCGCAGGATGGGATGCGATGCCTTCTCCGGCACGATCGTGATGCGCGTGCTCTGCGAGTGATTCTTTCCGTAGTGCCCGACCCACGTCTGCCCGAGCACCTGGTGGCCAAAGCCCAGCTCGTAGTCCGCGCCCTTATAGTTGAACGAATACTTCGCGAACGGATCCCCCGCCGCGATTTTGAAGCCGTGCGTCGCTGTTCGCATCCCGACCACCGGCCCGCCACGCTTCAGGTAGTCGTCGAAGTGCTTCATCTGCTCCGCCGGGAGCTGCTGGAAGCGCAGGAACACCACCGCAAGGTCCGCCGAATCGAGCGCCTCCATGCCGGGAATGTTCTGCGGCTCGCCCGCGCTGATGTTGCCATCCTTGTCGATGTCGAAAAGGACTGTGCACTTGAAGCCCTGCCGCTTCGCGAGGATGCGCGCAAGCGCCGGCAGCGACTCCTCCGATCGGTATTCATGGTCGCCGGCGATGAAGACGATGTGCTTCCCCTTGCCGGGGCCGTCGGTGCCTTGAAAGACAAGGGGCGCGGCGCTGGCGAGGGACACGAGCGAGACGAGGGCAACGAGAATCCTTTTCATGGGTGTCTGTAAATCTCCGGAATGGCGGAATTGCAGGAGGAATGTTCGCGGGCATCGGCAGTGTCGGGCGACAGCCGAGGACACGACGAGGTCACGCTCACAGTGCGGTTTTTGCCGAGCTCCGACCCTACGAGACGGAGCGGGAGCCGGTTGAAAACACCACGCACTATGCGCGCCCACTTTTCCAACTTCGTCACCCTCACCGCCTTCGCGTGCGCTCGAGCACTCGCGAACGACGTGAGCTTTGAAAAGGATGTGCGGCCGATCCTGAAGGCGCACTGCACGCATTGCCACGGCGAGGAGGAAAAGCCTAAGGGCGGCGTGGATCTGCGGCTGCGGCGATTCATGGACCTGGAACTCGACACCGCCCGGCGCGTGGTCGAGCCGGGCAAGCCCGACCTGAGCGAGATGATTCTGCTCGTGCGCAGCGGCGAGATGCCGCGCAAGAGCAAGCCGCTCCCGCCGGAGCAAATCGCTGTGCTGGAGAAGTGGATCGCGCAGGGCGCAAAGGTGACGAAACCCGAACCGGAGAAGCTGCCGCCGGGAATGTTCATCACGGACACGGAGCGGGAGTTCTGGTCCTTCAAGCCGATCGCGCGGCCCGCGGTGCCGGCAATTCAGAATCCAGAATCCATAATTCAAAATCCGATCGACGCCTTCATCCTCGCGAAGCTCCGCGAGCAGAAACTCGACTTCGCTCCCGAGGCGGACAAGGCGGCGCTCATCCGTCGCGTGACGCTCGACCTCACCGGCCTGCCGCCGACGCCCGCGGAAGTGGATGCGTTTTTGAAGGACGCATCACCGGATGCCTACGAGAAAGTCGTGGACCGGCTGCTCGCTTCGCAGAGCTACGGCGAGCGCTGGGCGCGGCATTGGCTCGACGTCGTCGGCTACGCGGATTCGAACGGCTACACTGAGGCGGATTCGGTCCGGCCGCATGCGTGGCGTTATCGCGACTACGTCATTCGCTCGCTGAATGCGGACAAGCCGTGGAATGAATTCATCACCGAGCAGCTCGCCGGCGACGAACTCGCAGGCGTGACGCACGCCGAGACTCAGCAGGCCGTCACCGACCCGAAGCGTCTCGATGCGCTCACCGCGACCGCTTTTCTCCGCATGGCGCCGGACGGCACCGGCGACGCGAATGACGACGCAAAGCTCGCGCGCAACCAGGTCATCGCCGAGGAACTGAAGGTCGTGTCGTCGTCGCTGCTCGGGCTCACCGTCGGGTGCGCGCAGTGCCACGATCACCGCTACGATCCGATTCCGCAGAGCGACTACTACCGGCTGCGCGCGATCTTCGAGCCGGCGTTCGACTGGCAGAATCCGCGTCCACCGGCGCAGCGCCAGTATTCGCTCTACACGCCGGAGGAGCGCGCGAAGGCCGCGGAGGTCGAAAAGAAGATTGGCGAGATCAACCGCGAGGCGCAGGCGATGAGCAAAAAATTCCTCGATGAGATTTTCGAAAAGAAAATCCTCGAGCTGCCCGAGGCCGAGCGCGAGCCCTACCGCGCCGCGCGCGCGACGGCGGAAGCCAAGCGCACGCCGGAGCAGAAGGCGCTCCTCAAGAAATACCCGAACGCCCTCGCGCTCTACTCGCTCGATCTCTACGACGCCGCTTTGCAGAAGAAGGTCACCGACAAGACCGCCGAAGGCACGAAGCTCCGCGCGACGCTTCCGCCGGAAGGCATGGTGATGGCGCTCACCGAGGTGAAGGGCGCCGTGCCGAAGACGTTCCTCTTCAACCGCGGCGATCACGACCAGCCGAAGCAGGAAGTGACGCCCGGCGAACTCACCGTGCTCGCCTCACCGCAGGTCGAGCCGTTTCACGCGGAGAAAATCACCACGGGCTCGAGTGGCCGACGCCTCGCGTATGCGAAGTGGCTCACGAGCGGGAAGCATCCGCTCGTCGCGCGCGTGCTCGTGAACCGTTTTTGGCTGAATCATTTCGGTCGCGGCATCGTGAACACGCCCGGTGACTTCGGCACGGCAGGCGAAGCGCCGTCGCATCCCGAGTTGCTCGACTGGCTCGCGAGCGAATTCATGAGCGGCGGCTGGAAGCTGAAACCGCTGCACAAGCTCATGGTGATGAGCACGACTTACCGCCAGTCGTCGCGCAACGACGCGTCGCTGCGCAGCGATCCCGATAACAAATTTTTCGGTCGTTTCAAATTGCAACGCCTCGACGCCGAGACCGTGCGCGACTCGATGCTCGCCGCCGCCGGCACGCTGAACCCGAGCCCGTTCGGCCCGCCCTCAGACATCGCGCGCGACGTGCAGGGCCGCATCGTCACCGGGAAAGACAAGGGCACCATCACGCTCGCGAAAGTCGAAGCCGACGGCGCGAATGATTTCCGCCGCTCCATCTACGTGCAGGTGCGCCGCAAGACGCCGCTCACCGTGCTGGAGACATTCGACGCGCCGACGATGCAGCCCAACTGCGAACTCCGCGCCCGCACGACCGTCGCGCCGCAGTCGCTGCTGATGATGAACGACACGTTCGTCCTCGAAGCCGCGCGCAGCCTCGCCAAGCGCCTCCGCGGCGGCGCGCCCGACAACACCGCCGCGCAAATCACCGCGGCGTGGCGCATCCTGCTCAGCCGGACGCCGCAGGACGCCGACGTGCAGCGCGCGCTCGCCTACGTCACCGCGCAGACCGAAGCCGTCCGCGCCTACCACCACGGCATCCAGCACTCGAAGGACAAGCCCGCGCCCGACCCCGCCGTCGAGGGCCTCGCGAGCTACTGCCAGGTGCTCCTCAGCTCGAACCGCTTTCTCTACATCGAATAGCCATGCACTCGCGCCTTTGCTCCCGCCGCCATTTTCTCCAGGCCAATGCCTTCGGCCTCGGCTCGCTCGCGCTGGCGACGCTGCTGCGCGATGACGGCTTGCTCGGGGCGCCGGTGAAGCCGCACGCGCCGACCGCTGCGCCGCTGCGCTACGATTTGCTGCCGAAGGAACCGCATTTTCAGCCGAAGGCTCGCGCGATGATCTGCTGCTTCATGATGGGCGGGCCGTCGCAAATGGATCTCTTCGACCCGAAGCCGATGCTCACGAAATACCACGGGCGGAAATTTCCGGGTGAGATCAAATACGACAATCTCGCGCAGGCTTCGGCGAAGGTGTTCGGCTCGCCATGGCAATTTTCCAAGCGCGGGCAGAGCGGCATGGAGCTGAGCGAATTGCTCCCGTGCCTCGGCGAAATCGCGGACGACATCACGCTCATCCGCTCGATGCACTCGGGCGTGAGCAATCACGCGCAGGGCCTCTACGCGATGAACAACGGGCGCATCACTGCAGGCCGGCCGAGCGTCGGCGCGTGGCTGAGCTACGGGCTCGGCAGCGAGACGCAGGACCTGCCCGCCTACATGGTGCTCGGGCATCCGAATGGCCTGCCCACTTTCACCGGCGAGCACTTCACGAACGGTTGGCTGCCCGCGCTCTACCAGGGGACGCTCATCCGCGCGACGGAGCCGCGCATTTTGAACCTCGATCCGCAGGTTGAGTTTGCGGGCGAGCCGCAAAAGCGTCAGCTCGACCTGCTGAAGGCGATCAACGAGGAGCACCTCGCCGCGCATCCGGGCGAGCTGGATTTGCAGGCGCGCATCGCGAGCTACGAGCTGGCGGCGAAAATGCAGACGGCGGCGAAAGAGGCGCTCGATATTTCCAACGAACCCGAGCACATCAAGAAGCTCTACGGCGTGGATTGCGCGGAAACAAAGGACTACGCGACGCGCTGCATCATCGCGCGGCGGCTCGTGGAGCGCGGCGTGCGTTTCGTGCAGGTGCTGAACTCCGGGCAGTCGTGGGACCAGCACGGCTCACTCGTTTCGGCGCTGCCGAAAAACTGCATCGCCACCGACCAGCCGACCGCCGCGCTCGTGATCGATCTCAAGCAGCGCGGCCTGCTCGACTCGACCGTCGTGCAGTGGGGCGGCGAGATGGGACGGCTCCCCGTGTTGCAAAACGACGCGGGCCGCGAGAAGTGGGGCCGCGATCACAACACGTTCGGCTTTTCACACTGGGTCGCGGGCGGCGGGTTCAAGCGCGGGCACGTCCACGGCGAGACCGACGAGTGGGGCCACAAGGCGGTGAAGGACGTGGTGAACCACTACGACTGGCACGCCACGCTTCTGCAGAATTTCGGCCTCGATCACACGAAGCTCATCTACAAGCGCAACGGCACCTCCGCATCGCTCACCGACGGCCAGCCCGCGCGCGTCGTGAGCGAGCTGCTCGCCTGACGCACCGCCGATGCGGGCAAACCGAGACGCTGCTTGCCCACCGCCGCCGCGGCTGCGTTGATGACCGCACCGATGACCGCCTCCCCACGGCCCACGAACGTCCGCAGCCGCATCATCGGCATCACGATGCTCGTGGCGTTCATCATGTATCTCGACCGCATCTGCATGGCGGAGATCGTGAAGTCGGCGTCCTTCTCAAAGGACATCCCGCTCGGCGAGAAGGAGACCGGGCGGATTCTCAGCGCGTTCTTTTTCGCGTATGCGCTTCTGCAAGTGCCTGCCGGCTGGGCGAGCGACCGCTTCGGCGCGCGGTCCACACTCACCATCTACATCGTTCTCTGGTCCCTCTTCACGATCATGACCGGGCTCGCGACCGGTTTCGCCATGCTGCTCGCGGCGCGGCTGCTGTGCGGGATGGCCGAGGCTGGCGCGTATCCCACCGCCATGGCCATGGTGCGGAAATGGATCCCGCTCGCGGGCCGCGCGCGCGCCAGCGGCATGGTCGCGCTCGGCGGACGCATCGGCGGCACGCTCGCGCCATTTCTCACGATCTGGATGATCGTCCACATGGGCGGCTGGCGCACTTCGCTGTGGATTGACGGCACCGCGGGGCTGCTCATCGCGTTCCTTTTTTGGAAGATCGTGCGCTCGAACCCGCAGTCGCACCCCGGCGTGAACGCCGCGGAACTCGCGCTGATCGGCACTCCCATGACGGAGAAACCGCTGAGCGGCGCGGAACTCGCGCAGGCGCTCGGGAGCTTCGTGAAAAGCACGAGCCTGTGGTGCAACGCGGCGTATCAGGTGTGCGTGAACATCGGCTGGGGATTCCTCGTCACGTGGCTGCCGACGTATCTCGTGAAGGAGCTCCATGTCGGCGAACTCGAAGGCGGGAGGATGGTCACCTGTGTGCTCGCCTTCGGCATGCTCGGCCAGCTCGCGGGCGGATTTTACTGCGACTGGGCCACTCGGCGGTTCGGGCTGCGCATCGGGCGCGTCTTGCCAGTCGTGAGCGCGATGCTCATCGGCGTGACGGCCTACATCTGCGCGCCGTTCGCCGGCTCCGTCTGGCTGTTCATCGCGTGCTGTGCCGCGGTTTCGTTTTGCACCGACCTCGCGAACCCCGCGATGTGGGCCTTCATGGGCGATGTCGGCGGACGTGCGACGGCAGCGGCCGGCGGCTGGGGAAACATGTGGGGCAATCTCGGCGCGAGCGCAGGGGCGCTGCTCTTCCCCTGGCTGCGCGCTCAGGGCAGCGGGGACGGAAAATTCTTCGTCTTCTTCACCCTCGCCGGCGCGATGCTGCTGGCGGGGCTCGTCGTCCTGCCGATGAACTCGACAAAGAAACTCCTCCCCGACGACTCACGCTCACCCGATACCCCAAAACCATGAACCACCCGCTGGTCTCGTATCCCCGAAACACCGACACCCCCACTTCACACCTGCCGTTCAGCCCGGCGGTCGTCGTGGGCGACCTCGTCTTCGTGTCCGGCCAGGCCTCGGTGGACGACAAGGGGAACATCGTCGGTGATTCCTTCGAGGGTGAGTTCCGGCGCTCGGTGGAAAACCTGCGCCGCGTGCTGGAGGCCGCTGGCAGCGACCTCGCGCACGTCGTGCAGACGCGCAACTACGTCCGCGATGCGACCGACGTGCCGCTCTTCAACCAGCTCTATCGCGAATACTTTTCCGACCCCTTCCCCGCGCGCACCACGATCACAAACTGCCTCCCACCTTCGCTGCGCTACGAGATTGAGGCCGTCGCGGTGCGGCGTTCAAAATAGCCCGCACCTCTCACCTCCCGCTTCCCCATGAATTCCCGTCCCCTGCTCGCCGTGCTGCTCGCGCTGGCATTCCATAGCAGCGCGACGCTCGCGGCGGAGCGCGTGCCGTGGACAAGCTCGCGCATCCGCGGCACGCCGGAACCGCCACCGCCATTCGTCGTCGAACGCATCTATCCGGGCATCACCTTCAAGCGCCCCGTGGATGTGCAGCTCTTCCCCGGCAGCGAACGGCTCGTCGTCGTGGAGGAATCCGGGCGCGTTCGTTCGTTCGTGCCAGGCTCGGATACGATTGACGACTTCGGAAGCCCCTCGGCGTTCAACGCGGAAATCAACCGCGTGTATTCGATCACATTTCACCCGCGCTTCGCAGAAAACCGCTTCGCCTACGTTTTCGCCGTGGAGGATCTGCATGGGAAAGATGCGCGCGAAAATGGCTCGCACATCATCCGCTTCCGAGTGGCTGGCGACAATCCGCCGAAACTGGATCCGGCGAGCGGCAAGGTTCTATTCTCGTGGGCCGCGGGAGGACACAACGGCGGCAACGTCCGCTTCGGCCCCGATGGCATGCTCTACTTCTCGACCGGCGACGGCACCCGACCTGACCCACCGGACGAACTCGTGGTGGGGCAGGATCTAACGCGCGTGCTGTCGAGCGTGCTCCGCATCGACGTGGATCACCCCGACGCGGGCCGCGCATACGGCATCCCGAAGGACAACCCGTTCGTGAACGAGCCCGGCGCGCGCGGCGAGAAGTGGGCCTACGGGCTGCGCAACCCGTGGCGCATGAGCTTCGACCCGAAGTCGGGCGAACTGTTCGTCGGCGATGTCGGCTGGGAGCTGTGGGAGATGATTTACCGGGTGAAGCCCGGGAGGAATTTCGGATGGAGCATCACCGAGGGCAGCAAGCAGGACGTGCGGCCCGAGCGGCTGCGCGGCCCGACTCCCATCGTCCCGCCGCTCGTCGCACATTCACACGAGGAGGCCGCGAGCATCACCGGGGGTGAATTCTACCACGGCACACGGCTACAGGAACTGAAGGGCGCATACATCTACGGCGACTGGCAGATGGGGACGTTCTGGTCGCTGCGCACCGACGGCGACAAGGTGACCGAGCACCGCGAAATCGCGCGCAGTTCGCTGATGCCCGCGGCATTCGGCATCGCACGCGATGGCGAGCTAATCATCGCGGACTACAGCGGAGGAGGACTTCACCGCCTCGCACCGAATCCGCTCGCGGGAAAGACGTCCGCCTTTCCACGCAAGCTGAGCGAAACGGGTCTCTTCACCGACACTCACACTCAGAAACCCGCCGCGGGAGTGCTGCCGTATGAAATCAACGCCGAGGTGTGGGCTGACCACGCGACTGCGGAACGCTGGGTCGCATTTCCCGGCACCGACGGTGCCTACGTCGCGCAGGAGGCGAAGGGCGTCGTGCTCCGCGGGCGCTGGGGATTTCCCGCAGGCGCGACTTTCGCGAAGACCTACTCACTCGAGATGGAGCGTGGAAATTCAGCAACGCGAAGGCGGATCGAGACGCAGGTGCTGCATTTCGATGGCAGCCTTTGGGGCACCTACACGTATCGCTGGAATGCGGAGCAGACCGATGCGGAGCTGGTGCCTGCGGCAGCCGTGGCGCTTCTTCGCACGCAGCGAATGTGCGCGCTGCCACACGCTGATGAATGACTTCGTGCAGGGATTCAGCGCGCCGCAGCTCGACCGCACAACGACCATCGCGCATGGCGACCAGCTCGATGTCTTCACACAGCTCGGCTACACGCCCGACCAGTCGCGCATGGCGGATCCGTTCGGCACACATGGCAGCATCGAGGTCCGCGCCCGCTCCTATCTCCATGCGAACTGCGGCACGTGCCACCGCTTCAATTCGGGCGGCGCAGTGCCCACCTACTTCAACATCGAGACCCCGCTGAAGGAGACCACGCTTGTGGATGCGAAGCCTTCGCTCGGCGACCTCGGCCTCCCCGAGGGCCGCGTGCTCGCGCCCGGCGATCCCGCGCGCAGCGTGCTGCTTTACCGGATGGCCACCGCAGGGCGCGGCCACATGCCCTACCTCGGCGGCAAGCTGGTGGACGACCGCGGCCTGCTCGTTGTGCGCGACTGGATCGCCAGCCTGCGCCGGGACTCGAACATCACCGAAGCCACGCGGAAGCAGCGCGACGCCGAGGAGCGGGCGCTGGCAAAATTGAAGTCCGGTGACGCCTCGCAGCTCGACACCTTGCTGGGCACCGCCAGCGGCGCGCTGGGCACGTTGCTCGCAATCGTGGACGGCTCCGTCGCCGGCGAGCTCCGCGCAAAAGCCATCGCAAATGGCAGTGCGCTCGCTGACCCGATGCGCCGCGATTTGTTCGAGCGATTCCTGCCCGAATCGCAGCGGCGCAAAGTCCTCGGCCCTGACATCAAGCTCGGCCCCCTGCTCGCGCTCGGCGGCGACGCCGCGCGCGGCAAGACGGTCTTTGCCGCCATCTGCATCGCCTGCCACCGCGTCGGCGGAGTGGGCACGGATTTCGGCCCGGACCTCTCGCGCATCGGTGCGAAGTGGGCCCGCACGGGAATGCTCGAGCAAATCGTCCAGCCGTCGAAAGTCATCGAACCGCAGTGGCAGCTCGCCACGGTGAAGCTCAAGGACGGCACGGTGAAGAGCGGCTTCATCGCCGCGCGCAGCGAGGTGGAAATCACCCTGAAGATGGCCGGGGGTCTCGTGGAGAAGGTTCCGGCATCGAATGTCGCCGAGACCACCACCGCGCGCGTTTCCATCATGCCCGAGGGCCTGCTGCAAAACCTCACCGCACAGGAAGCCGCGGACCTTCTCGAGTTTCTCGCCAGCCTGAAGTGAGCACCCCATGAAACACACGTCCCTCCTCCTCGCCGCGCAGCTCTCTGCCTGCGCGATGCTCCACGCCGCCGACCCGATGCAGCCGCGGAAGGGCGAGGTTCCGGCATCCGGGCTCTATGTGCCGGTCAGCGTCGATGCCTACGCGGCGGATAACGCAAAAACCGAACTCACTGGCAGGCGCGTCAGTGTGTCGAACATCCCATTCGACCTCGCGGGGCAGAACGGCGCGGACAACTTCTTCCTCAAATCCGCCGCGTGGCCCGACTGGCAGAAGGACCCGAGCAGCTACTACGCAGCCTATGACAAGGGACCCGAAACGCCGGGCGACCCGCAGCGACCGATGTTCAAGGTCCCCGTGGCCGACTACTCCGCCGTGTATCTGCTCGCCGCAGCGGACAACGACCGCTCGCTCTCGAACGTCGTGAGCTTCCGCGTCGGCGCGATGGACGGCGCGCGCCGGGTCTCGCTGCATGATTTCTCCGCGACGGTGCCACGCTTCGATGAGAAGAAGCCGCCGGGCGTCACGACGGCGATTCCCACTCCGGCCGGAAATGTGTTCCTCGTGCGCGTCCCGCTCGGCGTCGCGATGGCGCAGGACTTCCGCGAGGAGTGGGCGCTCGATGTCGAGGTGACAAAGGAACTGCGGCTCGCCATCCGCCGCCCCGACCCGTGCCGCTTTCAAATCCGCCCGCTCGGTCTGCCGAGTGGCGTCCACATCTTCGGCATGACGTTCCAGCGCTCGCCCGTGCAGATGGAGGTGACGAGCAGCGAGGCGGGCCATGTGTTCAACGAACCGCAGGCGCCGACTTTCCACGTGAAGCTGCGGCATGTGGGACCGAGCCGCGGCAAGTTTACCATCGAAGCCGTGGCGACGGATTTCTACGGCGGCGAAACGAGGACCGCCACGGAGGAGCTGGAGTTTCCGAAGAGCGGCGAACTGGCGCGGGACATCAGCATTCCGGTGAAGAAGCGCGGGTGGCACGAGCTTTCGATTCGCGTCGCGCAGGGCCGCAACGCGCTGTTGCGGCGCGAGACCAACTTCGCGCTGCTGCCGAAGGACACGCGCAGACACCGCGACACGTCGCCATTTGGCACGTGGGACTTCAGCGGCGGCCACTACACGCCCAACGACGCAAACGAAGTCGGCCCGCTCTACGTGAAGGCCGGGCTCCGCTACGGGATGTTTGGGTTCACCGCCGAAGAGCGCACCAAATACGGCGTGCTCTCGGGCACTGAGCCGCGGAATGCGGATGTCCTCGCGAAGGCTCTGGAGAAGGATCCGACGCAGCCGAAGAGCATCCTCATCTTCCACGAGAATGCCGTCAGTGGGCCGCACATCATCCGCACACCGGATGTCTTCACCGGCCGGGCGCCCTACAAGCTCGACGAGAAGGAGCAGGCGAAATTTGACGAAATGTGGAAGGAGGCGACCGAGACGGCGAAGGCGGCGCGAGAGAAGTTTCCCGACGCGAAGCTCGCCTTTGGAAACGGCAATCCGCACCTGATGGAGGAGTTCGCGCGGCACAAGTTTCCGTCGGAGCTGTTTGACTCGCGCGGCAATGAGGCCGGCTGCTTCATGCGCATGCCCGAGACGCAGCCGCTCGATTTCGTGTCGAACAATGCGGGCCTGTGGATGGACCGGCAAATCCTCGACGCCTACGGCTACAAGGACAAACCCATCACGCAGTGCTACGAGATTTGCTACCCGAACACGAACCCCGGCAACCTCTCGCTGCACACGCAGGCGAGCTACTTCGTGCGGCATGCGATGCACTCGCTCGCGTGGGGCATCCCGGTCATCCGGCAGGGCAGCATCACGGACATGGGGAACTCGTATTATTTCAGCAACTGGGGCGCGTCGGGCTTCTGCTTCGCCAAGCCGGACGTGCGGCCAAAGCCGAGCTACGTCGCCATCGCCACGATGACGCAGCAGCTCGACGGCGCTAAATTCACGCGCGCCGTGCCGACGGGCTCGCCTGTGGTGTATGCGATGGAGTTTGCGAAGCCCGAGGGCGGGTTCGTCACGGTGCTCTGGACGCTGCGAGGGACGCGCCAGCTCTCCGCGAAAGTGAGCGGCGGAAGTGCTGTGGACATTATGGGCAACGTCCTGCCCATCGAAACCACCGAAGGCCGTGCGTCGCTCGAGATTTCCGGCGACCCGGTTTTTCTCACATCGTCAGGCGCGATGGGGCAGGTCACTTTAGGCGCGGCGAAAATGGAAGCACGTCCCGCTGTTTCACAACCGCTCAAAGGCCCTCCAGCAAAGACCGCTTCTGCAAAGCCGGGAGCATTTCTCGTTTCGCCTCTCGACCAATTCTCCGACTGGCAGGTGGAGACGGAGCGCAGCACCGAGCTGGAGTTTTACAACTTCGAGACGCCACGCCGAAAGGGGGACTTCGCTTTCGAGCAAGTCGCGGAGTTCGAGAGTGAGAAGAACGCCCTGAAAGTCACACCACGGGCGGTCGGCGGCTCAGTGTTTCTACCGATGTATTCCGTCCTCTCTCACAAGCGCGGAATCGAGATTCCCGGTGAGCCAACGGAGATTGGCCTCATGGTGAACGGCAACGGCGGCTGGGGCCGCATCATCTTCGAGTTGGAGGATGCAGGCGGCCAGCGCTGGACGAGCATCGGCGCGCCGATGAGCGGCGAAGCTACCCGTTGGATGGCCGACTGGATGAGCGAGAAGGAACTTGCCGCGATGAAGGACATGAAGGTCTGCGACTGGAACACCAACGACCCCTGGCAGCGCAGCCGCATCAATTTCGAGGGCTGGCGCTACCTGCGCTTTCCGCTGCCAGGCAATTACCCCGGCGAGCGCTACCACTGGCCGGGCAGCAGCCAGTGGAAACACAGCGGCGACGGCGTCGTGAGGTATCCGCTCAAGTTCACGAAGCTCATCGTCGAGCTGCCGGAAAAGGCGCTTCACCTCACCAACTACGCACCGGTGCCGCGGGCCGAGATTTATCTGAAAGACCTGATGGTCACCTACGAGGCGCTGGAAAAGGTCAGCGCCGCACCGTGAAAAATCCACCAACACCGCCATGACATCACTCCGGAATACCGCCGCCCTCGTCGCCCTCGGTCTGTGCGCCGCATTCACACCGCCCGGCCGCGCTGATGCACCGGTGAAACCGCTCGAAGTCCGCAAGGTCTTCACAAACGGAAAGCACAACGCCTTCACTGCCATGCGGCGATTCAAGGGTGATCTCTGGCTCGCATTCCGGAGCGGCGACGCCCACAACTCGCCGACTGCTGACGTGTTTGTGCTGCGCTCGAAAGACGGACGGGAGTGGCAGCAGGCCCACACTTTCGACGTTGCGAAGGACGACCGCGATCCGCAGATGGTCGTCGCCGGTGAGCGGCTGTTCCTCTACTGCCCGGCGATGAACGGCAAGGAGTGCGACACGTGGCTCGCGCACACGGACGACGGCAAGACTTGGAGCAAACCGCAGAAAATCTACGAGCCTCAGTTCATCCTGTGGAAACCCTGCGTCCACGACGGCGTCTTCTACGCCGCGGCGCACAAGAAGGACGAATCGAGCGGCGGCAAGGGACGCGAGGTGCACTTCGTGAAGTCCGCCGACGGCATCCGCTGGGAGAAGGTCTCGACCATCCGCGCAGGCAACTGGGAGAGCGAGACGACGCTCTATTTCGACCCGAAGCACCACGCCACGGCGTTTCTCCGGCAGAAATACGGCAACCCGCAGGCGCAGATTTTCGAGGCCGATCCGCCCTACACCTCGTGGACCTCGCGCCCGGCGGACGTGCCTCACTTCAGTGGACACAGTGTGCACACGTTCCGCGGCGTGACCTACCTGCTCTCGCGCTCGGTCGGCGCAGCCAAAAAGACCGGCGCGATGATCTACATCTTCGCCAATGGGAAATTGACGCCGTATTGCGAACTCCCCGCCGGCGGCGACTGCGCATACCTCGAAGCCGTCGAGGACGGCGGGAACATGCTCGTCAGCTATTATTCGACGCACGAAGGCAGCACGGACATCTATCTGGCCACCGTGCCTCTGAAATGATGCCGGCACTCTGACACGATACCCACCATGACCGACCGATACGCAAAATCCCGGGCCCTCTTCGAGCGCGCACAGCGCAGCATCGCCGCGGGCGTGAACAGCGGCATTCGCAAGATGGAGCAGCCCGTGCCGCTCTATTTCGCACGCGGTGACGGGCCGCGCGTGTGGGACGTGGATGGCAACGAATACATTGATTTCCAAATCGGCCAGGGCGCGCTGCTCTACGGCCACGCGCCGCGCGGCATGGCCGACGCCATCGCAGCGCAGGCGCGGCTTGGCACGCACTGGGCCGCGCAGTCGGAGCTGGAACTCGATGTGGCAGAGCGCCTGCAGGCGATGATTCCATCGGCGGAACTCGTGCGCTTCAACAACTCGGCAACTGAGGTCGTGCTCTCGGCGCTGCGCCTCGCGCGCGCACATACGGGCCGCCCGCTCGTGCTGAAATTCGAGGGCCACTACCACGGCTGGGCGGATGAGGGGCTCGTCGGCTTCGCGCCGCCGCCGGACAAATGGGGCAGCGATGAGGAACCGACGCGGCTGCACCCGAGCGCGGGCGTGATTCCCGAGGTGCTGGACAAGTTTGTCGTCGCGCGCTGGAACGACCCCGAGCACCTGCGCCGCCGTGTCGCTGCGCACGCGGGAAAAATTGCGGCGATCATCTTCGAGCCCGTGCTCTGCAATACCGGCTGCATGGAGCCTGCACCTGGCATGGTCGAGACGATCCGCGAACTCTGCGACCGCGAGGGCATGCTGATGATTGCGGACGAGACAATCACCGGCTTCCGCTTCGGTCCAGGCGCTGCGCAGAAGCATCTCGGCTTCACACCCGACCTGACGATTCTCGGCAAGGCTGTCGGCGGGGGAGTGCCGTTCGCCGCGCTCGCGGGAAAAAGGTCCGCGATGAGCAAAATCATCGAAGGCGCCGTCGTTCATGCCGGCACGCTGAACGCCAACCCACTCTGCCTTGCCGCGAGCAAGTGGTGCCTCGATTTCGTTACGTCGCTCGGCGACCGACATCCGCGCGAAGCGACTGCGCTGGGGCGGAAGATGATGGATGGACTCCGGGCCATTGCCGACCGCAACGGCATTCCGCTGCGTCCGCAGGGACCGGGCCCTGCATTTCACACCGCGATGCTGAAACCCGGCGCCGCTGAGGGGCCGATGCTCGATTACCGTGACTACGTGCGCCGCCATGACGCGCCGCGCTGGGCGCACCTGCGCCGCTGCCTGCTCGAGGAAGGCGTGCGCGCCATCGAGCGCGGGCTGTGGTTCATCAGCCTCGCGCACCGCGAGAGCGATGTGACCGAAGCGCTGCGGAAGGTGGAGCCGGCGTTTGCACGGCACGCTGCGGAGTGGAAGCCCGCGTAACGACTATGGCGAAACGCGTCCTCATCGCGGCCCTTTTTCACGAGACTCACACGTTTCTCGAAGGCACGACGGGCCTGAAGGACTTCGCCGTGCGACGTGGCGGGGAACTGCTGCAATGCACAGGCGACAGTTCGCCGCTCGGTGGCGTTCTGGAATTTGCCGGGGAATCAGGATGGGAAATCGTGCCGACGGCGGATTTTCGCGCGTCGCCGAGCGCGATGGTGGAGGATGAGGTGGTCGAAACATTCTGGAATGAACTCGACGACCGCATCTCGCTGCCGCTCGACGCCGTTTTTCTCGTCCTGCACGGCGCTATGGCCTCGCAAACGCTGCCAGACGTGGAAGGCGAAATCCTCGCCCGGCTGCGCGCGCGCATCGGCATGGCAGTCCCAGTCTTCGGCGTGTTTGATCTGCATGCCAACTTCACCCAGCGCATGGCAGACCTTGCAAACTGCCTCGTGGCCTACCGAGAAAACCCGCACAGCGATGCGCGCGAGGCTGCGCTCATCGCGGCGCGCCTGCTCCAGCGCACACTCACGAGCGGCGTGGTGCCGCGCATGCTCTGGTATCACCCGCCGCTGATGTGGCCACCAACAGGGACCGGAACGGCGACTGAACCCATGCGTTCACTCGAGCGTCTCGCACGTGAACTCGAAGCAGCGACACCGGAATTCTGGAACGTCAGTGTCTCGGCTGGCTTCTCGTTCGCTGACACTCCGGACACTGGCGTGAGCTTCGCCATCACGACCACTGGCACCGACGAACAGACACGAAAAGCACTCGGACGCCTCTCTTCGCTGGCGCTGGAACGAAAGGCCGAAGGAAACGTGACGGACCCGCCGTTGGAGGATATTTTTGCGCAGCTGAATCCACTTCCACCGGGACTCACAGTTCTTGTTGAGCCTTCCGACAACATCGGGGGCGGCGCGCCCGGCGACGGCACCGGTTTGCTCCGTGCGCTCGTTGCGCATGGCATTCCAAACGCTGCCATCTGCATCAACGACCCCACAGCCGTGCAGCTCCTCGCGTCGCGCACGCCGGGAACGAAGACCACGCTGCCCATCGGAGGAAGGGGAAGTAGGCTCGATCCCGGCCCGCTCATACTCGAGGTCGAGCTCGTGCGGCGAGGCGATGGCACGTTTGAACTCGAGGACAAGCAGAGCCACCTCGCCTCGATGTGCGGCGACTTCTTCGACATGGGGCCGTGTGCCGTCGTGCGGCACGGTGGGCTCACGATCCTGCTCACGTCGCGCAAGACGCCGCCGTTCGACCTCGGCCAGTGGCGCAGCCAGGGCATTGAGCCGGCGAATCTCTCTGTCATTGCCGTGAAGGCAGCCGTCGCGCACCGGCGCGTGTATGATCCCATCGCAGCGCGGATGCTGTGGGTGGACACGCCGGGCCCGTGCACGGGCAATCTGCGCTCGCTGCCTTACCGGAAAATCAGGCGCCCTGTTTTCCCGCTCGACGACTGATTCGGCGGCGCGGCTCAGTTCTTGAACGCTGCGTTCGTGCGGTCGCCGCCGCTCAGCACGTAGGCGACGAGGTCGAGAATTTCCTCCTTCGTCAGCATCGAGAGCAACATCGGCGGCATCGGGGAGATCTTGCTCGGCTCGATGGTCTTCACCTTTTTCCGGTCCACGGCGGTCTGCTGGTTCGGCACCGAGGGGTCGGTGTTGATCATCACGTTGTCGCCATTGAGGTTCACAATCGTGCCCATGACCTGCGTGCCGTCCTCCAGTGTGACGACACTCGGGACGAACTGCTCGTTGATGACCTTGCTGGGGCTGATGATGTTGTCGAGCAAGTCGGTCGCGCTGTAGCGGCCGCCGGCACCAGTGAGGTCGGGACCGGTCATGCCGCCCTCGTTCACGAAGCGGTGGCAGGTGAAGCACGCAGCGGCACCGAACATCTTGCGGCCATTGTCGAAGCTGCGGCCCTTCATGCCGGTCTTCGCGGCGTCGCTGAGTTCTTCGAGCGTCCAGTTCTTCGGCGTGCGGCCGGCAAACATCGCGCCGAGCGCTTCGATGGTGGTCTTGTGCTCGGGCTTTTTCTCGATGAGCGCGGCGAGGTCCTTCTTCTCCGCGTCGGTGAAAGTCGCGAGCGCATCGGTGCGGATGAACTCGATGAACTTCTCGAAGCTCGCGCCGCCGCGGAAGTTTGCGGCTTTCAAGAGCCACTCGAGCTGCGCAGTGCGGAGTTCCTTCGTCCAGCCGGCCTTCAGCATGCGGAGGCTGCGGGCGTATTCGATCTGCTCCTCCTGCGTGGCGGCGTCGGCGATGAGCTTCATGCCTTTCGCGGCGGCGCTCGGTGCCTGCAGGTAGCAGAGCGTTTCGCAGAGCAGCCAGTTTTGCTCGAAGGTCTTCGCCGGGAAGATGGCGTCGAGCTTGGTGATCAGCTTCTGCCGCGTGGCTTCGTCGCAGCCATCGAAGCGGTTCAGCACGATCTCGATCGTGCGGAGCGCGGTGGGTTGGAGGTCATCGCGGAGCTTCGTGATGGGAAGGTCGATCAGCGCGTTGAGCAACTTGCCTCGCATGGCGGTATCCACCGGCGCAGAGCCGGGCGCGCGATGCTGCGGGCAGACACCGGCCGCACGGGCGAGGGCCATCAGCGCCTCAGGGTGCCTGCTCGCGAGTGCCTTGTCGGCCCAGGTGGCGACTGGCTGATGCTCGATGGCCGTGCGTGCGGCCCAGCGGAGATTTCGATCCTTGTCTGCAAGATAGGGCCATGCGACCTCGACGGCCTTCGGGTCCTGCTTGCCGTGGAAGGCTTCGAGCTTGTGGCGATACTCGGCAAAGTGATCCGCATTCAGGTCCGGCGCCGTGTTCTGTTCCTTGAGCCGCTGCGCCGGCGCGGTGCTCTCACTGCCCGCGTAAGTCACCCGATACAGCCCCGACTGCACGCGGCGTCCGCCGATGGTGAAATACATCGCGCCGTCCTTCGGATGGATGATCGCATCGGTGAGCGGCAGCGGCATGCCACTGACGAATTCCTCCTTCTCCGCCGTGTAGCTCGCGCCGCTCGGCTTCAGGTGGATCGCATACATTTTGCCCCAGCTCCAATCGAGCGCGAAGAGCGCGTTCTGATACTTCGCGGGGAATTTCGCGCCGTAGCCGAAAGTCACGCCCGTCGGCGAACCGGGGCCGATGTTGATCACCGGCGGCAGGTTGTCGGGATACCACTCGGGACGCTTGCCCGCGCCGTTGCGCCAGCCGTATTCCGCGCCGCTCACGACGTGGCAGATGCGCGTGGGGCGATACCACGAGGTGTTGAAGTCATACTCCATGTCCGCGTCGTAGGTGAACAGCTCGCCGTCGCGGTTCACCGCCGCGTCGAAGATGTTGCGGAAGCCGGTGGCGAACATCTCGAACTGCTTGCCATCCGGCGACACGCGGTAGATGCAGCCGCCGGGGCCCATCACATCGCGCATGAAGCCGCGGCCATCGGGCATGCGCGGCAACAGATGATCCTCGCCCCACACGGCGGGCACATGCGAATTTGGCGCGGTCTCCGTGCGCTTCGTGCCGTTGCCGCAGATGAGGTAGAGCGCCTTGCCGTCGGGCGTGGGCATGACGGCGTGGATGCCGTGGTCGCCGCGCGCCTCCATCGCGCGGAGAAGCTCCACCTTGTCGAGCGAGTCTCCGCCATTGCTCGACGTGATGCGGTAAAGGCCGCTCGGGATTTTGTTCTCGTAGTCGTTCACGCCGATGTAGAGCGCGCCGAACGCGAACACCATGCCGTTCACCGCGCGGATTTCCGTCGCGAGCTTCTCGACGTTTTTCGGATCGAGCGGCTGTCCCGGCGCGGGCGGCGCGAAGCGGTAGAGACCGCCGTATTGGTCGCTCGCGAGGATGCGCCCCTTGTCGTCCACGCACATGTTCACCCACGAACCCTGATCCCCGCCCGGCACCGAGTAGAGCAGCTCGACCTTGAAGTCCTTCGCGACCTTGATGCGCTCGACGGGCGTCGCGCGGTTCTCGGCGACCGCCGGGCCGACCGCAGCGGGGCGCTTCGGCTTTTCCTTTTGCTTCTGAGCTTCGGCGTTTTGAGCCGAGGAGAAAGAAACGGCGGCAATGAGTGCCAGGGCGGTGATGGAGGTGCGCATTGTGGGTAGCTTGTGGGAAAACAGTTTTGCGGCACTGCGGCTTCCGAGAGGACGCCGCAGCGGGCTGGAAGCCTGCTCAGAAATCGCAGCCTGTGACCACCGAGATTTTTCCCATCAACCGGGCGCGGTTCAAAGGCCCACATCCTCCGCGGCCTTCGCCGCAACGATTCGGCGGCGGACACTGGAACGGCTGTCCCCGCGAGTGGCAGGCAGATGAACGACCGCCGACGTCCATCCACCGCCCTCCGCATAAAGGCGGATGTTACCGCGGTGGGCATGGACGATCCACTGCGCGATCGTGAGGCCGAGGCCGCAGCCGTCGATTCTGCCCTGCACGTTTCCGCCGCGGGCGAACCGATCGAATGCATTGTCCAAGACCGTCTGGCTCACATCTTCGCCGGTGTTGGTGATCTTGAACTCCGCGTAGCCGTCGCTGTGCGTGAGCGAGATCGCGATCGTGCCGCCGGGCCGGTTGTATTTCGTGGCGTTGTCCGTGAGGATGAGCAGGAGCTGGCGCAGGCGGTGCCGGTCGCCGATGATCAGGTTGCCATCGCACTTGCCCATCCAGACGGTGACCGCATGGGGCTTTGCGAGAATCTGCGCATCCTCGAATGCCTCCTCAACGATCTCCGCCATCTGCACCGGGTGATGCTCGAGCTGCACGAGGCCGGCGTCCGCCTTGGTGAGGAGGGTGAGGGAGTCGACGATTTTCGCGAGGCGCCTCACTTCATCGAGCTGGAGTTCGATCTGGTCGTCGATCCACGCCGCCTTCTGCGGGTGCATGTCCTTCTGCTCCCGCAGCGCCGTCTCAAGATGCGCGCTCATCACTGTCAGCGGCGTTTTCAGCTCGTGGGAGGCCCGCAGGGTGAACTCCTTGATGCGGCTGAATGAGTCATCAAGCCGCCTGGCCATCGCACCGAATGCGGCGGAGAGCTTGTCCACCTCGTCGTCGCGGTGGCTCACCGGCAGCGTCTGCTGGAGGTTGTGAACGTCCACCTTCTCCACTGCGGCCAGCAGGGTTTTCAGAGGGGACATCACTCGGCAGAACCACCACCACCCGAACCCGAGCATGACCGGCACCGCCGCGAGAAAGATGACGGTGGTGAGTTCCGCATTCACGTCATGATGGATGCCCGGAAACCCTTGGGCTGCGAATTCCCGCGGCTCCTCGACAAACTCGTGGTAGGTGAGCCAACCGACCAGTATCAGGCACACAGCGGAGATGACCGCGTAGCCCACCCCCATCCGGCGGGCGATCGAAATCATGGCGTCATGGCGTTTCGCGCATCACATAGCCCTCGCTGCGCACCGTGTGGAGCAGCTTCAACTCGTGGCCGTCGTCAATTTTCTCGCGCAGCTTGCCGACATACACATCCACGATGTTCGTGCCGGGATCGAAGTGGTAGTCCCACACCTTCTCGATGATCATCATGCGGCTGCTGACTCGGCCAGCGGAGCGCATGAGGTATTCGAGGAGGCGGTATTCGCGCGTCGTCAGCTCGATTTTCTGGCCGCCGCGCTCGGCAAAGCGCGTGATCGTGTCGAGCGTGAGATCCGCCACGCGCAGCCGCGTGCCCTTCGTGTCGCCGCCGCGCCGGGTGAGCGCACGCACACGGGCCACGAGTTCCTCGAGTGCAAACGGCTTCGCGAGGTAGTCCTCCGCCCCGGCGTCCAGCCCCTCGACGCGCTCATTGAGCGCACCGCGGGCGGAGAGCAGGAGCACCGGCGTCTCGATCTTCTGTGCGCGCATCTGCTTCAGCACGCTGAGGCCGTCGCGCCCGATGAGCATGATGTCGAGCACGACCGCGTCAAACGGCGTGGTCTCGATCGCGGCCAGCGCGTCATCACCCTCGCGCAGCACGTCCACGGCGAAGCCCTCGGCCTTGAGGGCCTTCGCGATGAAATTGCCGGTCTTCTTGTCGTCCTCGACTACAAGGATGCGCATCATTCCATTCTGGCCGGGGGCACCATGGCGGCAAGATTCGATTGGGCGGAGGACGGCGTTCATGGATGCACGAGGCGGTAGAATTTCTGCCCGGCCGGGCCTTGGATCGAGACGCGCTTCTTTCCGCCCACGACGCTCGCCTGCACCGTGGAAGGCACCCAGCTTCCCGGGCTCATGTCCGGGCTCTCCTCGATCATCCAGCCTGGAAGGTTGTCCGGCCACTCGAAGGCGAAACCTCCGGCGATCCGCGGCATGGCAATGTCGGGAATGATGAGGGTGAAGCTCGCCGAGAGGCTGTGCGCGCCGTTCGCCACGAATGAATAGGATGGCGACGTGCTGACGATCGTCCCCGCCTCGCTCCAGCCCGCAAACTGGTAGCCCGCATCCGGCGTGGCGGTCAGCGTCACATTCGCACCGACCGCATAGGCGCCGCCTCCCGACACCGCACCGCCATTCGATGCGACACCCGCATTGATGCCGACCGCGGGGAGGAAATGCGCGACGAGCGCGTTGCTCACTGAGACGGTGAACGTGTAGCTCGGCGAGGTGCTCACCACGTTGCCCGCATTGGTCCAGTTCACAAACACGTAGCCGGCCGCGGGAATCGCCGTCACCGTGGCGCTGCCGCCGGCAGGATAGCTCCCGCCGCCCGCCACGGTGCCACCGACCGCAGCGCTCACGGCGACGACGGGATCCACCGGCAGCGGGTTCACACCGAGAGCGAACGGCGACAGGCTGGCGGTCGTGACGGTGATCCGGTGATTCGCGAGGTCCACGACTCCGCTGAGGTTCTCCCACGCGGCGCCGTTGTAGTGGTAAATCACGAGGCGGTTCTCGTCGAAGCCCGCCGGCAACTGGCTGGGATCATAGGCGAAGGTGAGGCGGATCTGGCCGTTGTGAGCCCCGCTGTATTTCAGATTCCACACCTGCGTGACGCCGCCGCTCGGGGTCAGGAATGTCGGCAGCGCAAACTCGCCGTCGCCCTCTCGCTCGGCCAGTTCGTCGTCATCCGCCTTGGAATACCTGCCAAAGAACGTGCCGCCGCCCGCAGCGTCATCGAATTCAAAATCCACGCCGCCCACGCGCGACGCGCCGCCATTGCAGCTCCCGCCGGTGTGGCCTCCCCCACCGCCGCCTGTCGTCACTTTGGTGCCCGTGAGGAGGCTGAGCATGATGTCGAAATTCGACGACTGGCCCGCGGCGAGGTTGCCGAGCGACCAGCGCTGACCACCCGCGACCCAGCGGTTCGCCGGGGCAAAGCTGTCGCGGCCCTGGCGCGCGGCGAAGGGCGCATTGCCCCAGTTGTCCTCGATGGAAAGATGCACGCCATCCGAGGGCTTGCCGATTCCGTGATCGTCCAAACCATTGCCCTCGATGCCGTAGTGGCCGATTTCAAACGCAGTCGGCGCGACATTCGATTGGAACGCGATGTAGTCCTCGAGCCCTGCAGCCGAACTGTCCACACCGGCGGCGTTCGCATCGATGCCGGCCAGTGTCACGTCGTAGCGATACTGGCTGAGTTTGCCTGTGTAGAGGCGGTTGTCGTAAACGCCCCGCTGCGAGGTGAGGCCGTGAATGAGTTGAAAAAGCTGCACGTTGCTGATCGCCGAGCCGCTGATGTTTCGGATGCGGAAGCTCTGGTTCAGCACGTAGCGGTTGCTGTCCACCGGGGAGCCCGCGCCACCCGCGCCCGCGGCCACATTGCCCATCGGCGTGCCGACCACCGTGTCGATCATCTCGAAGCGCAGCGTGATCTCGATGTCGCTGTTGGCGATCACGGACTCCGCAATTGGCAGATTGTCGGCATTCGCACCGACGAGGTGAATGCCCTGCACGACCTGGAAATCCGAGTTTGTCTGCCAGTCCGGATACAGGAACTGCGGGTCGAACCACGTGGGCGGCACGGGAACGCCGTCCTTCGTGTAGGCGATCGCGCTCCCCCATTCGCCGCTGAGATACTCGCGGCCCTCGAAGCCCGGCGTGTCGTCGAGGAGAAAGTCCGAGTAGCCGAAGCTGCTCAGCGTGATGTTCCAGTTTGGATTCTTGAGGAGCATCGTGCCGCCGGTGCTCCCCGCCGTGCTCACCACGAGGTTATCCACGAGCAGCTTCTGCGCGCCGTTCGGGAATGCGGCGAGTTCGATGCGGATCGTGTCGAAAGGCGTGGCGGAGTTGAACGTGAGCGTGCCCGAGGGGAAGGAGTCGCCCGCCACCGTGCTGCCATGCGCAAGCGCACTGCCGACAGTAACCGGCGCGGTGCCTGTGGTGTCGGTAGCGACGAGGTGGATGTTCGACCCGACCGCGACGTTCGGATCCTCGACCGTGGCGAAGTCGAACGCCACGCCGGAAACCGGCATGTCGAAGTGAACCTCCACCACTGTGTCCGCCGCCGCGGACGGGGCGATGAAGTTGCCGCTGAACTTGGAGAGGACATAGCCCATGCTCGCCGCCGTCTCGACGGTGGGCGGCTGCGCATTCGGCGACGTGAACGACGCCGTGAGCCCGCCGACCGTCTGGTTGAACGGGACCGCGGAGTGCAGCGCGAGCGCAGGAGCGCCGGTGTCGAAGTCGAAATGGATGCCCGTCACACCGCTGCTGAAATTCGCCGTGTAGTCGGCGCTCGCCGCCGGCGTGAATGTGAAGCTCGGCGACGTGCCCACCTCATTCCCGAGCGCGTCCGTCCAGTTCACAAAGGAACAGCCCTGCGCAGGAGCGGCCACGAGCGTGATGCTGCTCCCAGCGGTGACGGTCGCGGCGCCGAGCACCGTGCCGCTGCCGACCGGCCACGCGGACGCGGTGATCGTGAAGGCGGGGGCGAAATTCGCCGTGAGCGTGCGAGATGCGCTGACGGTGAAAGAAAACGTCGGCGAGGTGCTGACGGTCACGCCACCTTCCGTCCATTTCGTGAAAACGAACTCCGCATTCGCAATGGCCTCGAGCGTCGCGGTCGCACCGTTCACGTAGTCTCCCGCACCGAGGATCGTGCCGCCAGCCGCGGGCGAACTGCCGGCCGCGATCGCGATTGCCGGGGCGAAGTTCGCCACGAGCGCGCGGTTTGCAGCCGCGGTGAAGGTGTATTCCGCGGATGAGCTCACGACCGCGCCGCCCACGGTCCAGTTGGCGAACGCGTATCCGGGATTCGGCGTCGCCCATACGGTGACGTCGTCGCCGACGAAGTAGGCGCCCGCGCCATCCGTCGTGCCGCCAGCGGCGGGGGCGGAGTTCGTCGTAATCGTCACGCCGTTGTCCGCAGTGAAATTCGCCACGAGCGCGCGGTTTCCGGTGACGTTGAACGAGTAGGAGTCGCTCGTGCTCACGACGACGCCGTTCTCCGTCCAGTTTGCAAAGCTGTAGCCGGCGGCGGGGAATGCCTTCGCCTGCGCATTGTCTCCGGTCTTGTAAGTCGTGCTGTCCATCTCCGTCGTGCCGCCGACGGGCGGCGATGAGGCCGCGGTGATGGTGAAGACCTGGTTGAACTTCGCGACCAGCGTTCGGTTCGCTGCGACGGTGAATGTGTAGCTCGCCGAAGTGCTCACTGTGCTCCCTCCCTCCTGCCACTTGGAAAACTTGTAGCCGGGATTCGCCGTGGCGACGACCGTGGCACTATCGCCGGTGAGATAGCTTCCGCCGCCGCCCGTGGTGCCTCCCGCGGAGGGGCTCGCGCTCGTGGCGATCGTCTTCGCCTGTCCGGCGAGGACGAAGTTCGCGACGAGCGTCCTGTTCGCGGTGACGGTGAACGTGTAGGTCGGCGAGGTGCTCACCTGCGTCGCCCCGACGGTCCATTTCGTGAAGACATAGCCGGCATTCGCCGTCGCGGCGACCGTCGCGCTCGAACCGCTGAAATACGAGCCGTCGCCAATTGTCGTTCCACCCTCGGCGGGCGCCGCGCTGGTCGCGACAGTGAAGCTCGGAACCACGGAAAAATTCGCGGCCAGCGTGCGATCCGCGCCCGCGGTGAATGTGTAGCTCGCCGCCGTGCTCACCTGCACGCCGCCCTCGGTCCAGTTCGTGAATGCGTAGCCCGCATTCGGCGTCGCGACGACCGTCACGCTGCTGCCGTCATCCACGGCCCCCCCGCCGCTCGTGCTGCCGCCGGCGGCCGGCGCGGCATTCGTGACGATGCTGCGCTGCGGCAGGTCGAGGGTGAAGTTCGCGACCAGCGAGTGGTTCACGTCGATCGCGAAGGTGTAACTCGGAGTGTTGCTCACCACGACTCCGTTGTCCGTCCAGTTCACGAAGCGGTAGCCGGCATTCGGTGTGGCGTTCACCGTCACGTCGGAACCCGGTGCGAAGGATCCGTCGCCCGTGGTGATGCCAGCGCCGACTGGTGACTCCGCGGTGTCGAGCAGGCTCGCGGGCGCGAGTGCGGCACCGACGGCGGCGACGGTGAGCGTGTAGTTTTTCGAGACGGAGGGATTCAGTCCGTCATCCGCGGTCACGTTGAAATTGAACTGCCCCGCGGCAGTCGGAGTTCCTGAAAGCACGCCGGTGTCGGTGTTCAAAATCATTCCAGGCGGCAGTTCACCGTCGCGCGTCGCGGTGAATGGAAGCGAGCCCTGCACCACCACCGTCCGCGCGGCGTATGGCGTGTTCACCTTGCCCTCGCTCACATGCTCGATGAGCCCCACGGCGGCATCCACATCCACCGCGGCCATCTGCGCGCCGATGTAGTCACCGACGACCACCTTGGTGGACATGTCGGTCGTGACCGTCACCCACTCGCCGGTGGCGGCGCTGAAATGATCCGCATACGTCGCGGTGCCGCTCCCGTGGATTCCGTCCGCCCCCACCGCATCACCCATCGCCTCACCGGTCTCCGCGTCGAGCGGACCCGTGTATTTGTAAAACTCGTAGCGCCTCGTGACGACCTCGTTGCCGTTCGGCAAGTCCTCTGCGGCGGCGGCCACATTGTTGTTCGGACCGCCGTCCGCCTGACTGGTCTTCTTCTGCAAGATCCGCCATTCCACTTCCACCTCGTCGGGCTCGCCGTTCTTCCAGTTCTTCCTCTCGGGGTGAGCGGCGTCATCGGAGACGAGTTCGCGCAGCTTCACCTTGTTCGCATTGTGCGTGGTGGTCTTGATCTCCTTCATCCACACCGCCTTCCCAAACTCCTTCTGCGGCGGCGCCGGCGGCGGCGGCGGGGCGATGACCGCCTGCACCTGCGCGACCGCACCGGGATAGTAGGTGAAAGTGGGCGTGGACACGTCCACCGCGCCGCCGCGGACCAGTGCGCCGCTCCCGTTGTCCACGAGCCAGTTGTAGCGCACCGCGCCCACAGCGGAGTTGTATCCCACGCCGAAATGCTCGCCGCCGAAGTTCACGCTCGGGTTCGTGAACATGTGCCCGTTCGTCGGAGTGATGGGTCCGCTCGGGATCGCGGTGAATGACGCCCATGTCCCATCCGCGTTTTTCTTGCTCTCCCAGCGGATGATCGTCTTCGGGTGCCCGGCCACCGAATTGTCCTCGGTGATGTGCGGCACGCCGTAATGGTTGTAGTTGTAGGTGTAGGTGATGCCCGTGCTGCGGCAGTCCTCGATCTCAATCTCGAAGCCGTGGCACTCGTGCCCCGTGTCGTTGACGGTGTCGAAATTGTTGATGCTGCCGTAGGCGACGCCCGCGGCCTGCGCAGGCGACGATGCGAGCGCGAGCAGCGCCGAGACGATGCCACCCAGCACGCGCATGCGCGCGCCGCGCCGGGGCGGCGGCACATGCGGCAAAACCCTCAACCCGGCCGCGGGCAGCGACGGCACCGGAAGCAGGGGGGTGGTCTCGAAATCACGGCGGTCATTCTCGGGGAGCGTGTTCATGGAAGTGGGATTCGTGTTTTGCACAACTCCCACACCGTGGCGCACGCACGTGAACGAGCGCTGAAGGCCCAGTTAAAAAGCGTTTAAACGCTCAGAACGGCGAATCACCCCCAAAGCATCGGAGCACGACAGAACGAACCTGCGTGCGCTGCGGTGCGGAAATCCACTCCCCGGCTTCCCTCTGAAAACCGCCTACTTCCGCGTGTGGACGAAGACGCCCTTCTTGTTGCCCACGACCACGTCGAGCTTGCCGTCGCCGTTCACATCGGCAGCCATCACTTGGGTGCCGACGCCGCTGTTGTCGTCGATCACATGCGGGATGAACTTCGCCTTGCCACCCTCGCGCTTCAGCTCGAACCAATACGCCACGTGCGGCGCGTTCGGCTCGGGGTCGCCCGCGGGGCCGTGGGCCCAGCAGCGCTTCCCGGTCACGATGTCCTTCACGCCGTCGCCGTTCATGTCCACGAGATCAATCGCGTGGATCTGGGAGAAGATGACGCCGGTCTCGCCGGGCACCACTTTCCCCTCGGCGCCGCCGGTGCCGGTGATGAGGTGGCGCGTCCAGCCCTGCGCGCCGCCCTCGTTCGTCTGCTCAAACCACGCGAGGCCGTAGCCGTGCGCCGCGAGGCTCGTGATCACATCGGCCTTGCCGTCGCCGTTCACATCGTAGGCAAACATCTGCGCGCCCATGCCGAACTGCGCCTCGTGGAAAGCCCACGGCGCCGTGCCGTCCCACTTCGCAGGCTGCTCCCACCAGCCGCGGCCCTCGAGAATGTCGATGCGACCGTCGCCGTTGATGTCCCCATAGCCGATGCCGTGCGTGAATTTCTGATATGGCCCCTTCGGCGACACCGCGCGGAATTTCCACGGCTCGCCCGGCTTGCTCCAGTCCGCCTCCGCGTAGCCGATGAAGCCGCCGCTCATGCACAGCAGCTCCGGCTTCCCGTCCCCGGTGATGTCCACAAACATCGGCGACTCATTGTCCGTGTTCCCATGGATCGTGTGCCGGTCCCACAGCTCGTCCCTGCCCTTCGGATTCTCCCACCAGAACGTCTCCTGCCCGGGGAAGCCGATCACCACGTAGTCCACCCAGCCGTCGCCGTTCACGTCGTAGGCGTAGCTGATGAAGTTGTTCGAATACGCATTCTTGTTCGCGAGGAAGCCCTCGAAGCCCGGCACCTTCTCCTCCGAGCCGTCCTGCTTCTTCAAAACGAACGACTTCTCCATCTGGTAAACCGTGTGCCGCTTCGTGAAGTCCGGCCCCTCATACCAGAACGGCCCGCTCAGGATGTCCATCTTCCCGTCCTTGTTCACATCCCCCGCGCACGCGCCCTCCGCCCAGAAATGCGGCGTGAGCTGCTTCTTCACCCACTCCCCCGTCGCCGGCGCGGGCGTCGTGGAGATGGGAGGAAAACTCTTCGCATCCGCGGCGAGACCGGCGGAGGCAGAAGCGAGGAGGGCGGAGAGGAGGAGCGGGGTTTTCATGCGAGGTGAATGAGCGCGCGGATGCTGCGGGCTTAGGCGCAGGATGCAAGCGGGGAGATGTCATCTCGCCAGTTGCTGCGAAGAAGAACCACAGCAAGGCGGAGCGCGCCGGGCATGCGCTTGCCCGGGCTGGAGAGCATGGGCAGCTACTTTAGAGGGGTCCCAAATCGAATCTTCGCGTCGCCCTTGAGGTTGCCCATGATGTGCTGGGCCAGCCCCTCGGGTGTGCCGGAATATGGGCTTCCGCTTCTCGAAGGCTGGATTTGCAACACTTGGTTGCCGGCCCCCTGTTTCATGGAGAGCAAGCCGGGATGGGTTTCATGCAGCCAGATTGGCCCGTCGTTCATCTTCACTATCGCGGACATCCCGCCCAGGCGGTTCTTGTGCTCCATGTTGTTGCCCTTGGTAAAGACGGCGCCCTTTGGCGGCCGGAATGTCGCCAGCGGGATCGCCGCCGTCTCGAAGGTGTGCACCGCCCCCGACTTCATCGCCGGCAGCGCGACCACCTGCGGTGTCTTGTAGGCCGCCGGCGGCGCGCTGCCGCTCTCATCAATGTATGTCTGCACTTCCATGCTCAGTTCCGGGTGGCTGAAGGCCGAAAGGTTTCGCACCGTCACCCGGTAGGTCCAGTCCTGCATGTAGCCATCCAGCTTCTGCCCGGAGCCGTTCCGCAGCCCCGAGTCCTTCCTCTGGCCACCGGCAATTTTGGGCTCTGTGGCGATGTGGAGGCGAAATTTCTGGTTCGCCTTGCACCACTGGTAAAAGTGCTCCCGGTCCGCCGGCGGCAGCACCGCCAGTGGCACAGTGAACTGCCGGCGATCCGCGCCCTGCACGACCACCTGATCAGCGGTGACGCCAGCGATGTCCCCGTTGAGCTTTCCCCCATTGGGAAGTGTGAATTCATGGGCAAATGCAGCCACCGGGACAGCAGCGGCGGTGAGCAGCCGACCAAAGAGACACCTGCAGCCGTGGGCAAGGGATGGGAGTTTTTTCATGGCGGTGGCAGTTTGAACTTAGGTTTCCGATTCCATTGAAAAGGTCCGGCCGGCCCTACACCCCCGTCAGCGTCCACTGCTTCCACTCGCTCCAGTTGCCGAAGTCCTCGCCTTTGTAGATATAGCGGAGGCGCACTTTAATCACGAGGGCCTGGCCGGGGTTGGGCAGCCAGTTCAGGGTGTAGTTCGGGCGCAGGTCGATGTCCTTCTGGATCACGCCGTTGCCGAGGTCGAATTCCAGGCGGACGCCGTCGTAGGGGCCCTTCAGCCAGACCACCTCGGCCTTGCCGCCGGCGGCCTCGCGGATGTCAAATTCCGGAACGACGAGCGGGTCGGGCGCGGCGGGGGCGGGGGGCTCGGTGCCGAGGTCGGCGCCGATGGCGGCGTCGTAGCCGGGGGATTCCTGCACCTTGTCCACGATGAAGGTGAAAACGCGCTGGAGGCAGCCGTAGGAGACACCGGCGGGCGCGGGGCTCGGCGGTGCGAAGTCCAGCCAGATGATGTTGCCGGGGATGGACTCGTTGTTCAGCGCGTCCTCGATGCGCTGGTGGGCGGCATCCGGGAAGGTGCCCACTGCGCCGCGGTAGGTCTGGAGGGCGTAGATGGCGTTGTCCACATCCAGCAGGCAGGCGGTCACATCCGCAGGCACGAGGGCGAGCGGCGTGGTGGCATGGTTGGGCAGCTTGGATTTGAAGTTCGTCAGCCAGGTGATCTGGGCGCCGACGACGCGGGGGAACCAGGTGGGTCGTTTCATGGGTTTGTTTCTAGGGTTGGGGTTTGAAATTGGGCCGGAGTCCCAAAAGCCGCTGTCCCACTTCGCGTCCTCGTCATCCCACAGCATTCTGGGTCCTCCTTGGCGGGGAAAATGCCCGTGTTTTTGAAAAATGGCCGTTTCTCCGGCTGAAACCGGCGCTTTTCCGGGAACTGCCGGGCTGCAACTGACAAATGCCGGGCTGCAACTGATGATTGCAGGTCGGCATCTCAGACTTGCCGGGATGCAATCGGCGATGGCCGCCATGCAATCCGCGATTGCCGCCATGCACTTGGGAAATGCAGGGCTGCATCCTGCGACTGCATGGCTGCATTCCGCAGGTGCCGGGCTGCAATCCGGAGATGCCGTGCGGCGCCCGGGAGATGCCGGACGGACTGCGCCGCATGCGGGGCTGCACCTGTGAGTGGGAGACGCCTGTCTGAGGATCGCGACGATGCGGCGGCCGGGCGCCTGTGGCCCGATCTCGGAGGAAGCTGGTGGGGACCGCCTTCATCGCCGCGCATCACAAACTGCGGGCACGTGAAGTCAACCCCTATTTTTCAAAACCTGATGCTCCGATCAGGTGCCGGTCCTTGGGGAGCGTGCGCCCTATTTTTTCTCCGCAAAGAGCTTCGCGTGGAGGGCGGCGTAGCCGGCGTCCTTGAGCTTGTCCTTGGGGATGAATTTCAGCGCGGCGCTGTTGATGCAGTAGCGCATGCCGGTGGGGGTGCGCTTGCCGGTGACGGCGTCGCGGCCGTCGTCGAAGAGGTGGCCGAGGTGGGCGTTGCTGGTCTTGGCGCGGACTTCCACGCGGACCATGCCGTGAGAGGTGTCGCGCTGCTCGACGATCTCGGCCTTGTCGATGGGCTCGAAGAAGCTCGGCCATCCGCTGCCGCTCTCGAACTTGTGGGTGCTGGCGAAGAGGGGCTTGCCGCTGATGACGTCCACATACACGCCCTCCTCGTGGTTGTTCCAATACTTGTTGTCAAAGGGGCGCTCGGTGCCGCCCATGATGCAGACGTTGAAGGCTTCCTTGCTGAGCGTCTTGGCGAGCTCCTCCTTGCTGAGCTTGCTGAGGTCCTGTGGCTTGGCGGTGTCGTTCACGGCTTTGGGTTTGTCTTCTGCGTTGCAGCCGCACACGGCGATGGAGAGCACGATGGCGGCGAAAGTGGAGAGGGAGAGTGCTTTCATGGTCGGGCGGGAAGCATCGCGCTTTTTTGCCGGGCGTCAATTTCGGGCGCGGCGTGGATGTGGACGAGTTTGAAATCGCATACGGGCCGTTGGTAGCGCAGATCAAATCCTTGGATTGGAATAAGAGAACTCGCGGACACCGAAGAAGAGGGCCAGCGCAGCAGGAAGTAGAACGAGAGTAGCGGCCAAAGACGGAACATACGTAGTCGAATTGTGAAATAGCGGCGCTACAAGAATCGAAAGCGCGCAGCCGGAATTTCCAACGCCTCTCGACGCAAATAGGAGCAGTGCAGCACCGATCGGAAGGTGCAAGGCGCTGAGAATAACAAGCGTGAGCAGCCGGTCCTTTCCGAACTCCGTTGGCGCTCCTCTCAGGAAAAAGAAGCACCAGAGCCAAACGATAACAAACACGAGGCCGGCTGAAGTAATTGATCTGCTCATGATCTCAGTTGATTCGCTTCGCACGACTCAGCGGGTCGCTTTCCTCCTCGCGGATGCGGGCGCGGACGCGGCGCAGGCCGGCGCGGGCGCCGAGGACGAGCACGATGACGACGGGGATGGCGAAGAGCTGTCCGCGCATGGCGAACTGCGCAAAGACGATCGCGGTGAGGAGGCTGCCCATCCAGAGCGTGACGCTCGCGCGGCCGATCCATGCGCGCTCGCGCGGGCCCTTGCAGCGGCGCATTTCCAGCCACGTGTAGGCCGCCCACGGAATCGCGGCGATTAGGAAGAGGATGAAGACGATGCGGCCCATCGCGGAAAACCATAGCCGCGGCGGCGCGCGCGCCAAGCGCACTCGCGGCGAAACTTGCGCGGTGCCGCCCGCGGGCTTGCGTCGCGGCGCAGCGCGGGTGTTCATCGGGGCGATGGACTCCGCAGCACTCGACCGCCGGCACGTGTGGCATCCGTTCACGCAGATGCGCGAATGGAATGCGGGCGAGCCGCTGGTGATCGTGGAGGCGGAGGGCGCCGTGCTGCGCGACGCCGCGGGGCGCGAGTATCTCGACGGGAACTCGTCCATTTGGACAAACCTGCACGGCCACCGCCGGCCGGAAATCGACGAGGCAATCCGCGCGCAGCTCAGGCGCGTGGCGCACACGTCGTTCCTCGGGCTGACGAACGACGTGGCGCCGAAGTTTGCGCGCGAGCTGCTCGGGGCGTTCCTGCAGGGCGGCGAGCCCGAGGGCTGGCGCGTGTTTTTTTCCGACGACGGCAGCACGGCGGTGGAGGCGGGGCTGAAGATGATCCATCAGGCGCGGCAGCAGCGCGGGGAGAAGGAGCGGGGCGTGTTCCTGTCCCTCGGCGCGGGCTACCACGGCGACACGGTGGGCGCGATGAGCGTGGGGCACAGCGCGCTGTTTCACGGGACGTATCGCGCGCTGCTCTTCGGAAGCCGCGAGGTGATGTCGCCAGCCTGCTACCGATGCCCTTTCAACCGCGCTGCGCCGGAGCGCGGAAGCGACGCGCGCCTTTCCCGCAGGTGCAAATGGGAGTGCGTGCGCGAGGCGGAGAAGGCGCTCGACGAGGCCGGCGGCGCGGCGAGTGCATTCGTGATGGAGCCGCGCGTGCAGGGCGCCGCGGGGATGACGATGCACCCGGAGGGATACCTGTCGCGCGTGGCCGCGCTGTGCCGCGAACGCGGAGTGTGGCTGATGCTCGATGAGGTGATGACGGGCTTCGGCCGCACGGGCGCGGTGTTCGCGTGCCATCACGAGGGCGTGACGCCGGATGTGCTCGCGCTCGGAAAAGGAATCACGGGCGGCTACCTGCCGCTGGCGGCGACGGTGGCGGGCGCGGAGATTTTCGCGGCATTCGACGGGGAGTTCGCGGAGTTCCGCACGTTTTTCCACGGCCACAGCTACAGCGGCAACCAGCTCGGGTGCGCGGCGGCGTCCGCGAGCCTGCGACTGCTGGAGACGGCGCATCCGGTGCAGCACGTGCAGGCGCGCGGCCGGCGGCTCGGCGAGCTGGCGCAGAAGTTTTGGGAGCATCCAAATGTCGGCGACGTGCGCTGCGAGGGGATGATTTGCGCCGTCGAGCTGGTGGAGGATTTTGGCGAGCGGCGGCGCTTCGCTGTGGAGAGGCGCGTGGGTTTCCACGTGAGTGAAGCCGCACGCAGGCACGGTCTGCTCACGCGCTGCGTCGGCGATGTGCTCGTGCTGATGCCGCCCTATTGCACCAGCGAAGAACAGCTCGCGCAGGCGGTGGATGCGCTGTGGCGCGGGCTGTGTGAAGTGCTGCCGCCGTAGGCACGGCGCGCAGTTTAGAGCAGGAGCTTCAGCGCGGCGGTGACGAGCGACTCCACGCTGGCGTCGGGTGTTTTCGCCGCGGCCTGCTTCACAGCCTTGTGCGCGTCCACCTGCTTGTAGCCAAGCGCGATGAGCGCCAGGACAGCATCGTTCACTTTCACATCCTCCTGCGAAGGCGCGTGCGCCGAACCCGCCACCTCCCACGCGGCGGCGATGCCGACCTTGTCCTTCAGCTCGACGATGATGCGCTCGGCGGTCTTCTTGCCGATGCCCTTCGTCTTCGACAAAGCGGCGATGTCTCCGGCGACAACGCATGCCTTGAAGTTCGTCACGGTCGTGCCGCTGAGAACGTCGAGCGCGGTCTTCGGGCCGATGCCGCTGACGTGGTTCACGAGCAGCCGGAAGAGGTCGCGCTCGGCGGCGGTCATGAAGCCGTAGAGCACGTGGGCGTCCTCCCGGACGGCGAGGTGCGTGAGGATTTTGAGTTGCGCGCCCGCGGCGGGCAGCCTGTCGTAGCTCGAAAGCGGAATGAGCACGTGATACCCGACACCGCCGACATCCATGACGACATGCGTGGGGAGCGCTTCGACGAGCGTGCCGGAGAGGTGCGTGATCATGCGGCGAACGTTAGCAGGCCGCGCGGAAATCGGGAAGTGATTCGCGCGGCGCTCGCGGCGGTGGTGCTGCTGCTCCTCGCCGGCGCCGGCCTCGCGGGCGACTGGTTCTTTCTCCCCGAACCGCGCTTCATGGGCCGCGAGGTTTCCTTTCCAATCAGCGGCGCGAAGAACACGGTGCTCGCGCCCGCACGGCTGGGCGAGACCGGCGTGGAGTTTCCGACCGTCGCCGCGTGGACGGCCACGGGCCTGAACGAAGACGCCGTGCGAAAGGTGACGCAGCATTTCGCGTCCGAGTGGCTGAAGCACGTGAAGGTGGAGTTCGTCCGCGACCGGCGGAATGTCGTGGAGTTCGGCGTGCTTCGGTCGGACAAGCTGCCCGTCAGCGCGATCGTCTTCGCACCGGAATTCCGCAGGCGCTTCGAGGATGTGCTCGGGCCGAAGCTGCTGCTCGTGATCCCGAACCGGCAGACGGTGTTCGTCTTCCCGAGCATCGCGGTGGATTTGTCCGAATACGGAGCGATGATCCTCGATGCTTGGCGGAGTCCGGCGGCGAAGGTGAGCCTAGAGGTGTTTGAGTTGGGGGAGGGTGGATTGAGGGCGGTCGGCAGAATCGAGGAACCGTAAAGGCCGCAAAAAGCGCCGGAAATTCCCGCATATCCGGCTTTCAATGGCCGTTTTGCGTCACAATCAGGAAAATTTCCCTCGTTCGCGGCGGTTTTTGTGTTATCCGTCTCCTCCCTATGTCTATCACGAAGAAACCTGCATTCAGTCGTCGTCTCCCTGATCTGGTGACGGAGGAACTCGCCGCGGTGCTATCGCGCAAGGCCGCGTATGAGTTCAAGGATCTTTTCGAGGTGGTTCACGAGAATCTCAAGGCGCGCAACGCGGCCAGCGGCGGCGAGGAAATGCTCCGCCTCCGAGCCTACGAGAAGCTCCAGAACCTCGTCGGCCGCGGGATGGTGAAAATCACCGTCGGCAAGGATGGCAAGAAGAGCTACAAGGGCCTCGCCAAGCAGCTCGCGACGCTCCAGACGAACGTCACCCCCGCCATTTGAGGCCCGGTGAAGGACTTCCTGCCCATCCTCATCCAAGTCGGAATCGTCCTCGGTTTCGGCATCTCCACGCTGCTCATCAGCGTGCTTCTCGGAAAGTCCGCGAAGCGCACCGCCACCAAGGACTCCGCCTACGAGTGCGGCATGGTGCCGCAGGGCGAGGCGCAGCCGCGCTTCTCGGTGAAGTTCTACCTCGTGGCGATGCTGTTCATCCTCTTCGACATCGAGGTCGTCTTCCTCTATCCGTGGGGGGTGAATTTCACCCAGATGCTGAAGGCGCACGGCACCGGGATTTTCTGGGGCATGGCTGGCTTCCTCGGTCTGGTGACCGTCGGATACGTCTACGCCATCCGGAAGGGTGTGCTCGACTGGAAGAAGGGCTAGAGCAGCCTCCAACAAACTCAACGCGACCCGGCAGTTCCCAAAGGCAACCCGCCGGGTCGTTTCTTTTATGATCCACCACGTCGCACTGTTCCAAACCCAGCCCCATGTGGATGAGGCGAAGCTCGACCAGATGATGCTCGCCGCGCGCATGAGCCTCGTGAAAATCCCCGAGGTCGCCGGCGTCCGGTCTGGAAAGAACGTGGATGCGAAGTCGTCTTGGAATTTCTTCTTCGCGATCGACGTGGACAACCTCGAGCGCCTCAAGCTCGCGCAGCAGGATCCCCTCTTCATCAAGTTCCTCGCCGACGTAATCTCGCCGAATGTGACCGAGCAGTTTGCCGCAAACTTCGAGATGGAGCCGGGCCGCAGCATCGAGCTTTCGTAGCGGGAAATTGAAATCGGCCTCGACGCGCCCGCCGCATTTTCCATTCTGCTGAGATGCAGGTTCCGCTTCTCGATCTCCGCGCACAATACGCTCCGCTCAAGGCCCAGATCATGGCCGAAATCGAGGCCGTGTGCGACAGTCAGGCGCTCGTCCTCGGGCCGAAGACCGACGCGCTCGAAAAGGCTGTGGCGGCTTATTGCGGTGCAAAGCACTGCATCGGCGTCTCCAGCGGCACGGACGCGCAGCTTGTGCTCCTCATGGCCCTCGGCATCGGGCCGGGTGACGTCGTCATCACGACCCCCTACACGTTCTTCGCTACGGCCGGCTGCGTGAGCCGCCTCGGGGCACGCCCGGTGTTCGTGGACATCGATCCGGCGACCTACAACATGTCGCCCGCCGCGCTTGAGGAGGCCCTGAAGAAGAACCCCGCGGCGAAGGCCATCGTGCCCGTCCACCTTTTCGGCTGCTGCGCGGACATGGCGGCAATCCTCGCGCTCGGGAAAAAACATGGCGTGCCCGTGCTGGAAGACGCCGCCCAAGCTCTTGGCGCCCGGCATCCGCTCGGCGGTGCGGGTGGAATCGGTGAGGCCGGATGGTTCTCCTTTTACCCGACCAAGAACCTCGGCGCATTCGGGGACGCCGGCATGGTCACCTGCGCAGATGACGCCCTCGCCGCGAAAATCCGTGCGCTCCGCAACCACGGCATGGAACCGCGCTACTACCACAAGTGGATCGGCGGCAACTTCCGCATCGACGCAATCCAGAGCGCCGTCCTTTCGGTGAAGCTCCCGCACCTCGACTCCTGGGGTGCAGCCAGGCGGAAAAATGCCGCCCGCTATCATGCGGGCTTCACCGCAAACGGACTCGACAAGGTCATCACCCTTCCCGTCGAGCCGTGGGCGGGCACCGGCACGGAAAACCACCACATCTACAATCAGTTCGTCATCCGCTCGCCCCGCCGCGATGCGCTGCGCAAGCATCTCGCCGACTCGCAAATCGGCGCGGAAATCTACTACCCCCTCCCCCTGCACCTTCAGGAATGCTACCGCGATCTCGGCCACCGCGAGGGCGACTTCCCCGAAAGCGAGCGCGCCGCGCGCGAGTCACTTGCGCTGCCGATTTACCCGGAGCTTGCTCCCGAGCAGGTTGACTATGTCGTCCGGAAAATCGCGGAGTTCCACGCGTAACCCGGCTACGCGGTGATTTCCGTGCCGATTCCCTGATTGCTGAAAATCTCGACGAGCAGCGCGTGTGGCGTGCGGCCATCGATGAAGTGCACTTTATCCACACCCTGCCGCAGCGCCGCGGCGGCACTCTCGACCTTCGGAATCATCCCGCCGGTGATCACGCCGTCGTCCACGAGCTTCTCGATCTGTGCGAGCGTGACACTCGGGATGAGCGACTCGCGGTCGCTGGGGTCACGCATGAGGCCGGGCACGTCGCTCACATAGATCATCTTCGCCGCCTTCAGTTTGCCCGCGACTCCGGCTGCCGCGATGTCGGCATTGATGTTGTAGACCACACCCTCCGCGTCGCGCGCGAGCGGGCTGATGACTGGCACGACCTCTCGGTGCACCACTTCCTCGATGGGCCCCGTGCGCACGTCCACCACCTCGCCGACAAAACCCAGATCCACCTGATCGGAGCCCTCGGTCTGCAGCGGCAGCTTCTTTCCGACGAGCACTGTCTTCCCGTGGATGCCCTGCGCACGTCCTCCAAATTTCACGATCCGCGCCGCGATGTCGGAGTTGATCACCCCATCGAGCACGCTCTCGACGATCGAAATCGCCTCCGCGTCTGTCACGCGCAGGCCATTCACGAAGCGCGGCTTCTGCCCCGCGTCGCGCATACGCTGCGAAATGGCCTTCCCGCCGCCATGGATGACGACCGGATTGATGCCGACCGCCTCGAGAAAAACGATGTCGCGCAGCAACCGGTCAACCACCGCGTCATCCTCCATCGCGCTGCCGCCGTATTTGATCACGAAGAGCTTTCCGCGGAACTGCTGGATGTAAGGCAGAGCCTCGATGAGTGATTCGACGCGGGACTGGATGGTGACGGACATCTCTTGAAAATGCGGGGGCTGCCTGTGAAATATGGTGAGCGGCTACGACTAGCCTCCAGTGCCGTCGCCCATGTTGAGCTTCACGTATTCCATCGTGAAATCGGTCGTGTAAACGATGTGCTCGCTGCGCCCCATGTTCAGGTCCACGCAGACGGTGAAGCGCTTTTGCTTCACAACCTCGCGCAGTTTTTCAAATGGCGTCTTCGCAAGCACGCCTCCCTTCACGGCGAGCAGGCCGTCGTAGTATATGTCCACGAGTTCCTCCCGCATCTTCGCGCCGCAGTAGCCGAGCGCGTCCATGATGCGGCCCCAGTTCGGGTCCTCACCGAACCATGCGCATTTCACGAGCGTGCTGTTTGCAATCGCCTCCGCCGCACGGCGCGCATCCGCGAGCGAAGCCGCGCCGTGCACATGCACCTCGACGAACTTCGACACGCCCTCGCCGTCCTTCACGATCATCCACGCCAGTTCGCGCGTCACGTCGTCGAGAGCGGCTTGGAACGCCTTGAACTCCTTCGAACCGTATTTGAGCGGCTTGTTTTCGGCGGCGCCGTTCGCGAGCGCGATGACGGTGTCGTTCGTGCTCATGTCGCCGTCGATTGTGATGCGGTTGAAAGACTGTTCCACCGATACGCTGAGCGCCTTCTGAAGCGTGACGCGGCTGATCACCGCGTCGGTGGTGATGAAGCACAGCATCGTCGCCATGTTCGGGTCGATCATGCCCGCGCCCTTCGCGATTCCGCCGATGCGGATCTTTTTGCCATGCACGGATAGCTCCACGGCGAACTCCTTCGGAAAAGTGTCGCTCGTCATGATGGCGCGTGCCGCCGCCGCGCTACCGTTCAGGCTCAGGCACTGCGGCGAGTTCGCGAGCGTCGCCTCGATCTTTTCGATCGGAAGCTGCACCCCGATGCGCCCCGTGGAGCATACCATCACCTGCTCCTGCTCCAAGCCGAGCGCCTTCGCGGTCGCGGTGCACATCCGTTTCGCGTGCTGCAGGCCCGGCACGCCGGTGCAGGCGTTCGCATTGCCGGAATTCGCCACGATGGCGCGCACATCCGGCGAGGCGAGGTGCGCGCGGCAGACGCGCACGGGAGCGGCCTTCACCTTGTTCGTCGTGAAGGTCCCCGCGGCGACGGCTTTCGTGCCCGAGACGATGAGCGCGATGTCCGGGTTGCTCTTGTTGGTCGCCTTGATGCCGCAGTAGATGCTTCCAGCTTGGAAGCCTTGCGCGGCGGTCACGCCGCCCGGGATTTCTGAGTGGGACATGGAGATGCGGAAAATAAGCGCGCCCCGCGGATGTCACGCGGTTTTGCGGGCGGTCTGTATGCGGAGAACGCCGCCGGATATCAAACGGGAAGTTGCACGCCTTGGCTTGTGCGGAACCGCGCGATTCGATACTGCGACGCGGATGGACGAGCATGACCCCAAGACCGAAGCGGCTGACCGCCGTCCGTTGAAGTCGCGCTCATATGCATGGGTGCGCAAGTTTTCGTCGGCTCTCGTCCGGATGAAAATCACCCCGAACGGCATCTCGATCTTCGGCGTGGTTCTTTCGTGCGTGGGCTTCGCAGTCCTCTGGTCTGTCTCCCGTGCATGGCTCCCGGCATGGCTCGGGCTCATTTTCGCCGCCGTGTGCGTGCAGGGCCGCTTGCTTTGCAACATGTTCGACGGCCTCGTCGCCGTGGAGGGCGGGCTGAAATCGAAGGGCGGCGACCTTTTCAACGAAATCCCAGACCGCATCGAGGACTCGCTGTTCCTCGCCGGCGCGGGCGTCGCATGCGGTGAAGTCGTCCTCGGCCTCGTCGCCGCGCTGCTCGCGGTGTTCACCGCGTATGTCCGCGCCTTCGGTGCTTCGCTGGGACAGGGGCAGGATTTCTGCGGACCTTGTGCGAAACCGCACCGCATGTTTTTCCTCACCGTCGGCCTGCTCGGCGCCACCGTCGGATCGCTCTGCCATTTCACCGGCAACATTCTCGCGTGGACGCTCTGGTTCCTCATCGCCGGCACCGCTGCGACGGCTGCCCGGCGCATCGTTCGCTGCTACCGGCGCTCCCCATGACAGCTTCGCTCCTCGTCTGGTTCACCCGCCTCCTCACCGGCGTCCGGCCACGCTGGCAGGGCTGCGCGCCTGTCGCGGAGCAGCGCGTCTATTACGCAAATCACACGAGCAACCTCGATTTCGTCCTTCTCTGGGCCTCGCTGCCCGATGAACTCCGCCGATGCACTCGCCCGGTCGCCGCACGCGACTACTGGCAGGGCGGCGGCATCCGGGAATGGCTCGCGCATCACGTTTTCCGCGCCGTGCTCATCGAGCGCCGCACCGTCACACGGGACAGCAACCCGCTCGTGCCAATGCTCGACACGCTCGGCGGCGGCGAGTCGCTGATTCTGTTCCCCGAAGGCACGCGCAATCCCGACGGCGAAGTAAACCCGTTCAAGCCCGGCCTCTTTCACCTCGCAAAGGCACGGCCGGAAGTCCCGCTCGTCCCGGTCTTCATCGAGAACCTCAACCGCGTTCTGCCGAAGGGCGAAATCTTCCCGGTGCCGATGCTCTGCTCCGTCACGTTCGGCGAACCGCTCTGCCTCGCAAAGGGGGAGGCCAAGCCCGACTTCCTCACCCGCGCCCGCGACGCGCTGCTCAAGCTCCGCCCACAATGAGCCTCGACCGGCAGACGCTCTATCTTTTCGGCGGGGTGCTCGGCCTGCTCACCGTCGCGAGCGCCATCGGCGCCGTCCTCGCCGCGAAAGTGCGCACCGGGAGCGGCCGCCGCGTCGTGGACAACCTGAATGCACGCACGCGCGCCTGGTGGGTGATGTGCGCCGTCTTCGGCGGCACGCTCGCGCTCGGCACAACCGCCGTCGTTGTTCTCTTCGCGCTCATGTCGTTCCTTGCACTGCGCGAATTCATCACGCTCACGCCGACGCGCCGGGGCGATCACCGCTCGCTGTTCTGGTCATTCTTCATCATCCTGCCACTGCACTACTGGACTCTCGGCACGCGCTGGTATGGCCTCTTCGTGATCCTCATTCCGGTCTATGCGTTCCTCTTCATCCCAATGCGCAATGCGCTCGCGGGCGACACCGAGCGCTTTCTCGAGCGCACGGCGAAGACGCAGTGGGGCCTCATGGTGGCGGTGTATTGCGTGAGCTACACGCCGGCGCTGCTCACTTTCCTCAACATCAAAGGCATGCCCGACGGAAACGCGCGGCTGCTTTTCTTCCTCGTCGCCATCGCGCAGCTCTCCGATGTGCTGCAATACGTCTGGGGCAAGCTCTGCGGCAAACGCCCCGTCGCGCCGAAGCTCAGCCCGAACAAGACGATCGAGGGCCTCGTCGGCGGCGGACTTTCAGCGACGGCCGTGGGTGCCGCGCTGTGGTGGAGCACGCCGTTCACACCGCTGCAGGCCGCGGGCATGGCGCTGGTGATCGTCATCATGGGTTTCTTCGGCGGGTTGGTGATGAGCGCCATCAAGCGCGACCGCGGCGTGAAGGACTACGGCGAACTCATTCCCGGCCATGGTGGCGTGCTCGATCGGATCGATTCCCTATGTTTCGCAGCACCGATTTTCTTTCACCTCGTCCGTTGGTTCTGGACCTGATGAAAATCGCGGGCCATTTCGGAGGAGACCGCCCGCGCTGACTCCCGATTTTTCTCCGCCTCTCCCTTTCCCGCCATGTCGAATCAAACCCAGACACCCACCGGAACGAGAACGAGCTTCACGGCTCACGACGGCGAAACGCTCCAATACAAGGTGTGGGCGCCGCCCGGCGGATTCACGCGCGCGCTCGTGCTGCTGCACCGGGGCCATGAGCACGCCGACCGCTGGGATTCCGTGGTGCCGCATCTCGCGCTGCCGGACACAGCAATTTTCGCATGGGAAGCACGCGGGCACGGCCAGTCACCGGGGCGCCGCGGTCACGCCGCGGGCTTCATGGCCTACGTCCGCGATCTGGAGACGTTCGCGGATCACATCACGGCCACGCATGGAGTGCCGCGCGAGAAGATGTCCGTCGTTGCGCACAGCGTCGGCGCAGTCGTCGCCGCGGCGTGGGCGCACGACTACGCACCACCGCTCGCCGCCCTTGTCCTCGCGACACCCGCATTTGAGGTGAAGCTCTACGTCCCCGGCGCACTTGCCGGCACGCGCCTGCTCCTGAAGCTGAAGCCGGATGCGACGATCAAGAGCTACGTCAATGGCACCTGGCTCACTCGCGACGACGCGGAGCAGCGCGCCTACGACGCGGACAATTCGATCTCAAAGGACATCTCCGCACGTATTCTCGTGGAGCTGTTCGACACGGCGAGCCGCGTGATCGCGGACGCCGGAGTGATGACGCAGCCGATGCTCCTTTTCTCCGCAGGCGACGACAGCGTGGTGAAGAATACCGCGCACGAGCAGTTCTTCCTGCGCAGCGGCGCGACGGTGAAGGAGCACGTCTCGCTGCCATTTGCGCGTCACGCGATTTTTCACGACCTCTGCCGCGAGGAAGTCTGCGCGACGATTCGCCGCTTTGTGCAGGAGCAGCACGACGGCGTGCCCGCTTCCTCGCGGGGCGACGAGCGTGGGGCGACGAAATACGAATACGACACGCTGCGCCAGCCGCTGCCAAAGTTTTCGCCGAAGGGCATCTCCTTCGCGATGCAGCGCCTCTCGATGCGCACGCTCGGAAAACTGAGCGAAGGCATCAGCGTCGGCTTTCGCACGGGCTTCGATTCCGGCGAGTCGCTCGACTACGTCTATCGCAACGAGGCGCGCGGCCTCCCGGTCATCGGCCAACTCATCGACCGCGGCTACCTCAATGCAATCGGCTGGCGCGGCATCCGCCAGCGGCGCGAACTCCTGCGCTCTGCGCTCCAGCGCGCCGCCGCCACAGTCCGCAAGGACGGCCTGCCACTCCAGGTCGCCGACATCGCCGGCGGCGCAGGTCGCTACCTGCTCGATTTGCTCGGCTCGCCCGAGGGCGAGGGCTTCTCCGCGACGTGCCGCGATCGCAGCGAGACGGCGCTCGCGTGCGGACGCGCATCCGCCGAGTCGCTCGGCCTCGCATCGCGCATCCGCCACGAAAAGGGCGATGCCTTTGACCCCGCATCCATCGCCACCATCGCGCCGCTGCCCGGCATCGCGGTGGTATCCGGCCTCTATGAACTCTTCCCATCGAACGATCCGCTGCGCCGCTCGCTCGGCGCGCTGCACGCCCTGCTGCCGAAGGGCGGCTGGCTGCTCTACACGTGCCAGCCGTGGCATCCGCAGGTGGAGATGATCGCGCGCGTGCTGCCCAACCGCGACGGCGAGCCGTGGATCATGCGCCGCCGAGCACAGGGCGAGATGGATTCGCTCGTGAGAGAAGCCGGATTCACGAAGGCCGCGCAGTGGACCGACGACTTCGGCATCTTCACCGTCGCCGCCGCACGGAAACTGTGAGCAGCGGCAGCGATGAGGTGAAATCGGAGCCTGGGCTGCGCTGGCGCGGCCTCGCGTGGCTCGCGCTCTGCGGCCCGTGGTTCTTCATCGCCTACGGATTTGCGAACTGGTTCACGTCGCGCCGCTCCGATGTCGGCACTTGGTATTTCGAGTGGGAAAAGCACGTGCCCTTCGTGCCGGAACTCGTCGTGCCCTACTGGTCGCTGGATCTGTTTTTCGTCGGTGCATTTTTCCTGCCGAAATCCCGCTCAGAACTCCGGCTGCTTGGCATCCGTGTTTTCACGATCATCACGCTCTCCTGCACGTGCTTTCTCATCTGGCCGCTGAAGTTCGACCTCCCGCGCCCCGAGCCCGCGGGCTGGACCGCACCGCTCTTCCGCGCGCTCTACGCCAACGATCTTCCCTACAATCTCGCGCCATCGCTGCACATCGGCCTGCGCTGTCTTTTCTGGATCACCTACGGACGACATCTGCGCGGAATGCTGCGCAGCGCGACACGCTGGTGGTTCATCCTCATCGGCGCATCCACGCTGCTCGTGTGGCAGCATCATCTCATGGACGTCGTGACCGGCTTCCTCATGGCCTACGTAATCGTCGCCATCCTGCCCGACCGCGAAACGCAGCCCGGACCGCGCGGCTGGATCGGAAACACGAGCGCTGCATCGCGGCGACTCGCTCTTCGCTACGGCACAGGCGCGGTCGCCTGCACGCTGCTCGCGCTGCCGGGCGGCGCGTGGCAGTGGTTCGGATGGCCCGCGGTGGCGCTCGCGATTTTCACTATTGCTTACGGCACGGCGAATCCGCGCTTCCTTCAAAAGTGCTCTGGCTCACCCACGCCGGCGGTCGAGTGGATTCTGCTCCCGGTGACGCTCGTCGCACGGCTATGGCAGGCTCGGCAGCTGCGCCGACAGCCCGCGTGGCGCGAAACTTCGTCCGGCGTTTTCTTTGGCCGCCAGCTCACGATCTCCGAAGCACACGCCTTTCTCTCCAAACACCCGAACCTCACCGTCATCGATCTCGCCGCCGAGACGAAGGCGACATGCACTTTCCGGGAAAACGCCCACTACTTTTCATTGCCGGTGCTCGACCTCACCACGCCCGACTCCTCCGTGCGCGCGCGAGCTTGTGAGATTATCCGGGAGCACCTTCCGCACGGCCCCGTGCTCATCCACTGCCTCCTCGGACTCGGACGCAGCGCGCATGTGGCTGCGGCATGGCTCTTCGCCAGCGGCGCGGCGGCGGATGAAAGCGACGCGATGGAACGCATCCGCCAAATCGAACCGAACGCAGTGCTGCATCGCCCGGAAAAAGCGCCCGCAGCAGCCTGACCGTGCGCTGAAAAACCACTCGCCAAGCACTGCGCCGGCAGAATCTCATGCGGAGTGCTCAAAGTATCCCCTGCCATCCCCTCCCCGCTCGATGCCGGAGCGCAGCACGCGGCGCTTTGGTGCCGCGCATACCGCGCACTGAACCCCACTGAGCCGCTCGCCATCGCACTCGCGCGTCCCGACGGAACGATCTCGCGCTTCGATTTCAAAACGCTCCCGCACTCCGGCGCGAACGATGCGCTGAACCTCCGGCGCGTCGAACGCCTCGTGAAATTCCTGCTGTGGTCGCGCGGCGGCTCCCGCATCTTCATCGGCGGAAATGCGGACATCGCTGCGAAGCTGCGCACCATCTATGCGCCGAACGGCAAAAGAAAATTCGACTTCGAATTCGTCGGAATGAAGGCTTATGGGCAACCGATTGAAATCATCTCGTGCGCGCCCGAAGAAGTGCCGGCGGAAAACGAAGGCACCATCCCACTCGGGCGGCACCTCGATGGCTGCCGCATCGGCTTCGACCTCGGCGGCTCGGACCGGAAGTGCGCGGCGGTGATTGATGGCAAGGTCGTCTTCTCCGAGGAGATCGCGTGGGATCCGTATTTCCAGAGCGACCCGGAGTATCACTACGACGGCATCAACGACACGCTGAAGCGCGCCGCGGCGCATCTGCCGCGCGTGGATGCCATCGGCGGCAGCGCGGCGGGCGTGTATGTGAAGGTGTGCCGTTCGAGGTGGCAAACGACGGCGAGGTCACCGCGCTCGCGGCCTCGATGAGCTTCGGCGAAAATCGCGTGCTCGGCATCAGCATGGGCACGAGCGTTGCCGCGGGTTACGTCACCGCGAGCGGCGCGATCACGCCGTGGCTGAACGAGCTCGCCTTCGCGCCGATCGATTACCGTGACGATGCGCCAGTGGATGAGTGGAGCAGCGATCGCGGCTGCGCAGTGCAGTATTTCTGCCAGCAAGGCGTCGCACGCCTCGCACCACTCGCAGGTCTCACGTTTCCGAAGGAGATGAAATTCGCCGAGCAACTCGTCGAAGTGCAAAAGCTCATGGCCGACGGCGACCCGCGAGCACGGCGCATCTACGAGACGATCGGCGTCTGCTTCGGCTACGCCATCGCGCACTACGCGGAGTTTTACGACATCGTCACGCTACTCATCCTCGGTCGCGTGACGAGCGGCGAGGGCGGCTCGATCATCCTCGAAAGGGCGGGCGAGGTGCTGCGCGCCGAGTTCCCCGAACTGGCCGAGCGCATCAAACTCCGCACGCCCGACGAGAAGGACAAGCGACACGGCCAGGCGGTCGCCGCCGCGAGCTTGCCCGCGTTGCGCAAATAGCCGACGACACCTCGAATGAAGCTGCACTTTCCCTCCGCAGAAATTTTTGTCCCAGACGGCAAGCCCGTCGCCGAGGCACTCGCGCGCGTGACGCATCTCGGCATCGGCGCGCACCAGGACGACCTCGAGTTCATGGCGTTTCACGGGATTCTCCAGTGCTTTCACAGCGACACGGAGTGGTTCGGTGGCGTGACTTGCACGAATGGCAGCGGCAGCGCACGCACGGGCGCATATGCGGACTGCACCGACGAGCGGATGATGGCCGTGCGCCGCGAGGAGCAGCGGCAGGCGGCGATTGTTGGGCGCTTCGGCGCGATGGTGCAACTCGACTACCCGAGCCGCGTCGCGAAGGACGCAGCGGATCCGCGGCTGCGCGAGGATTTGCGCGGCATCCTCGCGGCGACGAGGCCGCGCGTCGTCTACACGCACAACCCTGCGGACAAGCACGACACACACATCGCCGTCGTTATCCCGGTGATTCAGGCCATCCGCGACCTGCCGCGCGAGCAGCGCCCGAAGACCGTCCACGGCTGCGAGGGCTGGCGCAACCTCGACTGGCTCGGCGACGCGGAGAAAGTCGTCCACGACGTGGGCGGGCACGACAACCTCGCCGCCGCGCTCAATGGAATCTTCGACAGCCAAATCGCGGGCGGAAAACGCTACGACCTCGCCGTGATGGGCCGCCGCCGCTCAAACGCAACGTTCTTCCAGAGCCACGGCGTGGACAGCAGCGATGCGCTCTCGTTCGCAATGGACCTCACGCCGCTCGCGCACGATGACTCAATCGACATCATCGAATACGTGACCGGCGCAATCGACCGCTTCCGCGCGGATGTGGTGGAGAAACTGCGCAGCCGGCTAGGAAAATGAACTACGAAGAACACGAAGAGCACAAAGCTGAACAAAGGAACCTTTTTCCTTCGTCCTCTTCGCGCCCTTCGTAGGGAATCAAAACGTATGGAAATCATCATCCAGCCCACGCCCGATGCCGGCAGCATCATCGCCGCACGAATCATCGCGAAGCTTGTGCGCTCGAAGCCGGACTGCGTGCTCGGGCTCGCGACGGGGAGCACGCCGCTC
>JBGAPU010000034.1:0-52933 GCA_044221035.1 Chthoniobacteraceae bacterium | reverse complement strand
ATCCACGGGCGCACCGACGACTTCGGCTTTGCCGCGGTGGAGAATCCGGTGAGCGTCCACGATCTCCACGCGACCATCCTGCACCTGCTGGGCCTCGACCACGAGCGGCTCACCTATCGCTATTCGGGCCGCGACTTCCGCCTCACGGATGTGGAGGGAAACGTCGTGAAGGAAATCCTCGCATGACAACCGCAACCCGAGTGTGAGGTGTCTGCTGCCCCGCAACCCGATTTCATCCAACCGCCATGCCTTCACCCTTTGATCTTTCCTCCCAAACCGCATTTGTCTCCGGCACATCACGGGGACTTGGGGAGCGTTTTGCGCTCACACTGGCGAAGGCAGGAGCGGACGTCGTCCTGAGCAGCCGCGCGCTTGCCTCGCTCAAGGACATCACCCGGCGCATTGAGGACATGGGCCGGAGATGCCTTCCGCTCGAACTCGATGTCCGCTCGCTCGACAGCATCGTGGCCGCGGTGCAGGCGACAAAGCAGCACTTTGGAAAACTGGACATCCTCGTCTGCAACGCGGGCTGCAACGTGCGGAAGCCGTCGGTGGACGTGACGTGGGATGATTGGAACCTGATCCTCGACACAAACCTGCGCGGCTCGTTCTTCCTCGCGCAGCAGACAGCGAAGGAACTGATGATTCCTGCGCGCTACGGGCGCATCATTCTGCTCGGCTCGGTCACGTGCGTCGCGGGCTACGCCGGGCTCGCGCCTTACGGCGCCAGCCGCGGAGGCGTGAAGCAGATGGCGATGAGCCTTGCCGACGACTGGGGCGTGCACGGCATCACTGTGAATGTGCTCGCCCCGGGCTGGTTCAAGACGGCGCAGAATGCCGTGATGTATGAGAGCGCGGAGTGGGTGGAATATCTCAGCGACCGCATTCCGCTGAAACGACCCGGCAAGATGGACGACCTCGACGGCCCTCTGCTTTTCCTCGCCTCCGAGGAGAGCCGCTATGTCACCGCACAGACGCTCCTTGTGGATGGCGGCATCAGCGGCGGCGCGACGCGGGCGCTCCCGAAGAAGAAGTAGCCCGGATTTTCCACGCATCCGATTTCCTCCCATGATTCACACGACGCTCGACTTCGACCGGCCCGGCAAGCAGCAGGGTTTCCTGCAGGCGCCGTATTCCCACAACCTCGGCGGCTGGGCGAACGTGATGATTCCCTGCACCGTGATCGCGCGAGGCAAGGGGCCGACCGTGCTCGTGCTCGGCGGAAATCATGGCGACGAATATCAGGGGCAGATCGCCGCGATGAAGCTCGCCCGGGAGTTGACCCCCGAGATGGTGACGGGTCGCATCATCCTCATCCCGTCTCTGAATTTCCCCGCCGCTCGTGTGGCGACGCGTCTCTCGCCGCTCGACGGGATGAACATGAACCGTGCGTTCCCCGGGCAACCGGAGGGCGCGGTGACCGCGCAGATCGCGCACTTCCTCACGACGGTGCTCTTCCCAATGAGCGACGCGGTGATCGACATCCACTCTGGCGGGCGGAGCATGGAGTTCGTGCCGTGCGCGCACATGCACCTCGTGGCGGATCGTGCGCAGCGGCGCGCGATGTTCGACGCGATGCTCGCGTGGAATTCCGACTTCGCATTCCTCTATGCGGACATCGCGGGCGCCGGCTTGCTTCCCGTCGAGGCGGAGAACCAGGGCAAGCTGGTGGTCACGACGGAGATGGGTGGAGGCGAATGCATCCCGGCATCGGTTCACCGCGTCACGCAGCGCGGACTGCGCAATGTGCTCATCCACGTTGGCGCATTGAAAGGCCGCCTGCGCACGCGAGCGAGCCTGGGGCTGCCGCCGGCCATCCTCACGCAGGCGCTGCACCGCGAGGATTACTTGCTCGCGCCGGAGTCGGGCATCTTCGAGGTCGCCGTCGATCTCGGTGCAAAGGTGAAGCGGGGCCAGCTTGTCGGTTTCATCCACCATCTCGAGCGACCGGATCGGGCGCCCGAGGAAATCACGGCTCAGTCCGCAGGCTTCCTCGTGTGCCAGCGCGCGCCGTGCCTGACCCAGCAGGGAGACTGTGTTGCCGTGGTCGCGCAGCGCGTGAGCACAAACGAGGTGCTGCGCGCGTGACGGCCCGCGCTCCATCGCATGATGCCCGGCGGGCGGCGCTGCTCGTCGCGTTCATGTGGGTCGCGTATTTCCTGAACTACTGCGACCGGCAGGCAGTCTTCGCGATGTTCCCGTCGCTGAAGGCCGATCTGTCGATGACGGACGAGCAACTCGGCTATGTCGGCGCGGCGTTTCTGTGGGTCTATGCATTCGGCTGCCCGATTGCGGGGCAAATCGGCGACCGCTTTTCAAAGAGGCTGCTGGTCGTGCTCAGCCTCGTCGTGTGGAGCGTTGTCACGTTCGCCACGGGGCTTGCTGCGTCGGTGGCGATGATGCTCATGCTGCGCGCGATGATGGGCGTCTCGGAGTCGCTCTTCATGCAGCCCGCGATTGCGCTTACTGCGAATGTGCATCCGCCGCGGCTGCGCTCGCGCGCCATCGCAACGCTCACGACCGCGCAGGTCGTGGGCACGGTGGCGGGAAGCTGGTTCGGCGGCTGGATGGCGGATCGCGGGCAGTGGCGCGGCGCGTTCCTCGTGCTCGGCGTGCTCGGCGTGCTCTATGCGGTGCCGTATATCCTTTTCCTGCGCGGCGTGGACGAAGGCGCACGCAGCAAGCCCGCGAAGGGCGGCACTGCGCTCGCGCTCGCGGCGCTCGTGAGAATCCGCACCTACCTGCTGCTGTGCGTCGTGTTCCCGGTGTTCGTCTTCGGCCTGTGGCTGCTCTACGGATGGCTGCCCACGTTTTTGCAGAGCAAGTTTTCGCTCAACCAGTCGGACGCCGCATTCAACGCGACCGTCTTCCTGCAATGCGCCACCGTGATCGGCCTGCTCGGCGGCGGGGTGCTCGCGGATGCACTTTACCGCCGCACGCGCGCCGCGCGGCTGTGGCTGATGATCGCTAGCCTGCTCGGCTGCGCGCCCTGCCTGCACGCACTCGGCAGCAGCGCGACGCTCGATGCCACACGCGTCGCAGCAGCGGGGTTCGGCCTCTTCAGCGGCCTGCTCATGGGGAACATCTTTCCCGCCGCGTTCGAGGTCGTGCCGCTCGACACACGAGCCTCCGCGGTCGGCGTGCTCAATTTTTTCGGCGCAATCATCTCCGGCTTCGCGACCCTTTTTGGCGGCCTGTGGAAGCAGTCGCCCGGGATTGACCGCCTGCTCTCGCTCACCGCGGTCGCCTACCTTGCCGCGGGCGTCGCGCTGTTCGCCGGCATCCGGATGCTGTTCGAGCGAGATTGCGAACGCATCAACTGTGCTCTCCCATGAAGCAACTCCCCAACTCACAATGAACCGGAGAACCTTTCTCACAAACTCGCTGGCAATGGCCGGTGCCGCTGCGGGCATTCCGTCCAGCGGCGGAGCGGAGCCCGCGGCGGCCACGCGGCAGGCGATACCGCTGAAAATCGGAATCCGCGCGGCCAGCATGAGAATGGCCGGCGATTTCGGCGTGATCCGAACTGCTGCTCGAATGCCGGATATTCTGGGAGTCGAGCTGCAGGTGACTGCCGGCGCGCCGAACCTGCGCGACTGGGATGCGGTGCGCCGCTACAGGCGCGAGGCGGACCGATGGGCGCTGCGCATTCCGTCCCTGGCTGGAATCTGGGATCGCGGTGTCGACATTTCCAGCCCGGCTGCCGCGGAGAACGTCCGCCTTTCCATCCGTGCTGCCGAAATGCTCGGAAGCAACACGCTCCTGCTCGCGTTTTTCAAGCAGCAGGCCCCCGACATGACGCGCGAAGAGTCGCATGGCCCGATTGTCGCGATGCTCCGCAAAGTCGCACCGCAGGCGGCGGACGCGGGCGTCACGCTGGGGCTCGAAAATTCCCTCAGTCCCGCTGAGAACGCCAAGCTGGTGGACCTCGTTGGCCATCCAGCGGTGCGCGTGTATTACGATGTCCACAACATGGCCACCTACGGCTTCGGCACGGAAGCGGTCGCCGGCATCAAGCTGCTCGGCAAGGAGCGCATCTGCGCGGTGCATGTGAAGAACGGTGACAAGCTGATCGAGGAGGCGGGCCCGATTGACTGGGCGGCGGCGTTCCGGGCCTTCAACGAAATCGGCTACGAAGGCTGGTATGTCTATGAGACGAGCCACACCGGCATCGAGGACTGCATTGCCGACACGGGCAGGAACAACGCATTCCTTCGCCAGCATGCGCGGATGCCTTCGGCCTAGCTCCGCTGCTCCGCAGGAAAGGCGACACCTCCACGATGAACTGGAAAACACCCCTGAAAAGTTCGGCGGCGACGCGCGCCGGAGGAGCGTGAAATGAAGCGCGCGCTGTTAGCCGTTGGATTTGCGCTCTCCACGCTGTCGCTGGAGGTTGGCGCCGTGGAACCGCGGACGCCCGCGGGGTTCCCGGCGAATCAGGCCGCGCCTCTCGCAACCGATGTCTCCTTCACCGCGACGAGCGACGGCACGGTGCAGCGCTATGTCGAATTGCCGCCGCCGGGCTTCGACGAAAAGCTTCCGCACGACGTGGTGATCGCGCTGCACGGTCACGGCTCGGATCGCTGGCAGTTCATCAAGGATGCGCGCGGCGAGTGCAAAGGCGTGCGCAACACGGCGGCGAAGCACGGACTAATTGTCGTTTCACCTGATTATCGCGCGAAGACGTCATGGATGGGTCCGAAGGCCGAGGCCGATGTGTTGCAAATCATCGCGGAGTTGAAGCAGCGCCGCAAAATCGGGCGCGTCTTTCTCGCCGGTGGCTCGATGGGCGGGACGGCGGTGCTGACGTTCACGGCTCTGCATCCCGGGCTCATCGCCGGCGTGTGCAGCCTCAACGGCACCGCGAACCTGATCGAGTATGAGAGGTTTCAGGATGCGAGAACGGAGTCCTTTGGCGGATCAAAGGCGGAGGTGCCGGAGGAATATAGGAAGCGGAGTGCTGAGCTTTGGCCGGAGAAATTCACCATGCCGATTGCATTCACCACCGGTGGCAGGGACGACATTGTGCCACCGCAGAGCGTGCTGCGTCTGGTGGAGAAGCTGAAGCAGGCCGGGCGCAGGGTGCTCAGCATTCACCGCGAGGCGGGCGGGCACTCGACGAACTACGAGGACACCTGTGCGGCGATGGAGTTCATGCTGCGCGAGGCGGGATGCGCGTCGCTCCGTGAGCAGGAGATGCGGCGTGCCGGCCTGGAGCAGTTGGAGCAGCGTCTGGCAGATTTCTGGCAGCCGAACCTCGGCGAGGCTCGGAGGCGTGTTGCGCGCATGAGTCCAAAGCCCGCCGGCGTGGGTGAACTTCGCTCTAGTGTGGAATTCTTGGGAAAACGAAGGCAGCCATGAGAATCCTCATCGCCGAATGCAAACAGGAGGTCTCGACGTTCAATCCGGTGTTGAGCGGCTGCGAGGATTTCGCGATGCGGCAGGGGCAGGCGATTCTCGACTACCACCGCACGGTGCGCAGCGAGGTTGGTGGCGCGTTGAATGTGCTTGATGCGACGCTGGGTGTGGAATTGGTCCCGGCATGCAGCGCGCACTTCATCACGTCGGCGGGGACGCTGGCGGATGCGGCGTTTGCGCGCATTGCGGGGGAAATTTTGTCGGGCATCAAGGCGGCGCCGCCGGTGGACGGGGTTTATTTTTCGCTGCACGGCGCGATGGCGACGGAAAGTGAGGGTGACCCGGAGGGTTGGCTGCTCGCGGAGACACGGAGAATTGTCGGCGAGCGTGCGCCCATCGTCATCTCGCTCGATTTGCACGGCATTCTCACGGACCGGATGCTTGAACACAGCGATGCGGCGGTGGCCTTTCACACGTATCCGCACGTTGACTTCTTCAGCACGGGCGAGCGCGCGGCGCGGCTGCTGTTGCGCATCGTCTCGGGCGAGGTGAAGCCGGTGACGGCGAAAGTCACGGTGCCGGCGCTCGTGCGCGGGGATGAACTCATCACCGAGACCGGCTCGATCCGACATGCGGTGAACGCGGCGAAGACCATCGAGCAAAGTCCCGGCGGCCTCTCGGCGGCGATGATGTGGGGCAATCCGTTCACCGACGTGCCCGCGCTCGCGTCGAACAGCTTTGTGGTGACGGACAACGATCCGGCGCGCGCGGAACACGAGGCACTGCGCATCGCGAATCTTTTCTGGGAGCACCACGAGAAGATGCAGGTGCCGCTCACGAGCCTCGCGGACGCGGCGCGCATCACGAAAGAGAACAAGTCCGGCACCGTCGTGCTCGTGGACGCGGCGGATGCGACGAGTTCCGGCGCATCCGGGGACAGCAATGCGATTCTGCGCGCACTGCTCGACGCAGGCTACGAGGGAACAGCGCTCATTCCCATCGTGGATGCTCCTGCGGTGGAGGCGGCATTCGCGGCAGGCGTCGGCAACACCGTGAAGACAACCGTTGGCGGCGCGCTCGATCCGCATCGCTTCACACCGCTGCCCATCGAAGGTCGCGTGCGGATGCTGTCGGACGGCTGGTTTCACAGCGAGACGACACGCGAGTTGTGGCTGGCCGGGCGCACGGCGGTGATTCAGTTCCGCGGCTTCACGCTCATCGCCACAAGCCGTGCGGTGAGCCTCTACGACCGCGCCCTGTTCCTTGCGCACGGCTTCGATCCGCGGCACTTCGGCGCGGTGGTCGTGAAGTCGCCGCACTGCGAGCCGCACATGTTCAAGGCTTGGGCTGCGCGCTACGTGGATGTGGACGCACCGGGTTCGACGAGCGCAAACCTCCGCTCGCTCGGCCACACGAAGTGCGCGCGCCCCATTTTCCCTCTCGACGCGGATGTGCCCTTCACTCCCAAGGCGAAAATTTTCCGAAGACACCAACCATGAAAATCCGAGAAATCCGCTGTGCAGGCCTGCGCGGCGCCACACCTGAAGGCGGCTGGAGCAACGAGCTGCGGCCGGAAGACTGCGTCCACACGCTCATCGCGGTGCATACCGAGGATGGCGCGGTGGGCTTGGGCAGCGTGTTCACCAACGACGCGCTCGTGCGTGCGGCGCTCGCGGTGCTGGAGCCGCTGTATCGCGGCGAGAACGCGCTGGAGCCGGAGCGGGTGAGCGAGAAGCTGAGCCAGCACATGTTCTGGCTGGGGCGTGGCGGGTCCATCACGCACGCCATCAGCGGCGTGGACATCGCGCTTTGGGATTTGCTGGGTCAGGCCACGGGGCAGCCGGTCGGGCGTCTGCTCGGAGGGCGCTACCGCGAGCGCGTGCAGCCTTACGCGTCGCTGCTGATGGATGAGCCGGCGAAGTTGCGCGACCACCTGCTCGGGGTGAAGGCCCAGGGGTTCCGCGCATTCAAAATCGGCTGGGGACCGTTCGGTCGTCGCGATGCGAAAACCGATGACGCAATTGTGCGAGCCGCGCGCGAAGCGATCGGCCCGGACAACAAGCTCATGGTGGATGCGGGTGGCAGCGACGCTTATTGGAGCAACGGTTACAAGTGGGCGCTGAACACCGCGAAGATGCTCGCGGACTACGACGTGTCTTGGTTCGAGGAAGCGCTGGTGCCCGACGCGCTCGAAGACTTCGCCAGGCTCCGCGAGCATTCGCCCGTGCCCATCGCGGGCGGCGAAGTGCTCACGCGGCGGCAGGCATTCCAACCGTTCCTCGATGCGCGCGCGTTCGACATCATCCAGCCCGACGTGACGAAAGTCGGCGGCATCAGCGAGGAACGGCGCATCGCGTGGATGGCGCAGGAGCACGGCGTCCGGTTCATTCCGCACGGCTGGAATACCGCGGTCGGTCTCGCGGCGGACCTGCACCTCGCGTCGGCGTTCCCCGGCACGGACCTCATCGAGTATCTCACCGGTTCGCCATTCATCGACGAAATCACTGCGGGCGGCTGGCATCTCGACCAAGACGGCATGCTGGCGATTCCTTCAAAGCCCGGCCTCGGCCTGACGCTCGACCGGGATGCAGTAAAGAAATACACACGGGGCGAAAAGCTGCTGGAGCTGTGATGTCCTGCGTCCGATGTGGCCGAAGCTTCCAAAGCTTCACCGGCCGGGATGGCTTTCTAGAGGACGCTCCATCCTTTTCCCGACACCCAGCCTCCTACTCTCCACGTGATGTCACCCTCCAACGACCCCCTCGTCTCGCGCAGGCATGCTCTCACACTCGCCGGCCTGACCGCCGCGGGATTCGCGATCGGCGCTACCCGTGTGGGACGTGCCTTCGCTGCAGATGCGAAAGCGGCCTCGGCCGAAATCGCGCCGCTGAACCGCTTCCCGCGCATGGTGCAGGAGCATTTCGTTGCACAACTGCGCGCCGTTGATGCGCTGGCGGAAAAGCGCCGGTCCGCGCTTCGCACGAAGGCCGATGCCGAGGCGTATGTGAGGGAGGTTCGGGAGAAGATTCAGCGGTGCTTCGGTCCGTGGCCGGAGAAGACGCCGCTGAATCCGCGCGTCACCGGCGTGGTCGAGCGTGATGCGTATCGAATCGAGAAGGTGATTTTCGAAAGCCGGCCGAATTTTCCGGTGACGGCGAACCTGTATCTGCCGAAAGGCGCGAAGCTCCCTGCGCCGGGTGTTGTCGGGTCGTGTGGTCACTCCGCCAACGGCAAGGCGGAGAAGGCCTACCAGTCGTTCGCGCAGGGTCTCGCCCGGCAGGGCTACGTGTGCCTGATTTTCGATCCCATCGGGCAGGGCGAGCGGCTGCAGTATGTCACCGACGACTTCAAGCCGCGCCGCGGCAGCGGCACGAGCGAGCACCTCTACGCGGGCTGCCAGCAGTTTCTGGTCGGCGAATTCTTCGGGGCATGGCGCGCGTGGGACGGCATCCGCGCGCTCGATTATCTGCTCACGCGGCCCGAGGTGGATGCAGGCCGCGTGGGTGTCACTGGGAACTCCGGCGGCGGCACGATGACGACATGGCTATGCGGAGTGGAGCCGCGCTGGACGATGGCGGCGCCGAGCTGCTTCGTGACGACGTTTCGCAGGAATCTCGAAAATGAACTCCCCGCAGACACTGAGCAGTGTCCGCCGCACGTGCTGGCATTCGGGCTCGACCATTCGGACTTCATTGCCGCGATGGCGCCCAAGCCGGTCGTGCTGCTGGGGAAGGAGCGGGACTTCTTCGACGCACGGGGCATTGAGGAAGCCTACGCCCGGCTGCGGCATCTCTACAAACTGCTCGGCGCGGAGGAGAACATCAGCCTCTTCATCGGCCCCACGGAACACGGATACACGCAGGAGAACCGCGAGGCGATGTATCGGTGGTTCAATGGCGTGACGAAGGTTTCCGACGCGAAGACGGAGCCCGGGCTGACGCTCGAGAAAGACGAGACGCTATGGTGCACTCCGCACGGCCAGGTGGCCGAGCTGAAGCCGCGCACGCTCTTTTCATTCACGCAGCAGCGTGCGAAGGAGCTTCAGCGGCAGCGCGGCGCTGTGGACGGCGGCGAACTGAAGAGGCGCGTGAGCGAAGCGCTGCGCCTGCCGAAGCGCGAAGGCGCTGCGGATTTCCGGATTCTCCGCGGTTCTGGGACGCGGAAATATCCGAAGAAGTTCGCGGCGACCTACGCAGTCGAAACGGAGGCGGGAGTTTTCTCGCTCGTCTATCGGCTCGACGACCAATCGCTCATCTCGCGGCCGCCCCGCGGGGCGAAGCGCGCCATCCTTTATGTCTCACACCATTCCGCCGACGCCGAACTGCGCGACGAACCGCTCATCGCGGAGCTCATCGCTGCGGAGCCGGAGTCCGCGGTGTTCACCTGCGATGTGAGAGGCATTGGTGAGTCGCAGCCGGACACCTGCGGCACGAAGTCATTTCTTTCGCCCTACGGCAGCGACTACTTTTACGCGATTCACTCCATCATGCTCGACCGGCCCTATGTCGGGCAGAAGACCCACGATGTGCTGCGTGTGCTCGACTGGCTGCACGCGCAGGGGCACGAAGAGGTCCATCTTGCGGCGAAGGGATGGGGTGCGATTCCAGCGACGTTCGCCGCGCTGCTTTCCGACGGCGTCAAACAAGTGACGCTCAAGAATGCGCTGACGAGCTACGACGAAATCGCGCAGTCGGAGGAATACCGCTGGCCTCTCTCGGCATTCGTGCCCGGGGTGCTGGGGCAATTTGATCTGCCTGACTGCTACCGCGCGCTGTCTGGCAAGCGGCTCCGGCAACTCGAGCCGTGGGGTGCCGTTCCGGCGAAGAGTTGAACGCGGATGCTCCAGCCCAACCATGTCATGAATATCTTCCGAGCCCTTTCCTCGCTCGTCACCGCCGCGCTCGTTGTGGCGTCTCCATCTGTTCACTCGGCCGATTCGCCGACGGCCACGAAGCCGCCGTCGCTTGAGTTCATCGACACCAGTTTCGAGAACGCCTCGCCGCTTTGGTATGAGTTCGCAGAAGACGGGACGGTGATGGTCAACCTGCTCTACGACCACGAGCGGAACTCGCCGAATCGCGCTGCGGGGCATTTTCATTTTCGCCTCCAAGCTGCGAAAGGCGCGAAGCTCACGCTGGAGTTCAAGAATCTCGCCAACGTGTGGAACGGCAAGCCGGGTTCAGTGGCGAAGGAAATCAAGCAGGTCGTCGTCTCGCAGGATGGCAGGAACTGGACGCCGGTGCCGACGGAATCGCCGGAGGAGGGCCGCGTGCGGGTGGCGCTTGAGATGCCCGGGACGTCGCTTTTTGTCGCGCGCGCGGAGCCGTATCGCGTGTCGGATTTGAACCGCTTCCTCGGCGAGATCAAAGCGAGCCCGCTCGTGAGAATCAGCCCGATTGGGAAGACCGTGCAGGGGCGCGACATCGAGATCATCCGCGTCGGCCGCGACGACGCACCGCACCGGGTCTTCATCCGAGCGCGCGCCCATCCGTGGGAGCCGGTGGGCAACTGGGTCGTCGAAGGGCTCGTGCGCCGCTTGCTGAAGGGCGACGCGGAAGCGGAGAGATTCCTGGCTCGCTACAGCGTGTGTATTCTGCCGATGGCGAACAAGGATGGCGTCGAACGCGGGGGAACCCGGTTCAACCTCGGTGGCAAGGATCTGAACCGGAACTGGGACAAGCCTGCGGACCCGCAACTCGCACCGGAAAACGCCGCGCTGGAGCGCTGGCTCGATGCGGAGATCAAAGCCGGGCGCCGCCCATCCTTCGCGATGGATCTCCACAACGACGGCAACGGACTGCTGCACATCAGCCGCCCGGATATTCCCGAAGTGGCGCAATACCTCGGGCGGATGGATCTCTTCGAGCGCTGCCTGCGCGAGCACACTTGGTTCACGGCCGGCTCGAGCAAGCCGACATTCCACAACCCCGGCTCGCTCGGCGAGGGCTGGCTTCAGCGTTTCGGGATCGATGCGGTCATTCTCGAGTTCAACTGCAACTATATCGAGGGCATCAAGGAGCCCGCGCTCGGGCGTCATTGGATGACTTTCGGCAGCGGCCTCGCGGCGGCGTTCGATGCCTACTTTGCCAAAGTCGGCGCGTCGAAGTAACGCGAGCATCACTTCGCTATCGGAGCTTTTCCAATGAAGCCGCCTTCCATTTCGTTCGGGCCGCTCAGTCCCGCGGACCAGAAAGCCGTGGCGAGCCTGCTGCACCGCTCGCTTGTGCACTGGTATGAAACCCGCCTGCGCCAAGGTTCGCGGTTCGGCGACAGCGACGAGCCCTTTCTGCTTTTCCCGCAAGTCTACGAGGCGCTCGATCCCGGAGAGGCGGTGACCGCCCGAGACGCGGACACCGGTGCCATCGTCGGCGTGTGCTTCTCGCATGAGAGGGAGACGCACGTTTCCGTGGGCGTTGTGGCTACGGCGCCGGAAGCAGGCGGCAGCGGCATTGCCCGGCGCATGATGGAGAAGGTGCTCGAAAAGGCGCGGAGCCTCGGCAAGCCAGCGCGCCTCGTCTCCAGCCTGCTGAACTTGGATTCCTTCTCGCTCTACACGCGGCTGCGTTTCGTTCCGGGGACAATCTTCCAGGACATGGTGCTTTCGGTGCCTGCGGGCGGCATGGCCGCGCCCGAGCCACGGGGAGTGGACCGCGTCCGTGCGGCGCGAGCGGATGATGTCGCGCGCATCGCTGACTTTGAACACTCGCTGCAGGGTATCCGGCGTGAGAAGGACCATGCTTTCTTCCTGCGCAATGAAGTCGGTGCGTGGCGTGTGTTCGTGTCCGAGCGGGAGGGTGGTGAGTTGTCCGGTGTCCTCGCCATGAGCACACATCCGTCATTTGCGATGATCGGTCCCGGCGTCTCCAGCGATGAAGCGTCCGCCGCGGCGCTGTTGTGGCGGGCGCTGGATGAATTCCGTGGCCGCGCGCCTGTCTTCCTCGTGCCGTGTGCTGCAGCGGGGCTTGTCCAGACGGCCTATGCGTGGGGCGCGCGCAACGTGGAACTCCACGTCGCGCAGTCCACCGCACCGGTGTCATCGGCGCGGGGCATCGTGTTCCCCACGTTCCTGCCGGAGTCGGCTTGAGATTCGCCGCCTAGACCCCGAAGAGACGGTGCCCGAACAGCAGGAATGCCGCGAGGAGCACAAAAAGCAGTCCAGTGAGCACCTTCACCGTCGATGTCCGTCGCCGCTGGAATGCGATGAGCGCCTCGCTGCTCAGGCCGAAGAACGCGAGGAGGAAGACGGTGATGAGCGGCGTGATGAAGGCGATGTTGTAGAGGAGGAGGTGCGCGACTGCCCCGCTGCGTCCCGCCATCAGCATGTATTGGATGGTCGGCAGGTAAACCTGACCCGTGCAGGCAAGCTCGAGGAATGAGATGACGAGGCCGACCGCGAATGCGGCGATGATGTAACGCGTGGATTTTGACCCGGCACGAATGACGCCGCGGATACGCGTTTTCAGGGCATCCGGAAGCTGCAGCGTCATCTCGCCGAGTTCACCGCGTGCCGCGAGCTGGGCGTCGCGGAAGCTGAGGACCGCCACCACGATGGCGGACGCTGCCAGGATGTAGTTCAGGATGCTGCCTGCGATTCGAAATGCCGAGATGGCCGAGATTGCGCGGGCCATTCCCAAGCCGATCGCGAAGTAGGCGAGGAATACCCCCGCGATATATGAGGCACCGACGGCGAGGATTTCCCTCCGCGAGCGCCGCGCCACCTGGAGGTAGGAAAGCAGGAAAATGATCGTCGCAAACGCGCAGGGATTGATGCCGTCGAGCAGGCCCGCCCCGAGCACGACCCAGACTCCGAGGGAGCTGAACCGCTCCTCCACCGTCCGGTGCGCGGCCTCCGTCTCGGTGACGGTCACATTTGCCCAGCCGGGATCGGGCGCTGCCTTCGCGGCTTCCGAAAGCAGCGCGTGGAGGCGCGCCACGGTGATGTCCGATTTCACGAGAGCGCCGCTCTGCACGCACACGGAGGGAGTCACCTCCCGGTTTGCATCCGCGAGGCCGAAGCGTGCCGCGAGGACCTCGTTCAGCAGTGCCGAGGAGCGCTCGCCGATGTCGCGCTCCTCGACGAGCATCCGGGGAAAGTCACGCGCCGCATCGCGCAGCATGTCGCGCACGCGGTCGCACTCGCGGCATCCGGGCTTGTGGAAAAACACGACCCGGAATTCCTGCGCGTGCGCATCGGACGGCTCGGCGGGCGGCGGCGCGATCGCAGTGTCGGCCGCGTGATTGGGCTTTGGCGCGAGCGATGCCAGCGCGGCGAAGCTGGTGAAAGCGCCGTCGCGGCCGATGCCGAAATGCCTCATCACCTTCGCCAGATTCTCGCTGTCGTGCTCAAAGGCAACCGGCACGAGGACGCCGTAGGCTTTGCCGAGCCGCTGGTGGTTCTGCACGAGGAACTGTTCGATCCGGGATTTTGCCCTGCTGTCCTCCGGCTGGGTGACGAGGAGCGCCGTGAGGGCATCGGGATCGACGGGGCGGGAGAGACGGAGCAGTGCGAACATCGCCTCGAAGCGCACGCGGTCCGATGGATCCCGCGCGAGCTTCCCGAGTGCGGCGATGACCTCCGGGGTCACGTTCCCGCGCGTGGCGGCCCTGCCCGCCCATGCGCCGAACGGCGCCGCGCCATATCGGCGTTCGCCACTCTCGTAGTCATCGGCGTCGTGGGCGTCGTCGAAGATGTGCCGCCACCCTCCGTCGTGCGGGCTGGCGAGGAACGGCAGGACCGCGCGCACATGGGCGGACTCGTCGGCGAGGAGTTTGTCCAGGTGGGTGGCGGCATTGCCGAGCCCGAGGGCGCGCCATGCCGCTCTGCGCATCCAATGATTCGGCGAACCCAGCATCTGCGTGAGCACCTCCGGGCGGGACTTTCCCATTCGGGCGAGGAGGATCGTGGCTGCGATCCTGTGGGAGTCCGGCGCCTTCGCGGAGGCGAGTGTGTCGTCCGCCCATTTTGCGATTTCGGCGGGCTGGTGCCCTGATTTGAGAATGCGATCGAGCTGGTAATCGAAAATCCCGTCGGGCGTGATGGGCGAACCCGGTCGCGACATCTCTGCCAGAAGGGCAGGAATGCGGTCGGGGTGTTCCTTCCAGCCGTCCAGCATCTCCTCCCGCACATCGTCGGCGGGATCCCGCAGGAGGCGCCGCGCGAGATCCTGTGCCGGCTCCGGCCATTCAGGCATCGCCCTCAGCGCTCCCGCGACGTAGCGCCGGTCGAGGCCGCTCATCACCTCGATGTTGGATCCCAGAAATCTCGCCGCTTCCTCGCTGCCCTCCATCGCGAGCGACACCGCGGAGACGAAGCGCTGCCGGGGCGATCCATTTTTGAAATACCGCTCAAGTGTCGCGCGCAACTGGGCGGCGGGCGCGTCCTGCTCGGGTGCGTCTGCGGGGCCTCTGTCGCCATCGTCATCAGGACTCGGAGCGGGGGATGCAGGAGGTGCGGCAGGTTTCGCAGGTGAGAGCTGTTTGAATGCGGAATAAAGCGCGTCGAGCTTGGGGTTTGTTGCCGCCCCGGGCGCGTCGGCGGATGAAGCCGCGACGCCGGCGGGTGCGGTGCGGAGCGAGCCGATGGGAAGGTGCAGTTGGTCGAGCACCGCGTCCTGCTTCGCGGGATCGCCGGAATTCAGCGCGTCGAGGAGGAGTGCGCTGCTGCGGCCCCGCGAAGCGAGCAGGCGCAGCGCGGCGGCGGAGACATCCTTGTTGGGATGCCGTGCGAAGGGGGCCGCGTAGGGGATGCGCTTGCCTTCGTGATCGTCGCGGCGGTCGTCGAGGAGGTCCAGGCACTGGAGGATGATCTCGGGCGGCGCCTTCTTGAGCGCCTCCCAAACCGGCGGCCCGGGTTTGGTGCGGCTCGCGAAGAATGCCTTCAGGATTCCGGGCTTGAGGTCGTCCTTCTTCGCGAACTCCGCGGTGAGGAGCTGGGCTGCTTCCCGCTGCGCGATCATCGTGATCGCGGCCACGGCGGTCGTCCGCACAAACAAGTCGGAGTCTTCAAGGCACCGGACGACCCTGTCCTTCAGGCCGGACAGCTTGCGCTTGCCGATCGTCTCGAGCGCGGCGGCGCGAATCCTCCAGCGCGGATCGTCGAGGCGTGCGGACAGGGCGGCCTCCAAGTCACCCTGAAGGCAGACAGCGAGCGCCTCGGTTGCGGAGATCACCACATTCTCGTCGGGGTGCTCCATGTATAGGGCGATTGTCCGTGCGTGGATGTCCTCGGACCCCAGTTTGCCGAGTCCGCGGAGCATCGCGTGGAGGACACTGTTCGTCTTCTCCGTCTCGCGATCCGGCTTTGCCTGCGAACCGCCCTGCTTCCACCGCGAGGTGAGGGATTCGAGGAGGCCCGCGGGTTTCGGCTCCTCGAGCCGCGCGAGGATGAGCGGGATTGCGTGCTTTCCTCCGGTCGCAAACGCCGTGTCCACCGCCGTCTCGCGCACCAGCGCGTCCGGCGAGGCGAGAAAGTCCGCGACGACGGGAAGGGCGGTGGCACCCGCGTGCGAAAGCGCCGCGAGCGCCACGGACTGCGCCTCGGCGCCTCCCTGCGCGAGGTCGCGTGCGAGCGCGGCGGCCCGCTTGGGAACGGACTGCATGAGCGTGACGCGGTATTCGGCCGCCTTCAGGGCCGCGCGCGAGGCGGGTGCGATGTCCGTCCGGGAGGCGAGGAAGGCCTCGATGTGGGCGATGGCCGCGAGGCCGTGGCGCTCGATGCGCTGCATGGCGCGTTCGCTCCGCTCGCGGTTTCCCGAGACGATCTCCTCGGCGATCACGCGGAAGGTTTCCTCGGTCAATGGCGGCAGCGTCGTGGCCGCAGCCCTGCCCTGTGCGGCCCACGTTTTCCAGCGCGCGAGCGCGTCGGCATTCGGCCCGGCCGCCGGATCCTCCTGCCAGGCGTCGAAGCCGAAGGTGTCGCCTGCCGCATCCTCCAGAAGGTCGAGCGCGCCGAGGCGGACGGCGAGCCGCCGGGAGCTGAGCAGATCGATCAGCTTCGCCGCGGGGAACGGCTTGAGATCCTTCACGAGCGAGCGCACCGCGGCGGTGTTCTCACCGTTGCCCATCGTTTCCATGAGCAGGGGCCACTTGTCGTCGGGGACTCCATCCGTGCGGAGTTTCTCGATGACTTCGAGGGACAGATTCGCCGGTCCCGGTGACTGGATCGCGGCGCGGGAAGGCGATGCCGCAAAAGCCAGCAGGCACATCGCCGAGGCGAGCGCTCTCCGGAACCTGGTGGGCGCGGGCTTCATGGCTGGCTCAGTGCAGCAGCGCGTAGGCGACGATGTTCACGTTCATCTCGAGCGAATTCCGGATTTCGTTGCCGCCGCAGCAGCAGCAGCCGGTGGCGTTGTGCGTGTCATTCAGGCCGTGCCGCGAATAGACGCACACGAGCCGCCCGTTGATCTCGATGCCCTCGAGCGACGCGGTGCCCGAGGATTTCGCGAGGTCGAGCTTCTCGATCTGGAACACCGTTCGGAAGACCGGGTGGGTCACCGCGATTTGCTTCAGCTCAAAGCCCGCGCCCATCGCCTTCAGCTCGCGGCGGAATGCATCGTCCCACTCCTTGCTGCTGCATCCCGCCGAGGCGAGGAGGAATCCGCCGCCCTGCAGGTGCTTCGCGAGGTTCTCGCGCTCCGCCTGCAGCAGGCGGAAGTCACCTTCCCCCGTCATCACGACAAACGGAAAATCGAACAGTTCCGCCGAGTCGAGCTTCACCGGCTTGAATCGCCGCTCGGTGACGATGGTCGTCTTCTGCTGGAGCGTGGTGAGGAATGCGTCGGCAAAGCACTTGGATGTCTTGTTGCCCGCGTAGATGACGTTCGCGCATTGCACGACGCCCTGCTTGTCGGCGAATGCCGGGCGGGCGAGGGCGGCGAGCGTGATGCTTGAGAGGAAGTGGCGGCGTTTCATGGCTTCGGCTGCTGGGTGACTGGTTCGGTGGAAAAAAATCGCTTCACGGCGGCGCGGTAGGCTTCCGGCACGGCTTCGGCCGCCGCGCCCTCGCCAGCGCCCTTCTGCGCCGGCTTCGTCGTCACCTCGTCGCGCGGCACCTCGGCGCTGCCCTCGGGCGCGCCCTTGCCGGAACCGCTGCCATTCTTCCCGCTGCCGCCGAGCTGCGGGCCGGCGTTGCGCGAGAAGCTTGAGCGCGGCGGGCCATACATCGGCAGGCGCGGCGAATTGCCCCGCATCGAGTAGCCGTTCTCGCTGTCGCCGGAGCCGCCCTGCCCCGAGCCGCCCTCGCCGCCTGCGCCGCTTCCGGGTTTTGCGCCGGGCCGGGGAATGAGCGACTGCATGAGCTGCTGCATCGTCTGCGCGAGATCCTCGGGCCACGGAAACGGCTCCTCGCCCTCGCCACGGCACGCGTTGCAGATGCCGTTCTTCCTTTTCAGGAGATCCTCCAGCCGCGCGAGCGCCTCCGAGGATTTCTCCTGGGTGGAGCGGCTGTCGGCGGTGTCGGCGGATTTGGCGGCTTCATCCATGAGTGGCGGCACCGAGCGCTCGCGCAGCATCTTGAGAAACTCGAGGCCCTCCTCCTTCACTCTCGCAAACTCGTCCGGCAGCGCCTGGAGCGCCTCGTCGAGCTGCCTGTCCACATCCCGCAGGGTGCCGGCGATCTCGTGCTGGCGCTTCGCGATGTCCCGCAGCGCGGGGCCCGCCTGCGTCTCTCCCCGGCGGACCTGCTCGGTCAGGCGGTTGAGATCCTTCACCAGCTCGCGCTGCTCCTCGATGAGCTGCTTGAACTTCCCGGCCTGTTCGATCACCCGCGCTGCGGCGACGGCGCGCTCGCCCTTCTTCAGTTCCTGCTCCACGCGCTTTTCCGTTTCGCCGAGCCGTTTCTTCAACGTGGGAACGGCGTCTGCCATCTGCCCTGCGGAGGCGTTTGCGAGGTCGTCGAGATCCCTGCCATTGGCAGCGAGGTTTTTCGCCACGTCCGCCGAGGCTTGGGCGAGCGCCGGGTCGAGGTCGAAAATGGGGAAGTCCCTCGCGAGCTTCGTGAACGTCTGCGCCGCCTCCTGGTGCGCCTCAAACGCCTTCCTCCGCGCCTCCTCGGCCTTTGCCGCGTTGCCGGACTTCGCCGCGGCATCGAGATCCTCCAGCGACTTGCGCGCCTTCTCCATCGCCTCCGCGAGCGCCGCGTAGCGCCCGGCAAATTCCTCCAGCGTCGTCCGGTCACGCAGCATCCGCGCGTATTCCTCGCGCGTGATGATGTGGATGCGTGCGGGCTCGCTGATGCTCACGCCGAGGAGGTTTGGGTTCGTGTCGCGCGCCTCGAGCATGAGTTCGATCGTCTGGCCCGGGAGCACGCCGTAGGAGGCGAGGCTCACGCGCCCGTTGATTTGGTGCTTCCGCTCACCGGATTGGATGGCCTCGGCCAGCGAGCGCTCGCGGTAGCCCACGAGCCTGCGCACGAGGGCCACGCGGGTGAGGCCGAAATCGTCGCGGGCGGACGCCTCGAGCGGCAGCTCGGTCTCCGGCGTGGCGAGGATCTCCCCCGCGGGCTCGTGAAGCGCGACCTCGGGGCGTTCATCCGGCAGGAGCTTCTGCTCGACCTGCAGCGGCTCCGATGCGGTGCCCACGACATCCCGCGCGTCAAAGCTGAGCCTTGCTGCGTTCCTCGCCGCCCAGGTGAACTTGATCCGGTGGGTGCCCTCGCGCTCCCCGGCGACCTGCTGCGCGGCCTGCTCGGAGCCGGGAGGAAAAATCGAGAGCGTCCCGCCGGAGAGGGGGCGGTTGCTCGTCACGCGGGCGGTGATGCGGCTTCCCGGCAGCGCGGCGAGCTCCTGCGTGCCCGCGGCAAACTGCCGCGACGGCATCCCGGAATACACAGGCGGCTCGACGGTGAGGATGACCTCCTGGATTTTCGGCTGCGTGCGAACGACCACCGGCATCCACGCGCTGCGGGCGCGCCCGACGGTGAAGGCGACTTCGAGCGGCGCGGTCACCTTCTCCAGCTTCCGCGCGAACCGCGCGGGGTTCTCCTGGAATGCGGGCGACTCCTCCGTCTTGCCCGTCGCCGGATCGCGCGTGATGCAGCGCACCTGCGTCTCCGGCTTTCCGCCCGAGATGTCCGCGGTGACGACGAGTTCGCCGCCGTAGAGCACCTCCGCGGACGCCGGGCCGAGTGTGAAATGCAGCGGGCTGTAGGGCGGCACGTCCGCCGCAGGATCGAGCAGTCGCCGCGCGATCGTCTGGAATGCAGCGGGCACCGCGAGCGCGAGCGCCGCGAACATCAGGGCCACCGCGAGCGCGTGAAGCGAGCGCCGGCGGATTGTGCGCAGCGGGAGTGCGCGGCTGAATGGCAGCGAGGCCACGCGCGCCGCGGCGGATTCCACCGAGCGCTCGCGGAGCCAACGCGCGAGGGAGGTGTCGCCCGCAGAGGCGGCGGAGGTCAGCTCGAGCGCGGAGAGGACGTCGCGCCGTCCGCTGGAGATCACCGAGTCCGCGGCCCGCGCGGCGTCGCGGCGCATGAAGGTGATCGCATCCCACAGCGCGAGCACCGCACCCGTCCCGGCCGCCGCCGCGAACACCGCGAATGCGATCCGCCGGGCGGGGTCGCTGAGCCCCGCGTAGAAATCGAACACGCCGAGCGCGAGCAGCACGCCTCCCGCCAGGCACGCCGCGCGCAGCACGCCGGCAAGCAGGAGGCCGAGGCGCCAGCGGAGAAGGAAGCTGCGGAGTGAGGAGCGGAAGTTCATGGCTGATGGTTCCCCGGTTGAGTCATAGCAGGCCCTCCCTCCTGCGAATCCACCACTCCGCGCCGAACGCGAGCGAGACGAGCACGGCGATCCACCACTTCGGCCAGAGCGCGTCCCATTTCGGCTTGCCGCGGACGATCGCGGTGTCGCGCTGCCAGAGCTGGGAGGAGAGCTGGTCCAAATCCGAGAGCGCCCACACTTTCCCTCCGGACTCGCGCGCGAGGGTCGCGAGGCTGTCGGCGTCCGGGCGGAGATCATCCATCTCCGCAGGGGGCGCGGTGACTGTGAGAACGGCGCCGCCCTCGAGCTTTCCGGGGCGGGCCGGATCGGCGACTTGGATTTCGTATCGTCCGGGTTCGGTCGGCGCGAGCACCGCGGCCCATTCGCGGCCGCCCTCGGCAGGAGGGAGGGCGGTCGCCGCTGCATCGCCGAACGGCCGCCCGTTGCGCGCGATTTTCAGCACGGGCTTCGGCTCGGGCGACGCGGGGCCGCGCCACGCGATGACGGCGCGGACAGCCTGCCCGGGCTCCGCGGCCGCCTCGCGCAGCCGCACGGCGTAGTCCTGGCCCGGCCGGAATTCGGAATACGTCGCGCACCACTGCATGAGCTGCACCCAGAACTGCTGATACACCGCGCCCTGCTCGCGCATCTCGGGGCGGAAATCCCAGCGCCAGAGCCCGTCGGCATTCACCGTCGCGACCATGCCCCGCCCATGCCTGCGCACGACGAGGAGCGGCACGCGGGCCTGCCTGCCCTCGACCGCGCCCTCCGCGAGCACGCGCGCGAACGGTCGCAGCCGTGCGACGGCATTTGCGTCGCCGAGCGGGGAAAGCGCGGGCCACACGCGGTCATCCGCGGCCGGGAGCGCCCCGCCGAACAGCCCCGCGCTGGCGTCTGCGAGCGGCGTGAATTTCACCGTGCCGGGAAATGCCTCGCCCCACTCGACCGGCTCGAGCGGCTCGAGCGGGGCAAACCGCCCGCCGTAGGGCTTCCCGCGAGCGAAGAGAACGGCGCCGCCCTGATCGCGCACGAAGCCCTGCACCGCTGCGGCGCGCGCGGAGTCGAGGAATCCGTCGGCGCCCTTTCCAAAGACGATGAGGTCGTAGCGCGCGAGTTCCTCCGCGGTTTTCGGGAACACCGTGTCCGGCGACTGAAGCGGCTCGGCGCCCGTGGCCTCGACCCGGAAATACCGCTCCTCGTTCAGCCGGTGGACGGTGAGGATTTCGACCGCGCCCTGCTGCCGGAGGAGCTGCGCGAGGAATTTGCTGTCCCAATACGGTGCGCCCTCGAGCAGCAGCACGCGCGTCTTCGAGGCGAGCACGCTCACGTGAACGGTGTCGGAGTTGTTCGCCGGCAGGTGCTCGCCGGGCCAGGGATCCGTGCGCAGCGCGTAGTCGCCGCCGGAATCCGGTGCGCCCGGGATTTCGAAGTTCACGGTGACCCGCTGGCCGTCCGCCAGCGCCGCATCCTTCCGCGCGATCTCCCTTCCGTCGGGGCCGATGAGTGCGACGGACGGCTTGATCGCGCCGAGGCCGCGGTTCTCGAGAAGCGCGGAGAATTTCACCGGCTGTCCCTTGAATGCGGTGATCTGGCGCGGCAGCACGGTGAGCGAGAGGTCGCGCGCGCCCCATTCGCCCACGAGCGGCACGACGTGGATGGGAAGCCCGCGGCCCCGCGCGCGGCGTGCGGTCTCATCGAGCTTTGCGCTGGCCGTGGCACGTCCGTCCGAGATCACGATGAGACCCGCGAGCGGGGAGGCGCGTTGATCGAGTGCGGAACTGACCGTGCTGCCGAGGTCGGTGGCGGGTCCGTCGGCGGCGAACTGCGCGGTGTCGGGAGTCTCATCCTCGAGCTGTGATGCGAAGGTTCGCACCCGCACCGCACCGCTGTCGCCGGACGCGCGCCGCAGCTTTTCCGCCGCCGCAGCGCCCGCCTGCCAGCGCGTCGTCTGGCCCGAAAGCTCGGTGCGCATCGAGGCGCTGCGGTCGAGGAGAACGAGCCAGTCGCGCCTTGCATCGAGGTTCTCCTCGCGCCAGCCGCCGGGGTTCATCCAAAGCAGCGCGAGCAGCAGCAGCCCGGCGGAGCGCAGCGCGACAAGCGCGGGGCGGACGCCGCCGCGTGCGTCGCCGGCACCGCGCACCGCGAGCCATATCCCCGCGGCGAGGAAGGCAATCGCCAGCGCCGTCGCCTCGGGCAGGCGAAGCACGGGATTCCACATGATGGCTGGCGGCGGCGTGATCATGCGGCGGTGAGTTCCTTCCTTTCCGGGTGCGCCGCGGCTCCCGCGATGTCCCCGCGCGTGCGGAAAATCCGCAGCAGCACGCCCTCGAGCAGGAACAGCGCCGCCGCTGCGGCGAGGAACCACGCCCACAGCGGCCGGCCCTCCCGCAGATCGCTGATGCGCGAGCGGTCCCGGCCCGAAAGGAGAGGGCCGCCCGCCTGATCGAGCTCCGCGCCGCCCATCCGGCGCAGATCACTTTCGGATTCCGGGAAATTCACCACGGCGCGATCGAGCACCGCATCCTGCGCGAGCCAGCGGTAGCTGCCGGGAACGGCGTCCTCGGCCGCGGAGAGCAGCGCGGGGTTGCGGGGGCTCGCGGGTGTGAGCACGGTCGCGGCGTCGTGCTCATTCACGAGGCGGACATCGGAAGGGCCGGCTGCCCCCGCGTCGAAACGCAGCGGCTCGCCCGGTTCGAAAACGCGCAGCTTCGGCGCGCTGGTGCGCGACGCCATGTGGCGGAGGAACTCGCCGAAGAACGGGACGAACGCGGTCCGCGTCGCCCAGTCGCCCGAGGCGAGGTCGAGATTCCACCATGCGACGGCGGCGGGGCGCTCCATGCCGGCGGCAAAGTCGAGCACCGTGAGTGCGGGCGCGCCGTCGTCGAACGCGAGCAGGGGCTTCGATTTCCCGAGGAACGCCGGTGCCTTCATCCGCGCTGTTAAGCTCCCTTTCGACGGATCCCCGAAGGTTCCGGAGGAGAACAGCGCGAACACGGGATGCTCCTCGTTGGCGACGCGCAGCGACCAGCCGGGGGCGTCGCGCCGCTCGGCGGTGAGCGGTGTCCCGCCCGGCTGTCCGAGCCATGCGCCGACGGCGGAGGGGTCGAGCCCGGCCGAGGGGCTGACGATGAGCGCGCCTCCGCCTTTCAGAAATCCCGTGAGTGACTCCTGGGATCCGCCGTCCCAATGGGAGATGAAAAGGACCTCCGCGCCGGCGGTCGGGATGCCATCCGGCGGAATGCTCCGCGCCGCGATGCCGTCCAGCGCCTGCGCCGCGCGGAGCCACGTGCGCGCTGTCGCGTCGTCCTCCGGCCCGATGATGGCGACGCGCAGAGCACCCCTCACCTCGGCGAGCGCGTGGCGCGTGTCGTCGCCGGGGAAGCGGTCCTCGGCGAGGGATGCCTTGAGCGGCACGACGCCCTCGGTTGGAAATTTCACGGGCATCACGGCGAGCGTCTCGCCCCATGGCGCTATCTCGACGGTCTGCGTGAGCCGGTTCTCGCCGGCCTCCGCGAAGATGGAAGCGCGGCGGTGCTCCGCGGAAAAATTCCGCACGCGGCAGACGAGCCGCGCTTCCTGTCCGGCGATGGGCCGCGCGGGTTCGACGGCGAGACCGGCGAGCGCGGTGTTCGGCACGTCGTCGCTGCCGACCGCGACGCGGGTGAGGCGGATGCCCGCCGGGGTGTCGAAGTGGACCCCGCGCCATGCGGAGCGCTGGAAGTCGGAGAGCACGAAGAGCTCGCGCTCGCCCTCCGCGGCATCGAGCTGGCGCAGGGCGAGCGTGAGCGCGCCGGAGATGTCGCCGGGCTCGGGGCGCGCCGACGCCTTGCGGAGCGCGTCGCGGAGGAAGTCGAGATTCTGCCCCGGCTCAGGCATTTCACCGGACGGATGCGAGCGCAGCCAGATGATGTTGGCCCGTGAGTTCGCGGGCAGTGTCGAGAGGAGATCCTCGGCTGCCGCCGCCGCCTGCGCGAACCGCGTCTGCGTTCCGTCGGCGCAGGCCATGGAGGCCGTGGCGTCCATCACGAGCACGACTGTCCGTGCGGCACCGCTGCCGCCCGCGAAGCGTGAGAACAGCCACGGCTGGAGGAATGCGCCGACAAGCGCGAGCATCGCGAGCGTGCGCACGAGCAGCAGCCAGCGATCGCGCGGCTTCCGGATGCGGGTGACTTTCCGCAGCGCCTCGCGCAGCAGCTTCAGCGACGGATGCTCGCGCCTGCGCGGGCGCGTCCGGGAGAAGAGGTGTGCGAGCAGCGGGGCGAGGACCAGCAGCCCGAGGAGCCACGCGGGGTTCAGAAAGGCGATCCTCACCGCGCCACCTCCCCTGCGATGCGGTCGAAGAGCGCCCAGAACGTCCCGTCGGTGCGCGCCACCGTGTAGTCCACCTGCCGCTGGGCGCTCAGCGTGCGCAGGCGGGTGAGGTGGGTCTGAAGTGTCTCGCGGTAGCTTTCCGCGATCGCGCGCGGGTGGAGCGTGAGGTGGGCTGCCGTCTCCATGTCCTCGAAGCGCGAGAGTTCACCGCCCCCGAGATCCCATTCCTCCGGCGAGAGGAGGTGGAATAGATGGATGCGGAATCCACGGTGGATGAATGGATTCAGCGCCGTGAAAACCTCCGCGGGATCGTCGTAGAAGTCGCTGAGCACGATCACCGTCCCGCGCCGCCGGAGCTGCAGCGCCGCGCGCGCGAGCGCCGCCGCGAGCGAGGTGGGGCCGCGCGGCGTGTTGCGCTCGAGAGTGACGAGGAGCTGCTGGAGATGCTGGCGTGTGCTGCCCGGAGGCAGGAACTCGCGGACACGGTCGTCGAAGACCTGGAGAGACACGCGGTCCGTCCCGCGCACGACGAGCCACGCGAGGGCCGCGGAAAAGTAGGACGCAAACTCCAGCTTCGTGACCGCCGCGCCGCCGGCGAAGCCCATGCTGCTGCTCGAGTCCACGAGGAGGTGGCACTCGAGGTTCGTCTCCTGCTCGAAGGTCTTCACGTAATGCCGGTCGCTGCGCGCAAACACGCGCCAGTCCACCAGCGATGGCGCGTCGCCCGGCGCGTAGGCGCGGTATTCGTGGAACTCCGTCGAGGCGCCGCGGAGACGCGAGCGGTGCCGGCCGGAGAGCCACCCCTCCGCGAGCAGCCGGGCGGCGAACTCGTAGCTTTCGAGCCGCCGCACATCTTCGGGCCGGAGGTATTTGAAGCTCATGAATTCGCGTTACAGCCTCGCGAGCAGGTGCGTGATGATGTCCTCGACGCTGATGCCTTCGCCGGTCGCGTTGTAGTTCGGGATCACGCGGTGGCGGAGGACGGCGGGGGCGGCCGCCTTCACCTCCTCGAGTGACGCGCTCTCCCGCCCGCGGAGCAGCGCGAGGGAGCGCGCGGCGCGGACAAGCGTCTGAGCGGCGCGGGGGCCGGCGCCCCAGCTCACGTATTTCCGCACGTAGTCGTCGGCGAGCGCGTCGCCGGGGCGGCTGCTGTGCGTGAGAGCAAGGATGGATTTCTTCACGTTGTCCGGCAGCGGAACGTCGTGGACGGATTCCTGGAGCGCCAGCAGCGCCGCCGCGTCGAGGATGGTCTCGGCCTCGGGCTGCTTCGCGCCCGTCGTGCGGTCGAGCACGGCGAGCTCCTCGTCGAGGCTCGGGTAGCCGATCTTCAACTCGAAGAAAAAGCGGTCGAGCTGCGCCTCGGGAAGCGGATACGTGCCCTCGTGCTCGATGGGGTTCTGCGTGGCGAAGACGAGGAACGGCTCGTCGAGCCGGCGCGTCTTGCCCGCGACGGTCACCTGCTTTTCCTGCATCGCCTCGAGGAGCGCGGCCTGCGTCTTCGGCGGTGTGCGGTTGATTTCGTCGGCGAGGATGAGGTTCGCGAAAATCGGCCCCGGCACGAACTCGAAACCGCGGCTGCCCTCGCTCGTCTGCAGGATCTCCGAGCCGACGATGTCGGTCGGCATGAGGTCGGGGGTGAACTGGATGCGGTGGAATTTCAGCCCGAGGATTTTTCCGAGGGTCGAGACGAGCAGCGTCTTCGCGAGCCCCGGCACGCCGACGATGAGGCAGTGGCCCTTGCAGAGAAGTGCGGCGAGCATGAGTTCGACGACATCGTCCTGCCCCACGATGACGCGCGCGGTCTGCTCGCGGATGCGCTTCACGGTGCTGCGTGTGTTTTCCCAGAGCTGTGCGGGGTCGGATGTTTGCATGGTGTTTTGAGGAGTCATTCGTTGGAGGGTGCCGGCCGCGCCTTTGCGTCGCCGATTGCGGACGAGGAAATGGTGATGCGGAACGGCGAGCGCCCGCCTTTCTGGAGCGCCGCATTCGCGCGGAGCTTCCTTTCAAAGGCGGACGGGTCGCCGCTCACCCGCTGATTCTCGCCTTTTGAGGCCGCACTCTGCCCCGGTTTCCCGTGTTCGCCGCGCCACGCGCTGGTGGCCGCGGCGTCCTTCCACAGCGGCGCGGCGTAGGCTGGCGTCTCATCCGCCTCCTCGCGATTGCTGCCTTGGATGAATGAGAAGAGCATCGCCTGAGGGGCGGGTTTTCCGGAAAGGCCGGGGAGGCCGAAGCTGGCAATCTGCTCCGCATCGAGCGCCTGTTTGTTCGGGACGGCGTTGATCGTCACGCCCTCGAGCGGCCCGCCGCTGTTCACTGCGACGGCGCAGTGTTTTCCTCCGAGCGCCGCCTTTTCGACGGTCTCCTGGATGTCGTGAACGAGCTTTTCATCAAGCTTCCGGCCTCTCCACTTGTCGGCGTCGAGGCCGGAGGCTTTTGCGCCGGAGACCTTCCGGACGGTGAAATGCGTTTCGGCGAGCGCGCCGGGCCACTCGGGCCGCTCCAGCAGGTGCATTGCGACGGCGAGCTGTTCGTCGGGGGTCCTAGCCTCGAGTGCTGCGGGGATCTTTTCCGGGGCGAGTGCCCCCAGTTCCGCGATGAGAGCTTCGGTCCTTTCGGCGGGGATGCGCGTCGCATCCGGGGTGGGCGGGGCGGGGCGGCCGTCGGCAATCTCAAGCGCGTGGGCTTTCAGCCATCGCCGCATGAGATGCGGCACGGTCATTCCAATCCGCTGCCATTTCTCCTGTGGTTCGTTCAGCGAGATAATCGCCCACGAAGCGACGTCGGCGACGCGCGTGCTGTCGTCCGGGCTCCATTCGGACGGCAGCGCTCCGTCATCGCGGAGCAGCGCGAGCATCGCTCCGCGGGTCGCTGCGTCCTTCTGGATGTCCGCTGGCGACTTGGCTCCGTTCGCCGCCGTTTCGCGTCCGCCGCGGCGTGTCCAAAAATCCAGCAGACTGAGCATCCGCACCTTCACCATCGTTGACGTCGATTTGGAGGCCGCGCGGAAAATCGGCCCTGCGACCTCGGCGACGCTCCTTTTCGCGGACGACTGCATCATTGCCTGAAGGGAGGCGAGCGCCTCGGTCTCATCCATTGCCGCGATCTCGGCGAGTTGTTCGGCGATGTCCTGCTGTGGCTTGAACAGGCGATCGAGCTGCTTCAACTGCGCGGCATGCTGGGAGGCGAGGCGCTTCTTCCATTCCTTGTTGCCTTGGTTGAAACGGTCGTAGTCCGACTCCTCCTCCTCCAATGCTTTCTTCACCGCGGAGCGCAGCAGTTCCTGAAAGTCCGCCGCCGGTTTTGCACGCCGGATGTAGGCCTCGGTGTGAGGGATCATCGAATCCGCACCCCCTCCCTGCCAAACTGCGGGGTCAGCGAAGACCTCGCGCAGCTTCGCGAGCGTCTCCGCTCCGCCATTTTCGATCAGGAACGTGAGACCGACGCGGAACCCGCCGTCGCGGCTGTTCTGCGCATTGCGCATGTAGTCCCAGGCCACATCCTCGTCGCTCATCGTGGAAATGGACTGCAGCCACCTGCGTGCAGCCGTCCCACGCGCTCCGGGGTTTTCGTCGAAATCCCACCGTGAGGAGCCCGGCATCAGCGGTTCGATGAGCATCATCGCAAGCTCGCCGACCTCCGCCGGCCGGTGCAGGCGCTCATACTGTTCGCGCACTCTTGCGTCGCGGGATTTGCGCTCTCCGTAGGAAGTGCTGGAAAAGCCCGGGCGCTCCCCGATTTCGCCCTTGGTCACCCGGAGAAAGCGGCGATCGTCGATCAGTTTCGCGAGCGCCGCCGCGGCCTCCCGCTTCTTTGAGAAGAAAGCCTCGATTTCCGGAGCCTGCGCCGTTTTTGCAGCGGGCGCTCCGTCGCCATCGTCCACTCCGGGAAACGCCAATTCATCATCCGTCTTCGGAGCACCGTGCAGTCCATGCAGGAGCCAGTTTCTGCGGGTTGGCAGCGCGCGAAATTTTTCGGGGCTGAGATTCAAAAGCAATTCCGCCGCCCGCTGCGCGCCGCTGTCGGAGGAAGAGGGCGGGTTCTTCTGCTCGTGGAGCCTCGCGGCCAGAAGCAGCGCGGCATCGCGGTTTTCCCAACCCCGGGTGAATGAGGCCGCGAGCTTCGAAATCTCCGCGGCGTAGGCGTCGGCGTCACCCTTGAGCACCCACTCGCGGGCCAGTGCCGTGAGCCGTCCGTCGGCGATGAGCGAAACGGCGCTGTCGAGCGCCGCCTCGGGGTTGGGAGCAAGGGCGATCGCCTTCGGCAGGGCATCCCGGACGAAATCGCCGCGGCCCTGCCGCTGCAGTTGGGCGAGGAAGATGAGCGCCTTCCCGGCGATGCGGCTCCGGACGCGAGCCTGATCGTCGTCATCGCCGGGAAACCTCCGGTTCGTCTGGGGATTCAGACCCGCTGAAAATGTCTTCAAGTCCCTGTCGAGATCCACCGGCTCGACTGTCAACGGCGGGAGAGGGGACGTCCCGGCATCGTCTGAGATCACGGATTCGTCCTTCACCATTCTCCCACGCACGACACGCCCGTCGTCCATCACGGCATCGATCACGCCGCGCTCCTCCCGCATCAGCCACGCATTGCCTTCCATCTCCGTCCGACCATTTCCGGACATCGTGTCATCGAGGTCCGCTTCCCGCATGAACACCCGCACCCATTTTCCACCCTTCACATCGGGAAGTCCGATTTCGAAAAGGCCATCCAGCGCCCTCGCCGGTTCAGGCGCTCCCTGGCCGAGCGCGGTGGTGATGCCACACGACGCGCAAGCCAGTGCGATGGAAAACACAGCGGTGGGAAGCCGGCGCATGACGCTTGGAGGGTTGAGCGGGTTTGCTTATGGCCGAATCTGATTCTTCATGGAAGCAGAATGACACGTGCGGATTTTGCCGGCCGACTGCAGTTCCGCGAGAGTCGGAAGCCTGGCGCAGAATGCAGTGCATCGAATGCCGGGCGACTCGGAGAGGCAGAGGCGCAGCTTCCAGACCCTCTAATGCGGGCTGTCCTGATTGCGCCACAATCGAAGGCGGCGCACTGAGCACGGCTTCCTTGGAAATCCTCGCTCCATCTCCGGGGCTGGTGCGCCCTTGTGCGGTTGACGTCCCTTTTCGAGCGTCAGGCAAACAGCGCCTTCACTGGTTTTCCGAGCCCATCTTGCGTCGCGTAGAAGGGACGGTGCTCGATCTCGAAGACGGTCTTCGGGCTGATGCCCATCGCGGTGAAGATCGTCGAGTGCATGTCGGTGATGCTGACCGGATCCTTGATGGCGACCAGCGGGCGCTCAGGCGCGGTCTCGCCGTAGAGGAAGCCGCGCTTCATGCCGCCGCCGAAGAGCACGGCGGATGAGCCGCCCGTGAAATGACGGTGCAGACCGTAGTGCTTCGGTTCGGTCATTGTGTCACCCTTGGGCATGTCGGCACCGGACTTGAGCACATTCGATTTTGTGCCCTCGATGAGCATGTCGCGCGAAAATTCACTCGCGATGATGACGAGCGTGCGGTCGAGCAGGCCGCGCGCTTCGAGGTCGAGGATGAGCTGCGCGATGGGCGCGTCGATCTCCTTGTGCATCCGCTCGAGCGTCGCGTGGCCATTGTTGTGCGTGTCCCAATTGAGGAACGGCACGTATTCCGTCGTCACCTCGACGAAGCGTGCACCCGACTCGACAAGGCGCCGCGCGAGCAGACAGCCGCGGCCGAAGCGGCTCGTGCCGTAATTTTCCGCGCTCTCCTTCGGCTCGAGCGTGATGTCGAACGCGTCGCGTTCCTTTGAGGCGAGCAGGCGCTGCGCATTGTCCATCGAGCGCAGCATGGACTCCTGCTGGTAGTCGCTGAGGAAATCGCGATTCGGGTTTTGGTCGATCAGCTTGCGATAGGCGCGGTAGCGGTTTTCGAAACGCGAGCCTTCCATGCCCTTCGGCGGACGCACGGCACGCGAGGCGTCGTCGGGGAATGGCAGGTTCATCGGGCCAAATTCCGCACCGAAAAATCCCGCGGTCGTGAACGACTTCAGCTCCTCGCTTTCGCCGATGCCCTCGAGCCGCTGGCCGATATTGATGAACGCGGGAATCACCGGATTGCGCGGCCCGAGCACGCGAGCCATCCACGAGCCGATGTGCGGCGCGGCGACGGTCTGCGGCGGCACGTAGCCGGTGTGCCAGTGATACTGGTGCCGCGAATGCAAAATCGCGCCGAGGTCGGCGAGCACGTGCGAACGGATGAGCGTCGCGCGGTCCATCACCTTCGCGATATTCGGCAGGCCCGCGGAGATTTTGATCCCGTCCGCCGAGGTGTCCATCGCGGGGAAAGTGCTGAGCACCTTCGCGACTGGCTTGCCGGCTTCATAGGGCTCGTAGCCTTTCGGATCGAACGTCTCCGGCGACGCCATCCCACCCGCCATCCAGAGCAGAATGCACGAGTCCGCCGTCGCCTTCGGATGCACCACGGTCGTGTTTGCGAAAGCGCGCGGCTCCTTCGCCATGAGCGCCGCGAGCGAGGCGGCCGAGAGTTTCTTGAGGAAATCGCGACGCGTGTTTTGGGGATCGAGCGGGAGCGGGTTCATCGGATGATCTGAAATTCCGGCAGCATGCAGACAGCCCAGAGGAGGTCCTGCACGCCGGGTTCGGTGGGTTTGTCGCCGAGGAGCTGGCGGGCGGTGGCGAGTTCGTCGGGGGAAGGCGGGCGCGAGAGCGCGGCGCGATAGAGCCACGTCGCGAGCGCGTCGGGCGAGCCCCACTTTTTGCCTGCGATGTTCTTTGCTCCGACGGCGAGGGTGTTGCCGAGCGTGTCGCCATTCGCGAGGTCGAGCGCCTCGAGCGTGGTGAGATCTTCCGGGCGCATGCTCACGATCTGTTCGCGGTTCGGACGTCCGAGCGAGCGCTGGAGCAGGTCGGATTTCACCAGCGAGGCACGCACCGGTGGCTGCGGCTGCGTGGCGTGCGCCAGCGCTTCGATCATCGGCTGACGCATCTGTTCGTGACTGGGGTGCGCCGCGATGACGCCGACCGGGAACCACTGCGCGTCCTTCGTATCCCCGCCATTGATCCGCCCTTTTTCATCCGGGAGATCCGGCGACCACTCCCACGTTTCATCCGTTCCGATCAGCTCCGTCTTTCCACCGGGCATGATCATTTGGATCTGCAGCGCGAGGCCGCTCGGCGCGGCCTTTCCGGCCGGTTTGTCGACCGCCACCAGGATTTCGTTCATCCCTTTCCTGAGACTGTTGCCGAAGTTTACCAGCGTCACGCCGCGATTGCGCAGGAGGTGGCGGTCGTTCTGGTATTGCCCGTCGTTCACGAGGAAGGCGACGCCCGCGACGTCCTGGCCCCACACGCCCATCGCCCGCTGCGGCGCCTGCGGCAGATCGAGCTTCTTGCGCAGCACGAGTTTGTTGCGCGACCCGAGCTTCACCCGCCGGGCTTTGCGATCAGCTTTCGGATCCGGCGCTGCTGGCGCCGCCGCAGGCTTGGCGGCGATGGTGGAAAGTTTCGCAGGCTCCGCGTCCTCGGCTGGTAATTCACCCTGCCAAATCCACTTCGCGTCGATGCGGATATTCTTCGCGAGCGCTGGATCGAGGCGACCGCGCAGCACCGGCGCATCGACCCGGCCGGGGTAGATATTGGACAGCGTCCACACCGCGTCGAGGAACTGCTCCGCCGTCATCCGCTTCGCGCGCGGTCCGGTGAAAACATACGCGCCTGTGTTGTCGTCCTTCTGCCGCACGACGGCGCGCGACTGATACGCCTGCGACGTGCAGATGAGCTCCAGCGTCTTTTTCAAATCACACCCGTGCTCGAAGAGATCCGCCGCGAGAAAATCGAGCAGGTCGGCGCTCCACGGCTCGGTCTGCATCGCGTCCACCGGATGCACGATGCCGCGGCCCATGAGCCGGTGCCACAGACGGTTCACGATCGTCCGCGTGAAGCGTCCGTTTTCCGGATGCGTCATCAGTGCGGCGAGCTGCTTCAGCCGGTCGGGCTGCGGCGCGTCGGCCTGGATGTTGCCGAGCTCGGGGAAAATCCACGCGGGCGTCGCGACGTTTTCCGTCTCCTTGTCGCAGCGCGCGATTTTCAGCGGCGCCGTCGAGTAGACGGCCGCGAGCGAATACGCGTCCGTGAGCTTCCAGCGGTCGATGAAGCTGTCGTGGCACGACGCGCACTTCATGTTGATGCCGAGGAACGCCTGCCCGACCGACTGCGCAAACTGCACCTCGCGCACCTGGCTCGCGCTCACCGTGCCGCGCCACGCGAGGCCGGCGGAAAATCCCGCGCTGTCCGGCGTCGGCGGAGCGATGAGTTCGCGCACCATCACGTCGTAGTGCTTGTTGTTCAGCAGCGCGTCGTAGAGCCACTTCGTGACCGGCGCGCCGGTGCCCGGCCCGAAGCCCACGCGCGAGTAGTCGTTTCGCAGCAGGTCGTTCCAAAATGTGAGCCAGTGCTCGGCGTAGTCCACATCGCGCGCGAGCAGCGAGCGAACGAGCTTCATGCGTTTGTCGGGAGCGGCGTCGGCGACGAATTTCTCCAGCGCCTCCGGCTCCGGCAGCAGGCCGATGAGGTCGAGATGCACGCGTCGTGCGAAGGCCGCATCGTCGAGCGGCTGCGGCTGCGGCTTGCCGTTCTTCGCGAGATACGCGTCGAGAATGCGGTCGATCGGATTCGTCCGCGCGTCATTCGCCGCAGGCAGCGCGACTTTGCGCGGCTTCAGCGGCGGCTCGTAGGCAGGCTTTTTGAAAGTGAATCCGTCCTGCCACTTCACACCGTCATCGATCCACGCCTTCAGCAGCGCGACCTTCTCCGCGGGCACGCGCTTCTGCTTCGCATCCGGCGGCGGCATCTGGATGTCCGGATCGTCCGAAGTGATCGCCTTGATCAGCGCACTCTCCGCGCTCTTGCCCGACACGATCGCCTTCCCATTTTCCCCGCCCGCCATCAGGTCCCCGCGCGAATTCATCGAGAACCCGCCCTTCTTCTTGTCGCCGGTGTGGCACGCCGCGCAGTGCTCGCGGAGGATCGGCACGATGTCGTGCGAGAAATCCGGCGCCGCTGCGTCAGCGCCAGTCTGCATGAATGCGCCGGCGGTGAGCAGGCTCGTCGCGAAACGCACTGGGAGGGCTGTCTTCATCATTGGCATCAGTTCGCCGTCAACCCGCGGCGCCCGGCAAATTTGGGGATTTTGGAAGGAAATTGTGGTTGCAGATGCGGAGTGGAACGAACGGCCGGGAGCTTGTGGAATTGGAATTGGCCGCGGCCTTTTCCGCACGGGAATTTTCGGGGACCCCGGCAGCGTTTCACGGCGCGCCAAAAAAGTTGTCAGAAAATCTCCGCGGCAGACCTTGTAGCTTCAGACATGGATGCTCTCCCGCCAAATTCGGACACCATGACCGAGGCGTATCTCCGGCTGCTCACGCAGCACGACCGGTGGTTGGCGGCGTATGTTTACAGCCTCGTCCCGCGGGCGGCGGATGCGGATGACATCCTGCAGGAGGTGAAGGTGACGATGTGGAAGCACTTCGCGAAGTTTGAGCAGGGAACGAATTTCCGCGCGTGGGCGCGGCGGATCGCGATGAACCAGATTCTGAACTACCGCCGCGCGGTGAAGCGGCATCCCGATGCGGAGTTGGAGGAGTCGTTCATCGAGGCGGTGGCTGCGGAGATTGACCGCCGCGCGGACGGGCTCGACCAACGTGCAGAGGCGCTGCGTGATTGCCTGCACAAGCTGCCGGAGCCGCAGCGGAAAATCGTCGTCTGGCGCTATTATGAGGACTGCGGCATCGAGGAAATCGCGGCGAAGAGCCAGCGCTCCGCGGACGCCGTGTATCAACTGCTCAGCCGCATCCGCGGGCTGTTGAACGACTGCGTGAGCCGCCGGCTCGCCACCCAGCCATGAAGAACGAGGACCGCATCGAGCGCGCGATCGAGGGCCTGCTTTCCGACGAGGAATGGCGGGCGCTGCAGGCCGACATCGTGCGCGACCCGGAGTTGCGCGCCGCCTACGTGGACCGTGTGTGGCTGCACTCGAACCTGCGTGCCGAGCGCGAGACACTCGTTGATTTGCTCGACGCGCCGGAGTTGAAAGGGGAGGGGAAAGTCGTGCGGCGCTGGCCTGTGGCATGGATTGCAGCCGCGGCCGCCTGCCTCATGCTCGTCGCAGGCGCGGCAGTTTTTGGAAGGGGCGTGCTCTTTCAGCGCCCGGTGGCGACACTCGTGCAGGCGGAGAACTGCAAATGGGCGGGATCGGATCTGCCGACTGCGGTGAATTCCAAGCTCGGCCCCGGCACGCTCGCGCTGGTCGAGGGGATTGCGACGCTGAAATTTCGCAACGGCGCGACGGTGACCATCGAGGCGCCGACGACGCTGCGGATTTTCGACGCGATGCACTGCCGGCTCATCGAGGGCTCGCTCACCGCGGAAGTGCCGGAGCCCGCGCACGGCTTCACCGTGGACACGCAGGACATGAAGGTCGTGGATCTTGGAACGCGCTTCGGGCTCACGACGGGCTCGGCGGGCAATTCTCAGGTGCGCGTCTTCGAGGGCGAGGTGGAGGTTGGCGGCTTGTCCGGCGGCGAACCGAAGCGCCTGAAGACCGGCAAGGGACTGCATGTCGGGTCCGGAAACATTCCGGCCGGGCAGGAGCCAAACCGCGGCCAGCCGATGCAGCGTGCCGACGGATGGACGGCCATCTCCACAGCCTTCGGTCGCGGCAAGGACGCCTATGCGCGCCGCGGCGATGCACACGGGCCGGCGGGCGCGCATCCGCTCCTCATGGTGAAGCACAGCGATCTTCCGGCGAGCCGCAACAACGAGCGCCGCGCGGCCATCACCTTCGACGTCTCGCAGGTCACCGCGCGCAGCATCACCGAGGCGCAACTGGTCCTCGATCCCGAGCCGAGCGGCCTCGGCTTTTCCGCGCTCGTGCCGGATTCACGCTTCGCCCTCTACGGCGTCGCGGACGAGGCGCTCGACGAATGGAGCGAGAAGGACGCGCTCTGGGATTCGCTCCCGGCGTGCGACGACACCGGCCCTGTGGCCACACGGGCGCGGAAGCTCGCGGAATTCTGGATTCCACGCGGCGGCTCGGGCGACCTGCTCGCCGTGCGCGGCGACGCGCTGGCGGAGTTCATCCGGCAGGACTCGAACGGGCTCGTTACTTTTCTCATCGTGCGCGAGACCGGCGAAAGCGATCCTTCCGGCCTTGTCCACGCCTTCGCCTCGAAGGAACATCCCACTGCGCGCCCGCCGACCCTGCGCGTGAAATAGCTTTCCCATCCCGATGAAGAAACTCCTCCTCCTTCTCCCGATCATCACAGGCACCGCCGTGTTTGGCGCGGAATCCGACGCGCAGCGCGAGGCACTGAAGTTTTTTGAAAACGAGGTGCGTCCGCTCCTTTCAAGCCGCTGCTACGAGTGCCACGGCGAGAAGAAGCAGAAGGGCGGGCTGCGCATGGATCACATCGCGCACATCAAGGCCGGTGGCGAGGCCGGCCCGGCGGTAGTTCCGGGCAACTTGGACAAGTCGCTCATCATCGAGGCGATCCGCTACAAGAACTCCGACCTCGAGATGCCGCCGAAGGACAAGCTGCCCGACAAGGAAATCGCGGTGCTCGAGAAGTGGGTGAAGCTCGGCGCACCGTGGCCGGAAACGGAGAAGGCGGTGGTGAAGAAGGAGGGCTTCACCGATGAGCAGCGGAAGTTCTGGTGCTTCCAGCCGCTCTCCGATCCGAAGCCGCCGCAGGTGCCGGGCAACTGGGCTCGCAACGACATCGACCGCTTCATCGCGAAAAAGCACGCCGAGCTGAAGCTGGATCCCGCATCGGAGGCGGACCGCCGCGAACTCGCTCGCCGCGCCTATTTCGATCTCCACGGTCTGCCGCCGACGAAGGAGCAGAGCGATGCGCTTGCAAACAGCACGGACCCGCAGGCCTACGAGAAGCTCGTGGATGAACTGCTCGCGAGTCCCCGCTACGGCGAGCGCTGGGCGCAGCACTGGCTCGACCTCGTGCGCTACGCGGAGAGCGACGGCTACAACCAGGACGCTTACCGCCCGAACGCGTGGCCGTATCGCGACTACGTCATCAAGAGCCTCAACGACGACAAGCCCTACAACCAGTTCGTGCGCGAGCAGCTCGCGGGCGACGAGATCGATCCGAAAAACCCGAACGTGTTCGTGGCCACGTCGTATCTGCGCAACCCGATCTACGAATACAACCAGCGCGACGCGCGCGGGCAGTATGAGGTGATCCTCACCGACATGACCGACAATGCAGGCGAGGTCTTCCTCGGACTCAGCATGGGCTGCGCACGGTGCCACGACCATAAGTTCGATCCGATTCTGCAGAAGGACTATTACCGGCTGCGCGCATTCTTCACGCCGGTCCGGTGGCGCGACGACATGAAGCTCGCGACGGACGAGGAGAAGGGGCGCTTTGCCGCGGAGCAGGCAAAGTGGGAGGAGGCGACGAAGGACATCCGCACGCAGATTGATGCGATCGTCGAGCCGCTAATCGAAAAGGCCATCCACAACGCCTACAAGAAGTTCACCGACGACATTCGCGCGATGGTGGACAAGAAGCCCGCGGAGCGCTCGCCGCAGGACTGGCAGTTCACCTACTTTTGCGAGCGGCAGATGGAGTATGAGCGCGAGCGCTTTGATGCGATGAAGTCGATCAAGAAGGAGGAGGACAAGAAGCGCTACCAGGCGTTGCTGGAGGAACTGAAGAAGTTCGATGACATAAAACCGAAGCCACTGCCCGCGGCGTTCATCGCGACGGATGCGACACCGAAGGGGCCGCCGAATGTCCTGAAGACGCGCAAGGTGGAGGCCGACATCGCACCCGGCTTCCTCACGCTCATCGAGCCGAATGAACCGGTGATTCCGCCGCTCGCAAACTCGACCGGCCGCCGCACCGCGCTCGCGAACTGGATAGCGCGCCCGGACAACCAGCTCAGCACGCGCGTCATCGTGAACCGCGTGTGGGGTTATCATTTCGGCCGCGGCCTCGTCGCGACGCCGAATGACTTCGGAAAACTGGGTGAGCTGCCTTCGCATCCCGAACTGCTCGACTGGCTCGCGCGGCGTTTCGTCGCGGGCGGCTGGAGCCTGAAGAAGCTGCACCGCGACATCATGCTGTCCGCGACCTACCGGCAGACCGCCCGCCGTTCCGTGCCGGCGGTCGCGGCGAAAACCGATCCGGCCAACAAGTTCCTGTGGCGCTTCAACCCGCGCCGCCTCGATGCGGAGGAAGTGCGCGATGCGATGCTGATGGCGAGCGGCGAGCTCGACCTCACGCCGGGCGGGCCGTCCGCGGACGGCAACGGCACGCGCCGCTCGATCTACACGATGAAGAAGCGCAACAGCCAGAACGAGCTGCTGCGCAGCCTCGACGCGCCCGCGGGATTCGCGAGCACGTGTGAGCGGCAAAGCACCACGACGGCCACGCAGGCGCTGCTGCTCGTGAACGGCGACTGGGTGCTCTCCCGCGCCCGCAAGCTCGCCGCCCGCGTGTCGTCCGCGGAGGACGCGTGGCAATTCGTGCTTGGCCGCCCGCCGAGCGCGAAGGAGGCACGGCAGGCGTCCGATTTCCTCCAGCGCCGCGAGGGAGGCTCGGAGCAGCAGACGACTTCCGCGACAGTCGCGAATGCGAGCCAGTTCCGTCCAGGCACCGCGCAGGAGCGGCTCATCGCGCGCACGCCGGAGAAGGAGGGCGAGGAGTTCACCGTCGAGGCGGTCGTGTCGCTCGACAGCATCGATGTGAATGCCGCCGTCCGCACCGTGGCGTCGCGATGGAACGGCGGAAAAGACGCGGTCGAGGCATTCGGGTGGAGCGTCGGTGTGACCGGAGAAAAGTCGCGCTTCAAGCCGCGCAACTTCATCGTGCAGCTCGTCGGCGAGGACGAAAATTCGAACATCGCCTACGAGGCAATCCCGTCGAACCTGCGCATCGAGCTCGGCGTGAAGTATCACCTCTCCGCCACCATCTCGACCAGCACGCACACGGTCACGTTCCGGCTGCAGGATCTCAGCGTGCCGGACGCGCCCGTGCTTACCGCGGTCGCACAGCACCGTGTCCGCTCGGGGCTCACGGCCGGTCAGTCGCCGCTGGTCATCGGCGGTCTGGCGAAGCGCACGCCACCGCACCAGTGGGATGGCAGCATCGCCGCCGCGCGCATCGTGCGGGGCGTGCTGCCGGATGACGCGTTTTCGGCGGATCCCTTGAAGTGGCCGCCCGGTCTCGTGAGCTGGAACGCGAAGGCCGGCGCGAATGCCGAACTCGCGTGGGCTGGCACCGAGGGTGGCGGCGAAAGCGCCGGTCCCCGCCAGCAGGCATTCGCGGACCTCTGCCACGTCCTTCTCAACGCCAACGAATTCTTCTACCTCCACTGACATGCCCTGCCATCGCTACGACCATCCTGTTTCCCGCCGTGATTTCCTGAGCCGTGCCGGCTGCGGCTTTGGCGCCGTCGCGCTCGCCGCGCTCATGGGCGAGCGCGTGCTCGCCGCGCCCGCCGCGCCGTCCTCGGCACTCGCGAAGATCCCGCATCACGCGGGCAAGGCGAAGCACGTCATCTTCTGCTTCATGGAAGGCGGGCCGAGCCACCTCGACACATTTGACCGCAAGCCGCTGCTGAACGAACTCGCCGGGCAGAAGCTTCCGCCAAGCTTTAAGCCGCCGATCCTCGCGATGGGCGAGAGCAACGCACCGCTGCTCGCGTGCAGGCGCGAGTGGAAGCAATACGGCCAGAGCGGGCTCCTGATTTCGAACTGGTTCGAAAACGTCGCGCAGCATGCGGACGACCTCGCAGTCATCCGCTCATGCGTCTCGGATGGCATCAACCACGCCGGCGGCACCTGCCAGATGAACACCGGCTCGATTTTCGGCGGACGCCCCTCGCTCGGCGCGTGGGTGAATTACGGCCTCGGCACGATGAACCAGAACCTGCCCGGGCTTGTCGTCATCAAGGACAGCGACGCGACCCCGGTGAACGGCGTGCGCAACTGGGGCAACGGCTTCATGCCGGCGGTGTATCAGGGCGTGGAATTCAACTCCGACGGCGTGCCAATCAAATATCTCGACAATCCGAAGGGCATGACCGCCGCCCGGCAGCGCGACAAGCTCGACTTCCTCGCCTCACTGAACCGCGACTACAACGCGACGCGCGCGGACAATACCGAGCTTGAGGCGCGCATCCGCGCCTACGAACTCGCCTACCAGATGCAGGCCGAGGCGCCGAAGATCATCGACCTCAGCACCGAGAGCGAGGCGACGAAATCACTCTACGGCATGGATGAGCCCGAGACCGCGGTGTATGGCCGCAACTGCCTGCTTGCGCGGCGGCTCGTCGAAAACGGCGTCCGCTTCATCCAGCTCTACAGCGGCGCGGGCAGCAAGTGGGATGCGCACAAGGGCATCGAGGCCAACCATGGCAAGCTCTGCCGCGCGGTGGACAAGCCGATTGCCGGCCTGCTCTCCGATTTGAAGGCGCGCGGGCTTCTCGATGAGACGCTGGTGATTTGGGGCGGCGAGTTTGGCCGCACGCCGATGAGCGAGCAGGGGGACGGGCGCGACCACAACCCCACCGGCTTCACGATGTGGATGGCGGGCGGAGGAGTGAAAGGAGGCCAGGTGATCGGCGCGACCGACGACCTCGGCCTCTACGCCGTGGAGGACCGCATGCACGTCCACGACTTGCACTCGACCATCCTGCACCTGCTCGGCCTCGACCACACGAAGCTCATCTACCAGCACAAGGGCCGCCCCGAGCGCATCGACCTCAACGAAGGCCACGCCTACACGAAGATCGTCGCCTAGCTCGCGGCAGCGCCGCAGACCAGGCATTCGGCGCGGCGCGCGATTTTGAGCCGGCGAAACTGCATCGTGCCGAGATCCATCGTGAGAAGCGTGCCGGCGAGCGGCTCGCCGATGCCGGTGATGAGCTTCACGACTTCCGCGGCGCCGAGGCAGCCGACGGTGCCGGACACGGCGCCGAGCACGGGGAACTGGCGCTTCCACTCCGGCGGCGGCTCGGGCGCGATGCAGCGGAGGCAAGGCGTGCGGCCGGGGAGGATGGTCGTGATTTGCGCCTCCATCGCAAACATCGCGCACTCCACCATCGGCTTTCGTGCGGCGACGGTGGCGCGGTTCAGCGCGTAGCGCTCGGAAAAAAGCGGCGCGGCGTCCACGACGATGTCGGCCTGCGCTACGAGTGCATCCGCGTTCGCATCACTCGCATTTTCCTCGATGGCGACGACCTCCACGCGCGGGTTCAAATCCCGGAGACGCTTCACGACGCCCGGCAAGCGCGGCTCGCCGATGCGGTCATGCGACTGCTGGAGATGCCGGTGCAAATCGCTTGGCTTCACCTTTCCACCCATCGCCAGCACGAGCCGTCCGACCCCAGCCGCCGCGAGCTGATACGCGACGACGCCGCCGAGCCCGCCGACGCGTGAAATAAGCACGGAGGCGCCTTTCAGTTTGCGCTGCCCCTCCTCGCCAAACCCAGGCAGCCACATCTGCCATTCGTAGATGGCGCGCTCCTCGGGTGTGAGTCCGTGCGGCTGCGACATGCGCGGCTAGTGCATGCAGCCCATGTAAATGCGGGTCTTCTTCGCATAGGCGGTCGGCGCCCACGCGGTGTAGCGCAGCGCGTCCGCCTGCGCCTCGCGCGCATTGTCGCGGATGCCGGCGACGACGATGTAGAAGCCCTTCTTGAATCCGTCGTAGCCGTCCGAGCGCTCCACGGAGAGATACTCGCGGTCCGCGTCGCCGCCTTTCAGGACCGTCGTGTGGTAGCGGCGGGCGACATACTGCCCGCGGAAAACCTCGTCGTCGAAATTGTCGGGATAGATGAGGCCGCGCTTCTTGTCGTAGATGCGGCCCTCCATGGAAAAGGGAACCTTGGCGGCCTTGGAGATCTTCTCCGCATCGGCACGCGCCTCGTCGAAGGATTTGTAAACCGACAGAATCACGACGTGGCGGTTCTCCATGAAGTCAGGCTCCTTCGCCCGCGCGGTGGGAACCGTGGCGAGGAGAAGTGCGGCGAGAAGGAAGACGATTGCGGAACGCATGGGTGCTGTGGAGTGGGTGAGATTCAGAAGGCAACGCTGTCACGGCGCATTGTCGCGGGCAAGCCACCTACACCGGAGCGTTGATGACTGCGCCGCCTTCCAAACGGAAGAGAACGTCGGCGAGCGTGGCGGCTTCGGCGCGGCTGTGTGTGATGTGCAGCGCAGTGATGCCGTGCTCGCGCTGCACGCGCTTGAGCAGCGCGGAGAGGTCATCGCGCAGTTCCTCGTCGAGCGCGGAGAGCGGCTCGTCGAGCAGGAGCACCTTCGGCTTCGCAGCAAGCGCGCGGCCGAGCGCGACGCGCTGGCGTTCGCCGCCGGAGAGGTTTTGCGGGAGGCGGTCGAGCAGGTGCTCGATTCCGAGTTCGCGGGCGAGTTCCGCGACGCGGGCGTTGATTTCGTCCGCCGGCCTCTTGCGCAGACGCAGCGCGAAGCCGAGCTGCTCATTCACCTTGAATGTCGGAAACAGAGCGCCGTCCTGCGGCACGTAGCCGATTCCGCGCTCGCCGGGCGGTTCATGGGTCACATCGCGGTCGGCGACGATCACGCGGCCGGCACGCGGCTGCCGCAGGCCGCAGATGATCTCAATGAGCGTCGTCTTGCCGCAGCCCGTTCGTCCCATGAGCACGGCGTAGCGGCCCGCAGGCACGGTGAAGCTGACGTTTTCCAAACGGAACGTCCCTGCGCGCCATGCGATGGAATCGAGCGCGATCATAGCTTCTCCCCGACGAGCCGAACGGCCACGAGCACGACCAGCGCGAGCGCGACCATGAGCAGGCTCACGGTGATTGCGGCCTCGAGCCTGCCAACGCTCAGCTCGATAAAGACGCTCGTCGGCAGCACTTCAGTCTTCATCCGCGTCGCGCCGGCGAATACGAGAATCGGCCCGAATTCCCCGAGGCTGCGCGCCCACGCGATCGAAAACGCTGCGAACATTCCGCGCTTCGCGGCCGGAAGCGTGACCATCCACACCGCCTGGCCGCGTGAGCAGCCAAGCGTCATGGCGACATCCTCGGGCCGCGACGAGAGGTGGTCGAAAACACCGCGCATCGTGCGCACTGCAAACGCCGCGCCGATGACGAACTGCGCGAGCACGACGCCCGCGATCGTGTAGGTGAACGGAATCATGCGTTCGATGAGCTTGCCCGCGGCGGTCTGGAAAAAAATCAGCAGGCATAGGCCGACGACCATCGGCGGCAGCACGATGGGGATGTCGAGCGCGGCATCGAGCCACGCCTTTCCCGCGAAGCGTCCGCGCGAGAGCAGATAGCCGACCGGCACCGCGAGCAGCAGCGCGAGCAGCGCGGACGCGGTGCAAGTCACGAGGCTCAGCTTGATCGAGTAGATGATCTCCCGCGACCTCAGCGCTTCCCAAAGATCGTGCGGCGTCGTGTAGGTTGCGGTCGCGCCGAGCAGCGCGAGCAGGAACGCGAGGTAGAGCCCGGCGACAACACCGAGCCCGACCCAGAATGGCGTGAGCCGCACGCTCCGCGCGCTCATTTGTCCTTCAGCCAGTCCGGCACCTTGATGTCCTTGCTCTGCATCGGCTCCTCGCCGCGCCACTGGAATCCGGTCGCCTCAAACTTCGCGCGGTTCGTCTTCAGGAACGCGAGCAGGCGCTGGCCGAGCTGCGCGTTGGGCGAATTCGTGCGCACGGAAAAAGGCTGCACGGCCTTCGCGCCCTCGTGCTGGATGGGGATGAAATCCACGCTGTCGCCCGCGCCGGCCTGCGTGTTCACGCGATAGACGATGGCCGCGTCGAGCGCGCCCGCGCGGAGCTGTGTGACGAGCAAGTCGGCGGTCGGCGTCTCGACGACGACATTTCTCCGCACGCTGTCGTGGAGACCGGACGACTTCAGCATGCCGCGCGTCATGTAGCCGAGCGTGCTCTGCTCGGCGTTGCAGAGGCCGACCTTGAGGTTCGGCTGTGCGAGGTCGGCGAGCGTCTTCACGCTGCGCGGGTTGCCCTTCTTTACCACGAGGCCGATGTCGGTCTCGGTCAAAATCACGGCCTCGGGGAAAACGTCGGCAACCGGCGGCACGAAGCACAGGTCGCACGCGTAGTAGGCGTCGGGGAACTTCGGGTTGTCCGCGCCGCCCATCGTCTTCATCGAGGCGCAGAGGATGCCGCAGCCGTTGAAGACCGTGGTGACAGTGACACCCTCGCGCTCGGCAAACTGCTTCAGCAAGCCCTCGACGGCGGGGCGGTTCACGCCGCCGCTATAGAGAATCAGCTCGGGCTTCTCGGCCCACGCGTCGCCGCCCGCGGGTGTGAAGCCCTTCGACTTGAAAACCGCACCGCCTTTCTCCGCCGCAGCGAGCCAGCGGGCGAAGTGCAGCGCCGCGGCGGGCTGCGTCGAGAAATCGGTGATGCACGCGGAGGCGCTCTCGCCGCGCTTGGAAAGCTCGGGCACCTCGACGGCCTCGACTTTGAATTGCGCGACGGCCGAGTCCCACACGATGGCAGCGTCCACCGTGCCGAGCGAAAGGTCGGCGGCGATTTCGGTCACGGTCGGCTTCATCACCGCGGCGCGCGCGGCGAGCTTCGGCCACGTGTCGCCGAGCACGCTGCGGGCGACGCGCGAGATGCTTGCGGCTTCGGGATTTGCGAGCGCGACTTTCACGTCGTCGCGCAGGAGGTCGGCGATGGCGCGGATGTTCTTCGGGTTCCCCGCGCGCACGGCGATGACTGGCTTCTGCTTCGCCACCGGAAGCACCTCGCGGATGGCGGCGGCTTTGCGCGCATCGGCGACGGAGCCGTCGTCGGCAGCGATGAAAATGTCGCCCGTCTTCGCGACGCGGAGCTGGCTGAGCAGCGTGCCGCTTCCGCCAAACTGCAGCCGCACCTCCGTGCCCGACTCGCGCTGATACTCCTGCGCGGCGGCCTCGACCGGCACCTTCAATCCCGCGGCGCAATAGACGGTGAGGACCTTCGCGCCGGGGCGCGATGCGGAGCGATGCTGCCAGAGCGCGATGCCACCGAGCAGCGCGGCGAGGAGGAGCAGGGTGAGGGCGAGCTTTTTCACGGTTTGCGCCGCAGTGTGCCCCATGCGAGCGCGGCGCCAAGCACGAGAAGCACCCCGGCGGCGATGGCCGCTGTCGGGATGGGATTCTTCTGCTCCGCGCCAGTCGCCGCTGGCGGCACAGCGGTGATGGTCACCGTCTCCGGCTTCACTGCTTCGGCCGCAGGCGGCTGCGGTTTCGGAGTTTCGGGCGCGGGTGCGGGAGCCTCGGGCTTCTGCATGTCCGCGGGAGGCGGCTCGGGAAATCCGATGGACTCCAGCGACTCCTGCCAGTTTGCGTTCAGCAGCAAATCCCAGCCGGGGTTCATGCGCTTCACCTGGCACGAGCACGCACCGAGGAGGAAGAGGCACGCCTCGTCAATCTGCTCGTCGCCGAAGCCCTCCGCGCTCCACGCGCCGAGCACGCGGCCGCGTCCGAAGACGAGCGCGAGCCACGGGCCATTCGCGTTCTCCATGTAGCCGTTTGGCCCGGCGAGCATCGCGGTGAACGGCTGCTCCGCCTCGTCGCTGGGCTTGATGCGCAGCACGGAAAATTTCACGTGCAGCATGGGGCCGGGACCGAGTCGGCTCGACGGGTCGTTCGGGTCGATTTTCGGAATCTGCGCGACCTGCTCGAGGTAGCGGAGGCGCTTTTCGAGGACTGCTGCCGCGCGGTCGTCTGCCGCCTTCTGCCCGCTCTCCACGAGCAACCACACGCCGCATTCACCCGCGAGGATGCGCTTCACGATTTCCGCGCGTGCAGGAGAATCGGTGAGGCGCGCGAGCGATTTCGCATCGAGCTTGCCGGTCCACGCGGGCGACGTGTCCTCCTTCGCATGCGGAAAGATGAGGCGCGTCGGCCCGTCGTCCGCTGAGCGCGTTGGCGCGAGGTTCAGCGGCATCGAGTCGGTGAAGTTGCGCAGGAAGCGCGCGACGGCCTCCTCCTTCGCGTCGCCTGCGGAGACATCGAGCGTGAACGCATCCGCCGGCCACCGGTCCAGCGCATAGCGGAAGACCGGGATGGAGCACGCGTGTGCGACCACGGCGGAAAATGCCGCCGCGATGATGAGCAGCGCGCGGAGCAGCATCGGCTTATTTTTCCCCGAAGCAGCGCACCTTGCCGTCCACGCTCGCGACGTAGAGGCGGCCCTGCGCGACGGCCATGCCGTCCCACACGGGCGGGCTTGCGAGCTTCAGTTCGCCGTGGATTTCACCCTTCTCGGTGTTCACGGCGAGGAGGCTGCCGCCGCTCTTGCCGTCGAGCGCGGCGTCCTGCTCGGCGAGTTCCTTGTAAACGGCGGGGTCCTTCTTCGACATGCGCTCGAAGGCGTATTCCTCGTCGATCGTGTCCGGCGGGCCGCTGACGAAGACGGTGCCCTTCGCCATGCACATCGCGCGTGCGAAGACGGGCGACTGCGCATTCCACTGGTGCTCGACGAAGCTGCCCTTCGCGGGTGCGGCGGCGCCGTTCGGCGCCACGGGCGCGGCTCCTCCGGCGGGCGTTGCGTTCTTTGCAGCACGCTTGTTCGCATTGCCGCCGAGGATGCTCGGTGCGGTGCCGGGTTTCTTGAACCACAGCGCCGCGCCGATCTTGCCCTTGCCCGTCTCGACGCCGCTCATCGCGCCGATGAGCACGCCGTTCGCGTCGTCCTTCGCGTTGCCGTTGTCGAAGCTGCACGCGACGAGTGCGCCGTTGCCGCGCTTGATGAAGTTCGCGCCGTTCGCGTGCTCGATGATGTCGCCGGGCTCGAGCGCTTTTCCCCACACGGCGAACTGATCCAGCATGCCCGTGTAGGGCGCGCCGTGGCCGTAGTCGCTCACGAGCGAGCTGCCCGCGGAGCCGAGGTTGAGGCCGATCTTCGGCGGATTCGGAATGAACGCGTTCGCCTTCGTCTCGGCGGCGAGCTGGCCGTCCACGTAGAGGCGCAGGTTTTTCTGCTCGGTGAGCACGCCGGCGATGTGGTGCCAGCCCTGGTCGAGTGCGCGCGCGGACTGCGCGGTGGTCGTCACTTTTTCTGCGCGGATGGAAAACGCCGGAGCGCCGCCCTGCAACGCGAGCGCGTAGCCCATGTTGCCGCCGCCCTGCTGTGCGATGACACCGTCCCCGCCGTCGGGCAGCACCCACGCCTCGACGGTGAGCGCCTTGCCCGCGATCGCGATTTTGTCGCCGTCGAAGCTCACATGAGGCTGCGCATTTCCAACGGCGCCTTTCGCCGCCTGCGCTGCGGCCTTCTTTTTCCCTCCGCCCTCGGCGGGCACGACTGCGACATCCGGCGGCTCCTTCGACGCCGAGAAGAGCTGGTGCTCCATCGTCGTCGTCCATTTGTAATACTGCGGCAGCCGCGAGTAGCCATACACGTTCTTGTCGTCGTGAACGAGGATGCGGCCCTCGGGCGTGTATTTGCCGGCCTGATAGTAGCCGTTGTGGCCGCCGGCGAAGTTCTTGCCGTAAACCCAGTAGCTGCGGTGGAACCACGTGTCGTCGAGGAAGCCCATCGGCGCGAAGAGATGGCGGCCGTCGCCCTTCTGCGCGCCGCCCTGCTCGGCGGCATTGGCGCTCACGGGGCCAATCTCGATGCGCTTGCCGTCGGCGAGGATCTTCTGCGAGCGCAGATACATCACTTTGCCGTCGCTCGAGAGAATGTCATTCAAGGCCACGGGCATCTGCAGTGTCTTGTGCCGGTCGTTGAAGTCGCCTCCGGTCTCGGGATCCTTGTCGTCATACACGACTTCCGCGAGTTTCTTGCCGGTCGCGGCGTCGAGTCGGAGGAAGCGAAGGCCCTCGTCGAGGAAGCATGAGCGCCCCGCGACGCAGTTCACGGTGTCGTTTTCCACGAGCACGCTGCCGTGGATCGGCCACACGCTTTCGATCTGCTCGAATGCGCCGTGCTTGCGCGAGTTCGGCGCGCCCTGAAAGCGCCAGATGAGCGCGCCGTCCGTCTCGCGCAGGCAATACACCCAGCCGTCCATGCCGCCGAAAATCACGCGGCCTTTCCACACCGTCGGCGGCGAATCAATGCGCGCGCCGGCGATGAAGTGCCAGAGCTGCTTGCCGGTCGCGGCGTCGAGCGCATGGAGTGTGCAGGCGTCCACCTGCGATACGTAGGCGCGCCCGTTCGCGATGCTCATCGCGCTGAGCTTGCCGCCGAGATTCAGCTCCCACGCCTGGCTGAGATCCTTCGCGAGCGGCTGGTCGCTGGCGCCGCTGCGCGCGGCGTCGTGACGATACGTGGGCCAGTCCGCGGCGTCGGATTTTTCCGAGAGTGGCGACGAATACGCGGGGCCTTTCTCCAGGCGCTCCTCGTCGCTCGCGGTCTTCGGGTAGGGCGAGGTCGCCACGCTAAGCGCGTTGAAGCCGAACAGCTTCGCCTCGGGGTAGCACGCGCAGTTGTGCGGGCCGGCGTAGGTGAAGCCGTTCGCGGGAATCACGCCGTAGAGGCAAGACGAGCGCACCCAGTGGTTGAGGTCCCAGTGCTGCTTGTTGATGTCCACAAACTCGATGCCCGTGCGCGAAGGGATGATGTAGTTCTCCGTCGCCTTCGCCATGTAGCAGCGGTGGTGGAACCAATAGGTGCCGTCCGGCACGTCGGGCTTGAACTGCTTCTTCGCCTCGCCCGTGCGCGGGTCGCGGCCGGTGAATTCGCCCGTCTGGTTGCCCTGCGTCGTGCCCGCATTCCACACGAGTCCGCCCGCGACGATGAGGTCCTCCGGCGAGCGGTAGCCGGATTTTTCATGCGGCGCTTTCCAAAGCTCCTTGCCCGTCGCGAGATCGAGGCCCTTCTCCGAGCCGTCGCCGCCCGCGTAGAGCACGACATCGCCCGTGATGACCACGCGCGGGCCGAAGTTGTATTCGAGCAAATTGCGCCGCGGCTCCTTGCCGCTCTCCCATTTCGGCGCGCCTGTCTTCGCGTCGAGGCACACGAGCTGTTCGCCGTCGTAATAGACGACGTGCCTGCCGTCGGTGGACATCGTGATGGGCGCGATCTTCGCGTTCTCCTTTTTCCACAGCAGCTTCCCGCTCTTCGCATCCACCGCCACGAGCGAACGCGGCTTCTTGTCCCATTCGTATTCGTTCGCCACGCGGCCCTGGTCACTCTGCAGCTTCGGCGCAAAATCCTTCAGCGCCCAGTCCGCCGGATTCACGAGCGTGAAGATCACGCCATCCGCGTGCAGGATTTCCTCTGCACCCTTCGTGTCGGGGAAAGTGCGCGTCACATTTCCAGTCGCACCGTCAATCTCGCTCACTGGCTCGCCGATGCCGAGCGTGACGAAGATGCGCTCGCCGTCCGCGACGAGCCTGCGCGTGAGCTGCGTGGGGCCGGACTTCAGCGGCCACATATGCTCGCTCCAGCGCTCGATCGGCTTCTTCCACAGCATCGTGCCGTTGAACCCGTCGCGCGCCATGAGCGACCAGTGCGACGGCAGCAGGATCGAAATGCGCGACCCTTCATCCATGATGTAGTAGAGCCGCCCCGCGCTCGCGACGCCCGCGCTCAGCGACGACATGCGGTCGTGATGCCGCGACCAGCGCGGCGAGCCCACCCACTGCAGCCGCTCCGGCGGCCCGACCTGCGTGTCCTTCGACACTGCGTTGCCCTTCGCGTCGTAGTAATAGTGCGTCCAGTCATCGAGCTTCTCCGATTTCGCCTTCACCGTCTTCTTCCCGCCGATGATCGCGACGCCATTCGGCACGAGCACGCGCTGCACTTCGTCCATCGTTACGCCGCCGAGTTCGTCGGCGACGAGGAGGTTCACGAAATTGTCCACGTAGGGCAGCAGCTTGCCGTCGAACTTCTCCACGCTCACCGCGCCGTATGCGCCCTTGGAAAAAATCGCCTCGCGTGCCTTCGCGACCTTCGCCGCATCCGTGTCGATGCCCTGCACCTGGTAGCTGTCGTTCGCGTGCAGCGCCGCAGTGAGCGAACCGTCCCCGACGCCGAGCTGCACAACCACGCCACCCTTCACGCCCGAGTCGGCGAGGACTTTTGCGGCATCCACGTCCGATGCAGCATGCACGGACAGGCCGGAGAGACAGAGGAACGCGACGAGGGAGAAGTGCGGGGTTTTCACGGTGCTGGTGAATAGCACCCCGCGGCGGGATTGCCCTTTGAAAATGCGGGTGCTTGCACCGGGTGTCGCTTGAGGCATCTTCGTCGGCATGACGCACATCGAATCCAAGCCGGGAGTGATGATGGGCAAGCCGGTAATCGCCGGAACGCGAATCACCGTTGAGAACATTCTTGAGCGTCTCGGTGCCGGCGAGACAGTCGAGTTCATCGTTGCAGAACATCCGCGGCTTACGCGCGAGGCCGTCCTTGCTGCCGTCGAGTTTGGGGCGAAGGCGCTGCGTGCGGACGTGGTTTACCCCATATCCGTGCAGGCAGCGTGAATCTGTTGGCGGATGAGCGTAATCGCGCAGTTGCGGCAGGAAGGCCACGATGTGCTGGCGGTCGCGGAGATGGAGCCGGGGATTGACGATTCGACCGTGCTTGCGCGTGCCAACGAGGCCGGAGCGCTGCTTGTGACGGAGGACAAAGATTTTGGAGAACTCGTGTTCCGTCAGAAGCTCATTCACGCTGGTGTGATTCTCGTCCGGCTCGCTGGACTCACGGTCACCGTGAAAGGCGGGGTTCTCTCAACTGCCATCAGGGAACATGGCGGAGAGATGATGCACGCATTCACCGTGCTATCACCGGGTGCAGTCCGCATTCGGCGAGCCGCCGAGTGATTACGGGACGGGCGCCTACTTCACCTGCACCGTCTTCCCCGTCTTCGCGCTCTCGTAGATCGCGCAGATGGTCGCGACGGCGTTGCGCGCGTCGGTGCCGGGGACGGCGGGCTGGCGCTTCTCGCGGATGGCGTTGCAGAGATCCTCAATCTGGCGGCGGTGGCCTTCGCAACTGATCGCCATCGGGTTCGCGACGCCGCCGCCGATGGCGGAGACGTTGCCGCCCTTGCGGATTTCCTCGTCGCCGGGCTCGGCCTTTTCGAACTCCCAGAACTTGATCGCGTCGTCCTCGATGATGATGGAGCCCTTGTCGCCGCTCAGCTCGATGCGCTTGTTCCAGCCGGGATACGTGCTCGTCGCGCCTTCGACGACGCCGAGCGCGCCGCACTTGAACTTCAGTGCCGCGACCGCGGTGTCCTCCACGGCGATGCGCTCGTGCGCGAGCGTGGCGATGTTCGCCTTCACCTCCGCCGGGACGCCGACGAACCACGTGAGCAGATCAATCGCATGCACGCCCTGATTCATCAGCGCGCCGCCGCCGTCCATTTCCCAAGTGCCGCGCCAGCCTGCGCTGTCGTAGTAGGCCTGCGTGCGCCACCACTTGATGTATGCGCTCGCGATAGTGATGCGCCCGAGGCGGCCGGCGTCCACGGCCTTCTTCACCGTGCGCGCGCCCTCGCCGAAGCGGCTCTGAAAAACTGCCGCGAGGATCGCACCGCTCGCCTTCGACGCCGCGATGATGGCGTCGATTTTCTCCACCGTGATCTCCAGCGGCTTCTCGCAGAGCACGTGCTTGCCCGCCTTCAGCGCGGCGATCGCCGGCTCGCCGTGCGCGCCGCTCGGCGTGGTGATGCACACTGCGTCCACGTCGTCTCGCTTCACCAGTTCGTCGATCGAGCCCGCAGCCGTGCAGCCCCATTTGTCGCAGAAAGGCTGGAGCCCCGCGACGGAATACGCCGCCGTGAGCTTGGCGCCGGGGATTTCACTGATGGCCTGTGCGTGGATGCCGGAGATGTTGCCGGTGCCGACGAGTGCGAAGCGGACGGGATTGGACATGGGATTGGGAGTTGGGAATTGGGTTTTGAAAAACAAGCGCGGTGCGCTGCGGGGCGGTGATTGGTGACTGCTGGCCCGCGATTGGTAAAGCGCGCAGTTCCTCCGGCGCCCACAGTTCTTGATTGAGCACCGCCGACGCGCCTCCCTAGCTTGCGCCAAAGGATTCATGCCGCAGCCGAAGCTCTTCTTCCTCATCCAGGGCCCCGACGCGCCCAGCACGCGCGTCCGCATCCTGAATGTGCTGACGCACCTCCGCGCGGCGGGCTTCGACGCGGACACCGCGCCGTATCCGAACACGCTCCGCGGCTGGTTCGCCACGTGGCCCCGCGTGCGCGGCGCGGACATCCTCGTCATACAGAAAAGGCTGCCCAGCCCGCTTGAGTCGCGTTTTCTCCGTTGGCGGATGAAGCGCATCGTCTTCGACTTCGACGACTCCGTGTGGCTCCGCAACCGCCAGGGCGACGCGAAGCCGAGCAACAAACTGCGCCGCCGCTTCACGAGCCTCATGAAGCGCGTGGACCTCGCCATCTGCGGCAATCCCATCCTCGAGATCCGCGCCCGCGCCGCGTGGCCCGCTGTGCGCACGCTCATCGTCCCGTCCGGCGTGCCCGCGCCGGAGGGCGACGCCCCCATGCGCGCAAACTCCCCGCTCCGCATCGGCTGGGTCGGCACGGCCATCAATCTCCCTTACCTCACCGCCATCGAGCCCGCGCTCGCAGCGGCCCACGCGTGCACGCCGTTCGAACTCGTCGTCATCTGCAGCGAGCCGCCGAAGTTCTCCAGCTTCGCGCACGTCCGCTTCGTGAAGTGGACCGAGCAGACGGAATACGACGAGATCGCGCGCTTCGACGCCGGCATCATGCCGCTCGTGGACAACGAGCACAGCCGCGGCAAGTGCGCCTACAAGGCCCTGCAATACATGCGCTGCGGCGTGCCCGTCATCGCCAGCGACGTCGGCGTGAACCGCGAGTGGATCGAGGGCCGCGGCGCCGGCCTCGTGGTGAAGGACGACGGCTGGTGCGACGCCATCGTCTCCGTGCTCGGCGATGCGGAAATGCGCCGCCGCCTCGGAGTCTCCGGCGTCGCCGCGATCCGTGGCGGCTTCCGCATCGAGGACACCGCGGCGCAATACGCCGGCGCCTTCCGCGCGCTGCTCGAAAAGTAGTGCGCCACCGCGCCCTTCCAGCGCACCGCGAAAACCACGCGCGCAGCCAAAGCCCCAAAGCGCGCGCGCCGCGCGGGGTCGTTCCTCCGCATGACTTCCCCGCACTGGACCCGCCGCAATTTCCTCCTCGCCTCCGCCGCTGCCGCAGCATCCGTCGCCAGCGCCGCGCCCGCCGCACCGCGCAGGAAGATCGCCCTCATCGGCACCGTCTGCGGCAAGCACTCGCACACCCAGCATTTCCTCGACCGCCTTGCGCTCGGCTACACGTGGGCCGGCCAGTGGCAGAAGCCCCGCACCGACCTCGCCGCACTCTACATCGACCAGTTCCCCGACAAGGACCTCGCCCGCGCACGCTCGAAAAAATACGGCATCCCCATTTTCCCCACCATCGCCGACGCCCTCACGCTCGGCACCAGCAAGCTCGCCGTGGACGGCGTCGTCCTCATCGGCGAGCACGGCGACTATCCGAAGAACGAACTCGGCCAGACGCTCTACCCGCGCCACGAATTCCTCCAGCAGGTCGTGAAAGTCTTCGAGGCCGGCGGCCGCAGCGTCCCCGT
>JBGAPU010000033.1:0-53679 GCA_044221035.1 Chthoniobacteraceae bacterium | reverse complement strand
CTCACCGCGCGGATGCACTTGCGCGAGCGGCTGCGGCGGCTCGCGCTCATGGGGCTGGGCCTGGTGATCTTCATGCTGCTGGCCGCGCCGCACTGGATGCTCTTCCTCGACGCGCTCAGGCAGGCGTGGACGGCTTACGACAATCCTCCCGTCTCCCAGATCCAGCCGGGCCTCCTCCTCGGGCTCTTCGATGATCTTTTCTACAGCCAGAGCAGGCCGAAGGAGCTGCTGCTGAATCCGGCGGCAAACTTCCTCGTGCTGCTGGGCTGCCTGTGGGCGGTGGTGAACCTGCGCGTGCTGCTGCGCGACCGCGTCTTCCTCGCAGTGCTGCTCGGCGCGCTGCCTTCCGCGGCGATGGTGTTCGGCGTCATCCCGCCCCAACTCATCGCGCAGATGCCTTTCATCGGGAAAATCCTGCACGTGGACAACACGTTCTCCTGCGTGCTCATCATCCATCTGTTCGTGCTGGCGGCATATGGCCTGCGGTCGCTGTGGGACGGCGCGCGGCTCGAGCGCGCGCCCGGCGACGCGCTGATGGCGGCGCTGGTGCTCGCGGCACTGGCGGCATTCTTCCTCGGCCAGCTCCATGCCGGGCACGCCACCGCGAGCGAATCGAAGGGGCCCGCCGCATTCAGGTTGACCGGATTTTTCTGCGGGTATGCGCTCGCACTCATCGCGGCGTTGCTCGCCCTGCCGTGGGCAGTGCGCCGCCTGCGCGCGGAGTGCTCCGCCGGCGCCCTGCTCACCGCCGCACTGTCCATGTTCATCATCCACTTCCGCCACGGACTGTGGACGGAGACGAAGTTCGACGCCTACGTGATGAACCCGTGCACCCGCGCCAATTTCGCCGACGCCTCGCCGGCCGTCATGGCGGTCCGCGAGTCGCAGTCCGGGGCGTGGGGACCGTCGCGCGTGTCGGGCCTGGGCGGCGTGCTCGTGCCGGGATTCAACGCCGTGATCGGCCTCGAACACTTCAACGGCGCCGACGCGATCATCAACCGCTGGCAGCGGGAGCTTGTCGAGAAATCGCAGATGCCAGTGTTCTGGGGCTGGCGCTCCGTGATGCTTCGCACGGGGTTCCCGCGGGCGGCGGTGTTCGGCGACCTGTGGAATGTGCGATGGTATCTCGGCGACCCCGCGGAGCTGCCGCGCACCGTGGAGGGCCTCCGGCCCGTGAAGACATTCGACCTCGACATCTACGCGAGCCCGACCGCGTGGCCGCGCGCGTTCTTCACCGACCGCCTCGCGGACTGCTCCTCGCTGGACAATTTCGTCGCGCTGCTCGGCGCCGGCGACGGGCGGCCCTTCGCCGCGCTCGTGCCGGATAGCGCCTCCGGCGCCCCGCCCGCCGAGGTGGAATCGCTCGAGGGCAGGACCGTCATCGCCGCGAGCGGATACCGCATCACGGAAAACACCACGTCGTTCACCATCAACGCACCCGCCCCGGGCGTCGTGGTGCTCGGCAACTGCTTTGAGCACGGCAACTGGCGGGTCTCCCTCGACGAAAAGCCCGTGCAGTGCTTCCGCGTGAACCACGCCTTCCTCGGAGTCGCGATTCCCTCGCCCGGAGTCCACAAGCTCCGCTTCGCCTACTGGCCCCGGCTCCTCACACCCGCGCTCTGGCTCGCCCTCGGCGGTGCCCTGCTGGCTGCGGCCACTGCGTTCATGGGGATGCGAACGCGGGAAGCGGAAGCGGACGGTGAGGCAGAGGAGCCGGCCCAATCGTGAACGCCGGGCGGAGGGCGCCACACAGGATGAGCGGAGTTTTTCGCGCGCTTCCCGCCACACTGCTCGTGCTGCTCCTCGCGGCAGCGCTCCATGCAAAGCCGCCTCCGGATGGTTTCACCACCTCCATCCGGCACGCTCCCTACGATGTGCGCGGCAGCACCACCCGCGAACTCGTGCGGGAGATGCAAGCGAAGGGGCCCGCGGAGGAAGGACGGCGGTTCTTCGGCAGGACCGAGTGGAGCATCCGCTGGAACTACCTCCGCGAACGCAGGGACGGCGCCCACGTGATCAGGTCGATCACCGTCGCCGTGAACATCACCCACCGGCTCCCGCGAAGAATCCCCACGCAGGGGGAGCGGGACGATCTCGCAGCCGAATGGGCGCGCTTTTTCCGCGCGCTGACAACTCACGAGCAGGGCCATGCCCGGAACGCGCTGCAGCACGGGAAGGCGCTCCACGCCAAGCTCCTGGCGCACGGACCGTTCGCGAGCGCGCGGGAACTGGAGGAATACGTCAGGACCGAAGGAGCGAAGTGCATCGCCGAGACGCGCGCGGCGGACATCGAATACGACCGCCGGACCGAACACGGCGCCACCCAGGGCGCGATGCTGCGCTGACCGCCGTGCCTCAGCGGGGCAGCTTCGGGTCGAGCGTCCGGTCCGGCACCGGAGTCGGGAACATCGGCGGCCGCGGCGTGGCCTTGTCCGCGGAATGCGGCACGACCCCCGAGGCAGAATCGTCGGTCTTGATGAACGCACGGGCGAGAAACCACAGCGCCGCGCAGAGCGCGGCCACTGCGAGCAATTTCCCGAGGAGAATCGCCGGGTGGTTGGCATTCCGCATCATGCACTTCGGGCAGCGGATTTTCGTCCAGCGGTAGCGCTTCCTGCAATTGCGGCAGGCGGTGCTGAGCATCGGCGTGGGACGGGTGCGTTCGCGGGGCATGGTGCCGGGGATGCGGACTAATGCACTCATCCGGGCCGCACGCGAAATCTTTTTGCCCGGAGATGCCCGGCGCCGGCGCTCACGCGGCGCGCGCCTGCAGGCGTTCCCGCCGCGAGGAGACCAGCCGCCCTGCGAGTGCCAGCACGACCGCGAGCACGGCAAACACTCCGATCCGCATCCAGCGCCTGCCGATTTGCGGATCGGCAAACGTCACCTCCAGCACCGCACTCGCCTTCGCCTTTTGGAAATGATGCACGTGCCCCTGCGTCGGAAAATCCACCGCGAGCGAAAGGCGCCCGAGCCGCTGCACCGCCTGCAACTCCACGTTGGCCTGCAAGCCCGACTGGGCAGCCGCACCGCTCCCGGTGGCGAGCACGCCCGGTCCATTCACGCCCATGCGCACCGTCGAGCCGTTCGCGGTGGTGAAGGACATCGTCGTCCGCGGCTGCGCAGGTCCCGCAGGCATGGGAGGCGTCACCGGCGCCCCTGGCACAGCCACAGGCCGGCTCGCCGGAGTCATTGCCTGCGGCATCGCGGGCTCGGATGCCGTCGCCGGCTTCTCCCCCGCCACCCCTGCAAACTGCTGGGGCACGCCGGCACTCGACCGTCCACGCTCCTGCTCCATCTGCTGCTGCCGGTTCCCACGCGCGACATTCAGCGAGCGCGCCACACCCGATTCTCCATCCGCCATCGCATCGGTCCGCAGCTTCGCCCCATCCGCATTCACATCCCACGCCTTCATTTTTCCAGCAGCGGAGGACGGCTTGCCGACTCCAAATTCATCACCTGCCGCGACCGTTCCATCCGCCGTGAAGTTCCTCTTCCCTCCCAAATTGAGCGTCCCCGCGCCGCTCTTGGCGGGGGTCGCCGACCCGCTTCCCTTCTTCGACTGCTGCAGCACAATGTTGTCGTTGAGGTAAAAATTGCGGGTGTCGTCCGCCTCTTTCTGCGGCGCCGCGGGCTGCTGAGCGATCTTGTTCGCGGGATTCGCCGCCCAACGGAGGCTCTCCACATTCGAGACACCGCTGAGTGTCGCCGTCCCCTGAATCACGCCATTCCGACCACTCGCCTCCACTTGCTGCACAACATCGCCGTTCACAATCACTCCGCCGTTGAGCCCGAGCGCTCCGTTCGCACCGAGCCCGCCGACGGCTTGAGACCCGTTGCTGACGCTCAGCACCCCTCCGTTTGCGACGGTCCCGCCTGAGTAGGAGTTGTTTCCGAAAAGGAGCGCCTGCGCGCGGTTCGCAGGAGCCTGCACCTGGCCGGCTCCCTGGACCGCGGAGCTCAAGCCCTCCGTCTGGACCTGAGTCTGCGGCGCATTCAGATCGTTGAAGCGCACCACGGCGCCCGTGCGCCGCTGCTCGATCTGCTTGTTGTCCTGCTCCGCCTTCGCGAGTTTTTGGACAACGATCGAGTTTGTGTCCTCCAGCTTTTTCACCAGCGCCGCGCGATCCTTGCCACCGTCACCCTCCGTCTGCTGCACGGCGTAGCGACCTCCCTGGAAAAACCTGTTGTTGAAGGCGACCTGCTCCTGGATTTCCGCGCACTTCATATCCCAGTTCAGCTTCGCATTCGCGCGCACTTCCTCGCTCACCGTCGGATCGGCGATGATTCCATTGAGCGCCTCCAGCTCGTCCACGCCGCTGCGCGCCTTCTCCACGTCGCGCGCCACTGCGAGCACCTGCTCCATGTTGCCGTCGCTCTTCGTCAGCGCGCGGCTGTCCGGCAGCCACACGCTCCAGAACGTCTGCTCCACGGTGATCCCGATCAGCTCCGCATCATGAAATTTCCGCCTGTCGCGGGGCGCGAGCCTGGTGCTGGCCGCACGCCACACCACCTCCACATCGTAGCTCACATCGCCGGGCCGCGTCTTGATGAGTGGAACGAGGATTGCCTCGCGCCCGTTCACCCTGCCTGCATCCGCGCGCACCCCCTGCCCTGCGACCCGCGCGCTCACCAGCGACGCGCCGTCCGGCAGCCTCACCGGCAGGAACTGCAGCGAGCGGTTCTGCAGGTGCCACACCGCCTTGTGCCACTCCGACCCGTCCTCGCGGAGCGCGGTCGTCATTTCCGCCCACGCGCAGAACGCAGAACGTGCCTCCGCCTTCTCCAGCCGCTCGAGCACCAGCGCGACCTTCCACTGCGGCTGCACGCGGAAAATGCCCGCGCTCTTCGTCACCGAGGGCAGCCACGGGATCGCGGAAGCCTGCGCCTGCTCCGCGCCGTCGGTCTCCAGCTTCAGCTCATACTCGCTCGCGTTGTCGGCGATCACGTATCCCGTCGTGAGCTGCGACTCGGGGAACTCCGGCGCGGGGAGCGTGATCTCGTTCACCTTGCGGTCGCCCCGCCTGCCCTCGGTCATCGCGAGATCCACGTCCACGGTGAAGTCCACCGCGTCATACACGTCGTTCTGGAACGCGACCTCGTAGATGCGCCGCTCCCCCTCCACGCGGCTGCGCGTCTCGCGCACCTCCGCACCGGTCACCTTCGCCTCGGGCAGCGATGCCGGCAGCGAGAATGTCGTCTTCCCGATGCTGCCCTGCCGCAGCGTGAGCTGCGCCTTCATGCTCAGCGAAAGCCACGACTCGAACGCCTGCGCGTGCATCATCCACGTCGCGCCCTGCTTCACCGGCAGCGGCGCGAGCGCCACCTTTCCGGAGAACTTCTGGTTCTTGAACTCAAAACCTCGCTTCCGCTCCAGCGGCGCCAGGATTTGGAAATCACGTGCGCACTTCTCCGGGTCCACTTCCCTGGCAGCGCCCACCTCCCTCGCCGCACCGCCGGGAGCACCGTCGTCCGCAAGCTGGAGCGTCGCGCCCACACCCTTGTGCGCCGCGATCACCGCCTCGCCGCTCACCTTGGCAAATCCATCCAGCGCGAGCGGCTGCACATCAAGCTGCTGCGGTGCTGCGGCGTATTCCCGCACGAGGTAAACCACGAGCGGCGTCGTCTCGGGTGTCGCGCCCCTGAAGCGCACGTGCAGCTTCTGCCCGTCGCGCCACCAGTCCTGCAGCCGCGCGCTGTCCACCGCCTGCACCTCGAAATTCGCAGGCAGCGTGAGCGCCACATCAAAGAGCGGCGCGTCCTTCGCGTGGAGCTGCATCGACGCGATCAGCTCAATCTTCCGCCGGTTCACCTGATACACGTAGTCCACGCGCGCCTCGTGGGCCGGTTCGGCCAGCGACACGCGGTAGGCGAGCGAGCCCGATCCCGTCCACGCGCCCGCGGCCTTCAATCCCTCGCGCGGCCGCTTCGCGAGTTCCACCTGCCGGAGCACCGCATCCGGCACCGGGGCAACACCCACGCCCGCGCCCGAATACAGCAGGACTGCCCCGTTCACCCGCCGCGCACCCGGCGAAAACTGAGGCACGCTCCGCTCCGCGGGAAACACCGCCGACTGCGCCCGCTCCACTGCGAATGAAAACCGGAAGCTCCGCTTCGCCGGCTCCGCAAGCTGCACCTCGAGCACCTGCCCCTCACCGCCGTCCGTGAGCTTCCACGCCTTCATCCCCGGAGCATCCATCGCCGCGAGCGCGAGGCCCTTTTGAAAGGCCACCGAGAAGCGATCCTGCTGCGCATCCGCGAGGCCGAAGGTGATCTCCGTCTCAAAACGCTCATAGCCCGCGAGCGCGATCGCCGATGTCTCCACGTCGGCCGTCGCGGGCTCCACCACGCGGGCTGCACCTTCCGCCTCGGCCAGCGCGACCGAGACGCGTCCAGTGGTTCCGAGCGCGGCGGTCACCGTCTTCCTGCCATCCACCACGCGCTCGATCACCCCCGCATCCGGCTGGATGCGCGCCGTCCAGCGCGTCTCCGGAAGAGTGAGCACCAGCCGCGTGGCCGCAGTCCGCGGGATCCCCCAGGAGAACTCGCGCGCACCCGCTGCGAGCGGGATCTCGAACGACGCCGTCAGCGAATGCCTTCCCGGCTTTTCCACCACCAGCGCGCCGCCAGTGAATGCAGCCGGGCTCCCATCCACGGCGAGTTCGCTGATCTGCACACCCTCGAACGGCAGCGGCACCTTCACCCACGGCTCGTCGAATGTGGAAAACTCCAGCGCCACCGAGAACACCGCGCGCTTCTCCTCCATGCGCCCCTCGTAGCGCGCCGTGCCCAGCGCAAACGCCGCCGCTGCGGGCGCCAGCTTCTCCGGCGTGCGGTTCCTCTTCGCCGCCTCCCACAGTTCGAGGAAGCGGTCGTATTTCAGCCACACCTTGTCCGGATGCTGCTCCGCCACCGGCTTCTTCGGATCGTAGGGCACGATCACCGTGTCGCGCGGCTGTGCGGCCACCGGGGCTTCGGCCTGCTTCTGCCCGGCGCCCACCGCGGAAAGCCCGCAGCACAGAAGCGCCGCCATCAATGGGAAAATCCGCGGGTTCACGCGAGCACCGCCTTTCCACTCCGCGCGCGGAACACACACCACGCACCAATGCGGTTCAGCGCGAGGCCGGCGAGCCAGCCGCCGAGCAGCGCGTTGCACACGGGCGTCCACGAGGCGACCGCGCACAGCGGCAGCGCCGAGAGAACAAGAACCGCCCACAGCGTCCGCCACCATGGTCGTCGGGGCGCGAGGAGGTAAAATGCGACGCCACCCGAAACAAACCACAGCCACAGCGCGCGCGCCCGGCTCCACCAGTCGTCGTAGCGCATCACGAGGTTCTCCGGCGCAAACAACCCTTCGAATACGAGGACTCGTCCGTCCTTCGGCAAATCGAGCGACACGGGAAGGAGCCCTGCGGTCTTCATGCCCTTTCCTCCTTCTCGAAAACTCCATATCTCCCCGCCAGCTTCGCGCGGCTTGGCCTCGCGCTTCGCATCGTAAGCCGCGCGCCCGCTCTCATCCTTCAGCTTCGCAAGCTCCTCCTTGCCTTTCCTCGCATCCGCATCATTCGGGTTAACGGCCAGCACCTCGTTGAATTTCTTTTCCGCGAGATCGAAGCGACCCAGATCCGCATACTTCTTCGCGGTCGAAAGTCGGTCCCTCACACCGGAATCCCTGCCCTCCAGTTCCCCAAGATTTCTCGTCGCGACACCGGGGCGGCTTTCATCGCGAATCTCCTGCGCCAGCGGCGTCGCCGGCGCGGGCTTTAGCGGAGCGCCGGCAGAAAGCGTGAGCATGTCCTGCCGATACCGTTGCTGACTCGGCATCCCCCCGCGCGGCGCCGCAAAATCCGGCGCATCGGCCGTGGACTTCACAATGACCCGGCTACCGAGCACGAGTGGAAGCCGAGCCAGCGTCTTCACTAGCAGCTCCTCCTGCTGCGCCTCGGGCACCGGCAGATTGCTCTCGATGTCCGAAAGCGAGAAGCCGTCCGGCACCCACACGCGCCACGCGCTTTTCAGGACGGGAATCCCCGCCGAGATGGCAGGCGCGGCGAGGGCGAGTTTGCCGCGGCTTTTCCACGCGCTTCCGTCGGTCTCATAAACGAGCGACGCCGCGACGCCGGTGTTTGCATCGCGCTTCGCCGGGAGCGGCAGACGCACGCTGCCGGGACGATCCGCAACGGGCTTGATGGGCGCGCCGTCGATCGCGACGGAGAGAAGCTGCGCGCCCTGCGGCAGCACCACGTCGAGGTATTCCACGCCGGTCGAGCGCAGGCGGTAAACCGCCTCGTGCCGGTGCGTGCCGCCCGTGGAGACGACGGTGTTCAGTTCCAGCAGGTCCACGATTGCCGCGAGCATCCCGGCGGGCGCGTGCCGCACGCCGTTCAGTGTGAGCGAGTAGTCCGCGCCGAGCCAGCCGAAGACACCGATGACGCGGTGCCGCGGCGTGTAATCCGCGAGCTGCGGCGCGAGCAGCGAGTCGAGCTCGTTCATGCCCCGCGCTTCGAATGTGATCTCCGTCTCCGTGTTCGCCTCCACCGCCCAGAGGCCGCTGGCGCGGACGACTTCGAGAGGTGCAATCACCGGGACTCTCGCGGAAAACGAGTAGCCCTTCCCACTGCCGCCATTCCCGCTGCCGTTTCCATTCGCGGCGCGTTTCGCCACCGGCACCTGCGCGGTGATTCCGAGCGCGTATGCGCCTGTGAGTTCCTTCTGGAACGAGATCGTCCAGACATCCCCCTCGAGCGCGCGCTCCGCGATCTGCGGGCCGTCGAAATGAAAATTCTGCGCGATGTCCTTCGGCACGCGGAGCTTCACCGAGCGGGTGCCGCCGCCGAGGAACTGGTAGTTCATCACCGCGTGCAGATCGAGCACGCCTTCCAGCGGCAGCGCGTAGCCCGTGAGCGCCGCGAGCACCTCGGACGGGCGGCGTGCGATCTTCACCGTGAGGTCAAATGCATCGCGCCGGAACCACGCATACTCGCCGCGCACCGGCGTGCTGCGACCGTCGCGCCGCTCAAGCGCCTCGCCCGGCTGCGCCTCGATGCGGAAAGCCGGGTCCGCGGCGAGCGCGATGTAGCCCGCGACTTTCGCGGAGTCCGCAATCTTCGCGTCTCCAAGCGCGAGCGCGATTCCCTCGGGCGGGAGCTGCGCCCACTTCTCCGGCTCGATCCGCGTGCGCACGCGGAACACGCGCGGCTTCGCCGCCTCGTCGCTCCACTTGATGAGCAGTTTCCCACCCTCGCGCGTCCACTCGGGCTCGGACTCCGCCGGCTGCAGCGCGCCCTGCGCCTGCGTCTGGTTCGGCACGGGCTGCACTTCCTCGATGCGCCGGACGTCGAGGAACTCCTCGCCCGCGGGCAGCGTGATCGCGGTGGAAAAGCGGCGGCCCTTCCGCTCCCGCAGCGTGAGCGTGCGCGTGACGAAGACCGCGTCCGAGCGGAACTCCACGAGCGTGTCGAGGTCTGTCTCCAATCCGGGCTCCGCTCGCTCGATGACGACTTTCGGCGCGACGCTGCCGCCCGAGAATTCGTAGGAGCAGAAAAACCCGCGCTCGCCGCGGTCGCCCGCCGTGGGCACGCGGCGCATGCGCACGTCGGCGCTGACGTCCTTGATGGTCACATTGTCCGCGCCGGCGACACGCAGCACTCCGTCGAAGCGCGCAGCGCCCTTCAAAACCGGCAGCGGGAGAGGAGTCGCCACCGCGGCCTTTCCGATCATCGGCTGCAGTTCAAGCCCGATCTCCAAATCCAGCTCCGCGCGCGCGCCCTCCTGAAAACTCGCCGTGATCCTCCCGTCCACCGCCTCCCATCCGCGCAGTTCATCCGCACGCACCGCGAGCACCTTCACCCCCGGCGGCACTGCAAATTCAAAGGCCGATGGCAGTTCACCGAGCGGCGCCTCGAGGTGAATCCGGAAGCTCCCTGCCACCTTCTCCGCATCGATGTCGTAGCGCGCGAGCACCTGCGCGCGGACAGGAATCTTCACCTCATTCCCCGCCCCGGCTTTCCACGATAGCGCGATTGCCGTGCAGGCCGGAGAGAGCGCCACGGTGGCCGTGGTCGCCCCGGCGGTCCTGCTCACGCGCACCGGGGCATCCGATTTTTCAAGCGTCGCCCCGCCGGGCAGCGACAGGGTGAATGACCCGGCTGCAGCGCCGGGCAGCCCGAGGGAGATGCTGCTGACGCCTCCGCCGACGCGGATGGGAACGGTGAGTTTCACCGTGAGCCTGTGCTCACCGCGCCCGCGCACCAGCAACTGCGCAGGCCGCTCGGGAACCGCCGCCTGTTTTCCTGCCCGCGGCTTTTCAGCATCCGGCATCGGAGCCCGCAGCTCCGGGTTTCGCGGCGTCAGCACGCCCTCGCCATCGAGCTTCACCTCGGCGATTGCAGCTTCGGAAAAATCAAGCGGCAGGGCGCACCAGCCGTCACGCAGGACACTCACGGTCAGATCTCCGTGGATGACGGCTGTCTTTCCATCAGGCAAAGCACGGTATGCCGCGCTGGAGAGCACCGCAGCAGCCGGAGCCTCGGGCTTCGGGTTCTTGTCGAGGCCGGCGTCGCGGAGCAGGGTGTCGTATTGCTCGCGGGTGAGGAGCACGGCGTTCTTGTCGAGCACGCGGCCCAGCTTGTCCGCGGGCACCCAGAGTTCGCGGCGGTCCGGCGGCTTCGGCGCAGCGGGCTCCGCAGCCGACGGGACCATGGAGGCGCAAAGCAGCGCCGCGGTGGTGCCGATGAAGTTCAGGAGACGAAGCGCATTCATCTTCAGGCTCCGGGCTGGGTCGGGGGCTCGGCGGGCTTCGCTGGCTCCTGCGGCGGCGCGGCGTTGGCCTGGTAGATCGCCGCGAGACGCTGGGCGTTTTCAGCGGCGGCCTTCTCCGCACGCTCCCTGCGTTCACGGCTGCGCTCAGCGCAGGACCGCGCCGCACCTGCAATGCCGCAGCCGAGCCATAGAACCGCCCCCGCGAACACTCCGGCGGCGACCATTTTCCATGGATCCGCCGCGCGCGGATTCACCGCTCCCGCGATCACGAGCGCGCCGAGACCGACGAGGATGAAGAATGCCCACTTCGACGCGCGGTCGCGCCGCAACATCGCGATCGCCCCCGCAAACCCGAGAAGCGCCGCCATCGCCTCGACGATGAACGCGTATGTCTTGCTGCGGTGCGACACTTTCACCGTGGCGGGCGCGTCCATGCGGCGGAGCTTGACGCTGACGCCCTCCACCCGGAGCTGCGTGTCAAAGCCCGCGCGCTTCGGAGCCGGAAGCGGCGGCGGCTCCGCACGCTGCGCAGCGCCCGTCGTCGGCGCGGCGGGGCCGACCTGCGGGACGAACATGCGGAACCGGCGCGCGTAGCTCTCCCAACCAAGCGGGCCCGCGTCCTCGCGCATCGCGCCGCCAAAATCCACGTAACGCTGCGACTCCGGCAGCCAGAGCGTCCACCGAGTCTGAAGCACCTTCACGCCCGCGAGCAGCGGCGGCTCGATGTCGAAGCTGCCGCGCCAGCCGAGCTTCTCGCCGGGCTTTGCGCTCGGCACCTCATAGACGAAGCGCACGGGGAACTCCGCGTTGCCCTCCTGCCGCGCGGGCAGGCGGATGAGCACCTCGTTGCGATCCGGGCGCTTGCTCGGCTGCTGCGGCTCGCCGTTCACGAACGCGTCGCTGAGCAGGCGCGCCTGCTTCCCACCGCGCGCCGGGAGCTGGATGCTGAAGAACTGCTGCGAGTTGTTCTTCACCCAGTAAACCACCTCGGTCGTCTCCGCACCGTCCTCGGCGATCACGCTCGCGAGCGCGGCGTGCGTGACAATGGCCTGCGGCACGTCGAGGTAGAGGTTCTTCGAGACGCTCAGGCCGAGCGACACGGGGTGCTGGCTGTATTTGTAGGCGAGGAAAATGCCGTCGCGCTGGAGCGCCGCGTTCAGCTCCTTCGGGTCAATCGTCTCCAGCCCCTTCGCATCGGTCTTGGTGAACTCGAGGTTGCCGTCCTTCAGCACCGCGACCTGCCCCGTCTCTCGGAAAATGCCGGGCGCCTTCACCTCGTGCAGCGACACGGGCAGCACCGCGCCGGGCTTCTGCTCGCCGCGCGCCTCGTCGTGGGAAAAGGTGAGCGTGTGCGAGCCGAGCACCTTGTCCTGCAGCACGACGCGCCACAGGACCGCGCCGGTCGGGTTGCCCTGCGCGTCCTTCGCGTCGGCCTTGATGCGCTCCTTGATGTTCGCGCCCTCGATTTGCAGATCGTCCGCGATGGCCTTCGGAACCTCGACGGTGAACTCATTCACCCCGGCGAACTCGACGCTGTAGTTCACGATCCACGAGTGCCGCGTGAGCGCCTCGCGCACCTCGATCAGCGTGAGCACATCGGCGGTGACGCGCGACTTGCGCAGCTCGAACTGCAGCTGTGCGGGCTTCACTGCGGGCGGCGCGGCGTTTTCCGCCGCCTGCGAGCGGTAGCGGAAGCCAAGTGTGAGCGGCGTGGAGGCTGCGTCCTTGATCGGCACGCCACCGAGATTGCGGATGTCCTCCTCGCGCATGTCGCCCTTGTCGGTCGTGTTGGCCTTCAGGCTCACGTGCACCGCGAGGCTCACGCCCATCACGATCCGCTCGATGTTCTGCGGCGCGAAGACTGGCACCGTCACGGCTTCGTCGGCCTTTGCGCGTGGAATCTCCGCGTTGACGGTGAACGAAAACCTGCCCGTGCGCCGGGCGGCGAACTTCACGAGGAGCACCTTTTTGCCGCCGGCGTCCTGCACCGATGAACGCTCGATCTGCTCGCCCGCAGCCTCGGCCTGCGCGAGCCCGGCAGGCAGCTCGATCTGCGTGGAGAAGATGCCCGCCTTCTTCACGGTGTAGTCGAAGCGCGCGGTGATTTCCTGCATCTCGGGCGTGATGCGCAGCAACGTCTCCCCGGCGACCTCAACCTCGGGTTTCGCCTCCTTGACGTTCAGAACGCCGGCGTATGGCAGGCGCAGGTAACGGTAGCTGCCGACGAGGCCGGGCTGCGGGCGGCCATCCTTCATCAACGCCACGCCCTGCTGTGTGAGATTCTGCAAATCGGCGGGCTCGACGAGGAGTTCGGCGTCGGCATTCACCGTCACGGTTCCGCTCTGGCGCTCGACTTTCAGTGCGGCGACGATGGGAAGCGCGGGCTTCTGCGGCAGCGCACCGAGCGTGGATTCGAGGGTGAGCTTCAACTGATACGTGTCCTTTGCCGGAGTGTGCAGCGCCACCTCGATGACCTGCTTCTGCTGCGCATCCGCGCCGGCCGGGCCGTTCGCGAGAGGCTTCCATTCCTTGATTCCCTGCCCGTTCACACCGAGCACCTGCGTGCCTGCGGGCACCTCGAATTGGAACGTCCCCACGCCCGCGCGCAGGATGCGGTAATTGATCACGACGTCACTGCGAAGCGCCCCTGCGGTCACGTGCACATCGGTCTGCGCATCGGCAAAAAGCAGCGGCGGCAGCGCAGTCTCGCCCCCCTTCTTCGCCCACGAAATCGTGACCTGCTGCGACGCGCCGAAATACACCGAGAGCTTCGTCCCCGCCTCTTGCTCCACGGCGCTGAACGCGGACGCCGGGGTGATTGTGAACTCGAGCCCCTTCTCCGGGATCGTGAGCTCAAACTGCGACACCGCCGTGGCGGGCAGTTTCAGCGGCAGCGTCGCGCGGCCCTTGTCCCGCGTGATCTTCCCGAAGATGGTCGCCTCCAGAGTGTATGCACCCTTCTTCGGGAAGATGATCGTCTGCCCGTCCTTCGTCGCGTTGAGAAGCGCCGTGGTCTTCGCCTCTGCGAGCGCGAGGTCGGTCCCGAGCGGGATCTGCGACCATCCGTCCTTGAGCGCCTCGAAGTTCACCTTTGCTTTAATCTCCGCGAGATCGCCGTCCACTTTTCCCGAGTAACCCGCGCCCGCGACCACTCCGTCCACCGGCGGCTCAGTCTTCTTGAGCTTCTCGGGCAGATTCACCTTGTTCCACATCTCGAGGAACTCGCGATACGGCAGAAACACTCCCTGCTCCTGTCCTGCGAAAACCTCCTCCAGTTTGTCGAACGGGACGAAGACCGTCTGCTCCTTCGTGATCACCTTCGGCGCCTGGGGCTGCTGGGGCTGCGGCTCCTGCGCAGATGAGAGCATGGCAAATGCAGGCAGAACCAGCGCGAGGAGGCGGGAAATTTTCATGGCGGGGAATCTTGCCGGATGATGCGCCGGCGGTTGTCAGAGTTTCGGGCGGAGGTTGTAAAAAAAATGTGAGCGGGATGGCGAGACATTCCGCCAGCCTCCGCACGCGGGGCACTCAGCGGCCCGCCGCACGGCTTCACCGTCAGGCGAAGACGGACTTCAGGTGCTCGATCTCGTCGACGACCTCCGAGGGACAGACAACGGTCTGGAGAACCTCGTTCGTCAAAAGCTGGCGGTAATCACGCAGCATGCGGCGCAGCATCACGCGGAGATTTCCCTCCGAAAGGCCGAGCTGCGATGCAATCCTGGGGGCGTCATGACCGACGAGGCTTCCGCCTCCGAGCACCACAGGGCGGAGCGCGACATACACATTCAACTTTCCACGGGCGTCGTATTTGGCCTTCAGCCGGGTGAGGACCTGCGACATCAGCGCCATCGCCCACTTGCGGTCAAAGATCCGCTCCGGCGTGTCCTCGGCGCTGAACCTCTCCTTCGCGTAGCGCGCCTCGTCGGCCTCGGTCACCAGCCCTGCTGGTTGTTCCCGCTCACGCCGGCGCCTCTCATCGCGCCGCCAATCCGCGAGGAAGTTTCGGAGTGCAGCGCCGAGAAATCCGCGCAACCGGCCCCGCTCCTCCTGGATATCCGCAAACGCCCTCACCCGCACCAGCTTCGCCAGAAACTCCTGGAGCGCATCCTCGGCATCGTGATGGCTAAAAGCACGCCGCCGGATGTAAACATACAGGGTGTAGCGGTATTGCTCGAGGATCTCATCGAGCGCGCGCCGCGCCACCTCCTCATCGCCGCTCTGCAGCTTCGCGACGAGGGTCCAGTGCGTCGTTGGAAATGCGGGGTCGTCGTGCAACGTCATCTTTCGCCGGACAAGGAGAGAGAAACACCCCCCGCGGCACATCGAAGAAAGCCGCATTCACCGGAATGCCGAGTCAAAGTTTGGGAGCAGTCAAGAGGTGTCATGGTGAAGCTGACCATAAAACCCTTCCTGTGCCGCAGCCTTTGAGGTGACAAGCACAATGACCCTCCGCCGCGGACAGATCGCCCCCTTACGCAGCAGTCTCCGCCCGCCGTCACCGCGACTGCCAAAAAAATGAAACCCTCCGCCTAACGCGCGGTGCCCGGTGCCGGAGTGAAGGTGACGGCCTTTCTGAAGAAGCTAGCCGGCTTCCGGCCGCGGACCTGAGCTCCCTGAAGCTGGCTTCCACCGCTCCACGGGTCGGGATTCGGAGTGAAAGTGACCTGCGTCGCGCGCACGCTGCCGCCATGCCCCGCGACGGAACCCTCCGGGGAACTGCGCACGGCCCCATCGCCAGCCTGCTCCTCATTGGCGTCCTCCACCGACACCGTCAAACCGGAGGCAGCCGCCCCGAGCAGGAATTCCCGCGCAACCAAAGCGGCTCCGCCCCAGTTGAAGTGAATTGTCTCCGCACACCCCGCCGGCGGCTCCAATCCGCCGGGCCCGGCCCCGCAGGCGGACTTGGCGCCGGATGCGCCCCACGCATCCGGCGCCTCATCCCCCTTGGCTTGGCGTTCCCCGGCCGGCCGCCACGTCGCGCGCAAACGCGGCAGCCAAGCACCCGCCCCGCCTCCTGAAATCATAAGCAGCCCCGCCACCCACAGGCAGTGCAGCGGGACAACGGGTGTCTTGTTTGGGTTAAAAATTTTCACCGAAATTTGGTCTTCGCACCCGGATACGTTTCCCGTGCGATTTTGTTACACGATTTCTTGGTTTTTTTTGTAACAGGCCCGTGTCTTCGGCCCACCGTGCGGCAGAACCCCGGCTATTCACGCTCGGACGGCTCAAAAGTTCCGGCAATAGACGGACGCTCAATCGTCGGGACGGGCAGTTGCTCCGGGACGGCCGCTCCTTTTCGCCCTCCATTCGCAAGGGTCAATGCACCCCACGCTGAAAGGCAGAGCAGCATGACTGCGAGCAACTTACAGCAGAGCACCCATGTGCCGTTCTCGTTCAGAGTTTCGCAGCGCGGGCATCCGGTGGGCGTCCACCGGCAGATATTTCGACATTTCGGGCAGCGTGTATGCATGGGAAGGAGGAGTTTTTTTGGGAAAGCCCGGCGTGATTGCCGAAACCTCGCCCTCTGCCTGCGGATACGCCTCCCGCGCGATATTGTTACAGGTGAACCGCAACATTTTTTGAAATATGCCGCCCTCATGCGGCACGCGGATTGCCTCGGCGCCCCTTACTTCTGCTTTTCGAGCAGTGCTGCCAGTTTCGCGACCTGCCCGGCAGCAGTGCCGTCCCCCTCTTTCCGGAGCCTCTGCGCGCGGGATTCGAGTTGTCCCACGAGGACGTGCCGCGCCTCGTCAGTCCCGGCCGCGAGTTTCTTCCTCGCCTCGGCGGGCAGATGGGAAATTTCCCCCTGCAGCGACTGCCACGCGTCGCGCGCCTTCGGCGAGTTCAGCGTATGCTCCGCCAGCGCGGTCCAATCGCGGGGCAGCAGTTCAGCCCTGTGATGCCACGCGTCGCGGAGAAACCAAAACGCCCCCGCCGCCAGCACGACCACCAGCGCGAGCGTGATCACTTTCAGCAGCCCGCGCAGCAGGAGAGACAGCACCAGGAGCACGACCGCGGCGACGCCGCAGGCCATCACCTTTTCGGACACGAGATCCTGCCACCCGTCCACGCGTGGAGCCGCAGCGGCGAGATTTGCGAGACACACCGCACACAGCACGAGCGAGCCCGCGGGCGCATTCATTCGCACCGTCGGCGCGCGGCATTCAGGATTGGTGGCAGATGGCTTGCGGATGACGCGGCACTTGATGCGGGAGACTCCCCGCAAGGCAAGCACCTTCCCGGTTCACGACATCCGCACGGATTTCAGCTCCGCATCGCACCGTTCTCACCAGCCGTCCTGCTTGAGGTAGGCCGCCTTGACGATCCCGATGTTCGCGGCGGGCATCCGTGCGTCCTGACTCCCGGGCTGCATGTCATTGTCCATGGTCAGCGAGCGGACGCTCCCATCGAGGAACGCCGCGAGCGCATCCCGGCCATGCCGGAAGTGCATCGTCTTCTGTGTCGGATCGAGCAGGTAAAACTCCTCGACCATCGGCTTTTTCGGCGATGCGGGCGCCTGGAATGTGTTCACCTGCGCGCACGTTGCAAAGACGATCATCTGCGACGGATCCTCGACGCTCGCCGCGCTGCGCGGGGCTCCGGAAGCATCGGCCACCAGCGCGACATTGTAGCCGTAGCCATAGTTTCCGTTCTGATACTTCGGCTTCAGCCGGGGGCTGAATGCGAGGAACGCGGGGTCGGTCCTGATGCCGCCTGACGCGCTCGCATACGGCCCGAGGGGGCCCTTGGAATAGTCGCAGGTGCGCTTGCCCTCGGCCATTTTCGACGAGGCGGTGGTCTCGAAGCCAAACCACCACTGCACGCCGCCGCTGATGCTCTGGCGATACGGCCAGAAACAGTTGTCGTTGTCCTTGAGATAGAGGTGCCCGGACGCGATCAACTGGCTGAGCGAATGCGCGCTGATGGCCCGGGCGCTGGCCACCCTGGCCCTCGATGACACACCCACCAGCAGCGCGCCGAGGACCGAGATAATCGCGATCACCACGAGCAGCTCGATCAATGTGAATGCCTTCTTCACGGCAGAATCGGACTACACGCGGCGCCGCCTGACGAGCGCGAATACGCCGCCACCGCACAGCAGCAGCACCGCTGCCGCAGGTTCGGGCACCGGGGACGTGACTGCAATCTGCCTGATTTCCATGTCGCCGATGAGCGCGGGCGTGGATGGGTAGAATGAATTGTAGCCGTCCCCGTAAGCCATGACCGCCAGCGAATCGACCGCGAACGTCGGCCCGATGAAGGAGAGGTCCAGCGCGGGCACTTCCGTCTGAAGCGTCGTGAGGGAAAGGTCGCCGTTCACTCGCTGCATCGTCAGCGCGAGCAGCTTCGTGGCCGCCGAGTAATCGAGCGTCGCCAGCAGCAGCGTGGCCTGCGGGAGTTCCGTGATGGACGGCAGAGTATTGTCGCCCAAATCGGAGTCGGCGCCGAAGATCGACGCAAAATTTCCGAACGCATCACCGCCACCGCTCTGCGCACCGAACACCGAGGGAGTGAGCGTCCGCCCGAAGCCAAATGTCGGCGAGACGTTCGGGTAATAGCTGAACTCGACCGTGCTGAAGACATTTGACGATCCGGGCGCCGGATAAGGGGGATCGCTCGGCAGACCGGTGCGGTTTCCGCCGGTGAGAGAGTGGTTCACGAGCCCGAACGCAAACTGCATCGATTCGTTGTTCGGCGCGCTCGTGACGGTGAAGCTGAACCTGCACGTGAGCGTGAAGTCCGTGCTCGTCGTCAGCGTGGTGCCGATGGGCAGGTCGAGCCGGACGGTCGGCTTCGATGAGTCCACATGCACCAGCAGCGAACTGCCGCTCCACGCAAGCTGGTTGTTCACGTTGCTCCCAACGCCGTAGGACCATGCGCCGCCGGTGAGCGGGTTTGTAGAGAAGTCCGACGACACAGTGAGGGCTTCGAGACGGGCGGCGGACGCCAGCATGAAAATGCAGGCTCCAGCCAGGATGTATTTTTTCATTCTTATTCTCCATGTTTCGAGAGATCGAAACGGAGCGCGGTCAGCACGCCATTGGGACCCCTCATTCTTCTTTTTTGCGAAGAAGTTTTTCCGAGAACACCCGCACACACGGGGTCACGAATGAGAGCGGCCGGGGAAATATTCTGGCTCCTGGCTTGCGGCTGCCCGGGTGCGGGCAGCCATCCTTCTTCCCGCCTTCATCCCGCTTTCGCAGGACTGGCAGAGTGGGAAGTTGTATCCAGTTACAGCAGCGCAACTGCCCCCGGATTTCACGGGGTTCCTTCACGCCGGCCACTAACGTTGAACTCGCAAAGAACTACGATCCCCTTCAACCGCACGCGTCCGGACGCGGCAAGACGTTTTTCAAAAAATGATCGTCATCCGTGCGCATGCACACCGCTCCGCGCACCATCGCGTCGCCTTCTCCAGCTAGAACCTCAGATCCGGCCCACCCGAGGAGCCCGGCGCCGCGGCCGGCAGCGGCTTCAGCCCGCCTTCCCCCGAGCCCCCCTTCGTCTTGGATGCCGCCTTCGAAACAAACATCAGCGTCCAAATCACCATCGCCGTAACGACGACGATGGCAGTCGCCCGGAGCGCAAAGGAGAGCGGACTGCGGTCGTTCCAGCGGTTGCATCGCGGACAGACGATCGTGGACTTTGGGTAGCGCTCCGAGCATTGCCGGCACGGGACGAGATGCACCGAATTGGAGTCATGGGAAGCAATCGCCTCCCCCGAATCCGACGGGAGTGCGGTCGCCTTGGGCTGGAAGGAACGCGACATTGTGTGGTGGTTCAGTAGCGGTCGGGAAAAAGCCCGGCTACTGAAAAAGTTGTTACCGGATTCTTCGCGTCCCGCGCGAGTCGAAAATCCGCCGGGTGCCTCATTCCTAAGCCAGACAGCCGTCCAGCGACTTGCGGATCTTCGCCTCGTCGAGGTTCTTCCCGATGAACACGAGCTGGCTGGAGCGTTTCTCGTCCTTTTCCCAGAGCCGATCCCAGAGCAGCGTGAAGCGGTTGTTCACCCCGTGGAAGATCGCCCGTCGCGGGTTGCCGGCGATGCTGAGGAAGCCCTTGCTGCGGTAGATCTGCTCCTTCTCGCTCATCTCCTGGATGAAAAACTCCAGCTTCTCGATCACGAAGGGCTTCTCGTAGGTGAACGAGAAGCTGTTGATGTCGTGATGGTGCCGGTTCCGCATCTCGTCGAGGAATGCGGGGTCGAGCTCGAGTTTTTTGTCGAGGTCGAACGCATTCATGTCGAGCAGCTCCTTGAGGTTCGCCTGCGACTGGTTCGTGCGGAAAATGCGGCAGTGCGGATTCAGTTCGCGCACGAGTTTCTCGATTTTCGCGATCTGTGCCTCGTCCACGAGGTCGGTCTTGTTCAGCAAGATGAAGTCGGCCATCGCGATCTGCTCCTTCGCAGTGTCCTGCGCCTTGATCTGCTTCTCGATCTGCTCCACGTCCACGACGGTGATGATCGAGTCGAGCATTACAAACTGCTGGAGCTGCGGAATGTTCAGGAACGTCTGCGCGACAGGCTGTGGGTCGGCGGCGCCAGTGGTCTCGATGAGCAGGTAGTCGAATCCGCCGCGCTTGAGCAGCTTTTGCACTCCGGCGACGAGGTCCTTGCGCACGGAGCAGCAGAGGCAGCCGTTGTTCAGTTCCAGGATGTCGTCGTCGGTCCGCTCCACAAGCGCGCCGTCCACGCCGATCTTGCCCATCTCATTCACGATGACGGCGAACTTGTAGCCGTGCTGCTGCTTGAGGATGTAGTTGAGGAGCGTGGTCTTCCCCGCGCCGAGGAAGCCGGTGAGGATGGTGACGGGGATGCGTTTCTGGCTCATGTGAGAATGTCGTCGTGAAGGTTGAAAAAGAAACTGGCGGCCCGGAGACAAGCTCCAAGCCGCCAGTGTTCAAATGGGAATGTGCGCGGTGCTACTTTTTCTTGCGCAGCATCGGAAGGCCGGTGCGGTCATTTTCGATGACCTCCATGCCCGCAGGCAGCGCATCGAGCGCGCCCTCCTTCACTTCGCCGGCGAAGTAGTAGAGCGTGACTTCCTGCCCGCCCTTGAGCTTCTGCAGGCGGCCGTGGAGGTGGTAGGTCTTGCCGGATTTTTTGCTGACGACGGAGAATGCCATGGTGGTGGAGTGGTTGGGTGGGTTGGGGGTTGCTAAGGGATTCGGAAGCTACCGCAGCGTCAGGCGACGATGCCAGCCTTTTTCAGCGTGGCATAGGCACCGTTCTTCGCGATCGTCTTGAGGGCGCGCGCCGTCAACTTCACCGTCACGAATTTCTTCAGCTCGGGCACCCACACGCGCTTGTTCTTCAGGTTCGGCTCAAAGTAGCGCTTCGTGACCGCAGTCACGTGCATGCCGATGCCGCCCTTCTTCTTGGCGAGACCCCGGCGGTGAATTTTGCTCCCCTTGCGGGCTTTGGTTCCAGTGATGTCGCAGACTCGGCTCATGATGATTAGAAAGGTTTGGGTGAAAAGGGCGCGGAGCATCGCGGGGACACCCCGCATGGTCAAGGGCAAATCTTGTCGCGTGTTGTCAGCGTGCGACCAATCCACCCGAGAATCACGAACCGCAGTCCCCATGAATCGCTTCCAACAGCACCGGCAGAAAATCCGCCGCCCCCTCCGCCACCCGCTCCCAGCTTGGCAACGAAGCGTCAGCATCCGGATCGGCGACGAATGCGCGCACGGCTTCGCGAATCGCGCGGGTGAAAGTGGCCACGGCAAGCTGCTCGTCGCGGCGCGGGTATTCGAGGCCGTTGATGAGCGCATCCGCCTCAAAAACGCGCAGTGCGCCGGCGGCTTCTCGCTGATATGCGGGCAGCAGCGCCCGGGGAAAACCGGCGTTCATGGTCACGCCCTCGGCCTTCAGGCTCCGGAAAAGCGCGAGCGCAACCTCGCGCGCGACCTTGTGCAGCCCCCGCGAAGGATCGCGCGGCGAGAGGCTCTGATGCCGGTGGTCGTAATTTTCGCACAGCTCGGCCTGGCACACCGAAGAGGGCGCGCATTTTCGCCAACTCTCGACGAGCATGCCCAGTTCCAGCGCCCAGCCGTGCGGGACATTCATCCGCCGCGCGTGCTCCACGCGCAGCGCCATCTCGCCTGCGAGCGGATAGCGGAATGCTGCGAGGTGCTCCAGCAACGGGTGACTCCCCGTGATTTCGCGCAACGCGCGCAGCAGAGGACCGAAGAGCAGCCGCGTGACGCGCCCGTGCAGCCGGTCCGAAACGCGCGCGTAGTAGCCCTTGCAGAAATCGAAGCCCGCCCCCGCATTCAGCAGCGGATGGCAGAGCCGCGCGGGCATCTCGCGGGAATAATTCGCGATGTCGCAATCGTGCATCGCCACCACCCGCGCGCGGCCCGCGGCCAGCACCGCACCGAGGCACAGCCACACATTGCGCCCCTTCCCCTGCGCTCGACCCGCACCGATGCCACGGGTGTGTCCGCTGCGCGAAAGTCCACGCAGCAGCTTCGACATCCGCGGGCCGTCGTTCCACAGCATCAGCGTCTCCTGCGGCAGTTCGCGGAACACACGCTGGGCGCGCCGCCATTTCACTGCAGTATCCGCGCCGTCAATTCCGACGACAACCTGCCCGACGTAGCGCACCTCCCGCAGCTCACCCAGAATCCGATCGAGCGCAGGCGTGCCCAGCTCGCGCACATGGCAGGGCAGCACCAGCGCGACCGGCGTTTCTACGGCGAGCGCACAGAGCGACGCCTCCAGCCGCGCCACGTTCGGTGGCCCGAGCCGGTGCAGCGTCGCAATCGCGCCCGTCTGAAAAAAATCCGCCATGCGCGCAATGTGCAGCGCGCCCCGTCCGCGAGGCGAGAAAATCCCCGCTCCGATGCCAATGGCACGTGATCAGCGAAACCGAACGCTCCATGCCGCCGAGGAAGAATCTCGAATCGCACACGCATTTCAAAAATCCGAAATCGTCCTTTGACATCCCGGCGGGGCGGCTCTATCTACGCGACCCTTTTTTCAACAAACCACCGAAGCTTTTCGCCATGCCTACGACTGAAGTCATCCTCACTGAGAAAGTGCCGAACCTCGGCGCGGAAGCCGACCTCGTGAAAGTGAAGTCCGGCTACGCCCGCAACTTCCTCCTCCCACAGGGCAAGGCGATCGAGAAGACCGCCGGCGAAGTCCACCGCATCAACCAGCTCAAGAAGAAGCGCGCCGAACGCGAGGCCGCCGAGCTGAACGAGGCGCAGGATCTCGCCCGCCGCATCGGCAAGCTGAAGCTCTCCTTCGAACTCGAGACCGGCGAGACCGGCAAGGCCTTCGGCTCCGTCACCGCCTCGGACATCGCGGACAAGATTCGCGCCGAACTCGGCGGCAACATCGAAATCGACCGTCACCGCATCGTCCTCCCGAAGGCGCTCAAGGACTCGGGCAAGCACGATGTCGAGATCAAGCTTCACCACGACGTGACCGCGACCGTCACCGTCTCCGTCGCACCGAAGGCCAAGCCCGAGGAGGCTGCCGCCGAGGGCGAAGCCGCGGAAGGCGAGAAGGGCGAGAAGCCGGCCGGCGGCTACAAGGCCAAGTCCAAGGCGAAGCACAAGGACGCCAAGGCCGAAAAGGGGAAGGAATAACGCGCCATGCCCTCGGTTCCCAAAGGCGGGAGTCAGGGTGATGAGAAAAACCGGGGCAAGGAGCCACGGGGCGAGTTGAAGGGGAAGATCAGTTATCCACCGGATTTTCACCGGGAATTCCCACAGGCTCCCGATGCCGAAAAGGGCGTCCTCAGTTCCATCCTGCTTGCACCGAAGGAGGTGATCGGCCTCGCCGTCGAGAGCGGTGTGAAAAAGGAGACGTTCTACATTCCCGCCCACGGCGAGATCTACGAGACTCTCCTTGAGCTGTGGAACGCGAACCGGCCGATTGATTTCATCACCATCGCGCAGTTCCTCCGCGACCGGAACAAGCTCGACGCGATCGGCGGCCCCGCGCTGCTGAACGACCTCTTCGTCTATCTCCCCACCGCGGCGAACGCGGCCTACTACATCGAGATCCTCCTCGAGAAGTTCACGCTTCGGGAGATCATCAAAGTCTGCAACGAATACTCCGCGCGCAGCTACGAGGAGCAGGACAACCCGCAGGGGCTCCTCGACGAGGTCGAGACGAAGATTTTTGCGATCGCCAAGGAACGATTCAAGGACAAGGCCGCCAGCCTGAAGGAGATGGTCATGAAGGCCATCGGCGACATCCACAAGCTCTACGACAGCCGCGGCAAGACGAACGGTGTTGAAACCGGCTTTGCCCAGCTCGACCGCATGACCGACGGTCTCCACGGCGCTGAGATGTTCGTCATCGCGGCGCGCCCCTCGATGGGCAAGACCGCCTTTGCCATGAACATCGCCGAGCACATCGCTCTCAATCTCGGCAAATCCGTGGCGGTCTTCTCGCTAGAAATGAGCTCCCAGCAGCTCGTCCAGCGCATGCTGTGCTCCCTGGCCCGCGTCAACATGGGCGCCATCCGCAACGGCTTCCTCAGCGAACGCGACCTCCCTGCGCTCGCCAATGCCGGTGCTCAGCTCGCGAAGGCCAAAATCCTCATCGACGACACCAGCAGCCTCTCCATCCTCGAACTGCGCGCGAAGGCCCGGCGCATGAAGAGCCAGCACGACATCGCGGCCATCTTCATCGACTACCTCCAGCTCCTCCGCAGCACCAGCAGCCGCGCGAAGGACAGCCGCCAGCTCGAAATCGCGGAAATCAGTTCCGGCATCAAGGCCCTCGCCAAGGAGCTCAACATCCCCATCGTCATCCTCGCGCAGCTCAACCGAAACCCCGAGCAGCGCACCGGTGAAAGCAAAGGCCGCCCGCGTCTCAGCGACCTCCGCGAATCCGGCACCATCGAGCAGGACGCCGACGTCGTAGGCCTCCTCGTCCGCGAGGAATACTACGCCGAGTCCGACGAAGCCAAGGCCGAGTCCGTTGGCAAAGCCACGCTCATCATTGCGAAGCAGCGCAACGGCCCGACCGGCGATGTCCCCCTCACCTTCATCAAGGAATACGCCCGTTTCGAAGACCGCGCCGACGCTCCCGAGCCGGGTGCGTGATCGCGGTGAATGCGGAACGGATCGCCACGGCGCGGCGCTCAAGGGCACAAGGGCCGCTGAGCTCACAGAATCCGTTTGCGTTTCCAGGCTCTCCCCATAGAGTCCCGCCCCTTTCTCCGGATGTTCTACCGACCGCCCACTGAGTTGAAGATTTTCAGCGGCTCCGCGCACAACCAGCTTGCGAGCCGCATTGCGGAGTATTGCAAGGTGAAGCTCGGCGCGGCGACCGTGGCGTCCTTTCCCGACGGCGAGACGATGGTGAAGATCAACGAGAACATCCGCGGACGCGACGTGTTCATCGTGCAGCCCACCTGCCCGCCGACGAACCAGAACCTGATGGAGCTGCTCATCATGGTGGACGCGGCCCGGCGCGCGAGCGCAGCGCGCATCACGGCGGTGGTTCCATTTTTCGGCTACGCGCGGCAGGATCGAAAGGACCAGCCACGCGTGCCCATCACGGCGAAGCTCGTGGCGAACCTGCTCGTCGCATCCGGTGTCGAGCGCGTGCTCACCATGGATCTCCACGCGCAGCAGGTCGCGGGATTCTTCGACATCCCGGTGGACCACCTCTTCGCGGCGCCGGTCATCATCCAGTATCTAAAATCCAAGAACCTCCACGAGCCGGTCGTCGTGTCGCCGGATGTCGGCGGCCTGAAGATGGCGAACGCCTACGCGCAGGCGCTCGACGCGAGCCTCGCGATCGTGGCAAAGCGCCGCAAGAGCCCGACGGAAGTCGCAGCAACGAGCCTCATCGGCGACGTGGACGGACGCTCGGTGATCCTCGTGGACGATCTCACGGAAACGGCCGGCACGCTCACCGCGGCGGCGAAGCTTTTGAAGGAGAATGGCGCGAAGGAGATCATGGCATGCGTGAGCCACGCAGTGCTCAGCGACCTCGGCCTCCAGCGCCTGAAGGACTCCTGCATCACCGAGCTCGTCTGCACGAACAGCGTGCCCGTGCGCGACGGCGAGGGCTTCAAAATCACGCCGCTCTGTGTGGCCTCGCTCCTCGGCGAGGGCATCAACCGCATCTACGGCGACGAATCCGTCTCGTCCCTTTTCCAAATCCCCGGAACGTAACCACAACAACAAACAACAGCAGTAGCTGAACACAGCAATGGCCAAAGCAATCCAACTCAAAGCACAGCCCCGCGCCGGATCCGGAACCGTCGCATCGAAGAAGGCACGCAAGTCCGGTCTCGTCCCCGCCGTCATCTACGGCCGCCACCTCGGCAATCCGCAGAACCTCCAGCTCGACGCGAAGGAGCTGAAACTCGCGCTCGGCAAGACCTCCGGCGAGCACGTCCTCGTGGACCTCGAAATCACCGGCGGCGACAAGACTCTCGCGCTCATCCAGGATGTCCAGCACCAGCCGCTGACGCGCGCAATTCTACATGTTGATTTCCACGCTCTGCGCGCGGACGAGAAGATGCACACCACCGTGCCGGTGGTCTGCTTCGGCGAGCCGAGCGGAGTGAAGAACTCGGGCGGCGTGCTCGAGCAGCTCCTGCGTTCCATCGAGGTGGAGTGCTTGCCCAAGGATCTCCCCGAGTCGATCGTCATCAACGTCGAGAAGCTCGAAATCGGCGACGCGATCCACATCAAGGATCTCGCGCTGCCCGAGGGCGTCTCCGCACTCGGCAACCCCGACGTCAGCGTCCTCCACGTCGCCGCGCCCGCGGTGGAGGAGGCCGCAGCCACTCCCGCCGAAGGCGCCGCTGCCGCGGAGCCCGAGGTCATCAAGGAGAAGAAGCCCGAGGAGGGTGCCGCTGCCGCTGGCGACAAGGGCAAGGCTCCCGCCGCCAAGGCCGAGAAGAAGTAATTTTTCCGGCACGGATGAATGGCTTCCGACGGCGCCACGTTCCGGCTGCTCGTCGGTCTGGGCAATCCAGGCCGGGAGTATTCGGGCACCCGTCACAACGTCGGCTTCATGGTCCTCGACCGTCTCGCCGCCGCGCTGGGCGCCACCTTCCGTGCTGAAAAGAAATGGCAGGCGGATGTCGCCGTCGCAGGCGACGTCTGGCTCCTGAAACCGCAGACCTACATGAACCTCAGCGGCGAAAGCGTCGGTGCGCTGGCGCGATTCCACAAGATCGCGCCGGAGCGCGTGCTCGCCGTTCTCGACGACATGGCGCTCCCGCTCGGGCGCCTGCGTTTCCGGGAGCGGGGAAGTGCCGGCGGCCACAACGGCCTCCAGAGCATCCTCGACCATCTCGGCACGCAGTCCGTCCCGCGCCTCCGCGTGGGCATCGGCGCCGCAGGGCCCGGTGCCGCGACAGGGCACGTGCTCGGCAGATTTGCCGTGGACGAGCGCCCGCTGGTCGAGCAGTCTCTCGACCGCGCCGCAGAGGCGATCCGGTTTGCGCAGGAGCACGACCTGCCGTCCGCAATGAACCAATTCAACCATAACCCACCGACTACATCACCATGAACCACCGTTACGAGGGACTCCTCGTTCTCAACATCAAAGGCAAGGAAGACAGCGCACAGAAAGTCATCGACCGTCTCGAAAAGGACTTCGGCACCGAGGGCGCCAAGGTCGAGTCCATCCAGAAGATGGACCACCGCACCTTCAGCTACGCCCCCGGCGAGCTCGACAGCGGCTACTTCGTGAACTTCGTCTTCTCGTGCGAGCCCGCCGCGCTCGACCGCATCAAGGCCCGCCTCGAGATGGACGACGAAGTCTATCGCCAGCAATACGGCCGCCTCAAAAAGAAGGCAGCGGCGGCAGCCTGAGGCGCGCTTTCCCCGGAACACTGAAGCCAGCTTCTCGCCCACATGCCAAACCTCAACAAAGTCATGCTCATGGGGAACCTCACCCGGGACCCCGAGATCAAATACACGCCGAAGGGCACTGCCATCGCGGCATTCGGCCTCGCGGTGAACCGCAACTACACGACGGAGTCCGGCGAGAAGCGCGAGGAGGTCACGTTTGTGGACTGTGAGGCGTATGCGCGCCTCGCGGAAATCATCGGCGAGTATTGCAAGAAGGGCCGGCCCATCTACGTGGACGGTCGCCTCAAGCTCGACCAGTGGGACGACAAGCAGACCGGCCAGAAGCGCAGCAAAATGAAGGTCGTCGTGGAGAACATGCAGCTCCTCGGCAGCCGCGACGGCGGCGGCGGTGGTGCTGGCGGTGGCGAGGGTTCGTATTCCGACGAGCCTCGCAGCAGCGCGCCTCCGCAGCGCCGCGCGCCCGCGTCTCCGCCACGTCCGCCGGCCGATCCGGACCTCGACGTCCAAGCTGACGACGTTCCGTTCTAAACCGCCCTCCCCGGCACCATGAAAACGCTCGCCGCCGTGCTCCATGAGCGCGGTCTCCCCGCGCCGTATGCGCAGAGCAAGCCGCTCGTCATTGAGGAGCTGGATCTCGACGCTCCCGGCGAGGGCGAGGTGCTCGTGCAGATGTCCGCAGCGGGGCTCTGCCACTCTGATTTGTCGGTGATCAATGGCACGCGCCTGTGGCCGCTGCCGATCGTCATCGGCCACGAAGCCTGCGGCATCGTGCGCGAGCCCGGGCTGGGAGTGAAGGATCTCAAGGAAGGTGACCATGTCGTCTTCTCCTTCCTGCCCACGTGCGGCCACTGCCCGATGTGCTCCTCGGGGCGCCCCGCGCTCTGCGAGCCGGGCGTGCTCGCAAACCGCGCAGGCAGGCTCATCACAGGCGGCGTCCGCTTTCAAAAGCCCGGCAGCGGGCGCGTGAATCATCACAGCGGCATCGCCGGCTACTCGCAGTTCAGCGTCGTTGCACGGGAATCCATCGTGAAGATCGAGCCGGATGTGCCGATGAAGACCGCAGTGCTTTTCGGGTGCGCGATCATGACCGGCGTGGGCGCCGTGGTGAACACCGCGAAAGTCGCCGCGGGAACTTCGGTGGCGGTCTTCGGCATGGGCGGCGTCGGCCTCAGCACCATCATGGGCGCCAAGGCCGTCGGCGCCGGGCCGATCATCGCGGTGGATCGCCTCGCTTCAAAGGAGGCGCTCGCGCGTGAGTGCGGCGCAACGCATTTCATCGACTCCTCCAAATGCGACGTGGTGGCGGCAGTCCGCGACCTCACAAACGGCGGCGTAGAGACTGTCTTCGAGGCCGTCGGCGACGAAGAGGTGATCGCTCAGGCATTCCGCGCGACGCGGCGCGGAGGGCGCACAGTGTGCATCGGCCTGCCGCATCCGGACAAGATGCTCACGATTCCGGCGCTTGCCTTCGCCGCGGAGGAACGCGTGCTCATGGGCAGCTACATGGGCTCCTGCATTCCGTCGCGCGACATCCCGCGCTTCATTGCAATGTATCGCGCAGGCCTGCTGCCCGTGGATCTGCTCCGTTCGCGCGAGATCGGGCTCGATGAGGTCAACGAGGGCTTCGACCGTCTCGACCGTGGCGAGGTGGCGCGGCAGGTGATCCGCTTCTGATCGAGCGCCGGCAAGCCGCCCGCTTCATTTGTCGGACAGCGGGTGCCAGACAGCCTCCTTCACGAGGGAGAGCGGGAAATCGAGCGCCTGCCCCTGCAGCGTGCGGCACTTCACACGCCCGGTCCCGATTTCGAGATCCTTCACCGTGAGCACGCCGCGGTCGTGGAATCGGAGCCTCGGATATTGCTCCTGCGTGCCCGGCGCGGAACCGGGAAAGCGGATCCACGCGACGCGCTTGCCCGGAAGTTCGAGCGGGCCTGCGTCGGAATCCACGGCCACCGTTTCGGCGGTAATCTTTCCGAGCACTCCGGAAAACTCGTCGCCGTTTGCGAGATGGATGGTCGGCTGCGGTCCGGATTCCTTTTTCGCCTCCGCCTCCTGCACATCGCCGCCCTTCTCGCCGGCGCCCTTGTCCGACGCGGCAAGCGGGGCCTTCGGCAGCCCCTCCCACGGCGCGAGCCAGATGCGCTCCACGCGGTTCTGGTTCTGCCGATTGCTCGTCGAACTGTAGTAGGACGGCGTGAGCGACATGCCACCTGCCTCAAGCGCTTCGTCTGCCTCGTCGGCCTTGAAGGGAATCTTTCCGATTTCCTTGCCCGCCATGAACACCCGGAATGTCCGCGCCGGGCGGTCCAGCACGATCGACAGCCGCGTGGTGCCGCCGCTGTTCTCGATTTTCCCCTCGACCTGGAACCTCTTGCCCCCGGCGGCGAAACGCGCGAGGCGCGCGGTGCTCGGATTGAAATACACATACACCCGTCCGCCGCTCACGGAGACACTGAACGTCCGCTCGTCCTTCGAATTGAAAACCTGCAGCGAGAACGCCGGGGCGCGGCTCGGATTCGTGATGTCGAAGTTCAGCGCATACGCCCCGTTGTATGGGGTCCAGCGCTGCGCGAGCATCGTCTCGCCACCGCGCGAGGGCCCCGTCAGCGTGTAGCCGCCATCGTGGTAGGCCCATGGCTGCGGCACCTTCGCAGCGGTCTTCGCGGTCTGCCGCGCGAGGCCATATTGGTTCGGCTTCCACCCATCGCTCCACAGCATCGTGCCGCTCGATCCGTCGTTCAGCGCGGAAGCGACGCGCGGATTGAGATAGAGGCCACTCACATCGGAAAGCGGGACTGCAATCTCGGCGGCCAGAGAAGATTTGAGGATGAGGCGGTTCGCCTCGATGCCCGCCACATCGCACGGAAACCAGTCGCCATTGCTGAGGCGCACCGCGCTCTCTCCCGCGAGAGGCGCGGGCTTTTCAGAGCCGCCAACTCCCGCGGCCCGCGAGAAAAAGATCCCGGCAACACTCGCGGACGGATACTCGATCGGCGATTTCACCGCCGCGACGCTCCACCGCACTCTGTCCCCCGCAATCGGAGTGATCGCCTTTCCCCTCAGCTGCGTGCCGTCCGTGAGCGTGATGACATCGATTCCCGACGCATCCGCGTCTGCCTGGCCCTCCCGTGGGAGATACTCCAGTTCCTTCAGCGCGGAGAGCGGCACGACGACCTGCGAGCCGGAGCGCATCGTCAGCGTGAGAGTCCCGCCATCGCCATGGAGTTTCACTGCCGTGAACTCGCTTCCGTTTCGCAACTGCACGCGGGCGGCGGCGGCGGGAATGCCCTTCGCCTCGGCCGGCCCCGCGAAGCGCACAAAGAGTGATTTTTCCCTGCGCACCGTCGCATCGGGATTTGCGAACGAGATTTCGCGATCGCCGATGCGGGTGATTTCACCGCTGGTGGACTTGCCGTCGCTTGCGAGCACTTGGTCCCCCGCTGGCGCGCGAATCTCCCCTTCCTTCCCCGGCTCCTTTCCATCCCAGGGCAACACGCGGATGCGGCCGACTTCGAACACATTGCCGGACATGAACACGTTCGGCGAAATGCTGAAAACGGATCCGCATTTGCCGAGGTCCTCGGGCTTCACCTTCGAAAGGTTCCACTCCGCGCGCTTCACACCGCCTGTGTAGATGACCGCGCGCCCGTTCACGCGGTCCACGAGAAACCGGTAGCGCACGGCCACCGGCTTGCCATTGAACACCTGTCGCTGCGGCGCATCGATGTTCGTGTTGTATTGGTTGTAGCGGCGTCCGTCGTAGTGGCTGCCGTAAATCTGCTGCGGGCTGAGGTTCATCGTCAGCGCCCCGGCACCAGACTGGTTCACAGCGGTGGAAAACAGCGCGACCGAAAAATGGTGCATCCCCGGCGGGTAGATGACGTCGAATGAGAGATCGAGCGGGTCGGGCAGGCGCCCGAAATCCCGGCCAATCGGTCCGTTTGAAACACAGCGCAGCAGCCCGTTCGCAAACTCCCACTGCCCCTGGCCGAACCTTCCACCGCCCCATCCCGCGAGACCGAGCGGTCCATCGTAGATTTGCGGCGCGTCACCCTCCGAAAGCATCGCCGAATGGACGTGGGTGCGTGGAATTTCCACATGCTGTCCGCCAGTCAGAGTCATCCGCAGATTTCCCTGCTCCATCGTGAGCGCCTCGCCATGCAGCAGGCCCCCGTCCCGGAGTTGCACGAGCGCCTTCGGGCGGGCCTCCGGCCGCCCGGCGTCCTCCTTTCGGCGTTCCGCGAAAGTCAGACCGGAGATTTCCTTCTCGATGAGTTCCAAATCGGGCTGTCCCTCGCGCTGAAGCACGAGCCCCTTGGCGGGATCGATGCCTCGGATCTTTCCGATGAAGCGGTTTCCATCACGCAGGTTCACCGCATCCATGTCCGCGGGAATGCCGCTCGTCCTGCCCGTTGAATTGAAGCTCGACGAGGATGTCCGGTTGAACACGACCACTCCCGGAACAGCCCGCTGCTCATCTCCCGCGCCGAACACCATGCCGTTCAATTGAATCACACCGCCTCCCACGGCGCCCAATGCAGCAGCGGGTTCCGGCGCGGCACCGAGTTTGGCCTTCAATTCGATTTCCTTCCCGTCACGGCGAACCGTCAGCTTTACGTTCTGATCCGCCCGGACTGCGCGGATCATCTCGCGGAGCTGGGCGGAGTTTTTTGCCTCCTTGCCCTCGAATGAGAGCATCCGGTCCCCTTGTTTCAGCCCCGCCTTCTCGGCGGGCGAACCCTCGACCACATTCGCGATTCCCACGCCGGCGTTCTTTTTCGCCGCCCCATTTTTCGCGTCGTCTCCATCGGCCTGCTCCTCCTCGTCGGTCTCAAGCTGGACCCCGAGATAGCCGGGTTTCGCCTCAGCGACCGCAGGGTTCGGCATCAAGACCGAGGGGATTCCCGGGAAAAACATCACCGCCGGGGCGGCCGACGGAGCCACAGCCACACCCGCCACCGCATTCGCCCCGCCGACCTGCAGCTGAATCTGCCCGCCACCATTCAATTGCACTTGCACACGCCCCTGCACCTGAACCTCCACCTCGGCACGCTGTGGCTGCACGGGCACCGGCGCATCCGCCGCATCGCTGCCGGCGCTCAGACACGCCAGCGCCGCAATCCATCGGAGAAAGGAACGGTTGCGCTTCATCGCACTTCGAGCACTGCGGGTGATTCGTCGCATTTCATGCGGCTGCGAGTTTCCTCTTCAGCGATTTCGCGCTCGAGTCCTTCGGTCCCTTCAGCCACGCCACGTTCGAAGCATCGTCGGCAAACCTCCGCACGCCGACTTTCTTGATCATGGAGTCTGCCACTGTTTTGAGCGGCGTGTAGCGGGGATGGTGCGACTCCTTGTAGGGATCGTTGCTGCGCGCATTGTAGCAACAGATCATCGACCACCGCGGCTTGTCGGAGTCGTTCCGCGCCGACGCGTGCAGGATGTTTGAATGGAAGAAGAGCGCATCACCCGGCTGCATCACACAGTGGACAAGTTTGTATCGCCTCATCGCCTCATTGACTCGCTCCATGTCCGCCCCGGCCTGATCGCCGGTCTGCACGTGATCGACGCGCCCCATGTGATGCGAGCCCTTCAGCACCTGCATGCAGCCGTTCTCGATCGTCGCCGCATCCACCGCGATGGACACGCTGCAGAGGTTCGGCGTGAGCACTCCGTTCTGATACCAGTAGCCGTAGTCCTGATGCCACGCCCACGCACCGCCGACCTTCGCGTCCTTCATGATCATCTTCGAGTGGTAGTGATACGCCTCGTCACCGAGGAGCTGCTCCACCGCGCCCACCAGCTTCCTGCAGCGTGCGAACATCCCGTAGATTCCTTCCCCTGGGTGATTCCAAAGCGAGAGGCGCACCTTCGCACCGGTGCCATCGTCCCGGCTGAATGAATGCTGGTCCAGCACGCGGTCCTCGCGCGCCGAACGGCTGAGCAGCCCGATCTCCTCACGGTCGAAGAAACGCCGCACGATGATGAATCCGTCACGGTGATAGGCCGCGATCTGTTTTGGAGTGAGCATTCCCTTTTTCATGTCGGGTGGGATTTCGTGGGGTGAAAGAGCGGGCCACCCTGCATCGCATGGTTTTCCCCAGCATGGAAGCCCCAATGCGCGTGGCGCGACGCTGGTTCTCCATTTCGCGCCCAAGCCGCGCAAACCAGAAAATGTCCCCGGCGGGAATCGAACCCACATCACCGGTTTAGGAAACCAGCGTTCTATCCGTTGAACTACGGGGACTGTTGCATCGCATGCTTTGCACAGCCGTTTGGCCCGGGAAAGCTTCGCGACGGGCGCCGCTTCGTCCATCCATTTCTTCCCTCGTCCGATCGTTTGGGCAGGCAGGAACCTTATCCCTTCACGAGTGCGTTCGGCCTGCTCCAGCGGATTCGGGCGAGCTGCAGTTCGCCGCTGTTGCCGGTCTTCGGGCACCACGAACCGTCCGTGACCCACGACTCGCCGGCGGCCGCATTGCACACGCCGAAGTTGCCCATCATCGGGACGAGGTCCGCCTTGTTCACGCCGTCACCGACGAGCGGTAGCACGACTCGCTCGGTAGATCGGATGAGGCGCAGAGTCTTCAGATCCACCTGGGCAACCCAAAGCGGCGCGCGCCAGCGGATGACGTTCACGTTCGTCGCGTCCTTGCGCGTATAGACGAGGAAGAGCGCATCGGAATGCGTGAGCCAGTGCTGCTGCGTGGTGGACATGTCGAGCGGCGCGCCGTCGTCCCACGCCCACGCCTGCTGCGGCGTGTAGTGCAGCCCGTCGTCGCTCACGGCGACGTAGCCGCGGCTGTCCTCGGCGCGGATCGTGAGGTAAAAGCGCCCTCCGAAATGCGCGAGCGACGGCTCGAGCAGGCCGCGGCCCTTCGGGTTCGTGAGCTCGGGACCGGTCTCCCTCACGAGGAGCTGCTTCCCATCGAACGAGCACCGGACGCCGCACACGCCGCGCGGCTTGTCCTTCACGCCGAAGGTGAAGCTCATCATCACGTCGCCGTTCGGCAGCATCACGCGCTGCCCGCAGTTGTTCGAGTAGATGTAGCTGCCGCGCGGGTCGTCCCAAACGAGCTTTTGCCGCGGACCCCATTCGCCGCCCTTCCACACGGCATAGACGGGCCAGCGCGCAGGCTGGTCGCGGTCAAAGCGCGCGGTTTTGTAAAAGACGTTGTGCCCGAGCGCGAGGATGCTGCCGGTCTTCGGGTGATACTCCGGGGTGACATCGCAAACTCCCTCGTTGCCGCCATCGGGCTGTAGCACCCAGCCGAGCGGCGGCGCGGGCGTGAACGGGCTCCATGTCTTGCCCAGATCATCCGAGGTCGTCCAATGCACGGGGCCGAAGAAGTCGGAGCCCTTGATCTCCTGCAACGTCATGAACGCCTTCTTGCCCACCATGCACGCGCGCGGGTGAAACCACGTGCCGCCCTTCACCGGCGGTGCGGGCAGGACGATTTTCTCGATGGACTCGATGAGCGGCGCCGCCGCGGATGCGCGCATGCCGCAGCCGAGAAGCGTGAGGCCGGTGGTGTGGATGAAGTGGCGTCGGGTGATGCTCATGGGAATTCGGGAGGCAGGCATATTCGCGCGCGGATCACTTGCCCTCGATCGCATGCGCTTCCAAGTCGTCGAACAGGATCGAATCACCGCTCGCAAGGAACTCGATCTCCGTCTTCTCGACATCAATCGCCGCGTGCGCGCCCTTGAGCGTCGCGTGTCCGTGCAGCGTCACTCCGAATTCGCCGCGATGAACGGCTGCCGTCACGGAATACCACTGCCCTGGCGCGAGCTTCAGCGGCGCCTTGCCGAGCACTTCGGTCTTTGCCTTCGTGTCTTTCGGCAAGTTCGGCCGGTCCTTCTGAATCGTCATGCTGCCCTGCGAGATGATGAGGCGGCAGAGGTTCCCGAATTTGTTCCGAAGAAGAAGAATCGCATCGTGGCCGCCGGCAAACTGGAACCGGAACTTGATGACGGCATCGCGATAGACGCGCTGACACGCGATGCCCGCGGCGTGCTTCCGCTCGGGCGTTTCGGTTCCTTTCAGCACACCGTCAGCGACCGTCCATTTCCCCGCACCCCAGCGCCATTTCGCCACCGCATCCGGCGCGGAGAAATCCTCGCGCACGATGAGTTCGCCGGGCTTCACCGCGAGCGGCAGTTCGTCGGCGTGAAGCGGAAAGCTCGTGGTGAGAAAAACGGCAAAGAGGAGGCGGGGCGTCATGGCTTCGACTTTGCATTCGCATCACCAGGACGCGGAAGAACATTTGTGCGCTTCGCCCACGCCTCCCACTTCGACGCCATCTCCGCGACACGCTGCGGCTCCCTCGCGGCGAGGTCGTGCAACTCCGAACGGTCGGACTCCAAGTCATAGAGTTCCCACGGTCCATTCGCGACGGCCACGAGCTTCCATTTCCCGTCGCGGATGGCGCGGTTGCCCTCGTGTTCCCAAGCGAGAATCCGCGGCGGCAGCGCGCCGGACGGCTCCGCGAGCAGCGGACGCAGGCTCACTCCCTCCATTGGCAGAATGTCGCGTCCATTGGCCTGCAGGGGATATTTGGCGCCAGCCACATCCACGCACGTCGCCATGACATCGATCAGATGCGCAGGTTGATGGGTGAAACGCCCGCCGCCCTTCTGCTTTGCAAGCACTGCCGGCCAGTGCGCGATGCACGAGGTGCCGATGCCTCCCTCGTGCCCGTAGTGTTTGTAGAGCCGCCAAGGCGTGTTGCACGCATTGGCCCACGCGGACCCGTAGCTCGGAAATGAGCCGGCAGCGCCGAGCTTCGCGAGGTCGTCGCCACGATAGAGCTTGTTCGGGAGCGCCTGCGTGCCTTGGTTGAGACCTGTGCCGGGCTGCGGGTCCGGCGTCGGCTGCATTTCGAATCCGAACGGCTCCCACTCAGCGCACGCACCATTGTCGCTCAGGAAGAAGATGAGCGTGTTGTCGAGCTGACCGCTCGCACGCAAATCAGCGACGATGCGCCCGACGTTGCGGTCCATTCCCGTGACCATCCCGGCATAGACAGCCATGCGCTGCGCGAGATCGGCTCGGCGCTCGGCAGGCAGGGAATCCCACGCGGGGTTCATGCCGTCTTCCGTCCACGATCCCAGGCGCTTCGAGGCGACGGGATGCGGAATCTTGCTGCGCGGGGTCAGCACGGTGCCGGCGGGCAGCAGTCCGATTTCCTTTTGCCGCGCGAGCCGCTGCTCGCGGATTTTGTCCCAGCCACTCGAGTAAACCTCAGCGTAGCCCTGCATGTCGTCCTTCCGCGAGGCGATGGGGAAATGCGCCGCCTGATATGCGACGTAGAGCAGCCACGGCACGCCGGACTTCCGCATGCCCGCGAGAAAGTCGAGCGCATGGTCCGTGATCGCATCGGTCGCGAAAAATTCACCCGGACGGTAGCTGCGCTGCGGCTTTCCCTCGGGCAACCGGGCCATCATGCGCGGCTCCCACGAGTCCACACCATATCCGCTCACGAAGCCGTAGAAGTCGTCGAAGCCCCGCTTTGTCGGCGGCTCACGGTCACCGACGTGCCATTTGCCAGCCGCGGCCGTGCGGTATCCCGCGCCCTTGATCACCTGCGCGATCGACACGCAGCGTTCGTTCAGGGCGCCGCGGTAACCTGGGAACTCCTCACCGCGGTCGCCGGCGCCGGGGTATTTCGCCGCGCGATCCGATGTCATCAGCCCCACGCCCGCCTGATGCGGATGCAGCCCCGTGAGCAGCGAGGCGCGCGACGGGCAGCAGCGGGTGCTGTTGTAGAACTGCGTGAAGCGAACCCCGGCTGCTGCGAGCGCATCGAGGTTCGGCGTGCGGATTTCTCCGCCGTAGCAGCCGAGGTCGGACCAGCCGAGATCGTCGGCGAGGATGATGAGGATGTTCGGCTTGGAAGGCTCGGACGCGCGGAGCGCCGAGACCGTTCCAAGCAATAATGCGAGGAGGAGGTGCTGCAGCTTCACGGATATCCGACTTCAGGGTTTTCCCGCTTTCACGAATTCCTCCTCACTGAGCACCCCGTCTTGGTTCGCGTCGAAACTCTTGAATCGCTGCTTGGCGTCACCCTTCTTCGCGAGGCCGGAGGCGTATTCCTCCAGCGACAGTTTGCCGTCGTGGTTCGTGTCCCACTTCTTGAAAATCGCGGCGCGCTCCGCGGGCGGGATCGCCCGGTTCGGCTTGTTTGCCGGCGGCTGAGCCGCGCTGTTCCTCACCCGCGCGCCATCCTGCGTCACGCCTGTCGCGGTCGCGTTGTCCCGCGCGGGGCTGGGCGGAAGCGACTTCGCCCATGCCAGGGCCTTGGCTGCGAGCGCCTTCACGACGTCCGGGTTCTCCGCGGCGACATTGTGTTCTTCACCGATGTCGCGCGGAATGTTGAACAGCTCCGCGTCGCTGCCGTTGTGATTCACGAACAGCTTCCAGTCGCCGTCGCGCACCGCGAGCATCGGCGGCATGTAGCCGTATTCCTCGCCACCAGCGACGTTGAACAGCCACTCCCAATGCAGCGGCCTCGTGCGTGCGCGCGGCTTGCCGAGCCAGATATCGCTCACGTCCTCCCCGTCGGGCCGCACATTCTCCGGCACGCTCACGCCCGCGAGCTTGCAGATCGTCGGCAGGAAGTCCAAGCCCCCCGTCACGCTCACTTCGTCCCTTTTCCCCGCGGGCACGTGGCCCGGCCAGCGCACAAGCCCGAATGTGCGGATGCCTCCCTCATACATGCTGCGCTTCCGTGCGCGGAGCGGACCGGTGTTGCCCACGCCCGCGTTCGACGCGTTGCCGATGCGGTAGTCCTCCGCGCCGTTGTCGCTTGAGTAGAAAATGATCGTGTCCTCCGCGAGCTTCATCTCGTCGAGCGCGGCGAAGAGCCGGCCGAGCTGCGTGTCGAGATCCGTGAGCGACGCGCAGAAGACCTGCATCTGGCTCTTCAAGTCCTTCGCCTCGCCGAGATACTTCTGCATCCACGGGCCAAATGCCGCGGCGCCCGCGCTGGGCTGCAGGTCGGCGTAAACGGCGAGCTGCTCGGGCGTCGGCTTCAGCGGCGCGTGCGGCAGGAGCGTCCACACGTTTGCATAAAACGGCCCGCCCTTGTGCTCACGGATGAACTTGATCGTCTCATCCACAATCATCGCCGTCGATTTCGCACGGAAGTAGGGATCCTTCTCGTCACCGAGCGCCGGCCCGTTCGAGTTCACCGTCTTCGACACATCGAAGCCATACGCCTCGGGCGGGGGCGCCTCGTTGCCGCTGCCAAGATGCCACTTTCCAAAATGGGCAGTCGAGTAACCAGCTCCCTTCAAGAGCGTCGCGAGCGTGGGCACTTTCGGGTCGAGCCAGTCCGGCATGTGGCGTGCGGCGTTCTGGTCGTGCGTGGCGAAATGACCGTGCACGAAATGCCGCGACGGGACATGCGAGGTCATGAACGCCGTGCGGCTCGGCGAGCACACTGTCGCCGCGACATAGAACTGCCGGAGCCACGTGCCCTGCGACGCGAACTTGTCGAGGTTCGGCGTCTTCACATACGGGTGACCTGCGAAGCGCGCGTCGTTCCACCCTTGGTCATCAGTGAGGATGAAGATGACGTTCGGCTTCCTTTCCGCAGCGGCGCGCGCGGGGCTGCAGACGCTGAGGAGGACCAGATGCACGGTGATGAATCGGGAGATTTTCATGGCGAATGAATCAGGAGTGAAGAGCTGAATGACAAGAGCTGCCGCATCTCACTTCGCCACCGCCACGTTTCGGAAGCCGGCGGTTTCGCCGAACACGAGGAAGTTCGCTCCGGTCTTCTTTTCTGCGAGCACGGCGTGCTTCGCCGTCGCCGTCATGTCGTTCACCTGCACCGTCGCCTCGTCGCCGTGGAATGTGATGCGGACCGGATACCACACGCCGGCTTCGAGCTTGAGCGCCTTGCGGGCGAGCGGCTCCACGGCATCCGCACCCTCGCCCTGCGACGGGTTCTTCGCCACCTCGACTGCGCTGCGCGCAATCACGATGCGAAAACTTCCCTTTTTGTCGCCCCACTCGATGCGGAGCGACGTGCGATTCGCGCCCTGGAAGTTCACTTCGAAATCGATCGTCCCGTCACCAAGTGAGAGCGGCGCACGGAGCGTCGCGGCTTGCTCGGCCTTGCCCTTTTGCGCGCCGAAAAGTCCGCCGTCCTTCGGCTGCCACTCACCCTTCGAGGAAATCCACGGCTTTCCGGGCACCTCGGCGAGCGGCGCCTTCATCACCACCATGCCCTCGGGCAGAGGAGTGAGCGTGGCGACTTTCGCGACCACCGGCTTCACATCGGGCGGAGGCAGCGCGCGGCTGTAGCCGCCGTCGCGATAGCGATTCAGCAGCGCGCGCAACTCTGCGACGACTTCCGGATGCTCGGCGCTGACGTCCTTCGTTTCGGCGGGATCGAGCTTCGTATTGTAGAGCTGCGGGCGGTGCTGGTCCTTGTGCGCCTTCTTCGCGGCGGGCTTCACCTCATCCACGGGCACGCCCTCGATCCATTTCCATGGGCCTTTGCGAATCGCGAATACGCCATCCGCGCTGTGGACGATGATGTCATCGCGAATCGGCTTCGTGGCTTCGCCGAGGATCGCAGGGAGAAAACTGCGGCTGTCCTCCGCTGCCTTCGCCGGCGGCGGGAGCTGCTCGCCCACAATCGCCGCGGTCGTCGCAAGAATATCCGCGAGACTGATCGTCTCACGGCTTACCGAGCCCGGCGCCGCGTGCCCCGGCCAGCGCACGAAGAACGGCACTTTGAACCCGCCCTCCCACACGTCGTGCTTCCCGCCGCGCAAATCGCCGTTCACGCGGAGGCCCGTTTTATATGCCGTGGTCTGAAGCAGGCGCTCCACGTCCGGCTTGAACACGCCGCCGTTGTCGCTCGAGAAAATCACAAGCGTGCTTTTCGCGACGCCCATCTGGTCGAGCGCATCGAGCACGCGGCCGACACTGCGATCGAGCTCATGGATCCAGTCGCCGTAAAGACCCGCCTTGCTCTTGCCCGCGATGTCCTTGTCGGGCGTGACGGGGTTGTGCACCGCGACCGGCGTGAAGTAGAGGAAGAACGGCTGATCCTTCGGCTGCTTCTGCATCCAGTCGATCGCCTTGTCCGTGAGCACCTTCATCACGCGCTGGTTCTTCCGGCGCGGCGCATCGAGATCGAGGATCGCCTTCCCGTTTCCATTCTCCATGTCCTCGGCCGTGTAGGTCGCCTGGTAATCATCCGAGTCCGGCACCGGTCCCGCGATCTTCATGCCCGGAGGAATTTTCCCCGAGCGCAGCCCATACACGAAACGGTTCTCCACGAAGACGCCCGTGAGATCGCCGTGATTGCTCGGCACGGAAAAGTGGTAGTCGAATCCGATGTCGAGCGGCCCCGGCGTGAGCTCCGCCGTGTAATCCGTGCGCCACTTCGGCGAGTCGTCCGCCGTGCCGTAGCCGAGATGCCACTTGCCCACCGCCGCCGTCGCGTAGCCATGCTTCTTCAGCAGCGAAGCCATGTTCAGCCGATCCTTCTCGATGTGCAGCGGCGCAAACGTGCTCAGCACCTCGTGCTTCAGCGACGTGCGCCAGCAGTAGCGGCCCGTGACGACCGAGTAGCGCGTCGGCGAGCAGACGGACGAAGTCGTGTTCGCATCCGTGAAGCGCCGCCCTTCTTTCGCGAGGCGGTCAATGTTCGGCGTCTGGATCAAGTCCGGGCTCGCACCGAGGCAGTTCGCGCTGCCGTAGCCGTAGTCGTCGCTGAGAATGACGACGACATTCGGCTTCTCGGCCGCAGTCAGCGGCAGGACGAATCCCAGGCAGATGGACAGCAATTGGAGGAAGTGCAGCGACGGCTTTTGCATGTTGAATGGAATGTTGGCTGGAGGCGGAACCTGCAGAGAGCGGTTCAAAATCGAGGCGGCTACTTTTTCCCCTGCTTGGAAAATTCCTCCCGCGAAATGGAGCCGTCGCTGTTGATGTCGAACTTTTCGAAGCGCGACTTCGCCCCCGCCTTGTCCGCGGCAGTCGCGAGGAACTCCTCCGGGCTGATCTTCCCATCGTGATTGAGATCCCGCTCGTCGAAGCGCGCGGCCCGCGGGTCCGCGCTTTTCCCAGCAGGAGCGGGCGCCGGAGCGTCCTCCTTTTTCGCCACAACTTTCGCCTTCCCCTTCCCGCCGCCGGGCGTCTTGCCGCCCCCCGCATCTTCGCCTGATTCACCGCCGAACTTCTGGCCCTGCTTCACAAAATATGGATCGCGCGGACCCTCGTGCGCTTTCAGCAGCGCCGCCAGCTTTGCCTTTGCCGCCCTCGCTGCATCATCAAGCGATGCGTCGGCGAGCGGCGATTTTTCGAGGTCGTCCTTGGCGACGTTGTAGAATCTTCCGTCGGCGTGAAGTTTGAAGTTCTGGTCGTGCGCGAACTCGAACTTCGCCGCCGGGCCGCCGCTAGAATTATACCACACGTAGAGCCCGTCGCGCGGGCTGCCCTTCTCGCCGCGGAGCTGCGGCAGGAAGCTGCGGCCGTCGATCTTCAGGTCCTCCGGCACCTTCACGCCAGCGGCTTCGCAGATCGTCGGAAGGAAATCCGTCGCATCAATCATGTCCGTGCACACTTTCCCGCTGGCGAAATGCCCCGGCCAGTTGCCGATGCCGGGGACGTGCGTTCCCCAAATCGTGCCTGTGCCTTTTCCGCCGACCACATCGCGCCCCTTGAAGCGCGACGGCGTGCCTCGGCCAGTGCCGTTGTCGCCGACGATGAGCAGCGCCGTGTTGTCGCGCAGCTTCAGTTCCTCGAGCTTCGCGACGAGTCTGCCGATGAGCTTGTCTGTGTAGGCCACCATGTCCGCGAAATGCTCGGGCCGCTTGTTCACGTTCTCGCCGGCCGCCTTCGGGTCCCACGTGCGGCTGTCCGGCGTGGGCTGATACGGCGAATGCGTGAGCATCATCGGGTAGTAGAGAAAGAACGGCCCGTCCTTTTTCCTCGTGATGAAATCGAGCGCGTAATCGCTCACGAGGTCCGGCCCATATTCTCCGGACGAATAGTCCGCCGGCCTGCCGTTGATCTCGAGTCCCGGGTTCGCGTAGCGCGGTGGGCGGCGGTTGAGCTGCCACAGGCAGTATTCGTCAAAGCCAAAGTGCCCCGGCCCCGCGTAGTCGCCCTGAAGCTGCCACTTTCCCACGACACACGTCGCGTAGCCCGCGTCGCGGAAGAAATTGCCAAACGTCTTCTGCGAGATGTCGAGGTTGCCGAAGTGCGTGTAGTTCCGCTTGTTGATGATGCCCGTCATCAGCGCCGCGCGCGTCGGCGTGCAGAGTGGCTGCACGTGCACCTGCTCAAAGCGCACGCCAGTCGCCGCGAGCTTGTCCATCACGGGCGTCCTGTAGCTCTCGCCGCCGTTCGCGGTCACACATTCGTAGCCGAAGTCGTCGATGAGGATGAGGACGACATTTGGCCGGCGCTCCACAGCGGCGAGCTGGACGCTGAGTGGGACAAAAAGGAGGAGGATCGTGAGGAGGCGTTTCATGTTGCGGGGCGGGGAGGTCACATTCATCTGGCGGTGGGCGCCTTCAGTTTTTCGATGAGGTATTGGCGCGCCGACTCATGCTTCACGCCGGGGGCGCCGGGATACACCAGCTCGCACTCCACGCCCGCGCTCTTGCACTGCTCCGCGAGCTTCACGCCGAAGTTCGGTGAGTGCGTGGGATTCCCCTGCCGCTGGCCGACTGCAGGCACGAGGTCGTAGAAAAGATACACGGGCGGATCATCGGCGCTCATATGGGCGTAGGGCGAATACTCTGCAATCCACGGCATGAGCGTGTCGCGCTTCGCGAGAAACTCCGCGAACGGCGCGGGCCTCTTTCCGTCGCCGCTCTTGATGCCGAAGACGTGCGGGCCGTAGGCGATGTTCGGAATCCACTCGAACATCTGCCGTGGATCGAGCGACGTCTGCGCGCGCACGACGGCGGCGCACCACGGGCGCGTGGACTCGCGCGCAACCGGATCGCTGCTGTGTGGATCCGCCATGTCGGGATGGAACGCGAGCCACAGTGAAGTGCATGCGCCCGCGGAACTGCCGGTCAGCCCCACGCGCGCCTTGTCGAGGTTCCACTCGGCGGCATTGCTGCGGACGAACTGCACCGCGCGAGCAGCGTCCAGCAGCGGCATCTTCAGCGGCGGCATCACCTTCGCGGCCTCGGCATCGGTGAGGAACCGGTAATTGATCGTGACGACGGAAATGCCCGCAGCGAGGAACGGGGCCGCATCGTTGAAGCTCGACTTGTCGCCGTGGTGCCAGCCGCCGCCGTGGATGTGAATGACGACGGGCGTCGGCTTGTCCGAGCTGGCTCTGTAGAAATCGAGCACCTGCCGCTGGTGCGTGCCGTAGGCGACGTTCGCGAGCGTGGGCTTCGGCGCCTCTGCCAGGAGCAGCGGCGGCACGGCAAACGTGAGGCCCAGGAGCAATGCGCGCGCTTTCACTTCTTCATCGGAGAGATGCCAGTGTCCGCTCCGCTCATTCGTTCTGCTTCGCGGCCTTCCTCTTCCGGCGCTCCGCCTTCTTCGCCTTCTTCCCGGCACCGCCTCCCTCGCCGTCGGCCTTGCCAGCGGCGGGGTTGAGTTCCGCGAGCACTTTGGAAAGGCGCGCCCGCGCGGCCTTGCTTGCATCGGTGTCCGCGTCCGGCGCGACAGGTTTCTCGACGAAAGGCGCGTCGCTCATGTCGAAGAGGCCGCCGCTCTCGTTCATCTTCCAGCCCTGCTCGCGCACAAACCAGCGCGCGCCAAGCTGCACGAACGCCCACTCGCGCGGCGTTCCCTTTTCACCGCGGAGCTGCGGCGCGATGCTCACGCTGTCGTATTTGAAGCCCCCGGGTAGCTTCGCCCCACCGAGTTCGGCGAACGTCGAGAGCATGTCGGTGAAATTGACGATGTCCCTGCTCACCTTCCCCGCGGGCGTGGTGCCGGGCCAGCTCGCGATGAGCGGCACGCGCGAGCCGCCCTCGAGCATCGAGGCCTTCTTGCCGTTGATCATCCGCCCGCCGATCGTGGACGGGTAGGAGAGCGCCGTGCCGTTGTCGCCGCTGAATAGGATGAGCGTCTTCTCGCGCAGCCCGAGCTTCTCCACCTCGGCCACGATTTCGCCCACCTGCTTGTCCATGTAGGCGATGTTGTCGTCGTAAAAATCGCTGTCCCTCTTTCCACCCTTCCCCGCGTCGGCTTTCGAGTCCGGCGTGCGCAGGATCGGGCCGTGGACGAGATGCATCGGATAGTAGAGGAAAAACGGCCCGTCCTTGTGCCGCCGGATGAAGTCGAGGCTGAACGCCTGGATCACATCGGGGTTGTAGTGCCCCGGCGCGCTGATCTGCTCCCCGTTCCTCTCGTAGCTGTCCTTCCAATACCATCCGCCCGCAGTCGGATCGGTGCAGTATTCGTCGAAGCCCCAGTTCTTCGGCGTCTCGCCGACCTGCCGCCACTTGCCGGACTCGCCAGTCGCGTAGCCGGCCTGTTTGAGCAGCGCCGCCATGGGATGCTCGTCCTTCGACTTTGCACCGGGGCCGTTCGCACGCCACGAGCCGTTCTGCAGACCGCCGGTGCGGAAAGCATATCGGCCTGTCATCAGCACGCAGCGAGACGGTCCGCACAGCGGTGCGGCGTAGCACGTCTCGAAACGCGTGCCCGACGCGGCGAGCTTGTCAATGTTCGGCGTCTTGCGCTTGTCCGCGCCGTAGCAGCTCACGCCGTCGAGCCCGAGGTCGTCGGCGAGGATGAAGATGATGTTCGGGCGCGCCGGCGCCGCCTGTGTCTCCGCGGGAAGAATGCGGAGGATGGCGAGAAGCACGGCGAGGACGGCGGAGAACGGGGCTTTCATACGTGGGGAAACAGTGCGGCGCCGCGAAATGTGGACAGGGTTGTTGCGGGAAGGCGAGCGGCGAATGCCGCCGAACGCCCCCGCAACCCGCTCCTGCCCGCGCGTGCCTCGCATCACGGCAGCGTGCCGGCCTGCCTGAGAAACTTCCACAGCTCCAGCGTCGGCGGATCGTCTGCGCCGCCAAGGTCGCTGCTGATCGTCCCGTGCGTCTTGTTTTCACCGGCGACCACTGTCGCGGCCACACCCGCCTCCTTCAGCTTTTCCGCGAGCCAATGCGATTGCGCCTTTGTGTCCTCGCGGCTCGCGACGTGGAGGATGAGGAACGGCGGGATGTGCTTGTCCTTCGCGATGTGGGTCACGGGCGAAAACTCGCGGTGCCCCTCCTCGCTGTCGCCGAAGATCGCGAGATACGTCGCGGGCGGCACGCTGCCGCCGTCCTTCAGCCGCTTCGGCAGGTCATACACCGACACGTCAATCGGCACGCAGCCCTTCAGGCTCTTGAACGACATGCCCTCGGCCTTCAGGTAGCGGTCGTCCGTGCAGACGAGCGCCGCCAGGTGCGCGCCGGCGGAATGCCCCATCACCGTAATCGACTCGGGATTTCCCCTATACTCGCGCGCGTGCTCGTGGACCCACCGGATTCCCTTCGCCACGTCGCCCATCATCTCCTTCAGCGTCACCGCGGGGATGAAGCGGTAGTTGATCGACACGAACACGAACCCCTTGTCCACGAAGGCCTGCGGCTTCTTCTGCACGCCCGCCTTGTCGCCCGCCTTCCATCCGCCGCCGTGGATCCACACGACGACCGGGTGGTCCTTGCCGTCCGGCGGCGAATAGATGTCGAGCGACTGCAGCTTCTCCGGCGCAGCGGTGAAAAAGATGTCGCGGTGAATCTCCGGTGTGGCCGCAACGGCCGAAGCGGCGGCAAAGAGCGAGAGCAGGAATGTGCGCATGGTTGAAACGTGTGCGGACTACCTGCCTTCGGGTTGTCTCTTTGCAGGCGCCCCGAGCGCGCCATCTTCATTTCCCTCATGGCCGGGCTTCACCGCGCCCTTGAGGAACTCACCGAGCTTCGCACGCATCGCCGCCACGCGGCCGGGCTCTTTCGAGGCGAGGTTTGTCGTCTCGCCGATGTCGGCGGCGACGTTGTAGAGCTCCAGATGCTCGCTTTGCGTGGCACCTTTCCTCCCCTTTCCTTTTGCCTTCGGCTTCTCGCCACCGCCGGGCGACTCCTCGCTGTCGGCCGCGCTCGCGTTCATCAGCAGCTTCCAGTCGCCCATGCGCACTGCGGCGCGCTCCGGGCTCTGCACGCAGAGGATTGCGTCGTGCGGCGAAGGCGCGCCCTTTGTGATCGTCGCCCAAGCATCGCGTCCGTCGAGCGGGAGCTTCTGTTCCAGCGAGCCGCCCGCGAGGGTCACGAGCGTGGGATACCAGTCCACGGTGTGAATGGGCTCCTTCACATGCGCGCCGGCCGGCACGCGGCCCGGCCAGTTCACGAATGCGCAGCCGCGCACGCCACCCTCGTAGATCGTGCCCTTCCAGGCGCGCAGCGGCGTGTTGTCGCCGGGCCTCTGTCCGCCGTTGTCGGTGGAGAAAATGATGAGCGTGTTGTCGCGGATGCCCGCCTTTTCCAGCGCGGCAGTGATCCGTCCGATGGCGTCGTCCACCGACGAGAGCATCCCCGCGAGCTTCTGCCGCGGAGCACTCAGGGCGGCGTAGGGCTTCATGGATTCTTCCGGCGCCTGCAGCGGAGTGTGGACACCGTTGAACGGCACGTAGAGGAAGAGCGGCTTCTCCTTTTTCCGCCCCTCGATGACCCGGCATGCCTCGCGCGCGATGAGATCCGTCGTGTAGCCCTCCTCCTTCACCTCCTTGTCGTCGCGGTGCCAGTCGTGGTTCGGCCCGCGCATGTGGGTGAAGTAGTCGAGCATGCCGAAGTAGAACCCATACTGGTGGTCGAAGCCGCGCGCCGTCGGCAGATACGCGCGGTCAAACTCGCCAAGGTGCCACTTCCCCGTGATTGCCGTCTCGTAGCCGGCGTCCCTCAGCGCATTCGCCAGCGTGCGTTCGCCGAGCGGGAGGCCCCATTTCGCGTGCGGACGCACGATGGTGTAAACACCCGTGTGCGTCGCGTAGCGCCCGGTCATCAATGCCGCGCGCGTGGGCGAGCAGACCGGCTGCACGTAGAGCGCATCGAGGATCGTCCCGGCAGCGGCGAGCTTGTCGATGTTCGGAGTCTTGATCTCCTTCCCGCCCATGAAGCCGCAGTCGGCGTAGGCGAGATCGTCGATGAGGAGGAAAACGATGTTCGGTTTTGATTCCGCCGCGCCGAGCGGGGAAACGGCGAGCGCGAGGAGGAATGCGAGGAGTGCTTTCATGTGCATGGGATTCATCGTGAAACAGCGCGGCTAGCCAGCCTTCGCCTTGCCCTTCCCCTTCTTCGGCGCATCGCCGCCTGCGGGTGCGGCGCCGGCTTCGTTCTTCGCCGGCATCGGCGCGTTCACTTCCTTCCGCCAGGCGACGAGCCGGGCGTGGAGTTCCTTCGCCTTTTCGGGATTCGACTGCGCGAGGTTCTTCGTCTCGCCGATGTCGTCGCGGAGATTGTAGAGCTCGAGCTTTCCGTCCTCGAGATACTCCATGAGCTTCCAATCGCCCATCTGCACGAGGCTCACGGGCGTCGTGCGCCACAGGCCGGGGCCGGAGCCGAGATAGCCGGGGAAATGCTGGAAGATCGCGTCGCGCTGGAGCTTTGCAGCGGGATCGCGGAAGACCTTCACAAGGCTCTCGCCGTCGAGCACCTGGCGCGGCTTCGGCGCGGAGGCGATTTCGAGCAGCGTCGGAAACATATCCACATGGATCGTCGGAATGTCGCAGGCGGAGCCCGCCTTTGTCACGCCGGGCCAGCGCACGATGAACGGCTCGCGCGTGCCGCCCTCGTAAAGCGAGCCCTTGCCGCTGCGCAGCGGCGCGTTGTCGGTGATGCCGCCGCCGTCTTCGTCGGCCCCCTTCTTCTTCTTCGCCTTCCCCTCCTTGCCCGGCTCGCGGATGAGCCCGTCGGGGCGGTCGTAACCGCCGACGCCGCCATTGTCGCTCGTGAAGATGAGCACCGTGTTGTCGGCGATTTTGAGGTCATCGAGCGTCTTCATCACGCGGCCCACGCTTTCGTCCACGCTCGCGATCATCGCGGCGTAGGTCGGGTTGTTGTGGCCACCGACTCCCGCCTTCGGCTTGAACTTCTCGATGAGGTCCGCCTTCGCCTGATGCGGCGAATGCACGCCGAAGTGCGGCAGGTAGAGAAAGAACGGCCCGTCCTTGTGGCGCGTGATGAAGTCCACCGCCTTGTCCGTGAGGAAATCCGCGAGGTAGGTGCCCTTCGGATACTCCATCTTCGGGTTCGTCTCGAAATCGAAGTGCTTGCCCATGCTCACGATCGCTTCATCAAAGCCGCGCTTGCCCGGCACGTAGTCGCCCTTCTGGCCGATGTGCCATTTGCCAAACATCCCCGTCGCATAGCCCGCGGCCTTGAGCTGCTTCGCGATGATGTCGCGGTCCAGCGGCAGCTCGGTGAGGTTGTCCACCGGACGCAGCGGACGCGCACTCCAGTCGAACCGCTCGATGCCGCCGACCGTATAGACGCCCGTGCGCGCGCCGTATTGCCCGCTCATCAGCGCGGCGCGCGTCGGCGTGCAGTTCTGGCAGTGGTGATGATTCGTCAGCTTCATCCCCTGCGTCGCGAGGCGGTCGATGTTCGGAGTCTCGTAATACTTCGTGCCGAACGCGCCGACGTCCGTGTAGCCGAGATCGTCGGCCATGATGAAGATGATGTTCGGCGGCTTCGCGGCGTGCGCGGTGAAGGTGAGCGCGAGGAGCGCGAGGAGGAGTTTTAGTTTCATGGTGAAATTGGGGATCGTTCGTCGTGGGTGGCGGCTACTTCAGATGTTCCTGAAACCACGCGTCCACCGCATCCACGCACTGGCCGGACCACGCGGGCTGCATCCAGCAGCCGTGCTTCGCGTCTTTCAGCACGACTTGTTTTGTCGCCACGCCGAGTTCCTTGAGCTTCGCGAGGCCAGCGGCGTCGCGCTCGGGATTGTCGAGGTCGCCGGTGAGGAAAAGCACGGGACCCGTCGCCTTCGTGAAGTGCGTGATGGGCGACGCCTCTTTGTAGATCTCCGGCGCGTCGTCGTAGAGTTTGCCGAACCACTGGTAGCTGTTGCTCTTCTCCTTCGCCTTGCGCAGCGACTCCACGAACTTCTCCGCCGCGAGGTCCGTCGGCCCGGCCATGATGCACGACGCCTTCACCGCGGCGGACACGTCCTTCAGTTCTTCCGTGAGAAAGTTCGCGTGCGTCGGCGCTGCGGCCATCAGCCCCACGATGTGCGCGCCCGCGCTTCCGCCCCATGCGCCGATGCGCTGCGGGTCGAGGCCGAAGCGCGCCGCATTCGCGCGCACCCAGCGCACGGCGAGCAGGCAGTCGCGCACGCCTGCGGGATACTTCGCGGCGGGCGCGAGGCGGTATTCGATGTTCGCGACGACGTATCCCTTCTGCGCGAGCGCGATGGCCAGCGCGGTGAAACGCTCCTTCGTCCCGCCGATCCAGCCGCCGCCGTGGACGAGCACGCACGCGGGCAATTTGTCCCCGCCGGTCTTCGGGCGATACACGTCGAGCTTCAGCTCCTGCTCCGGCGTCTTGCCGTAGGTGATGTCCACCTCGGCCTTGATCGTGTCCGGCACGGCGACGGGAGCCTGCGTGCGCTTTGCTTCCTTCGCGGGAACCTTGGCCGGGGGTTGTGCGGAGGCCGGGACGCAGAGCGCCGCGAGCGCGAGGAGGAGGACGGTTCGTTTCATAAAGTTGCGCATCACTTCGTCGCCTTCGGGTTCTGCCGCGCGGGCGACTGCACCGGGTGCGGACGCGGCTGCGCGTCCAACTCGTCGAAGGCCCGCTTCAGCCGCGCGACCACCTCCGGGTTATCCGGGGCCACGTCGTGCTGCTCGCCGGGATCGTTCTTCAAATCGAAGAGCTGCATCGCCTTCGGCGCGTCGCCGGTGCGCACGCCGGGATATTCACTCGGGCGCGCCTGCTCGTAGGGCGCGAGAATCGTCACGCCGTCGGGGCCGCGCGGGTCCACCCACGGCTTGTCCGGCTTGTCGAGCGCGAGGAACGGCGTGTTCGGCTTCACCACGTGCAGCTTCCAGCGCGCGTCGCGCACCGTCGCGAGCAGCGACGCCTGGTGACCGAACACAAACTCATGCGGCCCCTTCCCCTCCCCGTCGGCGGCGGTGAGCAGCGGCGCGAGGTCGCGCCCGTCCAGCACGAAGTCCTGCGGCTTCTCCACGCGCGCCGCGGCGATGGCCGTGGCGAAAATGTCCATCGTCACCGCGGGCTGCGCGCTCGTGCGGCCGGCGGGGATTTTCCCCGGCCAGCGCGCGATGAACGGCACGCGGTAGCCGCCCTCGTAGCTGCTCCCCTTCATCCCCCGCAGCCCGCCGCAGCTCCCGCCGAACCACGCCCCGTTGTCGCTCGTGAACATCACCAGCGTGTTCCCGTCGAGCCCGAGCGACTTCACCTTCGCCAGCACCTCGCCCACGCTCCAGTCCAGCTCCGCCACCGCATCGGCGTAAAGGCCCGCGCCGCTCTTCTTGTAGAAACCCTCCGACGCCGCGAGCGGCTTGTGAACGAGCATCTGCGCGAAATAGAGGAAGAACGGCCGCGCCCTGTTGCGCTCCATGAACTCCAGCGCCCGCGCCGTGTAGCGCTGCGTGAGCGTCGCCTGCACCGTCGGGTATTCCACGCGGCGGTCGCCCTCCACCACCTGCACGGGCCGCATGTCGTTCGAGTAGGGAATGCCCAGGTATTCGTCAAAGCCCCGGTGCGTCGGCAGCCACTCCGGCTTCGCGTGGCCGAGGTGCCACTTGCCCACCACGCCCGTCGCGTAGCCCGCTCCCTTCAGGAGCTGCGCCAGCGTCACCTCGCTCTCCGGCAAATGCAGCCCGTCCGCATCCGGCCCGCCGTCCGGCGCGGGGTTCTGCGTCATCCCGCAGCGGAAGGGATACCGCCCCGTCACCAGCGCCGCGCGCGTCGGCGCGCAGAACGGCGCCGGGCAGTTGAACTGCGTGAGCCGCGCGCCCTCCGCCGCCATCCGGTCGAGGTTCGGCGTCTTGAACTTCGGATGCCCGTAGCACGCGAGGTCCCCGTAGCCGAGGTCATCCGCGAGAATGACCACGATGTTCGGCCGCGCCGCATCCGCCGCATTTGCCGCGGGCAAAAACGGCACCAGCACCGACAACAGCACGAGGAGAGCAGCAGGGAGGGACGACTTCACTCCGTAACAACCGCGCGGACACCGGAAATTCGGACATTTCATTCCCAACTTCCCGCGTCGTCCCCGCCGCCTCACTCAGCCCCCGCCGCCAAAACCGTCACCCGCGTATTGACTGCTCCCCGCCCCCTGCTGCCTGCTCCCGCCCATGCTTCCCGCTCCGCGCACCCCGCTCCGCCTCGGCATCCTCGGCTCCGGCAAAGGCTCAAACTTCCGCGCCATCGCCGACGCCATCGCGCGCGGTGAAATCAACGCCGAAACCCGCATCGTCATCTCCGACATCCCCGACGCCGGCATCCTCACCCTCGCCCGCGAGCGCGGCATCCGCGCCGAATTCGTCCATCCCGGGAAATTCCGCACCAAGATGGAACCCGAGCGCGAACAGCACCTCGCCCGGCTCCTCCTCGACGCCGGCGTCCAGCTCGTCGTCCTCGCCGGCTACATGCGCATGATCAAAGCCCCCCTCCTCGACGCCTTCCCCCGCCGCATCATCAATATCCACCCCTCCCTCCTCCCCGCCTTCCCCGGGCTCGAAGCCTGGAAGCAGGCCGTCGAAGCCCTCGCGGAAAAATCCGGCTGCACCGTCCACTACGTCGATGGCGGCATGGACACCGGCGAAATCATCGCCCAATCCGAAGTCCCCGTCCTCCCCGGCGACACCCCCGCCACCCTCCACGCCCGCATCCAAGTCGCCGAGCACCAGCTCTACCCCGCAGTCCTCGCCAGGCTCGCCGCCGGACAAACCTAGGCCCGGCTTCCAGCCAGCCCCACAGCGCCCCCATGGCCGCCAACGGAAGGAAGCAGGCCGCTCCCGGCTCCTCGTGCGACCACGACAGAACGGCCATGCCTCTTCTTGCACCAGCATCGCCCCATCCTCACCCGCCATAGGAAAATCCTCAGTCGAGTTCGGTCTTTCCAAAGTCGTGTGAGGAAATTCCTAGGTCCACCTAGCTTTTCCCTCAGTCGAGTGAGCCTCTTCCTCAGTCGAGTTTGCCTTTTCCTCACTCGACCTTGGTTTTTCCTAGGTCCACTGAGGTTTTTCCCAGCTCGACCTTGGTTTTTCCTAGGTCGAGTGAGGTTCTTCCTAGGTCCACCTAGCCTTTTCCTCAGTCGCGGAGGGATGCCAATCGTCACGCTTATCAGCGTCTGCCGGAACGTCTCCAGATACGCCGCATGCGCCTGCATCTCCGCCTGCGTGGGCGGGTCGCTGAAGGTGTTGCCGGGCGCTGCCGCGCCCGCCCTTCGGGCTGCCCCCGGCAGGTGTCTCATTCCGCTCGGCTCTTCCGCTCGACGGGCCGCGCGCCGACGAGGCCAAGCACCGGAAATCTTCCCCGAAAATAGGCCAGCGCTTCAGCGCTGGGAAAAAACGACGCCGCAAACAGGACAAAGAGACCCAGCGCTAACGAGACTGTCGGACTTAGGAAATGAAGGCCTCTAGCATCGGATATTCGCTAAAAAAAGTCCCCGTGAAGTCGAATACGCGTCTATAAACGCCTTCAAATGCCTAAGTCCGACAGTCTCTAACGCGCTGGGCTATTGTCAGGCGATGCATTCCGCGATGTAGCGCTGGAGGATGTCGAGCAATGGAAACCGGCTTCGCCGGTGACCGTAGCAGAGGGCGCCCATGACGGGGCAGTGTCCTGGCGACAGGCTCGCCGAGGGGGGGAGGAGAATCACGGCGGCCCAAACGCCGCGCGGTTGCAAAAGGGCGGGCGTGTGGTTTCCTCGCGCCGCTGATTTCCCGAGCGAATTCCCGACACGATTTTTCCATGGCTGCCTTCCGACTCTTTGACCTGAATCCCGAGCAGGAGCGCGCGGTCCGCACGACGGACGGGCCGCTGCTGATCCTCGCGGGGGCGGGCAGCGGGAAGACGCGCGTGATCACGGCGCGCGTGGCGTTCCTCATCTCGCGCGGAGTGGCGCCGGAGAACATCCTGGCGGTCACCTTCACGAACA
>JBGAPU010000032.1:0-53631 GCA_044221035.1 Chthoniobacteraceae bacterium | reverse complement strand
TCCTCCTGCGAATACATGAACACGCCGAGCCGCTCGAACCGCGTGCGTGCGATGAAGTCGAGCAGGTAGGCGAATTCCTCGTCGGTCTCGCCGGGGAAGCCCGCGATGAACGTCGTGCGGATGGCGATGCCGGGAATGCCCGCGCGGATGCGTGCGACGAGATCCTCGATGTGCTCGCTCGAAGTCTCGCGGCGCATCACTTCGAGCATCCGCGGATGGATGTGCTGGAGCGGCATGTCCACGTAGCGCGCGACGTGCTTCGTCGAGGCGATGCACTCGATGAGTTCGTCGCTCCAGTGCGCCGGGTGCGTGTAGAGCAGGCGGATCCAGAACTCGCCTTTGATCTTGTCCAGCTCGCGCAGCAGATGGACGAGCGTGACGCCGCGCGCCGGGTCCACCTTTTGCCGCGGCCCCGCTTTTTCCTCCCACAGGTCCATGCCGTAGTAGGTCGTGTCCTGGCTGATCAAATTGATCTCCTTCACGCCCTCGGCCACGAGCCCGCGCACTTCCGCGACGACGCTCTCGATGGTGCGCGAACGGTGCCGGCCGCGCATCTGCGGGATGACGCAGAAGGAGCACGGGTGATTGCAGCCCTCGGCGATTTTCGTGAACGCCGTGTGCGGCGGCGTGAGGCGCACCCGCGGCGTGTCCCAGTCGGGGATATAGACGGGCTTGCGGGTGACGAGGTTCAGCGGCGCCCATTCTTCATCAAGGAGCACTTCGGCTTTCGCAGCGGTGACTGGTGACTGGTGACTGGTGGCTGGTGAATGCGCTCTTTTCTGAGCACTGGGCACTGAGGACTGAGCACTCTCGCCTCCGCGCCCGAGCACCTTCTCGATGATCCCGCCGACTTCCTTCACCTGATCGAGCCCGATGAACGCATCCACCTCGCTCCGGAATTCCGTCGCCAGCTCGCCGCTGAAGCGCTGGCTCATGCATCCGGCCACGATGAGCTTCTGGTCCTTGTGCTTCTTCTTCAGCCCCTTCGCCTGATGCGCCTCGATGATGGCCTCGATGCTCTCCTCCTTCGCGGAATCGATGAACGCGCAGGTGTTCACGATGAGCACGTCGGCCTTCTCCGCGTCGTTCGTGATCTGCATGCCGCGCGAAAGCACGTCGCCGAGCATGATCTCCGCATCCACGAGGTTCTTCGCGCAGCCGAGCGAGATCATCCCGACTTTCGGGATGCTGTGTGCGGGCTTCTTGGCGGTGCGCGTGCTCATTTGGAAAAGGACGCGCAGCATACACGGCAAAGGCATTTGCGCCAGAGCAGGAGGAGAGCGCCGCGGGGCCCGGGTCTCGGTTGCCAAGGACTGCCCTCACCAAGCATCGCACACTGAATCCCGCGGGAGGGTCCAAGGCTGGAGACCAGAAAGCCGGGAAGGGAGGATGACCGGTGAAAAGCGGAGAACATGCGCCTGCTTTTTCATGGCCTCATGGCTTCCGAGAATCAAAGCAGGGCGATGCCCGAATCCGAGGAGTCCTGTCTCCAACACAGGAGGGGCATGCCAGCGCACCGGAAAGGCAGAGCCTATTTCGTGGCAAAATCGGCGAATAGAGGCATTGAAACCGTGCTGATCCGGTTGCCTGACAAGAGCGAGGCCGGAGAAAGAATGGCCTGACAATAGCCCAGCGCTTCAGCGCTGGGAACCGGGGCGCATTTTGAGAACAAAGTCCCGAAGGGACGAAAGAACGGTTCTGCCGTCCCTGAAGGGACTTTGCCCGTCTCCCATCGGATCACCCAGCACTGAAGTGCTGGGCTATTTTCAGAACCAGTTCCGGTCCGGCCCTTGGCAACAAACCGGATAAGCGCGAATCAAACTGGGATTTGCTCTGCCGATTGCGTAGAAAGGACCATGCATTTTCCAAAACCGCTCATGCTTTTATCATAAAAGCACATGCGTTTAATAAAATGACGCAGGCGTTTGTTGTAAAAGCACACGCTTTCATAAAGAAAGCACATGCTTTTGTCTAGAAGACGCGTGCGTTTATGGAAAACGCACATGCTTACAACATAATGAAATGAGCGTTCTCCATGAACGCACATTGCATTGGTGTAGAAGCGCATGCATTTCTTACACAATCATGCGTGAAATCGTAAACAGCATGTGCAATCATAAAAAACACACACGCCAATGTTAAAAAACATTGTGCATGTGTGGAAAACGCGCATGCTTTCCACTCAAATGCACATGCTGTCGAAGCAAACGCGCATGCTTCTGCGCGGGAGCCGAAATCGTTTTTCGCAGGCGATGGCGGCTTTTGGGCAGGAGCAGCGGGTCTCGATGCAGAATGCCACTCAAAATCACCCCATCCATCCATGAGCACTGTCAAAGCCATCACTGATTTTTCGCGCTATCTCGCCGCCGACCTCGCCCCGGCGGCGGGCCGCATCCATGCCAAGATGTCCGAGAATGCCGCGATTTTCCCCGCGCCACCGATGGCGATGGCGGCCTTCGGCGCGCTCGTGGAGGACTACAAGGCGAAGTATGCCGCGCGGCAGGGCCGGGCGACGGCGGATGTGCTGGCATTCAAGATCGCGCGCAAGGCACTCGCTGCGGCGCTGTGCAGGCTGGGCGCCTATGTGAACACGGTGGCGGAGGGGGACCCGGCGGTTGTCGAGCGGAGCGGCTTCCCCTCCTACTCCACGGCGCGCACGCCGGATCTTTCCGCACCCACGGCACCGCTGAATCTGCGGCTGAAGCACGCGGGCCCCATCGGGAGCATCGTGGCGCGCTACAAGGCCGCGCGCCGCCCGAGCATGAACGAGGTGCAGGTGTGCATGGGCGATCCAAACGACGAATCGCAGTGGCGGACGGTCGGCATCTTCCAAGGCCAGAAGGTGACGCTCACCGGTCTGACCCCCGGCGCGATCGTGTGGGTGCGCGTCCGCACCGCGGGCCTGCGGGGAAAGATGGGCAACTGGAGCGACCCTGCGGAGATCCGGGTGCTCTGATTGCGGATTGGGGATTGCGAATTGCGGATTGGCGGTTCGCCCGCGGGAAATGCGGATTGCGGGGGCGGGGTGGGCTTTTCGGTCGAGGCCCGTCCGCGCCACTGGACGCTGCCGATGTCCACGCTATAGGGAGGGCATGCGCCCGCAGGACCCCATGAAGATGCCGCGAATCATCGGCTGGGTGTTCACTGTCTTCGGCAGCATGGTGGCGATCGCGGGGATGTGGGACCTGATCCGGACGTGCAGGTTCGTGATGCGGGCGGTCTCCACTCCCGGCATGACCACTCGAATCATGAAAGGACCAGACACGGAGGATCCGAATGTTCCCGAATGGGTCCGCGAGCGCTGGAAGAAGCGCCCGGAATCCGATTGGAAGACCACCGGGCACCCGTCCTACACATTCAGGGACGCCGCCGGGAACCTGCACAGGGGGGAGACTGAATCACCGAAACGGTTTGGGTCGGAGCAGGAGGTCACGGTGATCTACGACCCGGCGAATCCGGAGCATTCGAACATCGACACCTTTGTCACGGTCTGGGGCGGTCCGCTCGCGTTCACGGCGTTCGGCGCGATCTTCGCGGCGTTCGGCGGCGTCGTGCTCCGGGTGGTTTGGCGGCAGACGGGGGATGGGGGCAGGACCTGCGGATGAGAAGTATTCCCGCGGCCCCGATGGCGGTGAAAATGCACAGCGTGGAAGCCGGGAGCAGGCGACTCGCTGGCGGGCCGAAAGGATCGTGGTCGTCCGCCGTCCGGGTGACGGCAGGATCGAGGATGGAGACGAACGGCATCGCGCAGGCGGGGCCGGCATTGGTTGCGGAAAGAATCCTTCCTTCCCGCAGGAGCATCCTGCGCGGTTGCTCAGACCTTGAAGCGGGCGATGAAGATGGAGCCGCCGCCTTCGCGGGGTTCGTGGCGGATGGTGCCGCCCATGGATTCGGTGAGGTGCTTCACCATCATGAGGCCGAGGCCGTGGGAGGTCTCGCCGGCGGTGGGTTTGGCGCTGAGGCGGCAGAATTTCCGGAAGAGCTGGGGGCGCTCGCTCTCGCACACGCCGGGACCGGTGTCGGCCACGCGTGCCTCGGCGAATCCTGCGCCGGTGGTGACGGTGACTTCGACGCTGCCGCGGCTCGGGGTGAACTTGATGGCGTTTGAGACGAGGTTTTCGATCACCTGCCCGAGGGCGAGCTCGTCGGCGCTCACGAGGCACTCGCCGGGATCGCGGAGCTGCAGGGTGATTTGCTTGGCGCTGGCGGAGTCGCGGAGCTGCTCGGTGGCGTCGCGGGCGGCCCGGCAGAGGCAGAGCTTCCGCATCACGAGCTGACGGCTGCCGCTCTCGACGGCGTCCGCGGTGAGGAGGCCGCCGACGAGCTTTGTCATCCGCCCGATGGCGGACTGCATGGTGCGGATGTCGGCGACGGTCTGCGGGTCGGATTTCGAGCGCTCGGCGAGGAGGTCGCAGTAGCCGGTGAGGACGGTGAGCGGGCTGTTGAGATCGTGGGCGAGCATCTGCATGAGCATGCCCTTTTCCTCGCTCGCGGTGCGGAGGGCGCCGTTTGCGAGGGAGAGCTGGCGCTCGACTTTGCGGCGCTCGGCGAGTTCGCGGGCGAGGAGGCGGTTCCGGAGGAGCACGAGCAGGACGATCGCGGCGGCGATCCCGCCCGCCCAGAGGAGGGCGCGCCGCACGGAGCGCGAGGACTGTTCGCGGTGGAAGTCGATGCCTGTCCAGCGATCCACGATGGCGGCGACCTCCCTCTGCGGGATGGAGGCAAGGGTCTTGTCGAGGACGGCCAGTGCGGGGCCCGGTGTGACGACGGCGTAGCGGACGTCGAACGAATAGTCGGTGACGCCGGAGATCTTCATGTCGGCAAGCCCCTCGCTGAGGATCGTGTAGGTGGCGGTGGTGAGGTTCGAGACGGTGGCGTCCGCCTCGGAGCGGTCCACCTTGCGCAGGGCCTCGGCGAAGTTGTCGGTGAGCACGAGCTGGATGCCGGGGTAGTCGGCTGCGAGCGCCTTGGAGGTGACGTGGCTGCGCGGAGCGGCCACGCGGCGGCCCTCGAGCTGGCGGACGCTGGTGAGGAATGCGCCGTCCTTGCGGGTGATGATGGCCACGGTGGTCGGCACATAGGGCCGGGTGAACTTGGCGAACTGCTCGCGCTCCGGGGTCTTTGCGGTGCCGCAGAGGATGTCCACCTTTCCCTGCCGCGCGAGGGCCTCCACCCCTTCCCACGCGGGGGCGCTCACCACTTTGAACTGGATGCCGGTCCGCGCGGAGATGAGGTCGAGCATGTCGCGGTCGATGCCGCTCAGGGCGCCGCTGGCATCCACGGTGGAAAAGGGCGGCCAGAGCGGGTCTGCGCCGACGGTCAGGGTGGGCTTCGTCGCGAGCCACTGCCTTTCCTCGGCGGTGAAATCAGGATCGGCGGCCGGGGCTCCGAGCGGTGAAGCCACAGCGAACACGAGGGCGAGAGCGGTGGCGGGGAGGATTCTGGGGCCGTGGATTCGCATGGAAGCACCTTGGGACAGCAGTCGGATTTTCGAGGCCACGTCCAATCAAGCCAGCGAAATCTGTGCCCGGGTATGGAATGGGCGGAGCGGGGTGGCCGAGGGCCCCGTGTGAGAATGCGCGGCGTGCGTGGAGTCCGCGGAGATGGCGGCGGAGGGAGGAAAGGGCGGTCCGGTGGCGGGGCAGACGCCAGCGCCGGACTAGCGCCGGCTGACCGCCTGGGCCTGGGCCTGCGGGGCGCTGTGGATGAGGGCCTGGAGGGCGGTGCCGGCGCGGTTGTATTCGGCGCTGGCGGCCCGCATTTCCTGGCTGAGGCGGCGGTATTCGGCGGCGGCGGCGGAGTTCTTGAAGACGGGGGTGGTGACGTCGGCGCCGGGCTTCCAACCGTCGAAGTGCTTTTCGAGGAGATTCACAGCGGCGAGGCTGGCGCGGGCGCCGCGGAGGTCGCTGGCGAGCATGGCGGTGAGGGTGGCATGCTGCGGGGAGGTGCTGAGGCCGCGGTTCCAGTGGTCGAGGAATTCGCGGATCTCGGTGTCGGTGAACTGCCCGCGGGCGAGGGTCTCCTGGAAGAAGGAGTCGCTCTTTGCGTAGAGACCGGCGGAGGCCTCGTCGGCGGCGATGAGGCGCTTCAGGGCCTCGCGGCGCTGGGTGAGCGCGACGTGGGTGCGGAGGCTGGCGGGATCGAAGGGGCCGAGGAGCTTGAGCCTTTCCAGGGCGGCGAGGCGGGCGCGGCCGGCTTCCTCGACCCTGGCGGTGAACTCGGCGGCGGCGCGCATGGCGATGGCGTCCTTGCCGGTGAGCTGCGCGGCGGCCTGCTCCAAGCGGGCGGAGTGGCTCTGCGGCTCATCCCTGCCGGTCTTTGTGCCGGCGAGGGCCTGGTTGAGGGTCTGCTCGTGGCGCCTGGTCTCGGCGGCGCGGCTTGCCTCGGCGACGCGGGCGCGGGCACTCTCACGGCCCCGCATGAAGCCGCCGACTGTGATGGAGAGCAGCAGGCCGGAGATGGCGACGCCGCAGACGGCGGGGACGACGACGCCCTTGCGCCCCCGGCGCAGGAGCAGCGCGAGGATGCCGGTGACGAATGCGGCCGTGGCGACGAGGAGGAAGACCGCCCCGATGATGAGCCGCGTGCCGGGATGCGGGGACTGCGAATTGAAGAACTGCATCTGAATGGCGGAGGCGGTGAACGGGATGATGCAGAGCAGCACGCTCCAGAGGGCGAGCTTGCGCGGCGCGGAGGAGGCCGGGGCGTCCTCCGCGGGGACCACGGAGGTGGGCGGGAGGTATGGGCTGTCAGGGTTCATGCGCAGGCATTCAGCAGGGCATGTGCCCCTGATCTCCGGGAGGAGGCCCTGGGGGGCGGTGACGCGGGGGGAAACCGGGGGGATGGAGGCGTCGTCGGGCCGGCCCTTCCCGGCGGACGGGCCGCCTTTCCGGCGCGGCTACTTCGATTTTTCGAACCGCGCCATGTCGAGGAGCTTGAAGGCGGTCATGGTGCCGCTACGGGCGGTTTGCCACCACGTAGTCGTGGAGCGAGTCCACTGAGGCGAAGGCCTGGCGGGCGGCTTCGGAGTTGGGCACCTTCACGGCGAAGCGCTTTTCGAGGCCGACGACGAGCTCGAGGGCGTCGATGGAGTCGAGGCCGAGGCCCTCGGGGCCGAAAAGCGGGAGGTCGTCGCGGATTTCGTCCTTGGTCACTTTGAGCATGAGGCTCTCGACCATCATCGTCTTGATCGCGTCGCGCAGGTTTTCGTCGGCCATGTGGGTGAAATGAACTACGAAGGGCACTAAGGACACAAAGAAGATTTTCAATGAGGGCTCGCGCATTCGAACCGCCTTCGTGTTCTTAGTGCCCTTCGTAGTGAAAACTCGCCTCGACCAGCTCCTCGTCGCGCGCGGCCTTTTTGAAAGCCGCGAGAAGGCGCGGCGTGCCATCATGGCCGGGCAGGTGCGTGTGGCGGGGCATGTGGTGGACAAGGCGAGCCGCGAATTCGCCGACGACGCGCCCGTGGAGGTCGCGCAGCCGGAGCGCTACGTCGGGCGTGGCGGCTTCAAGCTGGAGGGGGCGCTCGCGCATTTCGGGATCAATCCCTCGGGCCTCACGTGTCTCGACATCGGTGCGAGCACGGGCGGCTTCACCGACTGCCTGCTCCAGCACGGCGCGGCGAAGGTGTGGGCCATAGACGTCGGCCACAGCCAGCTCGACTGGAAAATCCGCAGCGACCCGCGCGTGGTCGTCCGCGAAAAGCTGAACGCGCGGAACCTGACGCGGGAGGACATTTCCGATCCCATCGCGCTCGCCGTCGCGGATGTGTCGTTCATTTCGCTCAGGCTCATCTTGCCGCCCGCGCTCGGCCTGCTAACGAGTGGCGGAGTGATCGTCCCGCTCATCAAGCCGCAGTTCGAACTCCGCCGCGAGGAAGTGGGCCGCGGCGGCGTGGTGCGCGACGCGGCGCTGCACGAGGCAGCGGTCGCGCGCATCCGCGAGTTCGTGGAGAAAATGCCCGCGGCTCCGTGCGCCGACGGCAGCCTCGTGAGGCTCGAATGGGGCGGCCACATTCCATCACCCATCCTCGGCGGAGAGGGCAACAAGGAGTTTCTCGCATGCCTGCACGCTCACTCGGCCTGATCGCGAACGACAGCAAGCCGGGCGCGCGCGACCTGGTGGCCGCGCTCGTTGCGGCGTTTGCGGCGCATTCCGTCGAGCTGCATCTCGACCGGCGCGCGGCGGGGCTGCTCGGCTCGGGGAAGTCGTTGTCCGAGCCCGAGCTGGCGGCGCGCTGCGAGCTGCTGCTGGTGCTCGGAGGCGACGGCACCATCCTCGACGCGCTGCACGCGCTCGGCGACACGCTGAAGCCGCTCTTTGGAATCAACATCGGCACGCTCGGCTTCCTCACCACTGTCGGCGCGACCGAGCACGCCCGCGCCGTGAGCGCGATCATCGCGCGCGAATACGTCCTCAGCGAGCGCACGCTGCTGAAGGTCGAGATCGTGCGCGACGGTGCCGTGATTCTTTCCCGCAGCGCGCTCAACGACGCCGTCGCCAGCCGCGGTGAAGTCTCGCGCCTCGTGCGGCTGAACGTCCGCCTCGGCGACACGGTGCTCACGCAATACAACGCCGACGGCCTCATCATCGCGACGCCCACGGGGAGCACCGCCTACAGCCTCAGCGCGGGCGGGCCGATCCTCGAGCCGGACAGCGGCGTCTTCGTCGTGAATCCCATCTGCCCGCACGTGCTCACGAACCGCGCCGTCATCGTCGCCGACAGCACGCCCATCACCATCACGCCCGCCGACGAGGCGCCCGACATGCTGCTCACGCTCGACGGCCGCGTCGTGCAGCGCATCGAGCGCGGCGACACGATCCGCATCACCCGCGCTCCACAACGCCTGCCGCTCGCGATGCTGCCGGGAGTGTCGTTCTTCGACGTGCTCCGCCAGAAGCTGAAGTGGAGCGGCGCGGCGGTCTGACATTTGAAAATGACGCGCACTTTCCAACGCACCGCATCCGCCATCCTCGGCGCCGCCGCACTTGCGATGACGGCCGCCGATTCCGCCGCGCAGCGTCCTGCCGTGCCGGCGGTGCCTGCGATCCCGGAGCACATGCGCGAGGAGCTCGGCATCAATGAATTCACCACGCCGAGCATCGCCGTGCTGCTGAAGGCGCTGAAGGCGCTGCGGCCCGTTCCCTTCGAGGAGGTGGACCGCCCGCTCCCGCAGCAGAATCCCGCCGACCGCGCGCGCCTCGCCCTCACGACCGGCGGAATCATCGCGGACGGCTTCCTCGCGGTGGTCGCGGAAAAGCAGTCGCGCATCGAGCCCATCGCGCGCGCCCTTCTGCGCCAGGCAAAGGGTCTCGGCGTGGGCGAACACGTCACGCGCCACAGCCGCAGCATCCTGGAAAAGGCGCTGATGAGGGACTGGGGCGGCATCCACTCGGAGCTCGTCGGCACGCAGCGGGACGTGGAGGGCGGCATGATGGCGCTGCGCGACGAGGAGATCGCGCACCTGGTCGCGCTCGGCGGCTGGTGGCGCGGGCTGGAGATTTCGTCGGGCATCCTCTCGGCGCACTACACCGAGCAGGGCGCGACGCTCATGGTGCAGCCCGCGGTGATCGACTATTTCGCCGACCGCATCTCGACGATGCATCCGTCCTTCAAGAAGTCGAAGGTCTGGGCGGCGCTCAACACGAACCTCGCCGAGGTGCGCAGGCTGGCCGTGAAGCCGGACAAGGCGGCGCCGACGGTCGAGGAGGTGCGCGCCATCCGCGCGCTCGCCAAGGCGATGAACGACATCATCGCCGCGCCGGAGGAGTAGCTTCCACTTTTCCCAGCGCGGCGCCCGCAATCTCCGCGCACGCACCGCACCCGCGCCATTGACTGGACACGGGACGACGAGCACTGAGAACTGCGAACCTTCCAAAAATGCCCACTACCGACGCCATCCGACAGCAGCTCACCACGGTCAAGTATCCCGGATTCAGCCGCGACATCGTCAGCTTCGGCCTTGTGAAGGACATCGTGGTCGCCGGCGCGAGCGTCACCGTGCAGCTCGCGATCACCGCGAGCGATGCGAAAATTCCCGCGCAAATCAAAGCGGACGCGGAGGCCGCGGTGCGCGCGCTGCCCGATGTGACAGATGTGAATGTGCGCGTGGACATCCACGCACCCGCGCAGGCCGCGGCGTCGCCCGCGGGAGGATTGCCTCAGACGGCGATTCCTGGCGTGAAGCACGTCATCGCCGTCGCAAGCGGCAAGGGCGGCGTGGGCAAGAGCACCGTCTCCGCGAACCTCGCCTGCGCGCTGAGCGCCGCCGGCGCGAAGGTCGGCCTGTGCGACTGCGACCTCTACGGCCCGAGCATCGGCCTGATGTTCGGCACGAGTGAGCGTCCCTTTGCCGACGATGAAAACCGCATCATCCCCGTCGAGCGCCACGGGCTGAAGCTGATGAGCATGGGCTTCCTGCTCGACGACGCGGCGCCCGCGATCCTGCGCGGCCCGATGGTCACGAAATACACGCAGCAGTTTCTCCGGCAGGTGAACTGGGAGGGGCTCGACTACCTCGTGCTCGATTTGCCGCCCGGCACCGGCGACATCCAGCTCACCATCGTGCAGACCGTCGCGCTGGCCGGCGCGGTCATCGTCACCACGCCGCAGGAAGTCGCGCTCATCGATGCGCGCAAGGCGGCGAGCATGTTCGAGAAGGTGAACGTGCCCGTGCTCGGCATCATCGAAAACATGAGCTACTTCCTCTGTCCCAGCGACGGGAAGCGCTACGACATCTTCGGCAGCGGCGGCGGCGAGCGCGAGGCCGCGCGCCTGAACGTGCCGCTGCTCGGCCAGGTGCCCATCGACATCGCGACGCGCGAGGCGGGCGACAAGGGCGCGCCCATTGTCATCGCCGAGCCCGCGAGCGCGGTCGCGGGGAGCTTTGCCGACATCGCCGCGAAGCTGCAGTCCGCAGTGCCTGCCTGAGCCGCATGACCGGAAACAGTCCGAGCAACAAATCCCCGCGCCGGCTGCCGCCGCTGCTGCGCCGCGCGTGGTATTCGCTGAACCAGACTTTCCGCCACCGCATCGCGCACCTCGGCGTCACGCCCGACCAATACAGCATCCTGCGCTGGCTGCACGAGGGCGACGCGCGCGGCCTCACGCAGCAGACAATCACCGACCTGATGGCGAGCGACCCGAACACCATCACGTCGATTTTGCGCCGCATGGAAAAGGCCGGGCTGCTCTCGCGCCACGCGCACGAGAGCGACCGCCGCGCGCGCCGCGTGCGCCTCGAGCCGAAGGGCCACCAGGTTTTCACCGCGGCGTTCGAGGCTGCGACGAAACTACAGGAGGAAATCCTCACCGTGCTGCCCGAGTCGCGCCGTGCGCGTTTCCTCGCGGACCTCGATGCGGTCGCCGAAGCCTGCTCCGAGACTGCCACGCGCAAGCGGCCCCGCGACGGCGCGGCGGACTAGGATCGGCTGCGCGGGGCGCGCTCGACCTAACCGAGTGCGGCTGTGACTCGCGCCGCGGCGGCCTGCTGGTTCCATCCGAGCGTGACTGCGAGCGCGCTGCTGAGGCCGGGATGTTTCAGCGCTTCGACCGCCGCCACGACCTGCTGAAGCGCCCCGCATCCGGGTGACTCGCCGAGTGCGAGCTTAGGAGAAAGGATGCGCGGCATCCGGGTGGTGAACCTTGCGCGAAGTCCCTCGCGCATCGTCTTGTCCACCCACGTTCCATTGGCGCCGTCCAAGATGATGGCAGGCAGGGCGTGCCCGGCGAAATCCTGCAGGACGTGGTCGAAAGCCGCAGGGGCTTCGCTTTGCCCGCAAAACGACGAGCCGGCTGCGACTTCCACGGCCGCCCTTCCACCGCTTCGCGTGAGCAGGACTGCCGCCGCGCCTTCCGCGAGCAGCGCGCCGGTGGACGGCACGGCATGCGGGGCGGCTTGGCCATCGCCGGCGAGCAGGCGCCACGTGTGGTGAGCTTCGAGGAGAATCCAGTCGAGTTCCTCGGCGGCGACGACGAGCACATGGTCGGCATCGCCGAGCGCGATGAGCTGCGCGCCAAATTCCAGCGCCTGCATGCCCACGGTGCCGTCGCCCACGAGCGTGTAGCTCGCGCCGTCCAATCCAAGCATCGCGGCGAGGTGGCTCGCAGGCGCGTTGTAAACGGTCTCGGGGAAGAGCAGCGGGCTCGCCTTGTCCGCACCGAGCTTCACGATCTGCTCGTAAAATCGGCGCGTGTATTGCACGCCGCCATCCGAGACGCCGAACACGACTGCGGTGCGCGATTTGACGTCATCGGTGAGCGCGGTGCCGCTGTCGGCGAGCGCGGCAATGCCTGCGGCGGCTGCGAACAGGCTGATGCCGCTCGCCCGGCGCAGCCGCGGTTCGCGTGTGAGTTGGCCGAGGATGGTGTGAGGCACCAGCGCGGCGTGGAATTTCTGCCCCGACTCCGGATTCACGACTTCGCTCAGCGGAGGCCTTTCGCCGGCTTCGATGCGCTTCCAGATTTCACCGAGGTCGCAGCCGAAAGGTGTGACGCATCCAGTGCCGGCGATGTGTGCGGTCACGGTGGTCATCACCGCGGGGCCTCCTCGATGACGATGCTCGCGTTGGTTCCGCCGAAGCCGAACGAATTTGAAACGACGCAGCCGACACGCGACTCGCGCGCGGTGTTGGCGACGATGTCGAGCGGACACGCGGGGTCGGGTTCCCGGAAGTTGATGTTGGGCGGAAGGAATGCGCCGCGGATCGCGAGCACGCTGAAGACGGCTTCCACCGCACCGGCGGCGCCGAGCGCGTGGCCCATCATCGCCTTCGTCGAGCTGACGGGCGCGCCTGCGCCGAAGAGCTTCGCGATGGCCGCGCCCTCGCTTGCGTCGTTGAACTGCGTCGCGGTGCCGTGCGCGTTGATGTAGTCCACTTCGGCCGGGGCGAGGGATGCATCTTCGAGCGCGCGCCGCATCGCGAGCTCGGGGCCGATGCCGCTCGGGTGCGGCTGCGTGAGGTGATGGTTGTCGGTGGAGATGCCGTAGCCGGTGACCTCCGCTAGAATCGGCGCTCCGCGCTCGCGCGCTGATTCAAGATCCTCGAGGGCCAGCACCGCCGCGCCTTCGCCGAGCACGAGGCCGCTGCGGTCCTTGTCGAAGGGGCGCACCTTTTCTGTCGTCGAAGCCTGCAGCGAGTCGAAGCCGACGAACACCATTTCCGCGATCGCATCGTAGCCGCCGCAGAGCACGCGCCGCTTCAGCCCCGACCGCACGAGGTGGAACGCGTGGCCGACGGCGTTCGTGCCGGAGGCGCATGCATTCGCGATGATCTGCACGGGCGCGCGGAAACCGCAGTGCCGCATCGCGTCGAGCACGGGTTTCTGCGGCGGGTAGTTGGCGATCCACGCCGCGCTCTCGCGGCGGCGCTGCCGTGAGATGAGCGAGCGGTGAAACTGCTCGCCGAACGACATCCCGCCGCTCGTCGTGCCGATGACGAGCGTGTCGGCGGAAGAGCCGGGGTCGCCCGCGAGCGCCTCGCTCACCGCGCGGATCATCATGTGGCTCGCACGATGGAGGCGCGCCTCCCGTCCCAAAAAGCCTTCCGTCAACGGCCCGACCTGCCCTGCGGTTTTCGAGCGGCACCTGGAGGTGTCGAACGCAGTGACCGCGGCCACGCAGTCGCGCCCTTCGAGCAGGGCGGCCGCATTTTCCGCAACGCCGAGCCCGAGCGGGCTGACGATGCCCATCGCTGTGATCGCAACGCGGCGGCGGGATGGGATGGCGGAGATTCGGGGCACTGGCGGCGGCCCGCAGGCTAGGCGCGGCGCGGCGCCATGGCAACGCGGTTGGCAATCCGCTGCGGATGTGTTCTATCCGCGGCCGAATGGAGAACACCGAAGAGTCAACGCACCGCCGCCGCATCCTGCGCCGGCGCATCATCCTCTTCCTCGCGGGCGCAGTGGTGAACTACCTGCTGATTTCGACTCCGTTCAAATACCTGCGCGCGCACACCGCGATGCCGATCTGGCAGATCTCCGCGTGCAGCATGGCGGTGAGCACCTCGGTTTTCTTCCTGTGGAATTACTTCGTGAATTTCCGCACCGACTCGCGCAAGCGCGACGCGCTGGCCCGCTACCTCGCGGTGGTCGTCGTGATGTATGCGATTTCCACGGGCATCCTCACGCTGTTCAAGCACTTCGACCTGCACTTCACGCTCAGCATCGGCCGCTTCCCCATCGACCTCGACGTGGTGGCGACGCAGCTCTGCATGGGCTGGATGAAATTCCTGCTCTACCACTACTGGGCATTCCCGCCGCCGAAGCAGGCCAGGGGCTGACGGCGCAAAGTTCCCTTGGCTGGCGTGCGGTCCGGCTTTAAGCTCCGCGCCCATTTTCCAATGAGCACAGCCAGCGACATCATCTACCTCGACAACAACGCGACCACGCGGGTGGACCCCGCCGTTGTGGAGGAAATGCTGCCATGGCTGTCGGAAGACTACGGCAATCCGTCGAGCGGCTACCGGCTCGGTAAACGGGCAGCCGATGCGCTCGAAACCGCCCGCGGGCGCACAGCCGCCCTGCTGGGCTGCGAGCCGGGCGAAGTCGTATTCACGGGCAGCGGCACCGAGAGCTCGAATGCGGCGATTCACTCCGCACTGGCGATGGACCGCGACCGGCAGCACATCGTCACCACGCGCGTCGAGCACAGCGCCACGCTGAAGACCTGCGAGATGCTCGCGAAGCGCGGACATCCCGTGACTTGGCTCGGTGTGGACTCGGACGGGCAGATCGATCTCGGCGAGCTGGAGCGCGCCGTCACCGACGAGACGGCGCTCGTCTCGATCATGTGGGCGAACAACGAGACCGGCGTGCTTTTTCCCGTGGAGAAAATCGCGGACATCGTGCGCGGGAAAGGCGCGGTCTTTCACACCGACGCCGTGCAGACGGTCGGCAAGGTCCCTTTCGCCCTGCGCGACATGAAGGTGAACCTCCTCTCCATGAGCGGCCACAAGCTGCATGCGCCAAAAGGCGTCGGCGTGCTCTACGTGAACCGCCGGACGAAGTTTGCGCCGTTCCTCACGGGCGGCAGCCAGGAGGGCGGGCGCCGCGCGGGGACGCAGAACGTCGCGAGCATCATCGCTCTCGGCAAGGCGTGCGAAATCGCCGCCCAGCAGATCGCCCACGAGGCGACGGCGGTCAGGAAGATGCGCGATGATTTTGAAGCCGGAGTCCTCGCCAGTGTGGAGGGCGTGCAGGTGAACGGCGACCGTGTGAACCGCCTGCCGAACACGACGAGCCTTGCGTTCAGCGGAGTCGAGAGCGAGGCGATGCTCATGCTGCTCGACCAGCGCGGCGTGTGCTGCTCGGCGGGCTCCGCCTGCACGACGGGCCAGCACGAGCCTTCGCATGTGCTCCGCGCGATGGGCTACGACGACACCCGCGCGCGCGGCAGCCTCCGCTTCTCCTTCGGGCGCTTCAACACGGACGCGGAAATCGCGCGCGCTGTGTCCATTGTCTCCGAAGTCGCCGGGAAGGTCCGCCGAGTCGCGGCCGCCGCCTGAGTTTGGTGCGGAAGATCGCGCGCGCCGCTTTTGTCCGACTCGAAATAGGCCGTCATGTCCGCCACGACTCCGCCCGTTCCGACCCGCACCTCAGCCTACGCGCGGTCCCGGCTTTTCCGCTGGGGCGCATGGATGCTCGCAGGAGCGCTCGGCTTGATCGTGTGGCAGGGCGTCCAGGACATGAGCATTTCCGGAAAGGACAAGCTCTTCACCCTCACCGGCGAGGTGCTCGAAGAGCGGATGTGGGAAGCGGGCGGCAATTTCAAGGTCCGGCTCGGCACCGGCGGCAGCGCGCGCATCCAAGGCCAGCCGACTCAGCGATCGTATCTGAAAGTGCGGAGCAAGGATGGGATGGTGAAGGAGTTTGAGCAGGACGAGTGGTATCCGACGCCGAAGGCCGGCTGGCTGAAGCAGCCGCTCCGCATGCAATACGACTCGCACGGGAACATCTACGAGATCGAGGTGGCCGGGGAAATGATCCGCAGCGCGGAGAACACGGTGAAGTATCGCAAGATCGACAGCAAGAAGACCCAGCCGTTCATGGTTTTCCTGATCGTCTGCGGCGCGCCCATGATGCTCGCCGGCTGGGTTCTTTCCCTCGCGAAAGGCGGGCGCTCGGCACCGCCTCCGGCGGCAGGGGCGTGACCGCTACCCGCCCGGTGATTCCTGCGCCGTGAGCCTCGCGATCTCCTCCAGCAGCAATTCCGTGATTCCGAGGCTGAACGCAAGGGGCACCGTCGGGCCGCGGTAGTTCATCACGATGCCCTGCGCGGTTTCATTGGCGATGGCGGGGAACACCTTGGCGCCCGCCGCTTCGATCGTCCGCACCGCATCGCCGAATCCCTCACGGAATTCATCCATCGCGAGCGCCAGCGCATCGGCGTGCGTGAAGAGCGGCACGAACATCCCGCCGTCATCGTGCGGAACATGGATCATCACCATCCCCCCGGGCTTCTGCACCGCGGCGAGATGGTAGCCGCCGTGGCCGGCGACGAGGGCGAGATCGCCGGGCTGCTCGTCGCCCCGGTGGAGGCGCTGCCACGCCCTTTCCACGGCGACGGCGCGGGTCATCGCCTGGAGCCTCGGAAAATCGGCGCGCTCGATCAGCAGCTCATGCGGAGTGCCGGCGTCGATGAGCACGCCCTGCGCGCCCTCCCAGCCAAGTGTGAAGATTTCCTCCCCGCGCCGGTCGCCGAAGGCCGACGGACCGTGCTTCTGCCGGTGGGCCTCGATCGCGTCGTAGTTCGAGCAGAGCGGAAAGACCGGACGGCCTTCGTGCTCGATGAGCGGCAGCATGCCCTCGCTGAACGGGCCGAAGGAATCGCCGGAGAAGTTTTCACGCAGCGGCGGGCACCACGTGTCGCACTCCGCGAGGCTGCGGTGGACGGTGTCGTCCGGGAGCGGCTGCCCGGACTGCCTCCAGGCGAGGATCGCCTCGGCGGGCGTCATCATGCCGCTCAGAAGATCACGGCGTTGCGCTCAAACGTGCCGCCGGTGCCGGCCGCGAATTTTTCGAGCACGGCTTTCCGCAGGTTCTTTTCGAGGTTGATGTCGATCCAGCCCTGCCCGGATTCCTGCGTGAGCGGCTTGTCCTTGAAAAAGGTCACGTCGATTTTCGGGTCGTTCGCCGCCACCGCGAGGTCTGCGAAGACGGGCTTGCCCGTCTCGCGGTCGAAGAGCATCACGACGGCCTGGGCCTTGCCGCCCTTGAAGCCATCGGTGCCGATCATCTGGCCTTTCTCGTAGGAGAGGATTTTGACCGCGCCGATGTAGCGGATCTTGAGCGCCATTTCGAGCTCCTCCTTCTGCTTCACACGTGCGGGCCCGGTCAGGTTTTCCTCCGGGGAAGTCCCGACGCGAATCTCGGTGAGGATGGCCTGGGAGAGCTTCAGGTCATTGTCGAGCTTCTGCGCCGGAAGGCCGAGGCGGACATTGGTGAGCTGCGGAAACATGAAGACGGCGGTGTTGCATTCCGCCGCGTTGTCCTTGAGCACCGGCTTGGGGTTGAGCGGTGCGGCGACGGGCAGCGGCTTCTTCGGCTCCTGCGCGGCGAACTCGGCAAGCTGCTTCTGCAGTGCCTCAAACTGCGGGCGAAACGGGCGGACGACATCGGCCTGCTTTTCACGGTTGCAGCCGGCGGTGAGGAAACTCACCGCAGTGACGATGAAGCCGAGGAGCGGAACGCGGAGCATTTTTTGCAAGGAAGGCATGCGGCGCTATTACGTTTCTTTTAGTTTCACGGCAAGCGCCTGAGTCTTGGTTCTGCAAGTCCGGGCGTGAACCGTCGCTGCGGGCGGGGATGGTCGCGAAACATTGAGCCCGCCGGTGATTCGCCGAGCACGGCTGGCCGGGTGGGTTCGTCGCACCGGGCTGAATGGAAGTCCGGCTGCGCCTCGGCGCGTCAGTTCTTGATGAACCAGCGCCCGTCGATCTTCGTGAAGACGATTTCCTTCTTCGGCACGTCGGGAATCTCCGGCAGCGGATAGGAGGCGGTGTTGCCGTCCTCGGAAAGCTTCGGCTTCAAGTCCTTGATCGCCTTCAGCACGGCGAGGAGCGAGCCGGCTTTCTTCTCCGCGAACTTCGCCGCGAACGCGTCGATTCCCTTTTCTCCGGTGATCTTCTTGAAGTCCTCCGGCGGCACGACTGTCTGGAGGAAGGTGGCGTATTCCTTCGCCTCAAGGAGCCGGATGCTCTCGGGCACCAGCTTTCCGAGGTCCTGACGGACGTCGTCCGGCACTGCGGCGAAGCTGAAGGTGAGGGTGGCGAGCACTGCGACGGCGAGGCGGGCGATGGATTTCATGAGCGGAGGCTGGCGGCTTTGACATGCGCGCACAAGCACCGACTCGCCGAGTCATCGTCGTCGTCGCGATTGTCTGGTTGAATCGCCCGGCGCGTTCGCTTTCATCCGGGGCGTGCAGTTCAAGGATTACTACGCAGTGCTCGGCGTGCCGAAGACGGCGACGCAGGACGAAATTCGCAAAGCATTCCGCAAGCTCGCGCGGCAGCATCATCCCGACGTGGCGAAGGACAAGAAGGCGGCCGAGGCGAAGTTCAAGGAGATCAACGAGGCCAACGAGGTGCTCAGCGACCCGGAAAAGCGGAAGCGCTACGACGAGCTCGGCGCGGACTGGAACAGCCCCGGCCGGCAGGGGCCGCCGCCGGGCTGGCAGCAGGGAGGTGGTGGTGGATTCGATTTTGGCGGCGGGGGCGGGGGGTTCAGCGATTTCTTCGAGATGTTCTTCGGCGGTCGCGGGAACGGCGGCGGCCGCAAGCGGAAGGGGGGCTTCGGCGCATTCGCGCAGCGGGGAAACGACGTGGAGCTGGAACTGCCCGTAACCATCGAGGAGGCGCTGCATGGCGGGCGCAAGGCATTCAGTCTGGAGCGGGCCGGGCGCGCCGAGACTGTCACGGTGAACATCCCGCGCGGTGTGCGTGCGGGGCAGAAAATCCGGCTCGCGGGCCAGGGCAGCGACGGCATCGGCGGCGGCGAGCGCGGCGACCTTTACCTGCTCGTGAAAATCGCGCCGCACGTGGACTACCGCGCGGACGGCTTCGATTTGATCCGGCCCGTGCCGGTGCCCGTCTGGTCCGCGGTGCTCGGCGGAGAGGTGGAGGTGCCGACACCCGACGGGACGGTGAAGATGAAGATTCCCGCGGGCACCCAGCCGGGGCAGAAATTCCGGCTGAAGGGCCGGGGCCTGCCGTCGGGCAAGGACACGCGCGGAGATTTTTTCGCCGAGGCGAAGGTGCTGCTGCCGACGAGCCTCGGGGAAAAGGAGCGCGCGCTTTGGGAGCAACTCGCCGGGCGGTGAGGGCGAGGCTAGTTGCGGATTCCGTTTGAGCGCACCCGAGTCTGCGTGCCGCCGGGCATCGGTGCACCGGGCGGCATCGGCGCAGTGGGCATGGGCGCGGAGGTGGACGGGCGGGGCACGCCGGCGCCGGGCAGCGGCGGTGCGGTCACTCTGACCGCCGGCACTTGGAGGGAAGGATTTCCGCCGGGCTTGGGAATTCCGCCGGGCATTCCCGGCAGCGCGGGGCCGCGCCCTGCGGGTCCACCCGCGGCGGGCGGAGGCGCATTGATCGTGTCTTCCTTGAAGCCCACTTCACCGGTCTCGCCGCCTTTCGCGAGCACCACCTTGGTTTCGCGAAAGTTGTTTCCCCGCCGCACGCTCTTCACTGCGAGCCCCTCGGTGTTGGGTTCGTTTCCGATGAAACGCATCGGCCTTTCCTCACCGAGTCGCTGGACGAGGACGTAGTCCTTCCCGTCCGCCGTGCCGATGCCGCGCAGGTAGAGGTTCTGGAAAGGATTCACCTTCTGCTCCGCCGGGGTTTCCGCGACCTTCGTCTCCAGGCGGAAAGGGCTGTTTTTCACGGTGTCCGCGTAGCGATCCTTTGGGAAGGCTTTCGGGATGATGTCGTCCGTGACGGCGAAGCTGGCCGCCGCGGGAAGGACGACGAGAAGGGTGAGGGGTTTCATGGGGTGAAAACTGGCATGACGTGCAGGGCCGGGCAAGAGGCGCTATTTCGGTGCATACCAGCGTGCGACCGTGAGTGTCGCGCGGAGCTGTGTGGGATCGTCGCGGTTCACCTTGATGTCGCAGTTTTCGAGCGCGATGAACTTTTCCGGGCTCTGCAGGTCGAGGAGGAAGAAGAACATCGCCTCCCATGTCGATTTCGCCTCCAGGCGGACACCGACGGAAATGTGGCCGGGCACGTTGATCGGAGTGCCGGGCGACGGCGCCTCGAGGGTGACGGTGTGCTTCTTCGCAACCTCGAGCACCATCTCGCGCAGCTCCTTGTTTGCCACGTCGGGATCGCCGAGGACGGGCATGTTCTTGTTCAGCCACGCGTCGCGCTGCGACCACAGCTCGCGCTCGGTCTCGCGCTTCTTCAGCGTTTCGATCCGCGCCTGCGTCATCCCGAGCTGCTTGTCGAGGTCGGCGCGGTTCGTCAGGAAGAATTTGACGAGGTAGAAATTCACCAGCACGCCGACGACGAGGGCCGTGATGGCGAGGAGGGTCTTCTCCCTCTTGTTCATGTTGGCGAGCGCGCTCATCTCGGTTTTCCGGTGACCATGAACGAGAACTGGTTGTCCTTCAGCGGCGTCTCGGGCGGGAACTGAAGGTCAAAGGCGTCGATCTCCCTGCTCTTCTTCATGCGCGTGACGAGGTCGAAACGCGCGTCGGTCGTGCCCTCGGCCTTTGCGACCCACTCGCGCGGGCTGAACGTGAAAGCGGTGAAGTTCACACCGGTGTTCTCAGCCTTTGCCTTGATGATTTGGTGCAGCACCTCGGTGGCGTAGCGCTTCGGCTCCAGCACTGGCGCGAGCGAATCCCAGCGCTGCATCTGCTTCTCGATGCCGGCGTAGCGCGGCTTCATCTGGTCGTGCTCGCGCACCGCGGCCTGCACACGGTGCCGCAGCCACGCGAGGTAGCCGAACGCCGCGGCGATGAGGACGAGCCACGCGACGGCGACGATGAGGAGGTTCTGCTTCAGCCGGGTGCCGCGCTCCTGCCTGCGCAGCTCGGCGTGCCACGCCTCGGGGAGAAGGTCGAGCGAGGCCTTCGCTCCCGGCAGTTCGCCGAGCCGGCGAAGCGGCTTCCCGAAATGCACGGCGACCGCATCACCCAGCGCGTTTGCCTCCTCGGTCACGCAGATTTCGGAAAAGTCCGTGGAGACGCCCTGCAGCTCCGCGGAGAGCAGGAGGCCCGGCAGCTCCGCGAGGACGGAGTCCGCATCGAGGCCCGCGATGGGCTGGGCCCATGCGAGCTTGCCGTCTGCGACGATGGCGCAGGCGGTCTGCTCCTGCTCCGGCCAGAGCGCGAGCACGGTGCCGGCCTCCGGGCAGGAAGCGGCGACCCGCAGCGCCTGCAGCGTGATGCGCTCGGGGAGGCGCCCCTTTTCGCGCAGCGGCGCGCAGAGTGCATCGAGCTGCGCGCGGGATGCTGCGAAGGTGAGCACGGTGCTCTCGTTTTCATCCTGCCCGAGCACCTCGAAGCCATGGCTCACGTCCTCAATGGGATAAGGCAGCGTCTTCTCGAGCTGGAGCTGGAGCATGTCCGCGAGCTCGGAGCTGTCGGTCGAGGGGAGCTTGTGCCGCTCGATGAGGACGGACTGGCAGGGGAGCGCGAGCTCGACGTGCGCATCCGCCGGCAGCGCGGCGACGGCATCGCCGAGCGAAGCCACGCTCTTCTCCTCGCCACTGCCGACGCGGACGCGCCAGCCGTGGGCGTCGGGAGCGAGGAACGCTGCGTGTGCGCCGTTGTGCTTCATTCTTGCCAGTTCAGGATTTGAGGGTTCTGGCTTCCTTTACGGACGACGACTGCCACTTGTCGAACGACTTTTCCCGACCACCCCTCGGCGAGGATCTGCCAAGTGTTGTCGCGGAGCGTGATGAGGCCGCCGAGCGACTGCCACTGCGTTTTGTTCAGTCCGAGGAATCCCTGCACCGTTTCGAGCTTCTGGATGACGGGGTCGTCGATGGTGCCGTCGATGCCGTCGCCGCCGCGGCGCCACTGGAGGTAGCGGTCGATCGCGAGGTCTCCGACGCCGGGGAGGAGCCGCAGGATGTTCGCGTCCGCAGCCGTCATGTCCACGGGCCCCTGGGAAAACACCGTGAGCTCGTTTTTCCAGCCGGGCTGCAGGATGAGCGGCTCCGTGCCGGCGACCTCCGCGAGCTCCTCGACGGTGAGGAACTGGCCGCGGTTCGGCGGGTGGTAGTTCGCGCCGTCCTCCTGGCCGTTGGTGCGCTGCACGTTGTCGGCGTCGAGCCAGTCGAGGATGCAGTCGATCATGCGGTTGCGGGCCTGATACTCGATGCCGCGGTTTTCCAGCCAGCGCCGGAACATCTCGAGCTTGCGCGGATCCTCGCCCTGGAAAACGAAGTTGAGGTTCAGCTTTGCGCCCTCGCTCAGCAGGCGGACGCGGAAGCCCGGGTCGTTCTGCTCGGCGACGCCGAGCGCGGGCGTCTCCTTGCCCACGAGCGGGTGCATCGCGATGGCGAGACCGCTGTGCGCCATGGCGCGCGCCTCCATGTCGTTCAGGTTTTCGCCGGCGACATTGATCGTCTGGCGGATGTAGGCGGCCCACACGAGCACGGCGCTGGTGAGCACGATGATCGCCCACATTGCCATGAGCAGCGCGGCCCCGCGGCGCCGGAGGTGTTTGGAAAGTGCGATCATTGGACGGCGGAAATCGGGATGCGCAGCACGGCCTCGTAGGGTGTGAGTTCACCCTCCAGGGTGATGCTCATGATGACGAACGACGGCTTCACCGAGGGGTCGCGCCACGAGTCGAGGAGCTGGCCGAGGCGCGAGTCCCAGTAGCGCAGCCGCAGCGCCGCGACGTTTTGCAGGAGCGGCACCCACGTGGCGTCCTTGTCGCTGCCGCCGGCGACGAGCCCGCCGGAAGTCTCCAGCAGCGCCGGCCTGCGCCAGAATCCGATCTCATACTTGTTTGAGTTCTTCTCGACGGGCTGGATCCGCAGCTTCACCCGGTATTCGCCCGTCACGGCGGTCGTCATCAGCCCCGGCCCGCCGCGGGAGCGCCATTCGATCGAGTCAAAGTCCGCGCCGTTCAGCTTGAGGCTTTCACCCTGGATGTTCGTCTGCCCCCGCGCGGGGAGGTCGTAGAATTCCTCCTGCACCAGCGCGACCAGCCGGTCCACGGCGAGCTGCTCCTCGGTGTCGCGCACCGAGTCCGCCGTCGCGCGAACCGTGGACTGCACAAACCGGAAAATGCCCAGCGTGGTGAGCCCCATGATCGCGACTGCGAGCAGGACTTCGAGCAGCGTGAAACCGGACTGGCGCGCGCGCTTCCTCATCGCTGCTTCGGGTAAAAGAGGAACGACATGTCGCGGTGGATCACCTCGCGACCGGCGGTCCAGCTCACGTCGAGCGTCACCTTGTAGAGTCCGAAGAGCTCCTGCTCCTTCTCGTTCTGCAGCTTCAGCTGCTCGCGCGTGATGTGCATCGTCATCCCAGCCCAGGCTCCCTTGAGCTCCTCCACCGTCTCGTCCGCGAGCGGCAGCGCCTCCGTTTCGATCTGCGTGAAGTAGTTTGCGAGCGCGCGCTGCGCGAGGCCCTCCTCGCGGCGGATGCGCTCGGCGCGCATGCAGTTCTCCACGCAGCGGCTCAGCGAGGCCACCCCGAGCCCGAGGATGAGCACCGCGAGCAGGCATTCCATGAGCAGGAAGCCCGCGTTCATCTCTGCGGAATGCCGGAAAGTCCTCATCGCGTGCTCTGGTCGATGATTTCCCCGTGGCCCGTCAGCGGGTTGTATTGTGCCGACCAAGTCCCGTCCGGCCCGCTGTAGCCGACGATCACCGGCTCGCATGTGCCGCTGCGCCAGAACGTCCACACCGCCGGCGTGTCCTTTGGCGCGAGGAGCGCCGCGTGCCGGTCGAGCGTGTAGCTTTCGCCCTCCGAAATCGGAATCTCCGCCTGCAGCTCCGCCATGCCCGTGTCGCGCTCGTCCACCGTCGGCTCGTCCGGCTGGAGGACGACGCGGTCCGGGAACCACGTGATCGACCATGAGCGCTGCTCGCGCACCGCGTTGAGCTGCGCCTTCCGGGCGAGATCGTCGAATTTCTCAAATGCCTCGCGCAGCTTCCTGTCCCGTCCCACGCCGCGCATGTTCGGCACCGCGAGCACCACGACCGTGAGTGCAATCGCGATCGCGAGCAGCATCTCGATCAGCGTGAATGCTCTGTTTGAGGACGGTGTCTGCATCGGGGCCGCACAAGATGCGTGGGGCGTCGGAAAATGCGAGCGGCATTGCGGCGCGGCGCCTTAACGGTTCCTTTGCAATTCTCCGCGGGTTCCAGTGCCGTCCGGAGGCCCGCCGCCGCGCGCACTTGTGCTTGCCGCAGGCGGCGGCAGCGGACAGGCTGCGGCCGATGAACCCGCCGGAATTCCCGACGCCATGGCAGCGCAAGACGATGTGGACGGCGCTCGCGGCATTCTCCGTCGCGGTCACGCTGTCGCTTGGAGCCGGGTTCATCTACGTGGCTTCATGCGTGCTGGCGTTTCTCCAGCCGATCCTCGTGCCATTCGCCATCGCGGGCGTGCTCGCCTATCTCCTCGAGCCGCTCGTCGCTCGGCTCGTGAAATTCGGCACCACGCGGCGCCGCGCGGTCACCGCGGTCTTCGCCGTCACCACGCTCGCATTTGTCGGCGTGATGTTCTGGCTCGTGCCTCTCATCTCCGCGCAGACCGCGAAGCTCGCGAAGAAAATCCCCGAGATCACCCGGCAGGTCCGCAACGGCGTCTCCAGCGTGGATTCCTACCTCCGGGAAAAATGGGGCTTCCATCTGATCCCCGACGAGCTGTTCGACGCGTCGCATTTGCCATCCTCGCCGGCAGCCGAACCGAAGCCGGCGGAGCCCGGGAAAGCGCCTGCTCAGCCGGAAGTGAAACCCGTCGAGCCCGAGACGGTGCCGGCGGCCGCTGCAACGCCGCGGGCCGCGGTCGCGGAAAAGCCGGGTGCGCCCGGGGCAGCCGTGGATCCCGTGCCACCGGCAAACGCCGCCGCGCAAAAGGAGGCCAAGCCGACCCCGGAGGAGGTGATCCGCAACCTCGGCACCGGCGAATGGCTGAACAAGTCGCTGCCAAGAATCTTCCAGAAGGTCTGGGACTTCTTCACGAACAGCCTGGGCGGCTTCCTCGGCGTGTTCGGCTTCCTGCTCTCGCTCATCATCGTCCCGCTTTATCTTTTCTACCTCCTCGCGGAGTCGCCCCACATCGCCGCATCGTGGACGAGGTATCTGCCGCTGCGCGCGAGCCAGTTCAAGGACGAGGTCGTCGCGTCGCTCACCGAGGTGAACAGCTACCTCATCGCATTCTTCCGCGGACAACTCGTCGTAAGCACGATCAACGGCATCGCCACCGGCACGCTGCTCGGAATCGTGGGCCTCGACTTCGGCATCCTCATCGGCCTCGGCCTCTGCTTCCTCGGAATCATCCCCTACATCGGCATCGCGCTCTGCTGGATTCCCGCGGTGATCATCGCATCGGTGCAGGGCGGAAGCTGGCTGGTGCCCGCGACCGCGGCGTGGTGGGTGTTCCCGCTCGTGGTCACCGGCGTGTTCGCCATCGTGCAGCAGGTGGACGGCCTTTTCATCACTCCCCGCATCGTGGGCGAGCGCGTCGGCCTGCATCCCGTCACGGTCATCTTCTCCGTGTTTCTCTGGTCGTTGATGCTCGGTGGATTGCTCGGCGCAATTCTCGCCGTTCCGCTCACCGCGTCGATGAAGGTGCTGCTGAGGCGCTACGTATGGGAACGCACCCTCATCGCGCCCGCAGTGGACAACCCGCCAGATGCGGTTGATGTTCCTCCTGCAGAAAAACCGCAGGCATGAGCACAAACCCCGCTCCTTCCGATCCGCAGCCGCAGCCGCCGCGCCCGCGTGTTGTCGAGGCGAAGACGCCGCCGCCCCGCCCCCGCGTGGTTGTCCCGAGGGTGGGCAGGCGGGACATCATCATCGGCATCGTGATCGCCGTCATCCTGCTCGGCTTCGTCATCGCCGCGACGTTCCAGTCGAAGACCACGCCGCGCAACATGCTCAGCGGCGTGATCCGGGCCAAGAACGCGCCCGGCATGCGCGAGACCCTGATGACCGTGAGCCGCAAGGGCGTGACCGAGCGCACTGCCGACACCGGCTACTCGCTGAAAGTCTGGGTCGAGCCGCTGCAGCGCGAATACGAGGTGATGGTGATGCAGGAGGTGTGGGAGCAGAAGAAGGTCGGCGACACCCTCGAGTTCCTGCGCCCGCCGAGCGAGCAGAAGTGATCGTCCGGCCGCGGATGCGGCGGCTTGGGAAAATCAGCGCCGGAGCTGCGCGAAGAAATCCTCGAAGAGGCTGGCGTAGCCCGGATCGCGCTCCGGGTGGTATTGCACGCCGATGCCCCACGGGTAATCGCGGATCCGCACCTGCTCGATGATTCCGTCGCCCGCGCACCATGCCTCGACTTCGAGCGCATCCGCCACGCGATCGAGCGCCTGGTGGTGCGAGCTGTTCACCTTTTCAAAACGATGACGCACGCCCGCCGCGTAACGCAGCGGCTGGATGTTTGCGTCCTTCATCTCCGGCAGGTTGTGCCCGGGAATATCGAGGTGCAGCGTGCCGCCGAGGGCGACATTGAGCACCTGCACGCCCTTGCAGATGCAGAGAATCGGCAGCCCGCGCTCGATGGCGGTTTTCACCGCGGCAAATTCCCACGCGTCGCGCACTGGATCGGGATTGCGGATGAGCAGCGGATCGCTTGGCGGCTCCGCATGGAACTCCGCCGCGATGTCCGGCCCGCCCGTGATCAGCACGGCGTCCGCATCCGCCGCATTCACTCGTCCGCGCCGCGCATTTGCGACCATGATGCCGGAGTGGCGCCCGTGAAACCGCGCGAACAGGTCCTCGTCGCACTCGCGGATCCATGTGGCGATTTCGCTCATCAAAGCGGCTAACCCGGGCTCCGCGTGTCGAGCAGGCGCCGGGTCGCCTCGTGCGCCGGCGAACTGAGCACCGTGCGCGGGTCGCCTTCCTCGACGACTTGCCCGTCCGCGAGCACGACCACGCGCGTGGCGAAGTCGCGGACGAAGTCATCGTCGTGGCACGTGAGCAGCAGCCCGCGTCCCTTTGCGACCAGCTTGCGCAGCGTGTCGCCGAGTTCGCCGCGGCGCGCGGGGTCGAGCGAAGCAGTTGGTTCGTCCATGAGCAGGAGCCGCGGGTCGGTGGCCAGCGCGCGTGCGATGGCGACGCGCTGCGCCTCGCCGCCGGAAAGCTCGCGCGGCAGCGCATTTTCCCGGTGGCCGACGCCGAGGTCGGCGAGCAACGCGCGCGCCTGGGCGAGCGCGGCATCCTGCGCGGTGCCGTAAACATGCACCGGCGCGAGCCACACATTCTGGGCCGCCGGCAGGTGCTCCCACAGGCAGTGAAATTGAAACACCATCCCGACCTTGCGGTGCAGTTCCCGGACGTGCGCGGCCGTCGGGTCGAGCGTGAGTCCGTCCACGGCGATGCGCCCGGCGGAGAAGGGCTCGAGGCCCGCGATGGCGCGGAGCACGGTGGTTTTTCCCGAGCCGGAAAGGCCCATGAGCGCGACGAACTCGCCATCCGCGACGGTGAGGTTCACGCCCCGCAGAATCTCGCGGGCGCCGCGCGAGAGGCGCAGCCCTTCGACTTGGAGAATCGGCGTGCTCATGACGTGGGAGCCTTCCACTTTTCCTCGAGTCTGCGCGCGAGCCGAGCGAGCGGCCACGACATCGCGAGATAGATCGCGGCGCAGAGCACCCCGGGCACGGCCCACGTGCCGAGGTTCGTTGCGAAAATCTGCGTCTGCTTCGTCAGTTCCACGACAGTGAGCACCGACACGAGCGAGGAGTCCTTGAGCAGTGCGACGAAGTCGTTCGTCATCGGCGCGAGCGCGTAGCGGAACGCCTGCGGGCCGCGGATGAGGCGCAATGTCTGCCAGACGCTGAAGCCGAGCGTGCGCGCCGCCTCCATCTGGCCCTTCGGCACGGCCTCGAGCGCTGCGCGGTAAATCTCGCTCTCGTAGGCCGCGTAGTTCAGCCCGAGGCCGAGCAGCGCGGCGACTGCGGGCGAAAGCCGGATCACCGGTGCGAGGCCGTAATACAGGACGAAAAGCTGGAGCAGCACCGGAGTGCCGCGCGTGATTTCCACATACGCGGTGAGCAGCGCGCGCATCCACGCGCCGCCGTAAACGCGCCCAATCGCAATCGCGCACCCCGCGGCCACCGCGAGCATCATCGCCGCGCAGGAAAGCAGCAGCGTCACTCCGGCCGCGCGCAGCAGCCCCGGGAGATAGCGGCGCGTCATCTCCCAGGTGGAGACCGGCGCGGGCGTGGCGGCGGAAGCCTCGCTCAGCAGCGAATCGGCGCCGCCGCCGACCTTCGCAAACATGCGCGGCTGCTCGTCATTCCACACCTTCCACTTTTTGAAGATGGCCTCGAGCCGGCCATCGCGCATCGCCGCGCGGAGCTCGGCGTTCACCTTGCCGCGCAGCTCGGCGTGTTCCTTCGCCATGAGCACGACGTAGTGGCCCACGGCCACGGATTCGGGCTGTGTGACGAGCCCCGGCTGGCGGCGCGTGGAGCGGTCGGCGAGGACGTTGTCGAGCAGCACGGCGTCCACGCGGCCGTTGGCGAGGTCTTCGTAGGGATGGACGTCGTCGTCGTAGGAGACGGGCTCGATGCTGTGCTCGCGCTGCGCCGCGGTGAGGATTTCCCAGGCGAGCGTGCCGCTGAGCGTGGCGACCTTCTTCCCCGCGAGATCCTTCAGCGTGAGGAAGCGCGCGCGGTCGGCCTCGCGCACCGTCAGCACTTCGCTGAACTGGTAATACGGCACGCTCACGCCGAGTTCCCCGCGCTTCGCCGCGGAATCCTCGAGCCCGCTCAGCGCGATCTCGAAGTCGCCGCGCTTCACGGACTGGTCGAGCGTCGCGAACGCCGCCTGCACAAACTGCGGCGTGCGCCCGAGTGCACCCGCGAGCATCTCGGCGATTTCCACGTCGAAGCCGCGGACTTTCGCCGGGTCAGCCGGGTCAGCCTCCACATACGGCGCCCCGCCCTCCGCATCGCCGCCCCAGCGCAGCACTCCGCCGCCGAACGCATCCGCGATGGCGCAGAGCAGGAGCAGCAGGCCCGCGAGCAGCGTCGCACGTTGGCGGGTGCTGCCGAGAGATGCGGGCTGCATGTGGCGTTGTTTCGGAAATGGCGCAGCGCTCCAGGCGCCGTCGCCGTCGTGGCTATTGGACCTTCGCCTCGAACTTCAGGTCCACATTCCACTTCTGCCCAAACGCCTCATCGTCGCCGCCCGTGGAGACCTTGGCCTGCACGACGCCGTCCGCCCATTTGAAGTCCGCCGTCTTGATCCTGCCCACCGCGCTGAACGGGCTCTTCGTGTGCGCCGAGTGCGCGACTTCGCAGCCGATGATGCGGCCCTCGGTGTTGATCGTGAGGATCAGCGCGCTGCCGAGCTTGCCGAAGCCCGCGTCGAATTTCGGGTTCTTGGACTTCGATTGATCCTTCTCCGTGAGGACGACGACCACGGTGTCCTTGTCCGAGAAAGGTTCGCCCTTCTTCGCGGAGACGAAGGCGAGTTTTGCGGCTTTGCCGTCGCCGAGGAAGTTGCCGCTCACGCCGGGGTCGGCGCTGGCGTCCGGGACGAGAGTCCCGAGGAGGCTGGCTGCGATGAGGAGTGTGCTGAAGGTGTTCGACATGATGGATGGGTTCTTGGGTTGAGTGATTGCGGAGTTCCGCAGGCGCCGGGGTGTAAAACCTGCCGCCGCCGACTGCAAGCCCGTCCGTGGCGCGCGTCGCGGAGGAAGACACTTCCCCGGCAGGGCCTTTCCCTTTAGACAAAACCGCTCAACAGCACCGCTTCTCACACGCCACACATGACCAGCACCCAGCAAATCACCGACCGCGTCAAGGAACACAGCCATTGGGTCGCCGCACTCCAGCAGGAAGTCGGGCGCGTCGTCGTCGGGCAGAAATATCTCGTGGACGGCCTGCTCGTCGGGCTGCTCACGAATGGCCACGTCCTTCTTGAAGGCGTGCCCGGCCTCGCGAAGACGCTCGCGGTGAAGACGCTCGCCGCGGCGATTCACACGGGCTTCCGCCGCATCCAGTTCACGCCCGACCTGCTGCCGGCGGACCTCATCGGCACGCTCGTCTATAATCCACGCGAGGGGCAGTTCACCACGAAGCAGGGACCAATTTTTTCCAACCTCATCCTCGCTGACGAAATCAACCGCGCGCCCGCCAAGGTGCAGAGCGCGCTGCTCGAGGCGATGCAGGAACGGCAGGTCACGATCGGCGAGCAGACGTTCAAATTGGCCGACCCGTTCCTCGTCCTCGCGACGCAGAACCCGCTCGAACAGGAAGGCACCTACACGCTGCCCGAGGCGCAGCTCGACCGCTTTTTGCTGAAGCTGAAAATCACCTACCCGAGCAAAGCGGAAGAGCGGCAGATCCTCGACCTCATGGGCACCAGCGCGCCGAAGCTGAACGTGAACGCCGTCGTGGACCCCGACCAAATCATCCGCGCGCGCGACATCGTGAACAGCATCTACGTGGACGACCGCGTGAAGGACTACATCGTGGACATCGTCTTCGCCACGCGCGAGCCCGCCGCCTACAAGCTGCAGATGGCCGGCCTCATCCGATGGGGTGCGAGCCCGCGCGCGACCATCGCCCTCACACTCGCGGCCAAGGCGCGCGCCTTCCTGAGCGGCCGCGGCTACGTCACGCCGCAGGACGTGAAAAGCATCGGCCTCGACGTGCTGCGCCACCGCGTGGCCATCACCTACGAAGCCGAGGCGGAAAACCTCACGAGCGAGAAGATCGTCGAGAAGGTTTTCGCTACGCTGCCGGTGCCGTAGTTCGCGCTCATGATCGCTGACTGCCCGCATTGCCGTATTCGCGTCTACTTTTCCCCAAACGGGGTCTGTCCAGCCTGCAGGAAAACCGTTCATTCGTTCCCGGGTGTGACGGTCCAAAGTGCGAATTCTACAGAAGCGAAATTCAAAATTTACGAAACAGATTTACTGCCGCCGCGCTGCTTTGTCTGTAATCGGGACACGGAGAGAAAAACAATATTCAAGGCAGTGCTGGACGGTAACGCCGGGCAGTTTCCTTGGATTCCCCGCATGGGCCTTTTTGGAGGTCTCGTAAGTCTCGTCACACGTCTTTTTGAACGTGCTGTGCATGTTGAGACCAAAATCACCATCAGCCTTCCGCAGTGCGAAGGTTGTAAGTCGGTGCCTGAGGCCAAAGAAATTGATGCTGAAATGCGCGCCGTAACGCTCGTGGTTCACAGACAATTTGCCGAATTGGTCGAAGCCATTCGCAATCGTCCCCTCGATAAGCCCTGATGGACAGCGCCCGAGACATCCTCAAAAAAATCCGCCACATCGAGCTGAAGACTCGTGGCCTCGTGCAGACGGCATTTTCCGGGCAATACCGCTCGGCCTTCAAAGGTCGCGGGATGAACTTCGAGGAGGTGCGCGAATACCAGCCGGGCGATGATGTGCGCGCGATTGACTGGAACGTCACCGCGCGCATGGGCGATGCGTTCATCAAGAAATTCACCGAGGAGCGCGAGCTGACGGTGATGCTCGTCGTGGACGTGAGCGCGTCGGGCGAATTCGGCAGCGTGCATCTGAGCAAGCGCGAGCTGGCGGCGGAGGTTGCGTGCGTGTTCGCCTTCAGCGCCATCCGCAACAGTGACAAGGTCGGCTGCATCCTGTTTTCCGATCACGTCGAGCTGTTCATCCCGCCGGCGAAGGGGCGCCTGCACTCGCTCCGCATCATCCGCGAGATACTTTTCTTCGAGCCAAAAGGCCGCGGCACCGACCTCGCGGGCGCGCTGGAATTCCTCAACCGCGTGACGAGCCGCCGCGCCGTCGTGCTGATGCTCTCGGATTTTCACGCGCCCGACTACGGCAAGCAGCTCCGCGTCACCGCACGCCGCCACGACCTCGTCGCGATGCCCATAGCCGACCCGCGCGAACTCGAACTGCCCGACGTGGGCCGCATCGTCCTCGAGGACGCCGAAACCGGCGAGCGCCTGCTCGTGGACACGTCCGACCGCCGCACGCGCGTGCGCTACGGGACCGAAGTCGGCGGCTGGCACGAAGACCTGCCGAACGGCTTCCGCCGCCTGGGCGTGGACACGATCGCGCTGCAGACAAACCAGGACTACGTGCCCGCGCTGCGCCGCTTCTTCGCGACGCGCGAGCACCGGCTCTCGATGGCATAAGGCAATGTTCCTCGCCGCGATCCAGTCTGCAAAGCCACCCGCGTCCGCGCCTGCGCCGGATGCCGCGCCCGATCCGCTCGCGGGGCTGCGCGACATCGCGCCGCCTGTGGACGTGCCGTGGCCCTCGTGGGTGTGGTGGGCGATTGGCGTCGGCTCGGTCATCGTGCTGGCGCTGCTGGTGTGGGTAGTCGTCTGGCTCGTGCGCCGCGCGCCGAAGACGCCGCCGCCGACCGCGCGCCAGATCGCGTTGCGGGCGCTGGAGGAATTGCGCGCGCACGTCCGCAAGTTTGATCCATACGACTTCAGCGTGCGCGTCTCCGATGTCCTCCGCACCTACGTCGGCGCGCAGTTTTCGCTGCCTGTCACCTCGCAGACTTCGCCGGAATTCCTCGCGAGCATCGCCGACTCGCCGCGCTTCTCCCCGGTGGACCGCGAACTCCTCGCCACATTCCTCGAGCGCTGCGACATGCTGAAGTTTGCGCGCATCGAGGCGCACGCGGAGGAAAACAGCGAGCTGCTCAGTGCTGCGAGCGCATTTGCCCAGGGCACGCGCACATGATCCTGAAGTTCTTCAACTCCGACGTGTTCAGCTTCGCGCAGCCGTGGTGGCTGCTCGCGCTGCTGCTCGTCCCGCTCATTGCGTGGCTGCAGGGCGGTCGCGGCCCGTCGCCGGCAATCCGGTTTTCCTTCGTGGAGCCGCTGCGGGGATTTGCACGCGTGCGCCGGGCGGGCATGGGCGGATTCCGTTCGTTCATCATCTGCACCTCACTCACCTGCCTCATCATCGCGCTCGCGCGTCCACGACTCGGCAAGACGCAGGACACGATCGAATCAAGCGGCGTGGACATCATCCTGGAGCTCGACGTGTCCGGCTCGATGCTCGCGGAGGACTTCAAGCTCGGCGGTGAACGCGCGAGCCGGCTTGAGGTCGTAAAGGACGTGACAAAGCGTTTTATCGAGGGCCGCCCGAACGACCGCATCGGCATCATCGCCTTTGCAGGCCGGCCATATCTCGTCAGCCCGCTGACGCTCGACCACGACTGGCTGCTGAAGAATCTGGAGCGCCTGCGCGTCGGCCTCGTGGAGGACGGAACGTCCATCGGTTCCGCGCTCGCGAGCGCGGCGAACCGGCTGAAGGAGAAGCAGGCGAAGAGCAAAATCATCGTGCTGCTCACCGACGGCGACGAGAACATCACGACCGTCCCGCCCGCGACTGCGGCCGAGGCGGCGAAGACGCTTGGCATCAAGATTTACACCATCGCTGCGGGCACAAATGGCACCGCGCCATTCCCGGCAGGGCGCGACTTTTTCGGCAACAAGGTCTATCGCACAATCCAAGTGAGCGTGGACGAGGGGCAGCTCCGCAAGGTCGCGGAGATTGGCGGCGGGAAGTTTTTCGTCGCGATGGACACGAACTCGCTGAAGAAGATTTTCGACGAGATCGACCGGCTGGAAAAGACCGAGGTGAAGCTGAATCGGAAGACGGACTGGCGGGACCTGTTCCAGTGGTTCATCGGCGCGGGCGCGGTGCTCGCCGCGCTGCACGCACTGCTCTCGCAGACACTCTGGAGGACAGTGCCGTGAGCGAGTTCCAGTTCGCCAATCCGCTGTTCCTCTGGGCGCTGGCTGTGGTGCCAGTGCTGGGCGTTTTGATTTTTCACGCGGAGAAGTGCAGGCGCATCGCGCTCGACCGGCTGATCGCCGCGCGGCTTCAGCTCCGCCTCGCGGGGAGCGTGAGCGTGGCGCGGCGCCGCATCGGTTTTGCACTCATCCTCGTCGGTGTTGCGCTGTCGATTGTGGCCCTTGCGCGGCCGCAGTGGGGCTTCACGTGGGAGGAGAAAAAGCAGAGCGGACGCGACATCATCATCGCCATCGACACATCGAAATCCATGCTCGCAAACGACCTCCAGCCGACGCGCCTCACGCGCGCGAAGCTCGCCGCCGAGGACCTGCTGAGCCGCGTGGCGGGCGACCGCGTGGGGCTGCTGGCGTTTGCGGGCTCGTCGTTTTTGCAGGCGCCGCTCACGTCGGATTTCGGCGCGGTGCGCGAGTCGCTGCAGGAGCTGGACACGGATATCATCCCGCGCGGCGGCACGAATCTCGCCGATGCGATCAAGGCGGCGGACGAGGCTTTTGGAAAAGGCGAGAGCGAGCACCGGGCGCTGATCATTTTCTCCGACGGCGAGGAACTGGAGGCGAACGCCATCGCCGCAGCGCGCGAGTGCAAGGAGCGCTTCCGCATCTTCACCATCGGCCTCGGCTCCCCGGATGGGTCGCTGATTCCCGTGCCCACGCGGGGCGGCGGCACGGAGTTCCTGAGGGACGACCAAGGGCAGTATGTGAAGTCGAAGCTCGATGAGCCGCGCATGCGGGAGGTTGCGGAAGCGGGCGGGGGCTTTTACGTTCTGCTCCGAAACGGGCCCGCGGAGATGGAGCAAATCGTCCGCGACGGCCTCGGCAAAATGAAAGAACACGAATCCGAAGCCCGCATGTCGAAGGTGCCCACCGAGCGCTACCAGTGGCCGCTGTCGGCGGCGATTGCGGCATTTGTCGCGGCCATGCTGCTCGGCGAGCGGAGGCGGTCGCCGGCGTCAAAAGCGGCGCGCGCGGCGGTGGCGGCGCTGTTGCTTTTCACGGTGCCGGCGGAGGCGCGCCATGCGGGGGTCGAAAAATTCGATGCGAAGGATTACGCGGGCGCGCTCGGGGATTTTGACGGCGAGCTGAAGAAGCGCGACATCGCGGAGCTGCATTTCGGCGCCGGTGCGGCGGCCTACCAGCTCGGCGATTACACGCGGGCGGCGGATTCCTTCAGCAAGGCGCTCGGCACCGCGTCGCCCGAACTGAAGAGCCGCGCCGCCTACAACCTTGCGAACACGCTCGCGCGCCGCGGTGTGAAGCGGGAGAAGAAGGACGAAAAGCTCGGAGACTTGCGCGATGCGGTGAAGCAATACGACGAGGTCCTGCAGTCGGAGCCGAAGCACGAGGATGCGAAGCACAACCGCGAGCTGGTCGCGAAGCTCATCGAGGAACTGGAGAAGGAGCAGCAGCAGGAGAAGCAGGACCAGAAGAAGGACAACAAGGACGACAAACAGGACCAGCAGCAGAAAGATCAGCAGCAGAAGGATCAAAACCAGCAGAACTCGTCGCAGAGTGGAAAGGACGGGAAGGAGGATCAGAAGCAGCAGCCCGATGCCTCGCAGCAGGAGAATTCCGGCAAGGATCAGCAGGACAAGAAAGACCAGCAGGGCGACCAAAAGCAGCAGCAGTCCAAGGACGGCAAGGACGAGCAGCAGAAGGATTCACAGGATAAAAAGGAGGGGCAGCAGTCGCAGCAAAAGGATGGCAAGGACGGGAAGGACGGGAAGGACGGGAAGGACGGGAAGGAGGAGTCCGGCGAGAAGAAGAAGGGCTCGCAGCAGCAGACCCCCGACGACAAGCAGGGCGATGAGAAGCAGCCACAGCCGCAGTCGAAGGATGGCAAGGAGGAGAAGCAGAAGAGCGGCGAGGTGAGTGCGGCGAATCCCAATCAGCAGCCGCAGCCGGGCGAGCAGGATCCCGCGGCGGAGGCTGCGGAAGCTGCGAAGGCTGCGCAGGAAGGGCGCATGACGGAGAAGGACGCCGCCCAGATCCTCGAGGCGCTGAAGCGTGTGGACCGGCGCGTCCGGCTGATCGACCCGAAGGACATGCCGCAGAAGAACCCGAGCCGCTTATTCAAGAACTGGTGATGCCAACCATGACACGCCCCGCTTTTTCCCGACTGCGGATGCTCATCGCCGCGCTGGCTGCTGTGTTGCTGCCGCTCTGCGCTGCGTTTGGAGCGAAGGTGAGCGGCGCACTTTCCTCCTCCACCGCGAGCGTGGGCGAGGCGGTGGAGTATGAGCTGACCGTCGAGGGCAGCGGGACGCTGGACGAGGTTCCGGTGCCGAGTGTGGACGGGCTTCAGTTCCGCGAGGCAGGCACGAACAGGCAGATGAGCTTCATCAACGGCAACGTGACGAACCGGCTCATCATCACTTTCGCAGTTGTGCCGAAGCGCGAGGGGAAATTCACCATCCCCGCGCTGGAGGTGAGGATTGGCGGGCAGGTGCTGAAGACGCAGCCCGCGACGCTGACCGTCACGGCCGGCGAGACGATGAAGGAGGCGGGCGACTTCGCATTTGGAAAAATCTCGCTGCCGCGGAAATCGCTCTACGTCGGCGAGGTCGCGCCGATGGAGGTGAAGCTCTACCTCGACGCGACGGCGCGATGGGAGCTGCGGTCGATGCCCACGCTCAGCGGCGACGGCTTCACCACGCGCCCGTTTTCAAAACCGACCGAGCGCAGCATGCAGCTCGCGGACAAACCCTACAACGTGGTGACGTTCACGACGGTGATCACGCCGGGCAAGGCGGGGAAAATCAGCGTCGGCCCCGCGCCCGCGAACCTCCTTGTGTCGAGGGCATCGCGCAGGGCGCAGCGTTTCGATATTTTCAGCCAGGGGTTCGGTCCGGCGCAGGAACTCACGGTTTCCGCGCCCGCGGTGGACATCGACGTGAAGCCGCTGCCCGTCGCTGGGAGGCCGAAGGATTTCTCGGGTGCGGTTGGGAAGTTTGAGTTCGAGGCGAGCGGCACGCCGCACCGAGTGAAGGTCGGTGAGCCGGTGAGCATGAAGCTGACGATCAAAGGCAGCGGCAACTTCGACCGCATCGGCCAGCCGCAGCTCGCGGACCCAGCGGGATGGACCGCGTATTCGGCGAAGGATAGTTTCCAAGGCGACAGCGGCGCGACGGAGGGCGTGAAAACCTTTGAACTGCCCGTCACTCCGACGACGAACAAGGCGATGATGCCGGTGTTTTCATTCAGCTACTTCGATCCTGAGGCGGAGAAATATGTGACGCTGAAGAGCGCCTCCGAGCCGCTGCTGGTCGAGGGTGCGCCGGTCGCGTCGGCGCCAACGCCCGCGCCGTCAGCGGGGAAAGCCCCGGAGCCCGCGAAGGAGCCGGCGAAGCCAGCGGTGCAGGACATTCTCCCGAACCTGCCCGACATCGGTCCCGCGAGTGCGGCGTTCGGGCCTTCGTTTTCGCCGGCGGTGTTTTTCTCGATGATGTTCGCGCCGGTGCCCGTGGCGCTAGCGTTCATCGCATGGCGCCGCCGCCGCGGGAACGCGAAGCTCGCCCGGCTCGCGGCGCTGCGGCGCGAGCGCGCGGCACTCATGGCGCAGGTGAAAGGCGCTGCGGGCCGTGCGGAGGTGTTTGATGCCGCGGTGAAGGCGCTGCGGGTGGGTCTGGAGATCGAAAGCGGCGCGCAGCCGGGTGACGATGCCGCTGCGCTTTTGGGCACGCGCAAACTCGACCCTGAGACGGAGAAATCGCTGCAAGAGATTTTAGATGCGCGGGCGGAACTGCTCTATGCGGGCGCCGCGCGCGAAGGCGATCGCATCGGCGAGCGCGAGCGCGACCGTGTGCTTGATGCGCTTGCGAACTTTGAGAAGAGCTCGCGGCAATGAGGCGTCTTCTGCGAACCACAGCGTTCTGCCTCCTCGCGGCTGGCGCATTTGGCGTGCGGGCGCTTGCCGGACCGGACGGCGACTTTGCCGTCGCCAACCGTGCGTATGCCGAGGGTGACTTCGCCTCGGCGCTGCGTGCTTATGAGCGGTCGCTGGCTGCGGAGCTGCATGCGAACGCGCTCTACAATCTCGGCAACACGTGCTTCCGCCTCGGCAAGCTCGGCCCTGCGGCGCTGAGCTACGAGCGTGCGCTGGTGCTGCGTCCGCGGCAGCCCGACGCGACGGCGAACCTCCGGCATGTGCGCGAGAAATCGGGGGCGCGGCTGCTGGAGCAACCGTGGTGGGAGAGGGCGCTCACGTTTTTCTCGCCCGGCGCCTCGGCGACGATTGCGCTCGGCTCCGCGTGGTTTTTCACACTCTGCGCGGCGACGCTCGCGTGGAGGAGAAGGCGCGGCGCGGCGTTCTGGCTTTCAGTTTCGGGCGTGCTCATTGCGGCGGGTTACGGCGCTGCGGTTTACTGGGGCACTGCGCTGCGCGGGGAGATCGCGATCGTGATTGCTGAACGCGCGGTCGTGCATCCGGAGCCCGCGGAGCATTCGCCGGCCGGTGAGTCGCTGCCCGGCGGCAGCCAGGTGCGCGTGATCGGCGGGCATGGCGGCTGGATGTATTGCAGATTGCCGGGCGGGCAGCGCGGCTGGCTGCCGGCGCCCACGGTGGAGTATCTGCTCCCGCGTGCGAAGCCCGCTGGCCGAATCGGGGCCGCGGGTGCGCCGCTACCCACGCTCGCGAACGCGGTGATTCCCACCGCCACCGCGCCGTCTGGCGACTGGCGTGACACGATTTGGAAGAAGCCCGGCAGCTTCACCTCGATGAGCCCGGCGATCTTCCGCTATGCGTTCGGCTGGAGCGGATTCACGGCCGCGGAGGCGGAGGCGACCACTTCATGGTCCCCCGAGGGGAACTGTGTGCTCGACATGACGGCGAAGACGACCGGCATCGTCCGCACGATGTGGAGGATGGACGCGCACGCTGTCTCGGTGTGCGACCCCGCCACGCTGCGCCCGCTGAAGCTCACGCAGACGGAGACGTATAAAAAAAAAGTGGTCACGACGGTGGTGGATTATCTCCCCGACGGTCCGGTGCAGACCGAGAAGCAGGAGCCGCCTGATCCGTTTCCGAGCGGCCAGCGGAGCTTCCGCTTCCCGCATGTGCATGATGTCAACAGCGCGATCCTTTTCGTCCGCAGCCAGGCGCTCGCGCAGGGCGACTCGGTGAAGCTCTGCGTGTATCCGGCGAATTCACCCTACCTCGCGACCGTCACCATCACCGGGCGAGAGCGGCTGAAGGTCGCCGACCGCGAGTGGGATGCGATCCGCTGCGACCTTCAGCTCAACGGCATCGCGGAGGACCTCACGCTGAAGCCGCACTCGAAATTCAAAAAGGCGACCGCTTGGATGAGCGACGACAGCTACCGCCTGCTGCTGAAAGTCTCCGCGGAGGTGCAGGTCGGCAGCGTGTGGGCCGAGCTGAAGAGCGTCGGCTTCCCTGAAAAGCGGTGAGCCACCCGCGGGTTTCGCAGGACCCGATCAGCGGAGCCAGTAGTCCGGAGACACGGAGGTGTCGCGGCGCCGGTTGGGATTGTAGAACGGCTTGAGCAGGCGGTCTCCCTGCGCGGCGCGCGGGAGGAGATCCAGTTCGGCGAGCGTGTCGTTGTCGAGGCGGCCAGTGCGGCGCAGCTCGGTCTTCGCCTGGAAAAGGAAGATCGCCTCGCTCGTCGCCGGGCCCGCAACGCCGTCCAGCTTTCCATCGTAAAACTGGCGCTCAGCAAGGATCGCCTGTGCGCGCCGGACGACTTCCATCTGCACTTCGCGCGGCGCGGTCGCATACGGTGAGTCGCGGAACATCGTCGAAAGCGGCGTGGACACTGCCGGCGGAATCGTGGCCGGCGGCTCCACCACGGACCGGTCGCCTTTCGCAATGCGCACCGTTTTCGGAGCCGCATCCCGCGGCTCGACATCCTGCGCGATCACCGGATTCCTCTTCAAAGGCGGCGCTGGAGCAGGCTTCTGTGCGGCGGGCGCCGGGGGATTGAACTGCTTTTGCTGCGCCGCTTCCGGAGCGGCGGCCATGTTCGGCTTCGCGGGAACCGCGGGAGCAGGGCCTGATTTTGCAACAGCCAAGGGCTTCGTTTCGGGCGCTGGCTGTGGTGCGGGTTGCTGGGCCGGCGCTTTTTTCTCCGCGAGCCCAAGCGCGGCGAGCGTTCCGGGATTCATCTTCCCAGTCACGGTGACGCCGTTGCGGATTTGGAAGCGCCGGATCGCCGCGTCGGTCTCCGCATTCTGGGCGCCGGTGACTTCACCGTAGTAGAAGCCCTGCGACTTGAGCGCTGCCTGCACGTCGCGGGTTTGGTCGTCGGCGGTGGCCGGTGCGAGCAGCAGCACCGGGGCGAGGAGGAGCGGGAGCCGTTTCATGGCGGTTGGCGGGAATGTGGACGCAAACGGCGGCGCGTCAATTCACGCGAAGTCGCCCACTGTGTTGAAGCGGCACGAGCCTGCCACGTCACGACTTCGGCGGATTTTCAGCCGCGTGAGGTGCCTTGTTTTCCGCGGCTTGCTGCTCCCGGCGGACCGCATCCTCCGGTGCCACTTCCGATGTGGCTTTTCCATCGCCCGAACGCACCGAGAAGAGCACGAGCAGCCGTCGGCGCACCCAGCGGAACGGGATGCTGAGCGCGTAGCGGTGCAGCTTGATGAACCACGGGCGGTGCCGGTCCATGTCGCGCTGGTCGGGCGGGAGCTGGTCGGGGCGGTGGCGGACGACGTGCTTGGTGAAGTGGTAGTTGTCCGAGCGCTGCAGGATGCGCGTGATGATGCGGAAGGGCCACGTGCGCCCCCAGAATCCCTCAGGCGACAACCAGCAGATCTGAAAATCGATGAGGATCGGGCTCCCGTCCTCCGCGACGATGATGTTTTCGCGCTTGTGCAGATCCACGTGGGCGAGGCCGCGGCGGTGGATTTCGTCGAGGGTCTGGCGTAGCCGGGGGAAGAAGTCGTCGTTCACGTGTTCGCCGCCGCCGAGCGGATGTCCCTCGACATACACCCGCGCGACGGCATTCCGCCGCACCACGCCGTCCGCTGTCACGGGGCCGCATCCATTGGGCAGGTGAGGGACTCCGACCGTCCGGCGCAGAAATTCCGCCTCGCGTCGTGCGAGCCGCCGGCCGAGCCAGCCCATCGGCAGGCCGAGGATGCTCTGCTCGCGGTTGAACTTGCAGATCACCTTGCCGCCCTCGCCGGCATAGACGCCGGTCGCTGCCCACGAGTCGTGCTTCAGGTCCTCAAACAGCGAATACTTCCGGCCATCAATCTCGATGGTCTTCGGCAAATCGCGCGCGCCCAGCGCCCGGAAGATTTTCGGCCTCGGCTTCGTCGCAGGCGCATTTTTCCCCGCTTCGCTCATGGCGCGGCCCCGGCCGAAGCAGAGCAGTTGAGGAAATCCATGTGAGTGCGGTCCTTGGAAAAGTGGACGCGCAGCGAAGCACAGCCGTTCCGGGAGGTCGAGTGCGTCTTGCGAAGACGCGGACGCTTACGGCGCCCTGGTCGTGGTCGCGGCGAGGACGTAGGCCAGCACGGCGCGGTGCTGCTCGGGGGTGAGCTTCGTCTGGTCCGCCATCTCGGCGATGATGCCGGGCCATTGCGCGGCCGTGTATTTCCGCACCGGCTCCGGTGTGTGGCAGCGGGTGCAGTTTTCCAAATAGACGACCCGACCAGCTTCGAGTTGCGCGGTGTCCCGACCGCGCGCCGCCAGCTTGGCGGCGGGCGGAGCCACCGTCTCGATGCCCGCGCACGAAGCGAGGACAAGTGAGACGGCGGCGGCCGCAGCGGCACGGGTCGCGCGCATGAAAGGCGCGCCGGCCTTAGAACCGGATGCCGAAAATGAGTCGCGTCTGGACATCAGCCTCATCCTTCACGCCGGTTGCTTGGAAAAGAACGGAGGTCGTCACGAAGCCGCGCTTGAAGCGGTAGGAAATGTTCGGGCCAAGATAGACGACGTTGTCGCCGGCGGGTCCCCAGTGGTCGAACTCCACCTCGTGCAGAAGCTCCGCGCCGACGCTCCAGTTCGGATTCAGCTCATAGCTCACGCCGAAAGTCTGCTGGAACTCCGCCTTGTCGTCATGCAGGCCGGTCCCTTCCCACTCGGCCTCGAGCGCGGCATTGTAGGCCACGATCCACTTGCCGATGTTCTTCTGCAAAATGAGCTTGCCCTCGAGTTCGACGAGACTGTCGCCGACGGTGAGTTCGCCATAGACCGCGGAGCCGAGCCAGTCGGTCGTCGGGTTCGTGAGGTTGTAGATGGCCTCGACGGCTACGCTGTCCCAGAGCGCGCGGCTGCTGCCGTTCTCCGCGACGATTTTCCAGTTCGACATGTAGAGGCCGACTTGCAGGCGGTCGGTGATGCCGAATTCAAGCTCGTGGCGGAAATCGAACTGGTTCCTTACTCCGGGACTTCCGCGCCGCGCCTTCCATGTGACCCACTGCTCGTATTCGATCGAGCCCTTCGGCGAAGTTGTAGCCTCGTAGATGTAGGTGAATGGACGGTTGCCCGCGTTTGCGATGCCCGCGAATATGGAGAGGAAAATGCCGGAAAGCAGACCGGCCATGAGTTTGGATGCGTTCATTGAGGTTGTTCGTTGTAGTGGTTGAAGTAGCTTGTGTGCGACTGAGACTCCATCGCAACTAGGGTGAATCCTACGCCCGCGCTTCAGTGTCAACTGTTTATAAGACTCAATCTCGATAATCGCCTTGTTCCTTCGCTAGCTGGTGGAAACGCCACGCTTTTTGAGCTTCGGCGCCATCGTTTATGGGGAACGGCAATAGCGGTGTCGGAAGGATCGTAGCCGCCGACGTGAGGAAGTGGGCACTTTGGAACTGCCGGATCCAAAGACAGACCGTCGCCGCCTCGTTACGTCGGCGGCTACGAAATAAAGTGAACGGCTCTCGCCTGCCGTTTAAGAAATCGGTGCCGCAGTCTGAGTCTGTGGATGTCCGTTTGTCGGCAAATCTCGGTGATGAAGCGGCTGCGCGCGACCGGCTTCTTCCTCAGAGGCTACGGTTTGCGCGCGGGCTCGGCCTTTTTTTGCGCGTCCTGGAGCGCCCTTTTCGTGCGGCTGGCGTCGAGGGCAAACATCACACACGCGGCGGCAAGCAGCGCGGTGAGCACCGCGAGCACGATCAGCGGAACGCTGAATTTTTTCTGCACAGGCTCGGCGGGGGAGGAGCTGGCCGGTGCGGGTGCTGATTTTTGCGCCGGCTGCGGGACGGGCGAGCCTATTTGGAAAGCGAGCACCGCTGCCTGCAGTTCCTTCACTGTCGGGAAGCGGTCCTCGCGTTGCATCGCCATCGCCTTGCGGGTGATCTTCGCGAGAATATCGGGAATCTTCCCTCCGGGAATGTGCGGCAGCGGCCGCGTGGACTGGACGCGTTTCGGCCCGTGCGACGCAAACTGTGCGGCGACTTGTCCCGCTGCGACGCTCTGCAGGAGCTGGCCCACGTCGTCGCCGCTGATGGGCGGCTCGAGCGTGAGAATGTGATAGAGGATCGCGCCGAGTGCATAGACGTCGGTGCGCGCGTCGAATTTGTCCGTCTCTCCCCGCGCCTGCTCGGGCGGCATGTATTGCGGGGTGCCGAGCACCATGCCGACCATGGTGCTCATGGCGCCGCCCTCGTCCTGCCGCGCGGAGCGCACGAGTGTGCGCTCGGGTTCGGCACCGGCGGCTTCGTTGCGGCCGGAGGCGCGGGCGAGGCCCCAGTCCATCACGAGCACCTCGCCGTATTCGCCGAGCATGATGTTGGCGGGCTTGAGGTCTCGGTGGATGACGCCCTTGCTGTGCGCGAAGGCGATCGCATCGCACACCTTCTGGAAAATGGTGAGCAGCTCGGCGAGCGGATACTTGGCAATCGTGGCGGCGTCGCCTTTGTCGAGGCCCTGGAGCACGTCGTGCAGCGTCACTCCGCGCACGAGCTTCATGGTGTAGAAGACCTGCTCCTGCTCGTCCACGCCGAGTTCGTGGACCGGGACGATGTTCGGGTGCTCGAGCTGTCCGGTGATCTGCGCCTCCTCGATGAAGCGGACGAGCTCTTCCTGCGAGCCGCTGCTGAGCATCACCTTCATCGCCACCTTGCGGCGGAGGAGCTTTTCCTGCGCATCGAGAATCGCGCCCATGCCTCCCTGCGCGATGATGCCGCCGATGTCGTATTTTTTCTCGTGGAGAAAATCCGGCGGCAGGTAGCGCTTCACCGCGGCACTGTGCGGCGAGATCGAGTCGGGCTCGGGCTCGTATTTCAGCCGCCGGAGATGCATCGTCACGGTGCCGAGGCGGATGATCTGGTTGGGGAAGAGGCGAGTGTTCTCGGAGATCTTCCGCTCGGCGACGTAGGTGCCGTTTGAACTGCCAAGATCCTCGATGAGCGCATGGTCGAAGTTGACCGTGAGCTTCGCGTGCCGGCGCGACACGCCATCGACGGCGACGACCAGCGAGCATCCCGCCTCGCGGCCGATGATGTAGTCGCCGGGGACGACTTTGGTGCGGAGAATCTCCGCACCGTCCTTGGTCATGATGATTTCGGTTTCGGGAGCATTCATGCGGGATGCGCAGTCAGCGCGGGCGGATTACCAGAGCCCTGCGCGGACTACAAATTGAATCGCTGCGGTGTAGTCGGGGCGCGGCGTTTCTGGCATATCGCCGCGTGTGAATGCCCGCCGCTCCATGTTTCTCCCGCTCCTCGCAGTCCTCGCCGCATTTTTCGCCGCCACGCTCGATGCGGCGCAGCTCGATGTGCTGGAAGTCCGCAGCGCGAAGTTGAAGGGCAACCCGCTCGGCGATCCGACGACGCGCCGCGTCGCTGTGATCCTGCCGGACTCTGCGAAAAACGACGCGCCGCTGCCGCTCGTGATCTATCTGCCGGGCTGGGGCGGGGGGTCCGAGGACGTGATCGCCCAGCGCGGCGGCTGGCTCGCGCGTGCGGTGGACAAGATGGCGGCGTCCGGCCTCCCGCTGCGCATCGCGGTCGTGGACGGCAAGTCGCGCTACGGCGGCAGCCAGTTCCTGAACTCCAGCGCGACCGGCGAGTATGCGGACTACGTGGCGGAGGAAATCGCGCCGGCTGTCGAGGCCAAGTATGCGCTCGCGAAGGAGGCCGCGTTCCCGCGCATCATCGCGGGGCACTCGAGCGGAGGATACGGCGCGCTGATGCTGGCGATATCGCGGCACAGGCAGTTCGCGGCGGTCGTGGCGCTGTCGCCGGACAGCGATTTTGAAGTCACGCACAAGCGCATCGTCACACAGCCGTCCGTGCGCGAGATCACGCCTGCGGAAATCGAAACCTTCCTCGCGGCGGGAGGCCGCGGCCGGCTGCCGGGCGACGGGCTCGCGCACATGGTCATGGGGCTCTGCGCAAACTACGCGCCGATCGCCGGCAAGCCCGGCCGCTTCGAATGGCTCTACGATGAGCGCGGGAAATTCCGCGCCGAGGCATGGCAGCGCTGGCTCGACGTGGATCCGCTGCTCGTCGTGCGGAAGCGCGCGGATGCGTTCGCGCCGACGCAGCGCGTTTACCTCGACGGCGCGGAGCACGACGAATTCCTCGCCAACATCGGCGCGAGGAAAATCCACGAGGCGCTCAACGGGCGGAAGTCGCCGGCCACTTTCTACGAGTCGCCCGGCCACCACAGCGACCGGCTCGCCGAGCGGCTGGTGCGCGGGCTCGGCTGGGTGCTGGGAAAATGACGCCGCCGCTCAGCGCACGACGCCGAATTCCGCGCGGCGGTTTTTTGCCCACGCCGACTCGCCGGAGCCGGGGTCCGCGGGCATTTCCGCGCCGAAGCTGACGGTCTGCAGCCGGCTCCCCGAGACGCCGAGCTTGATCAATTCCTCGCGGACCGTGAGGGCGCGACGCTCGCCGAGGCCGCGGTTGTATTCCGGCGTGCCGCGCTCGTCGGTGAAGCCGGCGATGATGATCGTGTTGCGGCTGCCGCGGCAGAAATCCGCGACGGCCTGCAGCTTCGGCCGCTCGCCCGCGCTGACCGCGGAGCTGTCGAACCCGAAATGCACGGGCGAGAACTGCGAGCGGTCCACGTTCGGCCCGAGGAAAGACGTGCCCTCGATGCGATCCGGCAGCGGCGTGCCGGTGACGCTGTCGCTGTCCGAGTCGCTGCCATTTTGCCGGCCGGTGGAGGCGCAGCCCACGATGGCGAGCGCGGCGAATGAAGCGAGCAGTCGGGTAGATCTCATCGCCGGAGTGATGCCTCAACGCCGTGAGGCCAGTCGAGGCAAAAGCCGGGGAGGTGAGGGTGCGCCGCGCGGCATTTTGGAGGATCACTCCGTCTGCGTAGCATCGCGAAATAGTCGAAAGAAGCCCTTGCGATATTTTTATCAAAGGGGGATAGAACCGCGTTCGTAAGCCCAGCCAACCTCTCATCCCCCATGAGCCCACTTGGAAAACTGCACAGGGCGCAGGAAAGCGTCAGCCGGTTCGCATTCGTCGTGCGGCTGGCGCTGCTCTCGATCTTCTTCACCGCGGGTTCCGCGGTTTTCATCCGCGCCGAGAAGCCAGCGGCGGCGTCCGCGGCGAAGACGGCGGCGGCGCGGGGCGGCGTCCTCGTCCTCGTCACGCGCAACCCGGGTGATCCGTGGGCGGTGTCGGAGGTGGATGGGATGCTCCGGCATTTTCAGGAGGAAGCCCCGGCGATCGTGCCGACGATCGAATACATGGACTGGCAGAACGGGCCGGTAGAGGAGCAGGAGAAGCGGCTCGCTGATTATTTCGCGGCGAAATACGGCGGCCGGAAAATCCGCGTGGTCGTCGCGCAGGGATCGCAGGCGGCGCCGTTTCTGGTGAAGTATCACGACACGCTGTTTCCCGAGGCGCAGGGTGTCTTCTGCGGAACGCGGCAGGTGGAGCAGCCGTATCCGCCGTGGCTCACCGGCGTGCTCGAGGTGAATGACGCGCCGGGCAGCTTCCGCCTCGCGCGTGCGCTGCAGCCGGACCTGCAGCGCTTTGTCGTGCTGGAGGATTCGACGAATTCCGGCCGCGCCCAGCAGAAGAGCATCGAGGAGGCGTGCCAGGCCGAGGCCCCGAATGTCCGCATTGAGGTTCTGAAGACGGAGAACGTCCAGCAGCTCTTCGCCGCCATTGAGGTTCTAACCCCGGATACCGCGGTGCTCATGACGCGCGCGCGGATCGCCCGGCAGTTCATGACAGAGCTGCGTGCGCGCTGCCCGGTCCCGATCTACGGCCTCCGCTCACCGCTGCACCTGCCGGGTATCCTCGGCGGCTCGCTGCTCAATGGCGAGGAGCATGGCGCCGCCGCGGCGAAGATCGCACTGCGGCTGCTCGGCGGCGAAAGGGCCGATTCCATCCCCGCGGTCGCCGACCCGCGGCACCGGATGGTCGTGCAGCATGACCAGATGCTGCGCTTCGGTTTTCCGCTCAGTGCGCTGCCCGAGGGCACCGAGGTGCTCGGGCGGCCGGCCGGGATTTTCGAAACGCACGGGCGCATGCTGATTCTCGGTGGCACGCTTGTGGTCGTGCTGCTGGCGGCGGTCGTTTCCCTCACGTGGATCCTGCGGCAGAAGCGCGCCGCGGCGAAGGCCCTCAGCCAGTCGCTCTCCACGCTGAATGCGACCTTCGATTCAATCTCCGACGGCGTGCTCGTGGTGGATTTGAAGGGCCGCGTGACCGGCTACAACGAGCACTTCCTCGAAATGTGGGGCATTCCCCGCGACCTGCCGGATCACGAGCGAGACGAGGTGCTGCTGCGCCACGTGCTCCACCAGCTCAAGGATCCCGCCGCCTTCATCGCCCGCGTGAAGAGCCTCTACGCGCACCCCGGGGAGTCCTGCTCGGACCGCGTCGAGTTCAGCGATGGCCGAGTCTTTGAGCGCGACTCGCGGCCGCAGCGGGAAGGGAGCACGATCGTGGGCCGGGTGTGGTCGTTCCGCGATGTCACCGCGCGCCTTGCCGCGGAGCGGGAGAAGCACCGGCTCGTCGAGCAGCTCTCGCACAGCCAGAAGATGGAGGCCATCGGCACGCTCGCCGGCGGCATCGCGCATGACTTCAACAACATCCTCACCGGCGTCATCGGCTACGCCGAGTTGGCCCGCGCGCGGCTGCCCGCGACGCATGCCTCAGCCGAGGATCTCGGGCACGTGCTCAGCGCCGGCGAAAGGGCGCGCAACCTCGTGCGCCGCATCCTCACTTTCAGCCGCAAGCACAAGCCGGAGAAGGAGGCCGTGTCGCTCCGCCCCGTCGTCGTGGAAATCCTGAAGCTCCTCCGCGCGACGATTCCCGCCTCCATCGAGATACGCTCCGATTTTCAAGGCTCCACCGACTGCGTCCTCGCCGATCCTGCACAAGTCCACCAAGCCGTGCTGAATCTCGCCACGAACGCCGTTCACGCCATGGGCGGCGGTCCCGGCACGCTATCGGTGAGCCTCCAGACGATCACCGGCAGCGGGAAGCTCGCCGCGGAGGATGCGCGCCTCGCTTCCGGCGAATGGGTGCGTGTGTGCGTCGGCGACACCGGCCACGGCATGGATCCGGTGACGCTCCGCCGAATCTTCGAGCCGTTTTACACCACGAAGCACCCCGGCGAGGGCACCGGCCTCGGCCTCGCCGTCGTGCATGGAATTGTCGCCGCGCACGGCGGCGCGGTCACCGTCGAGAGCCAGCCGGGCAAGGGCTCCACATTCCGCCTGTATTTCCCGCTCGCGGAAATGCCGCAGCCCGAGACGGGGCTTTGCGCTGTCGACGCACCGTGCGGGAATGGCGAGCACGTGCTCGTGGTCGAGGACGAGGCCACCGTCGCAGAGGTCGCGCGCAATTTCCTCGCGTCCCTCGGCTACCGGCCCACGGTCTGCCTCAGCCCGGAGCAGGCGCTCGAGGAGCTGCGGTCCAACGCCAGTGGCTTCGATGCCATTTTCACTGACCTGAACATGCCGCGCATGTCCGGGCTCGATTTCATCCGCCGCGCGCACGAGAAGGAGCCGGGCTTGCCGTGCGTGCTCTGCACGGGCTACGTTGCCTCCGCCTCCACGGAGAAGGAGGCCACGGAACTCGGCGTCACAGATGTCGTGACGAAGCCGTATTCCCGGGCCGACCTCGGTCTCGCGATGGAGCGCGCTCTCCGCGGAACGGCATAGCGCCGCGCCGCGCGACTGCCCGTGGAAAGGCGCGGCCGTCCAGCGGGCTTGCCAAGCAGACACCGCCCCGTAATGTCGCCCGCCATGCTCCTCCGCCCATTCCTTGCCCTGGCCTGCGCCACCGCGCTCGCGTCCGCGCAGGATTCCGGCATTCTCGCGGAGCAGCCCACGCCGTTCTCCGTGTGGCTCGACCTTCCCTCGCTCTCCAGGCCCGGCGCGGCGAAGCCCTCGCTGCCCATCTGGTTTGAGTCCTTTCAAAATGAGCCCGTCGCCGCCAAGAACGGCGAGCCCCCGCACACCGTCTATCGGCTCCGCCTGCGCCGCATGCCTTCGCTCCACCGCGAGCTGCTGCTCCGCGTTTTCTTCGACGACATTGCCGGCCTCCAGCCGATGGTCTCCTCGTGGACGGAGACTGGCCGCCAGATTTTCCAAAGCCCCGCACTCGGCGTCGGCGCCGGACTGCCGTCGAGCGACACCGCCATCGTCGCGCTCGACGGGGCCGATTACGTGGACATCTCCGTCCCCGGCAACGGCAGCAACATCCGCGGAGTTCTCGCCGCTTCGCTGAAGGACGCCACTGCGAAGCAGACGATCGATTTCCAGCCGCTGGCGGAAATGCAGGACCCTTTCGGCAACCTCCCCGCGGTCCAGCCCGGCGACGAGGACAGGAAGCTCTACGGCCGCATCAAGGCAACCGTGGACAAGGACATCGTCCGCCTTTCCCGCAAGGGCGACACCGCCTGCCAGTGGCAGTTCGACCTCGCCGGCCAGCCGCTCGTGGCGGTCGTCACCTTCGAGGTGCTGAATGCGGACCTCTCCTCGCCGCCCATCGTCACCGCGAACGACGGCCAGCCTGGCTTTGCGAACGTCCACTGGCCCGACCTCTCCGATCCCGGCTTCCGCGGCGAGTCGCGCCCCCTCGAACCCGCGATGCGCTTCCAATTCACCGGCTGGCTCCGCGCACAGTTCGTCATCCCCGGCAACCTTCTCCGCGCCGGACTCAACTCGGTGAACATCCGCCTCGGCGACGACAGCGGCAGCGTCGCCATCCGCAATGTCGAGTTGCAACTGAAGCGCAATTGGAAACATTTCGACTACATCCTCACCCCTGCCACCAAATGAAGCGCCTCAAACCCAACACCAGCGCCGGCTTCACCCTCATCGAGATCCTGCTCGTCATCATCATCATCGTCTCGCTGATGGCCGTGCTCATCCCGAACATCCGCAACTCGATGACGGATGCAAAGAAGGGCACCGCCGAGATGTATGTGAACAAGCTCGCGGGCGACCTCGCGCTCTACGAGGCGACAAACGGCTTCCCGCCCACCACTCAGCAGGGCCTCGCCGCCCTTGTGCAGAAGCCGACCTCCGAGCCCATTCCGCGCAAATGGAGCCAGCGCGAGGAGAAGCTCGATCCCGATCCGTGGGGCATGGAGTATCAATACGAGTATCCCGGCAAACACAACAAGACGGGCTTCGATGTCTTCAGCGCCGGACCGGACCGCACCCCGGGCACGGATGACGACGTCGGAAACTGGAAGTAGTTTCCCGACTTGAGCGGCCTCATGAGCCGCGCGGTGAGAGCAAATCCCCATGAACACAAACGCGCGAAACCGCGGAATGACACGCCGCTCGGCATTGCGCGGGTTTTTCTTTGCCGCTGCTGCGGCGCTTGTTGCGCTTCGCGCACCAGCTCATTCGGCCGAAATTGAGAGGCGGCCCGTCGAATCGTCCGTCCTCGCGTCCGCCGGATACGATGCGAAGGCGCGCGTGCTGGAGATCGAGTTCCGCTCCGGTGCGATCTACCGCTACCTTGACGTCCCTGGGGAAGTCTATCGCGGTCTCTTCGCCGCTGAGTCGAAGGGGAATTACTTCGGCAAAAGCATCCGCGACAAATTCCGCTGCGAGCGCGTGAGACCGCGAAAAATCCGATGACCCGCGACGAGATCAGGCTGGTCGTCTTCATCCTCACCGCGCTGCTCATCGGCGTGCTCGTGCAGCACTGGCGCGCTCGCATTCCCTCCACGCCCGCAGCCGAGCCGGCACCCGTCCCGCACGGCTGGGCAAAGCCGCCCTACGTGCTGAAGGAAAAGGCGACGAGTCGCAAAAAGACGGCGGCACCCGAGGCGGAGCAGTAGCGGCTTGCAGCGGCGGCTACGGGCGGTGCCGCGTGCGGTATTCGCTCGGGCGCCAGCCGACCCATTTCTTGAACGTCGTCGAGAAGACGAACGGGTTCTCGTAGCCGACCTCGTGCGCGATGGTCTCGACCTTGTCGTTCGTCGTCGTGAGCAGGCGGTAGATGATGTGGTTCATCGGGCTGCGGCCGAGTTCGCGGCGGCAGAGGCGGCGGAGGTGTTCGCCGCTGAGGTGGCAATACGCGGCGAGTCGCGTGAGCGACCATTCCTCGCCGAGGCGCGACGCGACGTGTTCCCACAAATGGCCGAGGCGATCATCCGTCTGCCACGGGCTTGCGAAGCGCGTGACGTAGAGGTGAATCAGCTCGACCCAGTGCGCGACTGAAGCCGGCGCGGTGCGGCTCCGCATTTCGTGCCACAGGCCGAGCACTGCGGCGCGCAGCGGCTCGGGATCGAACTTCGCGACAGCGGGCGAACTCGTCGCGATCACCGGCCTTTGATCTTGCGGCTGCTGGTAACGCACCCACGCAAAGCGCCAGCGCACGCCCGGCACGGCCTTGAACGCGAGCAGCGCGTGCGGCGGCGCGAGGCAGCATTCGCCCGCGCGCAGCGTGCGCCAGCCGCCATCGAGGAAAATGCGCCCGCGTCCCTCGAAGCACGCCAGCATGTAGGTGCCGCCGAGATTCAACCGGACAATCTCATACGGCACCGCCGCATCCGCGATGCCGCAGTGCGCGATGTGGTGGTTCGCCAGCGCCGGGCAGTCCGCCGCGCGCACGCGCATCTCGCGCGTGTCCGCGCCGAGGCGGTTGGTTTCGATGAAATTCTCGGGCACGGGCGTGTGAGTGTTGCAGTGTGGCTATACGCGCGGCGCCTCAGGCGCAAGGCGGCCAAGCGCAGCGCGTGCATCCGCGATAGCCGCCGGTGCGTTTTCGCGATGGCGTTTGGGCCAAGGGGTGGGGATGCTCGCGGGTCGTTGCTCTGCCATCCGCAGACTCAATTTTCCCCAACCTCATCGCACGCACACCATGAAACGCATCCTCACACTCCTCGCTGTCGTCCTGTCCATCGCGAGCCTGCACGCCGCGGAGCCGCTGCGCGTGTTCATCCGTGGCGGGAAAAAATCGCATGGGCCGGAGGCGCATGAGCACGCGCGCTTTCTCGAAAAGTGGCAGCCGCTGCTGACGGAGCGCGGGATGAAGGTGGATGGGGCGCTGGAATTTCCGAGCGAAGCGCAGCTCGATCGGACGGATGTGCTCGTGATGTATGCACAGGATGGCGGGAACATTCTGTCCGAGCAGCGGCCGCGGCTGGAGAAGTTCATCAAGCGCGGCGGCGGCATCGTGGTGATTCACACGGCGTCGGTCGCGAACAAGCCGGACATGTCGCCGTATTGGAAATCCATCATCGGCGGCTCGTGGGTCGCGGGGCAGACGAAGTGGAAGGAGGGGCCGATGGATCTCTACTTCACGGAAAACCAGCGGCTCGACGGCGGGCATCCGATCACGAAGGGCGCGTCGAACTTCCATTTCGACGACGAGATTTACTACGACATGGACATCTCGCCGGACGTTCGCGTGCTCGCTTCGAGCTACACGCCGAAGGTGAAGGACGGGAAGAAGCCGGTCGCCGGCGGCAAGGCGCACATCTACGACATCCAGGCTCAGATGTGGGTGTATGAGCGCACGGCGGAGGGCGGCACGCACCCGTATCGCGCGTTCGTGAGCATCCCCGGTCACCTATGGGGCACGTTTGAGCGGCCGAATTACCGCGCGCTCCTGCTGCGCGGGATCGCTTGGGCGGGGAAGCGCGCGAACGTGGATGAGTTCTGCAAGCCGGAGGAAATTTCCTCGCTCACGTATCCGGACGGCGGGCCGCAGAAGCCGGAGCAGACGCTGGCGAATCTGGAGGTGCATCCCGACTTCACGATGAAGCTCGTCACGTCCGAGCCGCTCATCACGAAGCCGATGAATTTCGACTGGGATCCCGCGGGGCGCATGTGGGTCGCGGAGACGCCGGAGTATCCGAATGGCCGGCGCGGCATGCGGCCCGATTACCGTGGCAAGGAGTGGAAAGATCACGGCGGCATTGACCCGACGCCCGGCGAGCAGACGCGCAAGGCGCAGGACAAAATCAGCATCCTCACTTCGAGCAAGGGCGACGGCGTGATGGACACGAAGCAGGTCTTCTATGAGGGCCTCGAACTCGTCACGGGCTTCGTCTTTTACAGGGACGGCGTGATCGTCACGCAGGCGCCGGACATTCTTTTCATCCACGACGCGGGTCCGGACGGCAAGGCGCGCAAAGTCGAGAAGCTCTACACCGGCCTCGGCACCGGCGACACGCACGCGGTGATCAACAATCCACGCTGGGGCTGGGACGGATGGATCTACGCCACGCACGGCTACAGCGGCAGCGGCGACGTGACGAATGGCGACGGCACGAAGCATTTCGGCCGCATCGGCTCCGGCGTCGTGCGCTTCAAGCCCGACGGCTCCGCCTTTGAACAATACAGCTCGAAGGGCGGCAACAC
>JBGAPU010000031.1:0-54821 GCA_044221035.1 Chthoniobacteraceae bacterium | reverse complement strand
GGCATCCCGAACCTCACCTACGGCATCCAATACTCCGCCACGCTCACGCCCAGCCCCACCTGGGTGACCATCGGCTCCGTCACCATGAGCAACGTCGGCACCGCCCACTATTCCGACACCGACCCCGGCCGCATGGCCGCCCCCCAGGGCTACTACCGCTTCATCTACCCGGCACCGTAGCCGCGCCGCCCAACGTCCCGGACGGAACGCTCCGCAGCACCAGTATTCCAACCACTCAACCCGCAATCACCCCAACCAAGCTCCATTTCATGAAAAAACCCATCCTTAGCTCACTCTTCCCCATCGCAGCACTGGCCCTGAGCCTCAGCACCTCGCCGGTGGACGCCGATTCGTTCACTTACACCCCCGCGCTTGCGATTCCAGATGGGAATTTGGCGGGCACTTCGGACGTGCAGACGCCCGCATCGATCATCAATGTCATCCAGTCGGTCACGGTCGGCCTGAATATTTCCGGCGGCTTCAATGGCGACCTTTACACCTATCTGCGGCTCGACACTCCGGGCGGCACCGGCTTGACCGTGCTGCTGAACCGCGTCGGCAAGACCTCGGGGAATCCGGCGGGCTTCTCGGATGCGGGCTTCAACATCACGCTCGACGGTGCAGCCGCGACCGACATCCACCTCGCGGGAACCGGTGCCAGCCCCGTCGTCGGCACGTATCAGCCGGACGGGCGGAATGCCGACCCGAACACGGTCCTCGACACGACAGCGCGCACCGCGGGCCTCAGCGCCCTGAACGGCCTCAGCGCCAAGGGCACGTGGACTCTCTTCCTCGCCGACGTGTCCGGCGGCCCGTCCACAGCCACGCTGAACAGCTACACGATCAACATCTCGGGTCTCTCGGGGCCGTTCTACTGGAAGGGCGGCACGAACGGCCTGTGGACCGGCGTGGTCAACAACTGGGCGGCGGACGCTGCCGGGACAACGAACATCCTCGCGACGCCGGATTCCACGGAGGAGGTCATCTTCTCCACGACGAACGCCGCCAACCGCGGGACGACGCTCGGGGCCGATTTCACGATCAACCGGCTCACCATGGCCGACACCGTCGGCGCGGTGCAGATCAACGGCGCGAACACGCTCACCCTCTCCGGCAGTGCGGGCACGGGCATCGACGTGCAGGCCGGCGCGCTCGCCCTCACCATCGGCGCAAATGTGACGCTGGCAGGCTCCTCGAACACGATCAACGTGAACAATGCGGTCGGCGCGACCATCAACGGCGTCATCGGCGGCGCGAATGGGCTGACGAAGACCGGCACCGGCACGCTCACGCTCGGCGGCGCAACTACACGTGACGCTGGCAGGCCCTCGAACAACTAACACTCGGCGCGACCATCACGGCGTCATCAACGGAGGCACGCTCGCCGGCACCGGCACTGTGCTTGGCAACACGGCGCTCACGGGCACCGGCATCATCAACTTCAGCGCCGGCGGGCAAATCGCCAACACGCTCGCCGCGACGGGCGGCAACTGGAACGGCGTGGGCACCGTCACCGGCGATGTGAATGTTACCAGCGGCACTCTGAGCATCGGCTCCGGGGCGAACCTGACCACGAACGGGACAGTGAATGTCTCCGGCACGGCAGGCATCTCTGCTGTGGCGGCGAACTCGACGATCACCGGCAACGTCAACCTGACCAGCACCGCGAACATCACATTTGCCGGCGTGATCGCGGGCACGAACAGCACCGTGACGGTGAACAACCCGAACCCGGGCGGCAACACCGGCTTCTTCCTCTCCGGGACAAACACCTACGGCGGGCTGACGACCGTCTCGGGCGGGTTCCTTGTTCTCTCCAATCCCAGTGCGCTCGGTGCGAATGGCGGTGGCGCGCCGGCCCAGGGGACGGTGGTGCAGGTGGGCGGTGCGCTGGCTCTCCAGGGCATCGCTGTCGGGAATGAGGCGCTGACCATCAACGGCGCGGGCAATACGAATTTCACCGGTGCCCTCGCTCCTGCGGCCGCGCTGGTCGGTGCCGGTTCCTCATCATGGGCGGGGCCCATCACGCTGGGCAGCAATGCCACGATCGGCGTCCTGCCCGGCGGCAGCACGCTCACGCTTTCCGGCGGAATCGACAAGAGCGGCAGGGTGCTCACATTTGCGACGACAAGCAGTGCCGGAGCTGCAGGGACCATCACCATCACCACAAACGGAATCACCGGCGCCGCTGCGAACTCCGACCTCGTCGTGGACAGCGTGACGGTGAACGAGAATGTCGCGAACACCTACAATGGTCCGACTTTCATCCGCAGCACGCTGTTGGCGAACACGGGCAGGCTGAACGCGAACGTCGCCGACGCGCTGCCGACGGCGAACGGCCGTTCCGCGGTGACGTTGGATGACGCCGGCCTCGGCGGCTCGCGTCTGAATCTCGGCGCAAACCAGTCCATCGCCTCGCTCACCGGCGCGGCGAGTTCCTTGGTGAATCTCAGCGCCACGGGCGTGAACACGCTCACCATCGGCACGGCGGCGGGCGCGACGAATTTCGCAGGCGTGATCTCCGGCGCGGGCTCGGGTGCCAGCCTGATCAAGGACGGCGCGAGCGTGCAGATCCTCTCCGGCAACAACACCTATGGCGGAACGACCACCGTGCTGGCAGGCACGCTGCAAACGAATGTCAGCGACGCGATTCCCGCGGCCTCGGCGGTGACGATCAACCCCGCCACCGGCGCGACGGGCGGCACGCTCAATGTCAACGGAGCGGGCGTCACCCAGAATGTTCCCAGCCTCACAATCAATGCTCCGACCGCTGCTTCGACGGCAGTCACGGGCACCGGCACGCTTGCGCTCAACGGCACCCTGAGCTTGGTCAACAACACGACCTCGGCTGGTTCCGGCGCGGCCACGACGATCAACGTCGCGACCCTCGCCCTCGGCGGGGCGAACCGGACCATCAGCGTCCAGGGTCAGAACGCCAGCCCCGGCGATCTCCGCATTTCATCCGCGATCACCGGCACGGGCGGCTACACGATCAGCGCCCCGGCCAGCACGTCCGGCGGCGGCATCGCCACCGTGGTTCTCGAAGGCTCCGCGGTGAATACCAACAACGGCGCCGTCACCGTCAACACCGGCAATCTGCTCCTCAACCGGACAACCGCGAATGGCACCATCGCGGGGAACATCGTCATCGGCGACGGCATCGCGGATCCCGTCTCCGGGACGCTGGCAAACAGCGCGCGCGTGACCCTCGCCATCATCGGGCAGATCGCGAACAGCTCGGACATGACGATCAATGCGGACGGTCAGTTCAATATGTCCGGCATCGGCGAGGCCATCAACAACCTCACCATCAACTCCGGCAACGTGATCAACGTCCCGACCGCGGGGGGCTTCACGGATTTGGGCCTCGTCAGCAACCTCGCGATGACCGGTGGCTCGATCAATGGCGGCCTCGGCGCGACGAATGGTCTGTCGCTCTTCGGCCCGACATCCAGCGTCACGGCGACATCCGACGCCGCGGGTGCCGCGGCCATCAATTCCAACGTGACCCTTTTTGCGACGAACCGGACCTTCACGGTGAACCGCGGTCCGGCGGCTCAGGATTTGATCATCAATGGAGTCGTCCAGAACGGAGCGGTTGCCGGCAGTGTCTCCATCACCAAGGCGGGGGCGGGCTTCATGCAGCTCTCTGGCCTGAACACCTATACGGGCCAGACCCTCGTTACGGACGGCAAGCTCACCGTCACCCAGAGCACCTCCGGGAATTTCTCCGCACTCGGCTTTGGCGACAACACACTCCCGCAGGGGACGATCGTGGACGCCACGGCCCAGCCCGCGAAGCTGGTGCTCAACAACGGCGTGAGCATCACGAATGAGTTCCTCCAGTTGAAAAACGGTGGCCAGTTGCAGATGGGGACCCCCGGCGGCTCGGCGACGTGGGGCGGCACGATCCAGATCGTCGGCGGACCCGGCGTCCTCGACGCGCTGGGTGGGACGCTGAATGTCGGCTCGATCGACAAGACCGACACGAACCTCACGCTGACCGATTCGCTGAACAGCCCGAAGGGCGTGGCCACGATCAACATCGGCGGCGCGATCACCGGCAACACCGTGCTCTTCAACGACGACCTGTTTGTCACCGGTGTGACCACGAATCTCAATGCGGCGAACACCTACCTCGGACCGACGCACATCTCGAGCACGGTGACGGGCGGCGGGGTGGGCGGCGGCAACGGCGTCCTGAATGCCAACGTGGCCGCGGCCCTTCCCGTGGCTGCCGGACGCACGGCGGTGGACATGGATCAAACCGGCGTCGGCGGCTCCACGCTGAACATCGGCGGCACGCTGGCTTTCCCGGCGGGCGCGAACCAGGCGATCGCATCGATCGTGGGTGCGGCCAACTCTTCGGTGACGCTCGGCGGAAACACGCTGACCATCGGCTTCGGCACGGCCCCGAACACGAACGGCACGGCGGGCGCGGTGTTTGCCGGCGTCATCAGCGGCACGGGCGGAATCCTCAAGGACGACACGAGCACCCAGATCCTCATCGGCGCGAACACGTATCTCGGGCAGACGCGGGTGAACGGCGGCACGCTCCAGATCGGCGACGGCGCGACGGCCGGCGCTTCGATTGCCTCCTCGGTCCCGGTGATCGTGGACGCCGCGGGCGTGCTGGCGATCAACCTCGTCAACAACGGGACTTTCACGAATAACGTGACGAACAACGGCATCGTCCGTGGTATCAACACCACTCCCAACACGCAGACGATCTCGGGCGTGATCTCGGGCGCGGGCAGCTTCCAGCAGAACGTCTCCGGCACGACGGTCTTCACGAACATCAACACCTACCAAGGCGGCACCGTCATCGGTAACGGAACCAACGTCCCTGCCAACGCCCCCACCCTGAGGGTCGGAACCGGCGCGCAGCAGGGCTCGGTGGGCACAGGGATTGTGACTTTCAACAGTCGCGGCACGCTGCATTTGGTCAATGTAAACGGCGACGTGTTTCCGAACAATGTCACCAATACCAGTGCGGGTCTCGGTCAGGTTCTTTCAACCCCCGCTGCAGCGGTGACGATCACCATCACTGGCGCACTCACCAGCGCTGGTGCCGGTCAGGATCTCGCCCTCGTTCATCAAGCTCCTGGCACGACGATTCTCACGAACCCTGCCAACAATTTCAGCGACTCGGGGTCGTTCGGCAATGACGTGGATGTGGAGCAAGGGACGCTTCAGATTGGCACCATAGCCAGTCCCAGCATGGCCGGTCCGAATACCGCCGGTCGTTTCATCACGGTAGGCATCAACGGCACTCTCGCTTTGGTGAATTTGGCCGGAAATACGCTGAACAGCTCGATCAACAACTTCTTTGGCGCTGCTGGCACCGTAAACGTCAATTCGCTGAACAACAACACGCTCTCCGGTCCAATCACGGCCACTTCCGGAACGATCCAGCTCCGACAGACCGGCAGTGGCACCACGACGCTCACCAGCGCCACGAACAACATCAACGGCGGGACAACCGTGAGCGCGGGCGGGCTGACCATCGGCACCGGCGCACTGCCGAGCCGGTTTGATACGGCGGGGACTTCTTCCGTCAGCGTTGGCACGGGCGGCACGCTCACGCTGGTGAACCTCGTCGGCAACGCGCAGGCGAACAACATCGGCAATACGCTTGGCGGCGCGGGCAGCGTAATCGTGAATTCCCTGAACAACAACACGCTCTCCGGCATCCTCTCGAACGCGGCGGGCACGCTCTCGCTCACGCAGAGCGGCGCGGGCACGACGATTCTCACCGGCGCGAACACCTACACCGGCGCGACGCTGGTGAGCGGCGGCACCCTGCAGGTCGGCAACGGCACCATCGGCAGCCTCAACGGCGCGAGCGCCGTGACGGTGAATGCCGGCGCGTTCCTCGACATCAATCTCGCGAACAACGGCATCTTCGCCAACAACGTGGCCAACAGCGGCACGGTGAGGGGCATCAATACCGTCGGCAACACGCAGACGGTGTCCGGCATCATCTCCGGCACGGGCAACTTCCTCCAGAGCGTCTCCGGCACGACGGTCTTCACGGCTAACAACACGTATCAGGGCGGCACCGTCATCGGCAACGGGACCAATGTGAACCGCCCAGGCCTTCAGGTCGGCAGCGCCGCGCAGCAGGGCTCGGTCGGCACGGGCAATGTGACCTTCAACGGCGGCGGCAACCTGATGCTGGTCAACGTGGACGGCGGTGTATTTGCGAACAACGTGAGCAACCCCACGGTGGGCAACGGTGTCTTCCAAATCAACACCGCGGCAGGTGTGACCACGACGATCACGGGCGCGATCACGAGTGCAGGTGGCGGGCAGAACATCCACTTCTGGCACACCGGCGCGGGCACGACCATCCTCACCAACGCGAACAACATCTTCACCTCGCAGTTTGGGGAGAACACGCACGTCCAGGCAGGCACACTGCAGATTGGCACCGCTGGAAGCCCGAGCTTGGCCGGGGCGAATGTTGCCGGCCGCAACATTGACGTGGACTTTGGCGCCACCCTTAACTTGGTGAACATTGTCGGCAATGTTCTGAACAACAACCTCTTCAACCCGTTTGGCGGGACGGCCACGGTGAACGTGAACTCGTTGAACAACAACACCCTAGCGGGTTCGATCACGGCCGCGGCCGGGACGATCACTCTGAACCAGATCGGCAGCGGCACCACGACGCTCACGAACGCGGCGAACGCCATCAACGGCGGGGTCACGGTCAGCGACGGCGGCCTGACGATCGGCACCGGCGCGCTTCCGAGCCGGATTGATGCGGCGGGCACTGCGACGGTGAATGTCGGCACGGGCGGCGTGCTCACGCTGGTGAACCTCGTGGGCAACGCGATGGCCAACAACATCAGCAACGGCATCGGCGGCGCGGGCCTTGTGAACGTGAATTCCGGAAACAACAACACGCTCTCCGGCATCCTTTCCAACGGCGCCACCGGCACCCTCGCCCTCACCCAGAGCGGGAATGGCACGACGCTCCTCACCGGTGCGAACACCTACACGGGCACGACGAATGTGAACGCGGGCACGCTGCAGGTGGGCAACAACACCAGCGGCAACATCCAGTCGCCGCAGATCAACGTCCTCGGCGGCGCGACGTTCGGCGTGAACCTCGCCACCGGCGCGACATTGCCCGGCAACATCGCCAACGGCGGCACGATCAACGCGAACATCGCCGCGGGCACGCAGACGCTCGGCGGAATCATCACCGGCAACGGCATCTTCAACCACACAGGCGCGGGCACGACGAACCTCACGGGCATCAGCACCTACACCGGCGCCACGACAATCTCCGCAGGCACGCTGCTGGTGAACGGGGCGCTCGGCAACACGGCGGTGAATGTGCAGACGGGCGGGACGCTCGGCGGCAACGGCAGCATCGGCGGCATCGTGACCGTGCAGAACGGCGGCACCATCGCCGCGGGCAACAGCCCCGGCACTCTCACGGTCGCCGGCCTCGTGCTGAATGCGGCCTCGAACTCGACCTTCGAGCTCGGCGTGCCCGGTGTCGTCGGGCAGGCATCGCTGCCCGGCAATGACCTCATCCAAGTGAATGGCAACCTTACGCTCGCGGGCAACCTGAACGTGACGCCCATCGCGAGCTTCGGCCCCGGCAGCTACCGGCTGTTCAACTACACCGGCGTGCTCACACCGAACGCGACGACGGTGAACGGTGTTGTCGGCCCGCTCACGGCACAGGTCTATCTCGGTGTCACCGGTCAGGTGAACCTGCTCGTGCTGAATCCGGCGGTCATCGGCGCGGTGCAGTATTGGGACGGCGCGGGTCCGGCGAATGACAACGTCATCGCAGGCGGCTCGGGCACGTGGGACGGCTTCCAGAACAACTGGACGACCAACACCGGCGCGGTGAATTCCGCGTGGCAGAATGGCGTGGCGAACTTCGGCGCTGCGGCCGGGACTGTCACTCTCGCGAGCACCGTGAACGCACAGGGCCTCGTCTTCGCGTCGAACGGCTACCAGATCAACGGCGCGGGCGCATTCACGCTGAATCTCGTGGCCGGCCCGGCCCCGGTGCCGTTCATCACGGTGAGCCCCGGCCTTACGGCGACGATCAATGCTCAGATCACCGGCGCAAACGGGCTCACGGCCGACGGCGCGGGCACGCTCGTGCTGACGAACACCGGCAACAGCTTCACCGGCGGCGTGGCGATCACGAACGGCACGGTGAGCGTCTCGAGCGACAGCAACCTCGGCAATTCAGCCAACGCACTGGCGCTGAACAACGGCACGCTCCAGACGACTGCGACGTTCGGAAGCGCGCGCGGCGTCACCGTCGCGGGCAACGGCACGTTTGACGTGACGAATGCGAACACCTTCACCGCCAGCGGCATCATCGGCGGCGCGGGCTCGCTGACCAAGAGCAACACCGGCACGCTGGTGCTCTCCGGCGCAAACACCTATGCGGGACCGACGAACATCCTCGATGGCACGGTGCGCGTCGCGACGAACGGCAACCTCGGCGCCGTGGCGGGCGGCATCACTTTCGGCGGAACCGCCGGAAGCAATGCGATCCTGCAGACGACGGGCGCCGTCACATTTGGCAACCGCGGAGTGACGCTGAACACGGGCGGCGGCACGGTTGACACCAACGGGTTCAACTCGTCGCTCGCCGGCGTCGTCACCGGCGCTGCGGGCAATCCCCTCAATAAAACCGGCGCAGGCACGCTGACGCTGACCGGCGCGAGCACCTATCTCGGCCAGACGAATGTGAACGGCGGCACACTGCAGGTCGGCGACGGGTCCTCGGCCGCGACGATGATTGGTAACGGCGCCGCGGTGGTGGTGGTGAACAGCGGTGCGGCGCTCGGGATCAACCTCGCGAACGGCGGCATCTTCGCCAACCCGGTGACGGTGAATGGCGGAGGATCCGTCATCGCCAACAACACGGCCGGCACGCAGACGGTGTCGGGCGTTGTCAGCGGCGCCGGCACCGTGTCGCAGACTGGTGCGGGCACGACGGTCCTCACCGCGACGAACACCTACACCGGAGCGACGACCGTCAGTGCGGGCACGCTGCAGATTGGCGATGGAGTTGCGGCGAACGCTTCGATCGCGAACTCCGTCTCGACGACGGTGAATGGCGGCGCAACGCTCGCGATCCAGCTCCTCAACGGCGAGGCGTTCATCAACTCCGTGACCGACAACGGCGCCGTGGTCGGCCTCAACACGGCCGGCAACACGCAGACACTCTCGGGAGTCATCAGCGGCGCGGGCACGCTCACGCAGCAGGGTGCGGGCACGACGATTCTCACCGGCAACAACACCTACGGCGGCACGACGACCATCGCGGCCGGCACGCTGCAGATTGGCAACGGCGGTGTCAGCGGCACGCTCGGCAGTGGCAATGTGGTGGACAATGGTGCGCTCATCTTCCGCCGCAGCGACACCATCACGGTCGCAAACCTCATCAGCGGCACTGGCACGCTCTCGCAGCAGGGGACCGGCTTGACCATCCTCACGAACACGAACACCTACTCCGGCGCAACGACCGTGACAAACGGCACGCTGCAGATCGGCAACGGCACCACGGTTGGTTCGTCGATTGCGAACTCGGCATCCACCACCGTGAACGCCGGGGCGGCGCTGGCCATCAACCTCGCGAACGGCGAGACCTTCGTGAACAACGTGACCGACAATGGCGCGGTGAACGGCATCAGTTCCGGCACGCAGACGCTGTCGGGCGTGATCAGCGGCTCTGGCACGCTGAACCAGAACGGCACCGGCACGATGATCCTCACCGGGGCGAACACCTATTCCGGTGTCACCACGATCACCGCCGGCACGCTGCAAATCGGAGCCGGCGGGGCGTCCGGGTCGCTCGGCACGGGCAACGTGACCGACAACGGGCTCCTCGTCTTCAACCGCAGCGACGTGATTACCGTCGGGAACCTCATCAGCGGCACCGGCGCGCTGCGCCAGCAGGGCGCGGGCACGACGATCCTCACCGGGGCGAACACCTACAGCGGAACCACGACGGTCGTCGCGGGCACGCTGCAGATTGGAGACGGCGCCACGGCCGGTGCGTCGATCGCAAACTCGGTCTCGACAACCGTGAACGCCGGAGCCGCCCTTGCGATCAACCTCGCGAACGGCGAGACCTTCACGAACAGCGTGACCGACAACGGCGCGGTGAACGGCGTGAACACGGGCGCCAATGTGCAGACGCTGTCCGGAGCCATCAGCGGCGCCGGCACGCTGAACCAGACCGGCACGGGCACGACGATCCTCACCGGCGCGAACACCTACGGCGGCACGACGACGATCGCGGCGGGCACGCTGCAGATCGGAAACGGGGGCACCGTGGGCACGCTCGGCAGCGGCAATGTCGTGGACAACGGTGCGCTCGTCTTCAACCGCAGCAACCTCATGACCGTGGCGAACCTCATCAGCGGCACCGGCACGGTGACGCAGCAGGGGACGGGCACGACGATCCTCACCGCGACGAACACTTATTCGGGCGCGACGACGGTGGTCTTTGGCACCCTGCAGATTGGCGACGGTGCGACTCCGAATGCATCCATCGCCAATTCCGCGGTGACGGTGAATCCCGGCGCGACGCTGGCGATCAACCTCGCGAACGGCGAGACCTTCGTGAACAACGTGGCCGACAACGGCGCGGTGAACGGCATCAGCGCGAACACGCAGACGCTTTCGGGCGTCATCAGCGGCGCCGGGACGCTCAACCAGAACGGCACCGGCAGGACGATCCTCACGGGCAACAACACCTACACCGGAGCTACGACGATCAACGCAGGCACGCTGCAGGTCGGCGCAGGCGGCACTTCCGGCACGCTTGGAAATGGCGGACCTGTCGTGGACAATGGCGCGCTCGTCTTCGACCGCAGCGACACCATCACGGTGGCCAATGTCATCAGCGGCACTGGCACGCTCACGCAGCAGGGGGCCGGCACGTCCATCCTCACGGGTGCGAACACCTACATCGGTGTGACGAATGTGAACAATGGCACGCTGCAGGTGGGTGACGGCACCAGCGGGAACATCCAGTCCGGCCAGATCAATGTGGTGAACGGTGCGACGTTCGCGCTGAACCTCGCGAACACCGGGACGCTGCCGGGCAACATCGCGAACAACGGAACGATCAACTCGATCTCCGCGAACACGCAGACCTTCGCCGGAAGCATCACGGGCACGGGCGTCTTCAATCAGACGGGCACCGGCCTCACCATCCTCACGGGCGCGAGCACCTACACCGGCGCGACCACGGTCGTGAATGGCAACCTCCGCGTGAACGGTTCGCTCGGAAACACCGCCGTGACCGTGCAGAATGGAGCGACGCTGAGCGGCACCGGCTCCATCGCGGGCACAGTGACCATTCTCGCGGGCGGCAATCTGAATCCCGGCACCAGCCCCGGCACGATCACGACGGGCACGCTCGTGCTCAATGCGGGATCGAACTCGAACTTCGAACTCGGCACCCCCGGCGTCATCGGCCAGCAGGTGCTGCCGGGCAACGACCTCGTGAACGTGAACGGCAACCTCACGCTCGACGGCAATTTGAACGTGACCCAGCTCGCCGGCTTCGGCTCGGGCAGCTACCGGCTCTTCAACTACACCGGCACGCTCACGGACAACACCGTGGACACCATCAACGGCGTCGGCGGCGCGTTCACCCCGGTGGTTGTCACGGCGGTGGCGAACCAGGTGAACCTGCTCGTGCTCGCGAACAATGCCGGCCCGGTGCAGTTCTGGGACGGAACCGGACCCGCGAATGATGGCAACATCAACGGCGGCACCGGCAACTGGAACAACTTCTCGACCAACTGGACGAACGCCGGGGGCAATCCGAACGCCTCGTGGCAGAACGGCACTGCGATCTTCCTCGCGCCGGCCGGCACGGTGACGATCACGGAGACCGTGAACGCACAGGGCCTGATCTTCGGTGCCAACGGCTACGTCATCAACGGCAGCGGAGGCGGCACCCTCAACCTCGTCGGCCAGAATCCGGCCGTGGTGGGTGTGCCTTCGATCAGCGTGACGAACGCAGGCGACACGGCGACGATCAACGCGCAGATCACGAACTCGGTCCCCGGGTTCCCTGTCTTCACGAACGGACTGGTCTCCACCGGCGCGGGCAGGCTGGTGCTCGCCAACATCGGCAACACCTACACCGGCGGCACGACGATCACCGGTGGCGGCACCGTGAGCATCTCGAATGACCAGAACCTCGGCGCGATCCCCGGCGCGACGGGCATCAACGACATCACGCTCAACAACGGCGTGCTGCAGGCCACGGCGACTTTCACGCTGAACAGCAACCGCAGCATCATCCTCGCCGGCAACGGCGGCATCGATGTGACCGGACCCGACCGCCTCACCTACGGCGGCGTGGTCAGCGGCGCCGGCGCGCTATCCAAGACGGGCACGGGCATCCTCACTCTCTCCGGAGTGAACACCTACGCCGGTGGCACGCTCATCCTCGGCGGCACGCTGGAAATCTCGAACGACAACAACCTCGGCAATGTCGCCGGCAACATCACGTTCGGGAATGGTGCGACGCTGAAGACGCTCGCGGGCATCAACTCCGCGCGCGGCATCTCTCTCGACGGCGGCGCGGGCGGCGGTGGTGTGATTGACACGAACGGCTTCGACTCGACGCTCACCGGCATCATCACCGGTGCGGCGGGCAACGGCCTCGTGAAGAACGGTGCGGGCATCCTCACCGTCACCGGCGCGAGCACCTACCTCGGCACCACGACGATCAATGCGGGCACGCTGCAGGTCGGCGACAATGCGACGGCAGGCGCCCAGATTGGCAACAACGGGGCGAATGTGATCGTCAACGGCGGCGCCATCCTCGATGTGCGCCTCACGAATGGCGGAACATTCAACAACCCGATCAACACCGCGCTCGGCGCGACGATCAACTCGACGAACAATGCGGGCGCGACGCAGACCTTCGGCGGCGTGATCAGCGGCGCGGGCGTGTTCAACCAGAACGGCCTCGGCACGGCGGTCCTCAACGGAGCGAACACCTACACCGGCCAGACCAATGTGAACGCCGGCACCGTCGTGCTCGGCAACGCAACGGCACTCGGCACGATCGCCGCGGGCACGGTTGTCGCGAACGGTGCGACGCTCGACCTGAACGGTCAGACCGTCGGCGGCGAGGCGCTCACGATCGGCGGCGCGGGCGTTGGCGGCAATGGTGCGCTCATCAACGGCAACATCAATGTGGCCGCCTCGCTTGCCGGTGCCGTCACACTGACCGCCGACACCACCATCACCACGAACAGCGCGAACGCGAACGCCACGAGCGGCGGCAGCATCACGCTGAGCGGAAACGTGAGCGGAGGATTCGGCATCATCAAGAACGGGACCGGCACGCTCACGCTCACCGGCCTCAACATCTACACCGGCCAGACGCTGGTGAATGCGGGCATCCTGCAGGCGGGAAACAACTTCGCGCTCGGCAGTGTCGGTGCGAACACCGTCGTGGCAAACGGCGCGTCGCTGCAGATCCTGAACAACGTGGCGGTCGTCGGTGAGCCGGTGGTCATCAACGGCTTCGGCGCCGGCGTCGCCGCTCCCGGCGCGCTTACGCAGCAGCTCAATGGTTCATCAAGCCTCGCGGGTCCGGTCACCGTGGCGACGAACGCGAACATCAGCACGAACGGCACCGGCACGATGACGCTCACCGGCGGCATCAACAAGAACGGCACGACGCTCACGCTGAATGGCGGCGGCACGGTCAACATCAACAGTGTCGGCATCAGCGGCGCGACGAGCTTCACCTCGGACCTCGTCGTGGACGGCACGGGTGTCGGTGGCGCCACCATCGTGAACTTGAACGCGGCGAGCAGCTACGCCGGTCCGACTTGGATCACGAATGGCGGCACGATCAACGCAAACGTCGTCGGCGCGCTGCCCGCGCCGGCGGCGGACGGTGGCATCGGCACGATCCGCACGACGGTCATCATGGATCCGACCGCGGCGATTCCCGGCACGCCTCCGTCGCCGTTCCCGAGCACGGGCGGCTCGGCTTTGAACCTCGGCGCGAACCAGGCGATACAGTCGCTGACCGGCGCGGTGAGTTCGCTCGTGAACCTCAACACAAGCACGCTGACCATCGGCACGGCGCTCGGTGGCACGACGACGTTTGCGGGCGTGATTTCCGGAGCGAATCCCGCGGGCGCGAGCATCGTGAAGGACGGCACGAGCACGCAGATCTTCGGCGGGCCGGGCTCCGCAGGAAACACCTACACCGGGTCGACGACAGTGATCGGAGGCACGCTGCAGGCCGGCGTGGCGAACACTGCGTTTGGCGTGAACTCCGCGACGACGGTCGGCACCGCCGCCACGGTCGGAAATGCCACGCTCGAACTTACGGGCTTCAGCAACACCATCGGCTCCCTCGCTGGCACCGCCGCGGGCATCGTGCAGAGCACGGGCGGCGTCGCGACGCTCACGACTGGCGCGCTGAACACGAACACCGACTACGCGGGTGTCCTGCTCGACGGCGCCGGCGGCCAGCTCCTGCTTGTGAAGAACGGCACGGGCACGCAGACGCTCTCGGGGCCTGCGAGCAACACCTACACCGGCCTCACGACGGTGAACGGTGGCGAGCTCGATCTGAACAAGTCCGGCGGCTCCATCGCGGTCGGCGGCAACCTCACCATCGGCGACGGCTCCGCTCCGGGTGCGAACAGCGACATTGTGAAGCTGCTGGCGTCCCAGCAGATCATCGACACGTCGGTCGTCCTCATCAACGGGACCAGCGGACGCCTTGACCTGAACAATTTCAACGAGACGATCGCGTCCATCGGCGACACCGGCGTGGTCACTCCGAATGGCAGCAGCGTGACCCTCGGCACAGGAACGCTCACGCTGAGCGCGGCGGCTGGCACGGCGACGTTCAGCGGCATCATCTCCGGCGCGAATCCGGCCGGCGCGAGCATCGTGAAGACCGGTGCGAGCACGCAGATCTTCGCTGGTCCGAACACCTACACAGGTTCGACGACGGTGAATGGCGGCACGCTGCAGGCGGGCATCATCACGAATGCATTCGGCAACAACTCCGCGGTCACCATCGGTGCAGCGGGCACGCTCGAACTCGCCGGCTTCAGCAACACCATCGGCTCGCTCGCGGGTTCCGCGGGCGCGATTGTCCAGAGCACCGGCGGTGCGGCGACGCTCACGACTGGCGCGCTGAACACGAACACCGACTACTCGGGCGTCCTGCAGAACGGCGCCGGCGGCACGTTGTCGCTGGTGAAGAATGGAACGGGCATCCAGACGCTCTCCGGTCCGGCGAGCAACACCTACACCGGCCTCACGACGGTGAACGCGGGTGAACTCGACCTGAACAAGACCGGCGGTTCCATCGCCGTGGGCGGCAACCTCACCATCGGCGACGGTGCGGGTGGCGCGAACAGCGACATCGTCAAGCTCCTCGGTTCGAACCAGATCAACCCGACCTCGCTCGTGCTCATCAATGGCACCAGCGGACGCCTCGACCTGAACAACAACAGCCAGACCGTCGGCTCCATCGCGGACACCGGAGTGGTCACGTTGAACGGCAGCAGCATCAACCTCGGCAGCGGCACGCTGACCACCGGCGCCGGCGGCGGTGCGAATCCTGCGAACCCGTCCACCGCCTTCAGCGGCGTGATCAGCGGCGCGGGGGGCAACCTCGTGAAGGCTGGCAGCGGCACCTTCACGCTGAATGGCATCAACACCTACACCGGCACGACGAACGTCACCGGCACGTTGAAGGCCGGCTCCACCCAGGCCTTCGGCATCAACTCCGCGGTCACTGTGAACGCCACCGGCATCCTCGACCTCGCCGGCAACAGCAACACCATCGGCTCACTCACCGGCCCGGCTGGCGCATTCGTCCGCAGCTCCACTGGTGCGGCCACGCTGACCACGGGCGCGCTTGGCACGAGCACGAACTTCGCCGGCATCATCCAGGACAACGCAGGTCCGCTCTCGCTCGTGAAGAACGGCGCGGGCACGCAGACCCTGTCCGGCCTGAACACCTACACCGGCACCACGACTGTGAATGCCGGCTCGCTGCTCGCCGGCTCCACGTCCGCCTTCGGCGTGAATTCCGCGGTCACCGTCAACAGCGGCGGCACGCTCGACCTCGGCGGCTTCAGCAACACCATCGGCTCCCTTTCCGGAGTTGCCGGCGGCATCGTGCAGAACAGCACGGGTGCGCCTGCCACGCTGACGACCGGTGGTCTGAACACGAGCACGACGTTCGGCGGCACCATCCAGAATGGTCCCGGCGCCCCGCTCGCCTTCGTGAAAAACGGCACGGGCACCCAGGTGCTCACCGGCACGAACAGCTTCACCGGCGGCCTCACCATGAATGCCGGCACGCTCATCGCCGGCAGCGCGAAGGCCTTCGGCTCCGGGAACCTGACGATGACCGCGGGCACCATCCGCACGAACGGCTCCCCGCTGGTGGTGAACATCGCCAACGGCAACATCCTGTTTGCAGGCGGCACCTACATCGCGAACGTCGGCGGCACTGTCCCGGGCGTGCAGCACGATCAGCTCGTCACCACTGGCACAGCCAATGTCGGCGGCGGCACGCTGGCGATTGTCCAGCAGAACGGCTTCCAGCTCTCGCCGGGCGCAAAGGTCACGCTGATTTCAGCCACCGGCGGAGTCGCGGGAGGAACTGCCAGCGGCACTGCGCTTCCGTCGGGCAATGTGACGGGTCTTGCTGCCTTCAGCAGCACTCCGCTGCTCGTGCCGACGGTGAACCTCTACACGACGAGTGTCGTGCTCGAGGCGATGCAGGGGAGCTTCGCGGGACTCAAGGGCGTGCTCGACTTCACGCCCAACCAGCTCGCGGTGGCCAATGCCCTCGACAGCCTGCAGAAGGTCACTGGTGGCAAGACGGGCGTCCTCTCCGAGCTGAACTTCCTCGACACGCAGTCGCTGACGACGCTCAAGGGCAACCTCGACAAGATCGCGCCCGAGGAGCTGGCGTCCATCTTCGACATCTCCACGTCGCTCTCCAAGACGCAGAACCGCAACCTCCAGCAGTCTCCGAGCTGAACTTCCTCGACACGCAGTCGCTGACGACGCTCAAGGGCAACCTCGACAAGATCGCGCCCGAGGAGCTGGCGTCCATCTTCGACATCTCCACGTCGCTCTCCAAGACGCAGAACCGCAACCTCCAGCAGCGCATGGAGGACCTCCGCGGCCAGGCATCCCCGGGCGGCGGCAGCGGCAGCGGCAGCGGCGGCGTCGCCTTCCGCACCGGAGCCAGCAGCGTGCAGGGCTCGGCCGGCCCGGCCGGCGTCCGCAGCAAGGAGATCGCCCCGCCGAGCAACGAGCGCTGGGGCCTGTTCATGACCGGCGGCGGCGAGTTCACACGCGTGGGCAGCACGACGAACGCAGCCGGCTACGACTACCAGACCGGCGGCGTGACCGCGGGCATCGACTACCGCGTGAGCGAGCACTTCGCCATCGGCCTCGCGCTGGGCTACACCGGCACCAGCGCCACGCTGGCCAACGGCGGCAGCCTGGACGTGGACGGCGGGCGGCTCGGGCTCTACGCCACCTACTTTGACAGCGGGTTCTACGTGGACGCCGCCGTCACCGGCGGGCTCAACAGCTACGAGACCCGGCGCGTCACGCCGAACAACACCGCGGCAGTCGCCCGTCCGGACGGCTCGGAGGTCAACGTGTTCTTCGCCACCGGCTACGACTGGCAGGTCGGCGGCATGAAGTTCGGCCCCACGCTGAGCTACCAGTATACGAACACCGACCTCGACGGGTTCACCGAGACCGGCACGTTCGCGCCGCTGCGCGTCAGCCAGACCGACTCGGAGAGCTCCCGCCTTGCCCTGGGATTCCGCGCCATCTGGGACGTGCAGGTGGCCGGCAAGCGCGTGCGGCCCGAGCTGCGCGCCGCATGGCAGCACGAGTTCGGCGACGTGGCGCACAGCATCACGAGCAGCTTCAGCACGCTCGGCGGCAACGCCTTCACCGTCGAAGGCCCCGTCACCGGCCGCCTGCTGCTGGGCGCCGGCGTCACCATCTACTGGAGCGAGCGCACCGCCATCTACCTCAACTACGACGGCGAAGTCGGCCGCAGGAACTACGACTCCCACTCCGTCTCCGGCGGCCTCCGCCTCCAGTTCTAGGCGCACCCGCCGACTCCCGCCTTGCCTCGCGGGGTGCGCGCACGGAGAGTGCGCTCACCTTCCAGCCGACCATGCCGCTACTCGACATCCGCAACCTCGCGATCCACTTCCAGACGGAGGGAGGAGTCGTCGAGGCGGTGAAGGGGATCAGCCTCACACTCGAGAAGGGCGAAACCATGGCGATCATCGGCGAGAGCGGGAGCGGGAAAAGCGTCACCGGCCTCGCGCTCACGCGGCTGCTCCCGGAGCCGCCTGCGAAATACGCCAGCGGTGAGATCCTCTTCGACGGCCGCGACGTGCTGAAGCTGAAGCCCGATGAGCTGCGCAGGCTCCGCGGCGGACGCATCGCGTATGTCTTCCAGGAGCCCGGCACCTCGCTGAACCCCGTCTTCACCATCCGCAGCCAGATCGCCGAGGCCGTCCATCTCCATCGCCCAGACGTGAAGGACGTGGACGCCGAGATCATCCGCAACCTCGACCTTGTCGGCATCAAGGATCCTGCAACGCGTCTGCACGACTATCCGCACCAGCTCAGCGGCGGCATGCAGCAGCGCGTGATGATCGCCATGGCGCTCTCGTGCCATCCGGACCTCCTCGTCGCCGACGAACCCACCACGGCGCTCGACGTCACCATCCAGGCGCAGATCATGGATCAGTTCCGCGAGCTGCGCCGTTCACTGGACATGGCGGTCATCCTCATCACGCACAACTTCGGCATCATCTCGGGCTTCGCCGACAAGGTCGCCGTGATGTTCCGCGGAAAAATCGTGGAGGCCGGTGAGACGGCGAAGATCCTGCGTGAGCCGCAGCATCCCTACACGAAGGCGCTCATCCAGTGCATCCCGCGCCTCGGCTCGCGGCAGAAGCGCCTCGTCACCATCGACCACGCTGCGCTCGACGCGCTCGCGTAGGGAGGGCTGGAGCGACGGAGCCTTGCGCGCTGTCTGGCTCCACAGCGGGCGTCGCAATCCAACTTCGCGGTGGGACGGCTCGATGCCATCCGGGGCTGTCTCCGTCTGACAGACTCCTAACGCGCGGCCTGGCGCTTCTGCCCGATGCAGTAGAGAGCTTTGCCGGTGCGCAGGAAGATTTGCCCGTTGCTCAGCGCGGGCGATGCGTAGGCGGGCTCGCCGAGGTCGTTCGTGGACACCGTGGTGAATTTGTCCGAGGGCTTCACCACGCGGCAGACGCCGAGGTCATTCATGAAGTAGAGCAGCCCGGCGGCGCTCACGATGCTGGCGTGGCTGCGGCCGAACTTTTCATTCCACACGATGTCCCCCGTCTTCGCGTCGAAGGCATGGGCGAATCCGCGGTCGTCGGTGACGAGGAAGTGGTCGCCCTCGATGATCGGGGAGGGGACGTAGCTCACGCCCTGTGCATTCTGGTGATGCCAGACGACGTGCGTGCCGGTGACGTTCCCGCTGCCGTCGGGGCGGATGGCCATGATGTGGTGCTCGGGAAATCCGCCGGTGATGTAGAAGAGCCCCGTCTTTTCGGAATAGACGGGCGACGCGACGAACTGGTCGGTGGGGCCGTCCACGATCCAGAGCTGCTTGCCGGTGTCGGGGTCATAGCTGGCGATGCATTTGGAACCGGAGAGCACCATCTGCATGCGGCCCGCAGCCTTGCGGATGAGGGGCGTGCAGTAGCTGCGGGTGTGGTTCGGGCGCTCGATGCGCCAGAGCTCGCGGCCGTCCTTGCGGGCGAGGGCGACGATGTAGCCGTTGCCGTCGTGGTCGCAGTTGACGATGACTTTGTCCTGATACGGGAGCGGCGTGGAGCAGAAGCCGTGGACGCTGGTGAAGATGCCGGGGCGCTTCTGCCAGAGCTGCTTCCCGTCGAGCGAGTAGGCGGAGACGACGACGTCCTTGCCGTCGAGGAAGGTGCAGAAGACGCGCTCGCCGTCGCACGCGGGGGTGGAGGAGGCGTGGCTGTTCTCGCGGTGGACGTGCTCGCTGGGGGCCTTCACGACGACCTGCTGCCAGAGCACCTTGCCGCTCGTGCGGTCGAGGCACAGGAGGATGCGCTCGCCCGTCTCGGGTGTGGCGGCGACGGTGAAGACTTTCCCGCCGAAGACCACGGGCGATGCGTGGCCTTCTCCGGGCAGCTCGGTGCGCCAGGCGACGTTCTCCGTCCTGCTCCAGGTGGTGGGGAAGGTGGTCTCGGTGCTGCGCCCGTCATTGGCCGGGCCGCGCCAGACGGGCCAGTCTTCGGCGATTGCGGGGAGCGATGCGAGGAGGAGCGGGAGCAGGGGACGGAGCGTCATGGCGAGGATGCTGGCGTGTGAATGTGCGGGGGACAAGCCGGCACCGGAGGGGGTTCTTAGTGCGGAGGGTGGGAGCGGGGAGGAGGTGATGAGGGAATGACGAATGCCGAACGCGCCCGCGAGCGTGAGGCCTTCGTCATTCGGCATTCCACATTCGCCATTGCTCCAATCGTCATTCGACATTCGGCGTTGCTGCTGCGCAGCCTCCCTCAATGCCAGCCGAGCTGACTGACATCATCCGTTCCGAGATCGCCGCGCGCGGGGCTATGCCGTTCCGGCGCTTCATGGAGCTGGCGTTGTATCATCCGGAGCATGGCTACTATGCATCGGGGCGTGCGCGCATCGGGCGCGCCGGGGACTTCTTCACGAATGTGAGCGTGGGGCCGCTCTTTGGGCGGCTGCTGGCGAGGCAGGTCGCGGAGATGTGGAAGCGGCTCGGCGAGCCGGGGGAATTCACGCTCATCGAGCAGGGCGCTGCGGGCGGCGAACTTGCCGCGGATGTGCTTGGCGGCCTGCGCGTGCTTTTCCCGCAGTGCCACACTGCTGCGCGTTGCCGAATCGTGGAGCCGTTCCCCGCGCTGGAGGAGCGTCAGCGTGCGCGGCTCGCCTCGGTGGGCGAACACGCGGAGTGGGTGCGCTCGCTCGCGGAGCTGCGCTGCGGCACTGGGGTCCATCTGTCGAACGAACTGCCGGACGCATTTCCCGTGGATGTGGTGAGGTGGACGGATGGCGAATGGCGCGAGCGCGTGGTGCTGGAGGAGGAGGGGCGGCTGGTGTTTGCCGATGGCGCGCCGGTGTTGGGCGAACTGCGCGCTGCGTGCGGGCGCATCCCCGGCGGTCTGCCGGAGGGCTACGTGACGGAGGTGAACCTCGCAGCCGCGGACTGGATCCGCAGTGTGGCGTCGGCGATGGAGCGGGGCTTCGTGCTCGCGGTGGACTACGGATTTCCCCGTGACGAATACTACGCGCCGTCACGCACGTCGGGCACGTTGTCGGCCTACGCGCGCCACCGCCGAGAGCCGGACCCTCTCGCTCTGCCGGGCGAGATCGACCTCACGGCGCATGTGGAGTTTGACTCGCTCATCGAGGCCGCGGCGTCGGCGGGCCTGCGGCTGGAGGGCTTCACGGACCAGCACCACTTCATGGTGGGCCTCGGCATGGAGCACTTCGCGGAGGGCGCGAATGCCGCGGAGAGGCGCGCGTTCCAGACGCTGATGCATCCGCAGATGATGGGCTTGGCGTTCAAGGTGGCGGCGTTCTCCAAGGGCGTGGAGGCCGCGGGGCCGCTCATGGGTGTCCTCCACGCGCGCGCCGGCGCCGCGTGTTGAGTCCCGTCGCTAGCGCGGGGCCGCGGGTTTCTTCAGCGGGAGGGTCAGCGTGTTGTTGCGCGAGTCGCGCTTCATGCCCGCGATGAGGTCTTCCTCCTCGCGGAGCAGCTTCCCGCTGTGTGCGATCTCAAGGAAGGGCCCGGCGCCGGCGGCATCGCCGGATGCGTAGAGGAAGACGCCGTAGTAGAGCGCGGGCTCCGGCTCGCGGAGGTCCTCCTGCGGGAATGCGCGCATGACTTGGAGCGCTTCAAAAACCTGGTTCTGGAAATATAGCGAGAGCGCGCGGGTGATGGCGCAGGCCATGTCCTTTGGGTTTTCACGGTAAAGGGCGGCGGCGAGTTCGTTGGTCACGGTTTCATTCGTGCGCCGGAGCAGCGAGAGGCGGATGAAGTTGTTGCGCGCGATGGTGTTCTTCGGGCGGGCTTTCACGATGAGCCGGCTCAGGCGGTGCAGCTCCGCGGAGTCGCCGGACTTCTTCGCCATGTTCCAGAGCGCATCGAGCATCCACACGGGCGTGCCTTCGTCGGCGGAAAGCTTCCGCAGCACGACCTCGGCGCGCTCCTCCCAGCGCCACGCCTGGGCGAGCCGGACGAGCCCGGCGAGGCGTTCAGGCCGCTCCTGGCACTCTGCGACGGCGCGGCCCCACGTGGTCTCCGCGGCGACGACATTGCCGAAATTCTCCAGCGCCCGCGCGAGCTGCGCGAGGCGCACGTGCTCGAAGTTCGCCCACGATGCGCCCTCGGTGTGCGCCTTCAGCTTTGCCCACTCGCGGCCGCGCCCGTAGGCGTCTGCGATGGCGAGCGCCACCGGCGGCCTTGATGTCAGCTCGGCGGGAAGTTCGGGCACCCAGTGCGAGACGAGGCCGGGGAGGTGGTGCTGGTTCATCCACGAGAGGAGCATGGTGAACTCCACTGGGTTGCCCAGCGATTCACCGCGGAGCCGCGCGAGGTATTCGCGGGCTTCGGGGGCCTGCTGGTCGCGGAGCATGGCGAGCCGTCCGATGCGGTCGCCGAAGCGCGCCTCGGGGCTCGCCACGAGGGTGTCGGCGAGCCTGCACGCGCGCGGAAAGTCGTGGCGGTTCATCGCCTCCTCGATCAGCGCCCGAAGCGCGACGGAACGGTGCTTGGGCTTCTCCGCGAGCGTCTCCAGAGTCTTCAGCGCTGGCGCGCGCTCCTTGATCGGCAGGGTGCGCACCTGGATCGAGGCGAGGCGCAGGCGGAACTCCTCCGCTGACGGATCGAGCCGCGCGGCTTCCTTCCAGTGCAGCTCGGCTTCCGCGATTTCGTCGCGTGCCATTGCGAGCTGCGCGACGAGATCGTGATATGGCGCACTGGTGCGGTCTGCGGGTCTCAGCGTGGCCAGCGCGTCCTCCGCCGCGTCGTTGTCGCCTGCATTCAATGCACCGCGCGCCCATGCGAGGGCGTTCTCCACGTCGCCGGGCTTGATGAGGTTCAGCCGCGCGCGCCACGGGATGGCGTCGAACGAATTCTGCGCCTCGCACGCTTTCGCGATGACGCGGTTTGTCTCCACGTCGAGCGGGTCGAACTCAAGCGCCTTGCGCCCGTCGAGAATCGCGCGCGCGTAGTCGCCCTTCTCAAGGCTCTGCGCCGCTCGCCTCGCGTGCATGTTCTGCGTCCACTGGCGATACTGGTCGTGCAGAGGCTTGCGCCAGACGATGCCGGCGGTGACTGCGGAGGCGAGCACCAGCAGTGCGAACCACAGTTTGCGCGAGCGGCGCAGGGGCTTCTTTTCCGTCGGCGGCGGGATGGCCTCCGGAGCGGGCTTCGTGAAGACGAAAGTCATGCGCTTCACCTGGCAGGCATTGCAGCAGTTCGTCGTCGCCCCGGGGCCGTTGGGCACGTCGTATTCGTTGCCGCAGTCCGGGCAGCGGCGCCGCGTTTCGGGCGACGGGGGAGCTGCTTCAGATGGTTCGGCCATTGGAGTTTTGCCTGAGTGTGCAGACCGAGGGTATGCTCGCCGCGCGGCTTTTCAACGGCGGGCGACCGGGAGGCGACTCACAGCGACCGAAGCACGCCGCACAGTGCGGCGATCTGCTCCTGCGTGTGCTTTGCAGACATGGTGATGCGCAGCCGCGCGGAGTCGCGCGGAACGGTGGGATGGCGGATTGCCGGCACGTAAAGGCCGCGCTCCGCAAGCCGGTCCGCAGCCTCAAGCGCGCGGCCGTTGTCACCGAGGATGATTGGGATGATCGCGCTCTGGATCTTCCGTCCATCGGCAAAGAGGTGCGGCATCTCGCCGCCGAAGCACGCGAGGTTTTCCCAGAGCTTCTCGCGCCGCTTCTCGCCGGCCTCGCTTTCCATGAACTCGATTGCCGCCGTTGCTGCCGCTGCAACCGCGGGCGGCGGTGCGGTGGAATAGACGAAGCTGCGCGCGCGGTTCACGAGCAGTTCGATGAGGCGGCGCGAGCCCGCGATGTATCCGCCGGAGACGCCAAGCGCCTTGCTCAGCGTGCCCATCTGGATGTCCACTTCGCCCTCCAGCCGCAGAGCGTCGGCGAGGCCGCGGCCATTGCGCCCGAGGACGCCGACGGCGTGCGCCTCATCCACGAGCAGCATCGCGCCGAAGCGGTTCTTCAGCGCGACAATCTCCGGCAGCAGCGCACGGTCGCCATCCATGCTGAAGACGGCCTCCGTCACAATGACGACGCGCGCGGCGGGATGGTTTTCCGCGGCCCAATCGAGATGGCTCTCCAGCTTGCCGAGATGGTTATGCGGAAAGACACGCACGGTCGCGCGGCTGAGCCGGGCGCCGTCGATGAGCGAGGCGTGGCTGAGTTTGTCCAAAAGAATCACATCCTCCTCCCCGCACAGCGCGCCGAGCGTGCCGAGCGCCGTGGCGTAGCCGCTGGAGAATGCGAGCGCGGCCTCCGTGCCTTTGAAGCGAGCGATGGCGTCCTCGAGCTGCGCATGCGGCGCGAGGCTTCCCGAGATGAGGCGCGCCGCGCCGCTGCCGACACCGTAACGGTCGATTGCCGCCTTTGCCGCCTCCTTCAGCGCCGGTTCTGTTGCGAGCCCGAGGTAGTCGTTCGATGCGAAGCTGAGCAGCTTCCTTCCTCCCTCCTCGATCTCGGGTTGCTGGGGCGTGTCGAAGGTGCGGAGGCGCCGCAGCAGCGAACGTGAGCGCAGGTCGGCCAGTTGATCCTCGATGCTCGCGGCCATGCGCGGTCAGTTCCCGTCCGCGGGCATGTTCTTGAGCTGGTGGAAACCCCAGTTGAAGAGCTTGTAGCTGTCCGACCAGATGTATTCGCGGCGGTGATCGCCGAGCACGACGGCGACGAGGTGGCGGCTGCCGTCCGTGGCGCTCGACACAAGGCAGTGGCCGGCAGCCTCGGTGTAGCCGGTCTTCATGCCGTTGCAGACGCCGAAATACTTCAGCAGCTTGTTCGTGTTTTCAAAGACCTCGGTCTTCCCGCTTGGATGCTGCCACGTGAGCGTCTTCTGGTTCACGATGCCCCGCAGCACGCGGTTCCGGTAGGCGAAGAGCGCGAGGCGCGCCATGTCCCGCGCGGAGGACCGCTGGCCCGCCGCAGGCAGGCCGTTCGGGTTCACGAAATGCGACTGGCGCATGCCGATCTCGCGGGCCTTCGCATTCATCTTCGCTGCGAACGCCTCGAGGCTTCCCGCGTTGTCGCGCGCGAGGCAGCGGGCGACGTCGTTCATGCTCTTCACGAGGAGGATCTTCAGCAGGTCGTAGCGGCGGTAGGTCTCGCCGGCCTTGATGCCGAGCTTCGTCGGCTCGCACATCGAGTCCTCCTTCTCGACGCGCACCTTTGCAGAGAGATCGCCTGCCTCCGCGATGATGAGCGCGGTGAGCAGCTTCTGCGTGCTCGCGACCGCGCGGAGCTGGTCGGGATTCTTCTCGTAAAGGACGCGTCCGTTCGCGGCGTCGCACAGGATGACGGATTCCGCGGCGACCAGCGGGAAGACGCTCGGGTCGTTGTCGTCCATCGGGAATGGACGCGCCACGCCGGGAGACTCGGGCTTTGCGGCAGTGGACGGCTTCGGTGCTGACTGGGGCTTTTTCTTCGTCGCCGCGCAGGCCGGTGCGATCAGCAGTGCGAGTGAAAGGAAGAGCGCGGCGAGTCGTCTCATGAATGAATGCGCGCGCACCGTAGCGGCGGAATCCCGCGGTGCAAGCCGCCGCACGCCCGCGGTCACTTTCCGATGCGCTCCGCGAGGTGCTTGTCCGGCGGCGCGCCGAGATCCACCGCGCGGAAGTAGTGCCGCCGCGCGAGTTCGACAGCAGGAGGCACGCGCTCCATGTAGATCGCGGCGAGATTGTAGTGCGCCTCGGCGGACTTCGGGTCCAGCTCCAGCGCGCGGCGTAATTCATCCTCGCCCGCGCCATACCAGCCGCGGCGGCCAAAGGTGGCGCCGAGGTATTGGTGCGCGCGCGCATCCTGTGGCGCGTGGAGGACAGCCTGCGCGAGGTGCGCGTGCGCGGCCACGAGGTCGTTGCGTTCGTAGGCGCCGATGCCGAGGAGCAGCCAGGCGGTCGCATTGGCTGCATCCTTTTGGATGACGCGGTGGAGGAGCTTCTCGGCATCTTCGGCACGCTGCTGCCGCTGGGCGATGAGCGCGAGGTTCAGCAGGGCCGGTGGGTTCTCAGGCGCGAGGGCGAGCACTTTCTGAAAGCCGGCGCTGGCCGCGTCGAGCCTGCCTTCCGCAAAGTCCTTCAACGCGGTGTCATGAAGCTGCTGTGCGGTCTGGCGCTCCTGAGTGATCGCCGCGGGTGTTGCCGGGGTGGCGCTGGGAAGCGCCGGCTTCGCGGGAACGGCCTTCTGCGCGGGTGGGGCGCCATGTGAGGCCGCAAGCACGCCGAGGACCGCCGCGCAGGCTTGTGCAGCCCGCTTCATTTCGCCGCGCCGAGCGCCGCGGAGCGCTCGGTGGCCGCGCGCACTGCGGCGAGGAGGGCGGAGCGGAGGCCGTGAGACTCGAGCGCTTCCATGCCCGCGATGGTTGTGCCTCCGGGGCTCGTGACCTGATCGCGCAGCGTCGCGGGATGCAGCCCGCTCTGGAGCACCATCTCTGCCGCGCCCGCGACGGTTTTCGCCGCGAGCTGCAGTGCGAGGTCGCGCGGGAGTCCCATCAGCACGCCGCCATCGGCGAGTGCCTCGATGATTGTGTAAACATACGCGGGCCCGCTGCCGCTGAGGCCCGTCACGGCATCAAGCAGCGCTTCCTTCACGCGCACCGCGACGCCGACGCTGCCGAAGATCTTCTGCGCGACCTCCGCGTCGTCCTCCGTCGCCTGCGTGCCCGTGGTGAAGGCGGATGCGCCGGCAAGGACGAGGGCGGGTGTATTTGGCATCACTCGGATGATTCGCAGCTTGCCGCCGGCTGCCTGCTCGATGCTGTGCAGCGGAAGCCCCGCGACGATGGAGATGAGGAGCTTGCTCGCCTTGTCGTCGCCCTTCCATGCCCAGCGCATCGAAGCCTCGACCTGCTGCGACGCAATGCTCTGGATCGCCGCGAGCGCGTCGCCGGGCTTCACGGCGAGGACGATCGCGTCGCTGGCAGCGAGGACCTCGGGGTTCGAGGCGCCGACATTCACGCCGGTCTCCGCGCGCAGCTTTTCCGCGGATGGCGCGTGGACGTCGCTCACCGTGATGTCAGCCGGTTTGCACAGGCCGGATTTGATGACGCCCTTGACGAGAGCCGCAGCCATTTTGCCGCAGCCGATGAAGCCGAGTTTCATGGCGCGACCTTCAACGATTCGCGCGGGGAATGGAAGCGCGGAGCGGTGATGGCGGATTTACCGGCCGAGGCATGCGTTCACGGCGGCCCGTGCGACCCGTCCGCGCGCATGGCGCCGGTAGGCGAGCTTCAGAATCTCGTGAATGTTGGCCGAGGTGTCCCGCTCGGCCGTCCCGCGGGGGCCGCGCGCTGCGCACTCGGCAGCGTTGTGTGAGCTGCACTTCTTCATTTGCTGAGGACTCTTGGGAAGCAGTCGGCGGGCCATGGTGGAAACGGTGCGCCAGTCCCGGCTGGATGCAACTCGCAGAACGTGAAGATGCTGTGTCGGAAATTGGACACGTGAAAAATCCCGAAGTTTTTCCATTTGCTCGCCGGTCCGAGCGACACAGACTCCGCCGCGTGAGCAGCTACACGGTTTTCGCACGCAAATACCGCCCCAAGACCTTCGCCGATGTGCTCGGCCAGGAGCACATCACGCGGACGCTGCGCAACGCCATCGAGCAGAACCGCATCGCGCACGCCTACATCTTCGTCGGTCCGCGCGGCACGGGGAAAACCTCGACGGCGCGCATTTTTGCCAAGGCGCTGAACTGCACCGGAGGGCCGAAGGCAGACTTCGATCCCGACGAGGAAATCTGCCGGGAAATTGCGGAGGGTCGCTCGCTGGATGTGATTGAGTTCGACGCCGCGTCGAACACGCAGGTGGACAAGATCCGCGAGATCATCATCGACCGTGTGAATTACGCGCCGGTGGGCCGGTTCAAAATCTACATCGTGGACGAGGTGCACATGCTCTCGGCGTCGTCCTTCAATGCCCTGCTCAAGACGCTCGAGGAGCCGCCGCCGCACGTGAAGTTCCTCTTCGCCACGACCGATGTTCAGAAGGTGCCGACGACCGTGCTCAGCCGCTGCCAGCGCTTCGATCTGAAGCGCATCCCCACCGCCGTCATCGCGCGGCATCTTCTCTTCATCGCGAAGAACGAGGGTTTCGCGCTGGCGCCCGAGGCTGCGGAGGCGGTCGCGCGAGGGGCCGAGGGCGGGTTGCGCGATGCGGAGTCGATGCTCGACCAACTCGTGGCGTTCTGCGGTGACAAAATCAGCGAGGCAGATGTGCTGAATGTGTTTGGCTTCACAAGCGCGCACACCGTCACGCACCTCTGTGAGACGATCATTTCCGGCGACGCGACCGGGGCGCTCGCGGCGATCCACGGGCAGGCGGAGGCAGGCAAGGATCTCTCGCGCCTGATGAGCGACCTCATCGGGCACCTTCGGAATCTGCTCGTCCTGCAGGCCGACCCGGACGGGCTCGGCGATGAGTGGATGCCCGAGGCGGTCGTCGCAATGCGGGAGCAAGCTGCGCGGGTCCCGATGGAGAAGGTGCTCGATTTGATCGAGCAATTCGCCGGCGCCGAGGGGCGGATGAAATGGGCGGCGAACAAGAAGATGCACTTCGAGGTCGCTGCGATCCGCGCGGTTCAGATTCTGCAAAGCGCGACGCTGACCGAGGTGATCGACACCCTCACGGCTTTGCGTGGCGGGCAGCCGCTTCCGGCACCGGCGCAGCCCGTGAAGCCTGTCGCTCCCCGCGCGGAACCGCGCCCTCCCGTGCCGCGTGGGCCTGCTTCTCCGGCGCCGGCACCGGCACCCGTTCCGCCATCCGCGCAGGAACGTGGTGCGGTGACGGCAAAGGTCGCGGAGCCGCCGCCGCCCGCTCCAGCGCCAGCGCCAGTGGCGGCGATTTCGACCGATGCATTTTGGCAGGCGCTCATCGACATCGTCCGCCGCGATCGCAAGCTCATCAGCGCGTGGGTGGAGGCGGGTGCGGTGACTCGCATCGAAGGATCGTCCGTCCAGATCGGGTTTCCGCCGGAGCAGGCATTTTCAAAGGACTTCCTGGAGCAGGGGCACCGTGAGTTTCTAGCGAGCGCGGCGAGTGAAATTCTCGGGCGCAAAGTAGGCGTCACTCTGGAGGTGAGGGAGGGCGTCGTCGCGAAGCCGGTCGCGCAGCCTCCGCCGCAGGTGAGAAAGGATCCGATGGAGGAATTCAAAAGCGATCCGCTGATTCGCAGGGCGCTGGAGATTTTCCGAGCCGAAGTGCAGCCCGCGTAAGGCTGCGCGCCTCGTCACGCGGGAGTCGCAGCGGAGCTTTCCGTGGCGCCGAGCCGGCGTCGCCATGCGAGCGCGGCAAAGACACCGATGAACGCGAGCCATGTCGGCAGTGCCCATGCGCTCCAGAGCGGAGTCTCGGGTCCGCGCGGCACCGCGAGGAACCACGGCCAGCGTCCCTCCGAAGTGGAGTGGTAGAACACCGCGAGGAAAACCGTCGCCGCCGCTGTGATTGCCGCGTAGCCACGTGCCGAGAGCAGGAGGAGGAATGGCGCAGGCCACGCCATGTATTGCACGCCCACGCCGGGCGCGAAGATGAAGAACAGCAGCCACGCGACGCCGAGGGTCGCTGGGAACTGTGCGGGCACCGCCTTTCTCCTGAACCACCCTGCGGCTGCGATTCCGCCGATGGCCGCAAATTTCAGCACGGATGCGATCGCGTTCTGCGTGTCGGTGAGCGCCTTGAAATCGATCTTCTGCACGGCCTCCCAGCCGGTCATGCGCAGCAGCCAGCTCACGCCCCACACGCCCCACGTGCTGCCGTAGCCGAAGACATTGTGGAGGTAATCCTTCGGGCAGACGATGAGCGGCACCGACCAGCCCGCAAGCATCACCGCGCCTGATGCGAGGATGAACCGCGTCACGTTTCCTCCCGAACGCGCCAGCCAGAAGAAAAAGAACACCGGCCCGAGCGCGGTGGGGACGATCTTCACATTGCACGCGAGACCGAAAAGCGCGCCGCACAGCGCGGGCCGGCCGCACGCCGCGGCGACGGTGGAGAGGAAAAGCGCTGCGGCCATGATGGGGTCCACGTTGCCGTGGAAGCCGGAAATCATCAGCGAAACCGGGCTCGCGGCAAAAAGGATGAGCCCCCACCACGGGGGGGAATTGCCGAGCCTTTCGCGCCACCGAAGCAGCGCCGCGACGACGACAATGTCCGCGAGGATGCTCGCCATGCGCAGCAGGAAGGAAAAGCGGAGCAGCACGTCGCTGCGCTCACGCATTTCGGCATCGCTGCGAACCGCGCCCTTCTGCGCGTTGATTGCGGGTTCGCCGCCGGCTGCCCGGTAAAGCATGAGCGCAAAGGTGCCGGTGAGCGGCGTGTGGTTGAACTTCTCGTCCATCCCGTAGAGCGCGGTGAGGCCGTGCTCTTCAATGCCGCGTGCGAAATTGAAGAACAGCACGGCATCGACGCTGCCGACGCTGTTGAGCGCCCAAAGAACTTTCAGGAGCGTCGCGCCGAACAGTGCGAGCAGGACGGAGCGCGTCTGCGACGATGGAGTGGTTGGGCTGGGCTGGCCGTTCATGGGCTGCGCCTCACTTAGCACGGACTGCGCCCGTGGCCTGCGGCGGAGGCGAAAAGTTCAGGGGGCGGCATCGACGCTGGTCAGCCGATGAACAGCGGGCGCATGTGGCGCTCGTAGATGTTTTCGGTCACGTTCTTCGCCACGACTGCCTCGTTTGCCTTCAGCAGGTCCGTGTAGCGTGTGCCCGCCTTCGCCGCGAGCTTGAAGCTGACGTGGAGGAGCTGGCGGATGTTGGCGTTGAACTCGGGATGGCCGGGGATGTGGCGGATCGCGTTGGCGAGCTGTGTGCCCGACCACGCGTTCACGGTTTCCGCGGGGGGGAGTTTTGTGCGGTCGATGTCGATCACGCTCGCATACGGCGCGCACAGCTCGTCCACATGCGCGAGTGCGTAGGCGTAGATCTCCTTTGCGAGCGCGAGCCCGTCGCCGCCGGCCTCGGCGAGGCCGATGATTTCCTCGAGCCACGTCGTGCCGGCGGTCTTGATGTGGAGGCCGGCGCCGAATTTCGGCAGCGTGCGGCGGATGATGGGATAGAGCGAAAATTTGTCGCTGCCACTGTGGACGCTGAGCTTGAGGTTGGCCGGCAGTCCGTAGCTCCCGATGGCGTGCGCAATCACGGCGAGGTCGTCGTGAAATTCCTTCTCGAACTGCGGGAGGTTGCCGACGTAGTCCACGCCCTTGTTGAAGCGCCCGGTGAATTTCGGCGCAATCGTCTGCACGGGGACTTTCTCGTCGGCGAGGGCTGCGAGAATCACGAGCAGTTCAAGCGGTGTCTGCGGAAGGTCCGTTTCGTCCATTGAGACCTCGACAATGAAATTGCCCGCACCCTTCTGCTTCTCGATGTGGCGGTGAATTTTCCCCGCATGCTGCACCGCGAGAAGAAATTTTTCCGCGATCCACTCGATGTCGATGGGCGCAGTGTTGAACGGCTCAGCGACGCCCGGGATGGAGACTGCGCCGATCAATTCCGGATGCCGGCGGACAAATGCTTCCACGTCTGTGCGCGAGGCGGGCTGCGCGATGGAGTCCGCGACATCCAGCGTGAAGAAATCGGAGCAGGGGATGAAGCGGTCCACCGTGTCGAGACGGATGTGGTCCGCGTCCACGTGCCAGCCGCCCTTCCAGCCGAGTGAGTCCACCGCGGCCTTCGCCGCCTCGAGCACGCTCTGCGGCTCCGAGCCCACAAAGGTGTGCTCGCGGTTCGACTTGTTCCAGACCGGCGCGATTTCCACGCCATCCGCCGCGAGCTTTTGAAATGCGGCGAGCTGCGATTTTGCCTGATGCGCAAAGCGGTCGCCGACGCCGAAGGAAAACTTTTCGAGAGTGAGCATGGGGCGCGGAGGCTAAGTGCGCGCGCCGCCGGAGTGCAAGCGCCGGGCTCAGGCGCGCTTCCGCGCGCCGATGGCGGATGCGTAGTGCGCGAGCGCCATGAGCGGCCAGTTGTTCCGATACATGTCGTATTTGAGATAGAACACGCAGGGGAAGCCGGTGCCGGTGGTCTCGGGCTCGGGCCACGATCCATCGGCGCTCTGCCGGGAGACGAGGAAGTCAATGCCTCGGCGGATGCTCTTGCAGTCGAATGCACCGGGACGCGATTCGTCGGTGGCGGCGATGAGGCCCATGAGTGCCCACGCGGTCTGTGAAGGTGTGCTCGGGCCACGGCCCTTCAGCGTCGGATCGTCGTAGCTGGTGCAGGTTTCGCCCCAGCCGCCGTCGTCATTCTGGCAGCTCTCCAGCCAGTCGCGCGCGCGGACGATCCACGACTGGCGCATGTCTTCGCCGATTTTCTTCAGGCCGCGGAGAATCTGCCACGTGCCGTAGATGTAGTTCACGCCCCAGCGGCCATACCACGAGCCGTCGGCTTCCTGTGTCTTCTTGATGAGCGCGACGGCGCGGCGCACCCGCTTGTCGTTGCGCGGGAATCCGATTTTGCCGAGCAACTCAAGCACGCGGCCGGTGAGGTCGCTGCAGGTCGGGTCGAGGATTGCGTTGTGGTCGGCAAAGGGAACGTCCTCGAGCCAGCGGCGCGTGACGTCCTTGTCGAATGCCGCCCAGCCGCCGTCCTTGCACTGGAAGCTCATCAGCCAGCGCAGCGCGCGCTGGTAGACGACGTTGCGCTCGTCGGCGGGCACTGGATTCTCCGGCGGGCGGAGATGGAAATGATCGATGCCGAAATCGGCGTCCGGCCGCGCGGCGCGCAGGGCCATGAGCACCATCATCGTGTCATCGGTGTCCGGATAATAGTCGTTGCGATACTCGAAGGCCCAGCCGCTCGCCTCGGGGTGCGGATTCTTCACGGACCAGTCGCCGCGGATGCGCACTTCCTTCGACAGCAGCCATTTCTCCGCGCCCTGCATCGCGGGATGTGAATGGGGCAGGCCGCTGTCGGCGAGCGCGATGGTCGTGATTGCGGTGTCCCACACGGGCGACAGGCATGGCTGGATGCGGAAGTCGGTGGGGTCATCGACAAAGAGGCCCTCGAAATCCTTCTTCGCCTTCACGAGCACGGGATGATCGTTCGGATAGCCGAGTGCCTTCAGCGCGAGGATCGCATTCAGCATCGCGGGAAAAATCGCGCCAAGGCCCTCGCTGCCCTCGCCGATGTGCTCGAGCAGCCACTTCTCGCATTTCCGCAGGGCGCGCTTCCGCATCGCCTTGATCTGGAGCGGGCGCATGCGCTTCAGCAGGCGGTCGCAGAAGAGGAAGAAATTCGGCCAGGAGAAGCGCGGCTTGCGCCAGCGCGGGCGCATGTCGGCCTGCTCGGAGCCGGCGGGATAGAGCTCGTGCAGCGAGACATCCGGCGGCAGATGGCGCGTGGGCTGGAAATGGTTCAGGATGGCCAGCGGGATGAGCATCGCGCGCGTCCACGAGCTCATCTGGTAGATGTTGAAGAAGAACTTCTTCGGGAAGAGGACCATCTCCGGCGGGACTGTCGGCAGATATTTCCACGGGAACTGCCCGAGAAGCGCGAGGTAGAGCTTCGAGTAGGTGTTCATCCGCGGGATGCCACCGAGCCGGAGCGACGCATTGCGCGCCTCGGTCATCCAAGGGAGGTTCGGCGCGTGGCCGGCGAGTTTCAGCGCGAAGTAGGCTTTTACCGTCGCGTTGATTTCACTCGGGCCGCCCTCGTAGATGTTCCAGCCGCCGTCGGGAAGCTGGCGCCGGCGGATGTGCGCGACACATTTTTCCTGCAGCACGGGGTCCACTTCGCCCGCCCAGTGCATGTAGGCGATGTAGTCGCTGACGAGCGTGGAATCTACGAGCAGTTCGCCGCACCAGTGGCCGTCCTCGCGCTGGAGGCGGAGGAGGTTGGACTGCGCCCTGGAGATGGCGCGGGAGAGGGGGTCGCGTTCTGTCTGTGAAGAAGTCTCTGTGATCATCGTGCGCTGCGCAGGACGGAATTACTTCGCCGCCGTCGTGGCGAGCGCCTCCTTGGACGCGCTGCCGCACGACGATGCCGGTGCAGGCTGGGGCTTCGCGCCCTCGCCGGTGAGGTGGCCCTTGCCGCAGGTCACGCCGTTGTAGGCATCGACCTGGCGCGGTGCCGGCTTCGGCTTCTTGCCAAAGTTGAACTTGATAGTCTTCCACATGTCGCCGCGCTTGGCCTGAAGGTTGAGCGCCGCGGTCGGCTCATAGCCGCAGTTCATCATGCAGTTCTCGCAGCGCGGGTCGCGCGCGACGCCGTCCACCACGCCGACTTTGTTCCAGTCGGTCTTCTCGAGCAGATCCTTGTAGCTCTTGTAATGGCCGTCCGTCATCAGGTAGCACGGGCCTTTCCAGCCGCGGATGTTGCGGGTCGGGATTGCCCACGCGCTGCACGTGAGGTCGCGCTTGCCGGCGAGGAATTCCAGATACACGGGCGTGCCGAGAATCGGGAACATGCGGCCCCACTCCTCGATCTTTGCAAACTTCTCCACCGTGAGCCTGCGTGTGAGGAAGAAATCCTCAGGCTTCAGGCTCAGGCGCTTCACCATGTCGGATTTCGCGGCGTCGTATTCGTAGCCCGGGGCGATGGTGTGGCCGTCCACGTTCAGCGTGTTCAGGAAGGCGAAGAGGTCCTCGATTTCCTGCACGTCGGTCTCCTTATACACCGTCGTGTTCGTGGCGACTTGGTAGCCGAGAATCTTCGCCATGCGCATGGCGAGCACGGCTTCCTTGAAGACGCCCTCGCGCTCCACGATGAGGTCGTGCGTGCGCTCAAGGCCGTCGAGGTGGACGTTCCAATACATCCACTGCGTCGGCGCGATCACGGCCTTCTTCGGATCCTTCGGGCCTTTGCGCGCCTCCTCGGCCTGAGCGGGGGTGATGAGTTCCTCGCTCAACAGCACCTGAATCTTCTGCTCCGCAAGCAGCGGGCTCTTTGAAAAGAATGACGCGAGGTAGTCGCGCATCTTCTTCCGCATCGCGGTCGCGTTCGTGCAGATGTAAATGATGCGCTTCTGTTTCCGCAAGCCCGCCACCAGATCCTCGATGTGCGGGTAAATGAGCGGCTCGCCGCCGCAGATGCTCACCATCGGCGCGTTGCACTCCGCCGCTGCGTCGAGGCAGTCTTGCAGCGGCATCACGTCCTTGATGGAAGTAGAGTATTCGCGGATTCTCCCGCAGCCGGTGCAGGTGAGATTGCAGGTGTGCAACGGCTCAAGCTGGAGCACCGTCGCAAACTTTTTCACCCCCCGTAGCTTGTTGCCGATGATGTGCTTGGCAATGTGCGCCGTCAGCGCGAATGGAAAACGCATAATTAAAGGCGCGGGAGATATAGGTGAATTGTGTTTTGGGCAAGAACCAACAGCGGATTTTTCGACACAGTTTTGCCATCAAATCTGTCACCCATAAATCTGCGCGAAGTGGATTTATGGCGTGTCTTCGATCCCGCCGCAGGCAGAGGCGGAATCTCCACGGACGCCACGCTTTAGGAAGGAGCCCGGGCGGTGCAGGCCGGAAATGTGACGACCGGGAGACTAGGGGCGGGGCCCACCGGGGCCGGGGCGCGGCTTCTTTGGCCGGGGAGCCGGCTTGTGCGGTGCCGGGCCACCGGGACGCGGCCCGCGGGCCGCCGGGCCGGGAGGATGTGCACGATGCACGACGACGACGCCGGGCGCAGGAGCCGGTGCCGGATGGCGCGGAAGAGGCCGGTGAAGCGGTGCTGGTGGCGGCGGACCGACGTGATGGACGGGGCCGGGTGCCACGACCGTGTGAGGGGCGTCGGGCGGCAGGCAGCCTGTGAGCACGGTGCAGGCCGCGACGCAGACGGAGAGAGGAGCTTTGATTTTCATGGGTGTGGGTGGCTGATTCGGAAAGTGCTTCTGGAGTCGCTTAGGGAGGCGGCAGGGGGCCATCCAAGTCTGGGCCTCCAGGAAAAGGCCCGCCGGGAAGCGGAACCGGACCGGGACCGGGGCCGGGTGCCGGATGCGGCACCGGCGGCGGATCGGGAGGGAGGCACCCTGCGAGGAATGTGCAGGCCGCGAGGAGGAGTGCGAGTTTCGTCATCGTGCAAATGCCGGCGGTCGTGGATGGATGCGGACTCCGCTCACTTCATCCGGTCGAAGTTGCGCTGGAGGATCTGCCAGTCTTCGACGCCGGCGAGCTTCGCGCGCGCGTCGGTGATGAGCTTGGCCTCGTTCGCGTTTTTCGTCGGGCGGTTCACTTTGTAGAAAGTGCCGAACATGCCGGGCCACGGGGCGTCGCAGAGTTTGTAGGCAGCGTATTCGTCGGTCACGTCGTGGTCGGCGGGAATTTCGGGGAAGGTGCCGCCTTTGCGCGGGACCGCGGCGTCGAATGCGCCGGGGAAGAACTCAACGCACTCGCTGAGCACTTCGATGAACGAGAAGCCATCGTGGCTCATCGCGGCGTCCATGAGGCCGAGCAGGTGGTTCACGTTCGTCGCCGTGCTACGTCCGACGAAAGTCGCGCCGGCGCAGATGGCCTGCTTCATCGGGTTCACGGGGCGATCCGTGCTGCCGCCGACGTCGGTCTTCGACTTGAAGCCGACGGGGGACGTGGGCGAGGTCTGCTTTTTCGTGAGGCCATAGACGAAGTTGTCCATGACGACGTAGGTCATCTTGATGTTCTTGCGCGCGGTGTGTGTGAAGTGGTTCCCGCCGATGGAGAACGCGTCGCCGTCGCCACCGAAGACGAACACGTGCAAGTCGGGCCGCGAGAGCGACACGCCGCTGGCGAACGCGAGCGCGCGGCCGTGGATGAAGTGCGCGCCGTGCGCCTGCACAAAATACGGGAAGCGCGACGAGCAGCCGATGCCGGCGACGGTGCAGATTTTCTCGTGCTCCATCTTCCGGCGCTCGATGAGTTTGTAGTAGAGCGCGAGGACGCTGAAGTCACCGCAGCCCGGGCACCACGTGGGGTGGTCGGCGGCGGTCTCCTTTTTCGTGAGCGGCTTGCGGTCGGCGTCGGCGAGCGGCGCGGGCGCGGGCAGCGAACCGGCGATGCCGGTGCGGGGAAGGGATTCGTTCGGAATGGCGATGCTGGTGCTCATGTAGGGAAAGGGCTTGGGTTACTTGGCGAGCGCGAGGGCGCGGTTGAGGATTTCCCTCACCTTCCACGGCAGGCCGTCGGTCTTGGTGAGGCTCACGATGCGCGGGTCGCAGTAGCGCGAACGGAGGAGCGAGCAGAGCTGGCCGTGGCCGTAGATGCCCTCGTCGTTGATTTCGCAGACGACGACGTGCGTGAAACCGCTGAAGAGCTTATCGAGTCCGTTCGGCAGCGGGTTGATGTATTTGATGTGAAGGCCGGAGACCGCCTCGCCCTGCTGGCGCGCGAGCTTCACCGCCTCCTCGATCGGCCCCTTGCTCGAGCCCCAGCCGACGAGCAGCACGTGGCCCTCGGTCGCGCCGAAAATCTTCGGCACCGGCAGGTCGCTGCCGAGCTTGCGGAGCTTGTTGCGGCGCTTCGCATTCATCTGCGTGTGCAATTTTCCCGAGCCGGTGGGATGGCCGAGTTCGTCGTGCTCGAGACCGGTCGCCACGGGATACTTGCCGCTCGCGATGCGCGTGCCGGGCGCGACGTGGCGCGTGATGCCGTCCGGCGCGGAAAGGTCGTAGGGCTTGTGGTCTGCCACCGGCGTGAAGTCCGGCGAAATGTTCTGGCAGACGTTTTTCAAGTCGGGCATCGGGAATGCCTCGATGCGCGTGGCAATGGCCTGGTCGGTCAAAAGGATCACCGGCGTGCTGTATTTGCGCGCGATGTTCACCGCCTCGATCGCGGTGTAGAAGCAGTCCTCCACATTCGCGGGTGCGAGCACCACGCGCGGGCTGTCGCCGTGGCCGCCGAAGCACGCGATGTTCAGGTCGCTCTGCTCCTGGTTCGTCGGCATGCCCGTGCTCGGGCCGCCGCGCTGCACGTCGATGACGACCAGCGGCATCTCCGCCATCACCGCCCAGCCGATGGCCTCCGTCTTCAGCGAAATGCCCGGGCCGCTCGATCCCGTCACCGCCACGCGGCCGCCGTAGCTCGCGCCGATGGCCATCGAGACAGCCGCGATTTCGTCTTCAGTCTGCATGAATGTGCCGCCGTATTTCGGCAACTCGCGGCGGAGGAGCTCCATGATGTCGCTCCAAGGCGTGATCGGGTATCCGGCGCCGAAGCGCACCCCCGCGGCGATGATGCCATACGCCAGCGCCTCGTTGCCGCTCATCACGACCTGCTGCGCGCCCGCCTTGTCCGCATGCTCAAACTGAAACGACTCGATGAGCCCCTGAATCTGGTGCGAATGGCCCGCGTTGAAGCACGCCAGCGCATTCTGCACCACCGTCGGGTCCTTTCCGCCGAAGCGCTCCTCGATCAGCTTCGTCAGCTTCGGCACGTTCAGGTCGAACATCCGCGCGATGAGCCCCAGCGCGTAGATGTTCTTCCCCTTGTCGCGCCCGGTGCCGCCGATCGCCTCCACGGTGAGCGATGAAATGGGCACGCCGATGTGCCGGTAAGTCCCGAACATCTCCTCGTTCGGCTTCACGTGGTCGCTGTCGTAAAGCACGATGCCGCCTTTCTTCAGCGAGCTGATGTGGTTTGCGTAGCTGTGGTCGTAAAAGCACAGCAGCACATCGCTCTCATCGCCCGCGCTCAGCACCTCGCCCGAGCCGATGCGCACCTGGAAAATCGACGGCCCGCCCGAGATCGTCGAGGGGATCGTCATGAACGTCATCACCTCCTGCTCGCTGCGCCCCGCGAGCCGAGCGAGAAAGCCGCCGATGGCCTGGATGCCGTCCTGTGAATTGCCCGCGATGCGGATGACGCGGTCGGATACTTTGGAAACTCGGGAGGCGCCGGGAGATGCGGCGGCAGTGGTGTCGCTCATGGTTTTGCAGGGATGAAAAGGGCGCCGAACGTAACAGCCGCGCGTCACTGGTCAAGGCTGCACCCCGCCGTTGAATTTCGAATGGGGAGGGGTGTGACGGACAACCGCCGGGTGATGAGTTCTTCCGGGCCGGTCTTCATTCCGGTGGTTCCGAATACCACGAGCACTACTTGCCGGTCGACTTACCCGAGTTTTCCCCAGACACCCCCGCCGTCGCTGCGGGTTCCATAAGCCGCTCCTCCACCTACTCCGTCGCAGGTTGGTGAGGCCTTGGCGCGCAACGATTTCCGATCTTTTTTCGTCCTGTGGGGCTCAGTTCAGACCCGCATTGAGAGTCGTGAGAACTTCCATGAGCTGTGCCTGCGAGAAGGGCTTGTGGAGGTTGGCCGATGCGCCGGCGTTGGCGGCCGTCATCTGGAGGGAGACGGTGTCGAGCATGCCGGACATGAGGATGACGCGCGCCCCGGGATCCTTGCTGAGGATCTGACGGGTCGATGTGATGCCGTTGAGGTGGGGCATCATCACGTCCATGAGGACGATGTCGGGGATGCAGTCGTTGTAGGCCAGCATGACGCTGAGGCCGCCGGTGGTGACGACTTGGGCGACTTCATGTCCGGCGTCCTCGACCATGAGGGAGAGGTAGGTGGCGAAGTCGCGCTCGTCGTCGGCAATGAGTATTCGCATGAGGGAAGGGGGGAGCATCGGGTGTGCCGATGTGGTGCGGCGGCGGACGGTGAATCCTTAAATTCCAGTAAGCTGCCGGTCCCGATCTAAGACCGTGCTCGCAGGCAGTCCGAGCCCGGAAGGAACTCGTTGCCTGCTCTGGCGGTGGCGGCGCATCGGCATCCTGCCCCGTGCCTCTGAACAGTTCGCCGCCGGCACGGATGAAACCGCACCGGCGGCGCTGTTGAGGCGCGGGAGGACCCGCGCGGATGGCAGCTCAGGCGCTTACTTGCAGCACTCGGAGCACTTTCCGTCCTTGCACTTCTCGCACTTCTTGCACTCGGTCTTGCAGCACTTCTTGCAGCCTTCGCCGACGGCGAAGACGGCGACGGGTGTCGCGAGCATCGCGATGGCGAGCAGTGATTTCAGCATGGTTTTCATGGTTTGTTTTATCGGTTTGTATTGGCCCGGATGAGTTGCACGTCGCTGGTTCGGGCGGCATCGGCGGCGTGTTGCGCCCGGGACTCGGGCGAAAGGGTGCCGCGGGTTCCGCACGAGGGCAGCCGGACCGGCTGAGGTGAATGCGCGGAATCCGCCTGGGAAACGCGCAGCGAATGAGTCCTGCTACGGGCAGGGAATGGCTGCGCGCTAGGCGCGGGCCGGGGGAGCGTGCGAGAGCAGGCTGCCCTGAAGAATCCACTCGGAGAATCCAAACGATCCCGGCGGGCCGGTGTCCACATCCGGGCCGGTGGGCTGAGTCTGGGAAAGCGTGGGCTGGAGGATGACAACGAGGGGAACGAATCCGAGCAGCGGCGCGGTATCGTTGGTCGGCGCCTTCACTGCCGAAGCGGGCGCCTCCTTCATCTGCTGATGGCAGCACCACTGGAGATCACCGCTCTGTTCCGGGGCCTGCTGTTTGGACGGAGCCTTGCAGCACGAATGGAGCGGGGCAGCAGCTTTTGCCGCCGCAGGAGACGGGGGCATGAGGCCGAGGGCGCAGCATTGCCCGATGATGAGCATTCCAGCACATACCAGCAGTGCGAGCACACGCTGCCCGGGGATGTGGCGGAAGAGGTTCACAGCTTTAAGGACAACCGTGAAGGGGATTTGTTCAACTGATGATTTCGTTCACGACCTCGCCGTAGAGATCCGTGAGGCGGAAGTCGCGGCCGGCGTAGCGGTAGGTGAAGTGCTCGTGGTCGAAGCCCATGAGCTTCAAGATCGTCGCGTGGAGGTCGTGGACGTGGACCGGTTTCTCGACGGCCTTGAATCCGAACTCGTCGGTCGCGCCGTGGATGTGGCCGCCTTTGACTCCACCGCCCGCCATCCAGAGCGTGAAGCCGTGGTGGTTGTGGTCGCGGCCGTTCTTCACGCCGGCGTTGTTCGAGCCGGGTGTTGAAATCTCGACGGTGGGCGTGCGGCCGAATTCACCGGAGCAAATCACGAGCGTGTCCTTCAGCATGCCGCGCTGCTTGAGGTCGGTGAGGAGCGCGGCGATGCCCTGGTCGCACTCGCCCGCGAGGCGCCTGTGGTTCTTCTCGATCTCGTCGTGGCTGTCCCACGGCTGTCCGTCGCCGTGCCACACCTGCACGAAGCGCACGCCCTTCTCGAGGAGGCGGCGCGCGATGAGGAACTGCTGCGCCTGCTTGCCGGGGCCATACATGTCGCGAATCTGCTGCGGCTCGCGGTTCGTGTCGAAGGCGTCGCTCGCGTCCATCTGCATGCGGTAGGCGAGCTCGAAGGACTGGATGCGCGCCTCGAGCTGCGCGTCCTTCGCGCGCTTCGCGAGATGCTCGGCGTTGAGCCGCTGGAGCACGTCGAGCTGCGCGCGCTGCTCGGTGAGGTTCACGCGCTTGTTGTGAATGTTCTCGATGAGCTCCTCGATGGTCTGCTTCCGCGTGTCCACGTAGGTGCCCTGGAAAATGCCGGGCAGGAATCCGCTCTGCCAGTTCTGCGACTCCTGAATCGGATAGCCGGGGCAGAGCGAGACGAAGCCGGGGAGGTTCTGGTTCTCGGTGCCGAGACCGTAGGTGATCCACGAACCCATGCTCGGGCGCGGCAGGCGCGAATCGCCGCAGTTCATGAGCAGCAGCGACGGCTCGTGGTTCGGCACGTCGGCGCGCATCGAGCGGATGAAGCACATGTCGTCCACATGCGCCGCGGACTTTGCAAACAGCTCGCTGACCTCGATGCCGCTCCTGCCGTATTTCTGGAATGAGAACGGCGACTTGAACGCCGTCGTTGTCTTCCGCTCGGTCTGCAGCTTCGTGGGGATTTCCTTGCCGTGCCACTTCGCGAGCTCGGGCTTCGGGTCAAAGGTGTCCACCTGCGACGCACCGCCGTTCAGGAAGATGTGGATGATGCGCTTTGCCTTCGGGGCGAAGTGCCACGGCTTCCGTGCGGCGAGCGGATTCGTGCTGCTGATTTGCTCCGCAGCCGCGGCGCCCGAGGGGCCGAAGACGCCGCGCTCACCGAAGATCCCCGCAAGCGCGAGCATGCCCATTCCCATGCCCGTGCGGCGCACGAAGTCGCGGCGCGTGAGGAAGAGGTGTTCGGTCGGAGTGCGGTGATGGTTCATGGTGTGCGTGCGAAAATATACCCGTGCAGCCGCGGCGAGCTTATGCGCTTTCGCGGAAAATTCCAACGGGCAGAGTGCGCGCGGGCGCGAACGTTCGTCAGCGCCGCATCAGGGCACGAAGAAGCGTCGCGGGAAATCCGCCTTCAGGATGGGAGTCGTTGACGTGCGGTTTCAGCCGCGACGGGGACAGTCCTAGTATTGGTCGCGCTCGCGGCCGCCACCACCGTAGCCGCCGCCACCGCCACCGCCGCGATAGGGACGGCGTCCGCCGCCGCCACCACCACCGCCACCGTAGCCGCCGCGGCCACCACCACCGTAACCACCGCCGCCGCCACGATCGCCGTAGCCGCCGCGGTCACCGCGGGGCGGGCCGTCGAAGGAGCGCGGAGGACGGTCTTCCTTCGGGCGCGCGATGTTGATCTGGAGTTTGCGGCCCTCCATTTCCTTGCCGTTGAGGTTTTCGATGACCTTGTTGGCCTCCTCCTCGGACGACATCGTGACGAATGCGAACCCGCGCGAACGGCCGGTGGCTCGGTCGAGCATGAGGCTGCAGGCGGTCACGGTGCCGTAGGCGGCACAGGCTTCTTCGATGGCGCCCTCCGTGGTCGCCCACGCGAGGTTGCCGACAAACAATTTGTTGTTCATGGATGCTGTTGCGTTGTTTCTGCCGAAGACTGAAAGCGGCTTGGGGCCGCGGAACTGACACTTGGCAAAAACGCCGGAGCTTCACTCAACGTGCTGCACTGGCGGGAACCAAAGGACTGCCCGATTGTCTTGCGACGGCGCGGAGAATGGTTGAGCGCGCTCCTTTTGGCAAGCAAGAAACAGCGTGCTCATTCGCCTCCGGTGCCGCGCGCACGCCGGCCGAAGCATCCGAGCACCAGCGCGCTCAGCACTCCCAGCGCGCCGCACGTGAGCCAGAGTCCGCTGGGCGAATGCGCGTGAAAGGGGAGGCTGAGGTGCGGCCCGAAGACGTTCGCACTCGTGACCGCCATCGCGACCGCGCCCATGTATCGGCCGCGCATGGACTCGGGCGCGAGCGCCGCGACGTAGGCGGAGCGCATCGGCTGGCTGAGCATCTCCCCGATGGTGAAGACGGTCATCGCCGCGAAGCACGACCACACGCCGCCGTGGATCACATTGATGGCGAAGCCTCCGCCGAGCAGCAGGTAGCCGAGCATGATCACGTTGCGCGAGTCAAAGCGCTGCGTCCACCGCGTGAGCGGCAGCTCGCAGAGCGCGACGAGCGTGCCGTTCCACGCGAGGATGAACCCGAACACCTGCTCCGGCCCGAGGTGCCAGCCCAGGACATCCATCGTCAGGCCGCGCTGCTTCACCTCGAGCGAAAACGTCGAGCCGAACTGCTGAAACACGAACGACGTGAGCATCGTCCCCGCGCACAGCGCCCAGAACGCGCGGTCTCCCCGCATCACCGCCCACGCCTGCGACCAAGACGCCTCCTTCCGCTCCACCCTCAGGCCGTGCGGCAGCATCGTGAGCGCGATGATGCCAAACGCCGCCGTCGTCAGCGCGTCGCCCGCGAACAGCGCGAAGACCGACCAGCCGATGAGGAAGCCCGCCGCCGCCGTGCCGAAGGCAAAGCCCGTGTTGATCGCCAGCCGCTGCGCCGCGTAGGCCCGCAGCCGAAGCGGCTCGGGGACAATGTCCGCGAGCAGCGCATGGCTCGCCGGATGGTAAAAGCCCGCGGCGAACCCCGCGAGGAACATGCACAGCACGATCATCGGGAGCGCGTGCGCGAAATAAAGCGCGAAGATCGCCGCCGCATTTCCGAGCGTGCCGAGTGCGATTGTGTTCCGCCGCCCGAAGCGGTCGGAGAAGTATCCGCCCAGCAGCGACGAGCAGAACTGCCCGAGCCCGTTCGCGCTGAGCACAAAAGCAACCGCCGACGGCGAGTGCCCGCGCCCCGTGAGGAAGAGCGTGAGAAACGGCACGACGAACGTCCCGAAGCGGTTGATGAACCATCCTGCCGCCAGCACCCAATACGCGCGCGGCAGCGAGCGGAGCTCGGACATGAGGCTGGCGTTCGGCGCGGACATGAGTGGCGAGCAAAGCGGGGTGCGCGCCGCCATTGCACTCACAAAAACGGATGGAGCCTGTCGCTTCCGGCGGGGCAGGCTCACTCCGTGCCGGTTTCGCAGGCACGCAACCAGCCGAGCAACCGCTCGCGGCGTGCCGGCGAAAGGGCGTCGCCGCACAGGGAACCTTGCGTATGCAGGGAATCTTCTCTGCTTTCACTTCCGCATCAGCCAAGCGATGAGGGAGAGGAGGGCGCTGAGGAGCAGGCAGGTGACGATGGGGAAGTAAAACGTCGAACTGCCCTTCTGCACCGTGATGTCCCCCGGCAGCCGCCCCAGCCCGCCCGGCCCGCCGGTCTTCCAAAACACTGCGCAGGGAAACACCAGCATGCGGATGCTGACGGGCTTGCCGAATCTGCCGACAGGTTTGGCGGATCCACTGACAGCTTTCAGCAGACCGCTTCCAGCTTTGGGCCATCGGCTTCCAGCTTTGGGGCATCCGCTTCCAGCTTTGGGGCATCGGCTTCCAGCTTTGGGGCATCGGCTTCCAGCTTTGGGGCATCCGCTTCCAGCTTTGGGGCATCGGCTTCCAGCTTTGGGGCATCCGCTTCCAGCTTTGGGGCATCGGCTTCCAGCTTTGGAGCATCGGCTTCCAGCTTTGGAGCATCGGCTTCCAGCTTTGGAGCATCGGCTTCCAGCTTTGGAGCATCGGCTTCCAGCTTTGGAGCATCGGCTTCCAGCTTTACGGAGTCAAAGCCGACAATTTACCACGCAAATCGGCATCTTTCCTCGGAAACCTCCGTTTTTCGCCAAAACCTCGAATCAGCGCCGCCGCCCGGCTCCGGCTCACCGCCGGAACAGCCACGCGAGCAGGCTGAGCACGGCGCTGAGGAGCAGGCAGGTGACGATGGGGAAGTAAAACGTCGAATTGCCCTTCTGCACCGTGATGTCGCCCGGCAGCCGCCCAAGCCCGCCCAGCCCGCCGGTCTTCCAAATCACCGCGCCGACGACCACCAGCACGATGCCGATGATGACGAGCAGCTTTCCGAGGTCGTTCATTTGATGGCGTTAGGTGGGTTTCTGCCAGCACACGGTCATTGCTTCTTCCGTCGTTGTAGCAGCGCTGAGGATACCCGCGCTGTCGAAACTCGGTAGCTGTTGAAGACGCTCAAGCAGCTCTCTATCGCCTGTGGCACCCCACGGGATGACACATCCGGAGTTTGTCCCGCTGAGAATCCAGAAAACGTCTGGCAGGAAAGGACCGTCGGAATTGTTGAGGATCTCGACGCGCTGTAGATCCTCCCATTCGACCCGTTCGATTTGGCCATCGGGACGCTGACAAGATACTGCCTCCTCAGACAGGTGAACGATGAACTTGCTCTCCGGGTCGAGCTTGGGTGGCGGCTTTATTGGATGGCGTTCGGGATGACGCACTTCATCGATCAAACGGTTTGCGAGACGGGACATCCGCCAGCGCTTCAGAGCGGAGAGAATGCTCACAACCAGCAGTGCTCCGACGATGCTGACGAGCAGCTTTCCGAGGTCGTTCACGGCGAATTGAAATGGCGCAGTGATGCTCCAGGCGTAGAATCGCTACATCTAATTAGTAACAATCAGCGAATCCGGAGAGCCTTCCGACGACAAGTTGTTGTTGGAAAGCATGATTGTCTTAGCGCTGGCACCATCGAGAGATAATCGTATCAACCAGTAATAGCGCTCTGTGCGGTCTCCAACAGACCTCCGGCCATTTGCGGCAATCACGAATCCCCCATTAGTAGGAACTTCAAGTTTGAATTTGCCATCTGAGTTAGTTTGAGTCGCTGAAATTGGCTGGGGAAGCTTTTCGAAATAAAAACCGCCCGACATGAGTTTGCTACGTTCGTCTAGAAGACGGTAGTATGCGTTTTGCGCCTCGTAGTGGGTGTTTCTCGCCTGTTCAAGTGCAGCTTGGAGTGCCTTGCGGTTTGGGCTGTCGTAGCTCACCCGAAGTTCTGCGTCAAAGGCGGCATTTTTCTTTGCATATTTCTGATCCATGTCCGCCTTCGCTGCGTCAATTAGAGGACTGAGACGAGCAAGTTCAGCTTTTGCAAATTTCGTTTTTTCCTCGATAAACGGCATTACCGTCTCAAGAGGGTATAACGTTACAGGAACAAGGCCGAGCTTATAGTTCTGGCCGCCTTTCGTAACAATAAATACCTCGCCTTCCAACATTCCTTTTCTTTCGAAAATTGGTCCTGACGATTTTGGAGCTGAAGCCGTCGTCGGAAGCGTAAATGGCTTTGGGCTTTGCTCGCGAACGAAATATTTCCAACCGAAGAACAACAACCCACCGCCGACAACTATTGCTAGCAATACAGCAAAAAATAGCGCAGCAGGTGAGGTTGGGGTCGTTTGGCGCGGTGTGGCTGCTGTTGAGTGTTGAGTGATCCGTTGTTGCGAGTTTTGCGGTTGCGGACTAGTTGCGACTCTCTGAGTTCGGTGAATCAGTTTTCCAATCGGATGCCACTCTTCCGACCCGTGCTGACAAACTTGTGTGGTCGGTGGGAGTGTATCACTGTCTACAAGCCGTTGAAGTTGTTCACGTGTCACGGGCCCAACGACGTTGTTATCTTTATCGGTGTAATATAGTTTCATCGATACCTTGTGGGAGGAGTGCGAAAATTCAGCTGATGACTATCGCAACACGAATGGCTTGCAAGCTCTCGCAATCTCCTACGCCAGCCCGCCCAGCGCGCCGGTGCTGTCGCCGACGAAGGGGACGCGGACGTCCATGCGTTCGAGGAGGGACTGCCAGAGGTTGGCGATGGGCGTTTCCTTTGCCACGCGGAGGTGGCGTCCGGTCTGGATGGTGCCGCCGCCGCGGCCGGCGAGGAGGAGCGGGAGGTCGTCGTGGTTGTGGCGGTCGCCGTCGCTGTTGCCGCTGCCGTAGGCGATCATGCAGTGGTCGAGCAGGGTGCCGTCGCCCTCGCGGATGGATTTCAGTTTCCCGAGGAGGTAGGCGAACTGGGTGACGTGGAATTTGTTGATCTCGCGGATCTTTCTCAGCTTCTCCGCGTCGCGCCCGTGGTGGGAGAGCTCGTGGTGGCCTTCGCGGACGCCGAGGTCGGGGTAGTTCTTGTTGCTGCCCTCGTTGGCGAGGACAAACGTGGCGACGCGGGTGATGTCGCTCTGGAAGGCGAGGACGAGCATGTCGCACATGAGGCGGATGTGCTCGGCGTAGTTGCCGGGGGTGCCGTCGGGTGCCTTCGTGCCGGCGGGGGGATGGACCTCGGGCATCTGCGCGACGCGGTCCATGCGCTGCTCGATCTCGCGGATGCTGGTGAAGTATTCGCCGAGCTTCTGCTTGTCGCTGGCGCTGATCTTCGAGGCGAGGGCGCGGGTGTCGTCGCGGATGAAGTCGAGGATGCTCTTGCGGGAGGTGTAGCGGTGCGCGCGCTCGGCGGCGCCGGCGCTGCCGAAGAGGCGATCGAAGACCATGCGGGGGTTCACTTCCTTGGGCAGCGGCTGCGTGGGCGATTTCCACGACATGGTGGAGCTGTAAACGCAGGAGTAGCCGGAGTCGCAGTTACCCGCCATGGCGCTCGGCTCGCAGCCGATCTCGAGCGAGGGAAGGCGGGTGAGTTCGCCGATGCGCGCGGCGGCGAGCTGGTCGGCGGAGGTGCCGGCGCGGATGTCGGTGCCGTCGGTCTTGCGCGGCTGCGCGCCGGTGAGGTAGGCGCCCATCGCGCGGGCGTGGTCGCCGCCGCCGTCGCCGTGCGGGCGGGCCTTGTCGGCGGTGAGGCCGGTGAGGACCATGAGGTCGCCCTTCACGTCCTTCAGCGGGGAAAGGATCTCGGGGAGTTCGCCGAGCCTGCCCTCCGAGGACGGCGTCCAGTTCGCCATGTCCTTGCCGTTCGGGACGTAGAGGAAGGCGAGGCGGTTCGGCGCGGACTTTTTCCCCGGCGCTCCCGCGGCCCACGCGCTGAGCGAGCCCATGGATTCGAGCCAGGGCAGGGCGATTGCGGTGCCGAGCCCGCGGAGCATCGTGCGGCGTGAGATGGGTGTGAACATGGCGCGGGAAGGTAGCGTGGCTTTTGGAAATGGAAAGCGCACGGAGCGCCGCGGAAGTTGACCCGCGCACGATCCGCCACTACACCGCGCGTCCGCAAAAACGAATCCAGCACACCCGCACCATGGCATTCCTCAACGACAACTACCTCAAGCTCAAGGCCGGCTACCTCTTTCCCGAAATCGCGCGCCGCGTGAAGGCGTTCACCGACGCGAATGCCGACGCGGCGAAGCGGCTCATCCGCTGTGGCATCGGCGACGTGACAGAGCCGCTGCCCGAGGCGGTGCGCACGGCGCTGCACAAGGCGGTGGATGAGATGGGCGTGCGCGAGACGTTCAAGGGCTACGGCCCGGAGCAGGGCTACGAATGGCTGCGGAAGGCGATCGCGGAAAATGATTTCCGCGCGCACGGCATCGACGTCGCGGACGACGAGATCGTGGTGAGCGACGGCACGAAGTGCGACACCGGCAACATCCTCGACATCCTCGGCGCGAAGAATGTCATCGCCGTCACCGACCCAGTCTATCCCGTGTATGTGGATACGAACGTTATGGCGGGCCACACCGGCGATGCCAACGAGCGCGGCGCCTACGCCGGCCTCGTGTATCTCGAGGGCAACGAGGCGAACGGCTTCACGCCCGCGCCGCCGACGCAGAAGGTGGATGTCGTTTACCTCTGTTCGCCGAACAACCCGACCGGCGCGGTGATGACCCGCGCGCAGCTCGAGGCGTGGGTCGCCTACGCGAAGGCGAACGGCACGCTCATCCTCTTCGACGCGGCCTACGAGACCTACATCAGCGAGCCCGGCGTGCCGCATTCGATCTACGAGATTCCCGGAGCGCGCGAGTGCGCAATCGAGTTCCGCAGCTACTCGAAGAGCGGCGGCTTCACGGGCGTGCGCTGCGGTTTTGTCGTGGTGCCGAAGACGCTCATGGCCACGACGGCCTCCGGCGAAAAGAAGCCGCTGCATCCGCTGTGGCTGCGCCGGCAGACGACGAAGTTCAACGGCGTCGCCTACATCATCCAGCGCGCCGCCGAGGCGCTCTATTCCGCCGACGGCAAGGCGCAGGTGCGCGCGCTCGTCGAGCACTACATGGGCAATGCGCGCATCCTCCGCGAAGCCGCGCAGGCCGCAGGCTGGAAGACGTGGGGCGGCGTGAATGCGCCCTACATCTGGGTGAAGTGCCCCGGCTCGCTCGGCTCGTGGGAAATGTTCGACAAGATGCTCACCGAGGCGAACGTCGTCATCACGCCCGGCGCCGGATTCGGTGCCGCGGGCGAGGGCTACTTCCGCATCAGCGCGTTCAATTCACGCGCGAACGCCGAGGAAGTCGGACGCCGCATCAAGGCGCTGAAGGTGTAAGCCGGGGGCGAATGTCGAATGACGGAATGACGGAATGACGAAGGCGTTCGTCATCCGCGATCCGCGTCATTTGCCATCCGGCGCGGTCAATGCGCGGAAGCTCGCGATGGTCTGCTTTGCGGCTCCATCGGCGTCGGGAAGCGGGAGGATTTCGGCGGAGAGGTATCCCTTGTAGCCGATCTCACGCAGCGCGGCGACGATGGGCGCGATGGCGGTGTGGCCCATGCCGATGGCTCGGCGATTCGAGTCTGCGAAATGCACGTGGCCGACAAAAGGGCCGCACGCGCGCAGCGTGGCCGCGGGGTCGGCTTCTTCGATGGCCATGTGGAAGAGGTCGCAGAGCAGCCGGATGTTTTTCGTCTTCAGCGTGCGCAGCCATTCGGCGGCGTCCTGCTGGCGGTTGAAGAGGTTCGTCTCGTAGCGGTTCAGCGGCTCGTAGAGGAAGGGAACTCCGTGCGCGCCCGCGAGTTCGCCGAGTGATTCCAGAGCCTCGCCGAGCCACGCGAGCGCCTGCTCGCGCGGGACGCTGTCTGTCCAGCGCCCCTGCATGGAGCCGAGGATCGCCGGCGCTCCGAACCCGCCCGCCAGTTCGATGATGGCGGCGATGAACTCGCGCGCATCATGCCGCACTTTCGCGTCCGCCGAAGTGAGGCTGAATTGGTGCACGACCATCCCGGCGCCCGTGCCGAAAGCCGCGGCCTTCAGCCCGTGCCGATCGAGCAGGCCCTGCAGTTCCGCGATGTCCACCGCACCCGCCGACGGAGGGAAAATCTCCACCGCATCAAACCCCATCGCCGCCGCGCGCGCGCAGCCATCCGCAAGGCCATCGTGATAGACAAAAGGACCGAGGCGCGCCTGGGGGACGAGGGAGATGGTGATGGCGGATTTCATGGAATGACGAATGACGAATGGCGGATGAACAAATCAAGCCCGGTGAGTGCCGACGACCTTCGTCATTCGGCATTCTGCAGTCGTCATTTCCCCGCTGCTGACCGCAGCCAGCGGATGTCCGGCTATTTCTTCTCCTTCGCGTAAGCCTCGAAAGCCTCCGCGATCTTCCCGGTCTTCTCGTCGCCTTTGTGGAAGATGATGCGGTGGCGCAGCTTCACGCGCTCGCCTTTCTGCAGTTCAAAGGTCGCGTCCTCGGCGGTCTTGTCGAATGCCTTTTGTCCGAATGGATTTGCTGTGAAGAGCCCGTAGGTGCGCACGTGCCATGGCGTGGGATGGCGGAAGCTGCTCGGGTGATTCAGCATCGCGACGCCGAGCGCCTCGCCGCCGACGGTGCCGTAGTAGTCGCACCACTTCGCGCGCTTGCTCCATGCGGCGGCGTCGGTGTCGCCCTGGCTGTTGATGATGTGGCCGGTGCCCTTCTTGTTCTTTTCAATCTCCACGGCCATCTCGCTGGGCAGGCGGATGCTGAAGCCCGCGTCCTTCATGTCCTTGAAAGTGACGGGGCCCTCGCTGGCGATGTAGTCGAGGTCGAAGTCGATCGTGCGCGTGTCCCCGTCTGCGCGGAACGTCATGCGGTGCTCCTCCTCGAGGTATTTTTTTCCGTCCACATCGCGGATGTCGCTCGCGGCGACGACGACAGCCTCCTTCGCGTCGGCCTTAATCTCCTTGTATTCGCGGTGCTTGATGTAGCCGATGAGCTTCGCGCGCGCGGTGGTGGATCCGGGCTTCTTCGCCTCGGCTTCGGAGAGCGTCTTTGGCTCCTCCCACGCATCGAGTCCCGCCATGCCTTGGTTGCCAAAGCAGATGCCGCGGTGATGCGGGTGATCGCGCTGCTCGCCGTCGACGATTTTCATCGGGTAGTTGCGGGTCATCTGCTTGCCGGTGGGGCCGAAGACCGGCGCGAGATAGGGCTTGTTCGCCTGATCCACGACGTAGTCGGCGAACGGCTGTCCGTTCACCTTGATGGAGAGCCCGTTGTTCGCGGTCTTCTCGACGGTGAAACCGGCGTCCGCCGCGGAAGCCTGCGTGGTGAAGCGGATGAGCGCGGTGGCGATGAGGGCGGCGAGGGGAAGTTTGGCGTGGGTCATGGTCGGGTGGGGATTCGTTGCTTGGTTCAGGGAAAAGTGGGGACGAGGTGAAATGTTAGTCGTTTCGAGCGTCGGAGTTGGAACGGTTGCGCATTTTTGAATTGGCGCGCCGGTTCCATTTGTCGGACACGTCCTCTGTTTGGAAAACAACGTCCCGCGCAGTCAAGCCGCCCGCATGAACACCGCCCGTCATCCATCGCCCGGCACCGGCCACGTGCGCTGGATCATGTGCGGGCTGCTTTTCCTTGCGACGACGATCAACTACATCGACCGCCAGGTGATCGCGCTGCTGAAGGGGCCGCTCACGAAGGAGTTCAAGCTCAGCGAGACCGACTACGCGGCGATCGTGTTCAGCTTCCAGCTCGCGTATGCGATCGGCTTTCCGCTCGCGGGGCGAATCATGGACACGCTCGGCGCGCGCATCGGCTTCGCGCTGGCGGTCGGCGTGTGGAGCCTCGCGGCGATCGCGCACGCGGCGGCGCACTGGTTCCCAGCGCTGCATGTGCCGACGCTGCTCCTGGAGCCGCCGTTCATCGCCACGCTCGGGGGCGCCGCCGCGGGATTTGCCGCAATGCGGTTCGCACTCGGCTTCGCGGAGGCGGGGAATTTCCCCGCGTGCGTGAAGGCCGTGGCGGAGTGGTTCCCGCTGCGCGAGCGCGCGTTTGCCACAGGCATTGTGCTGTCCGGCACGAATGTCGGCGCGATCCTCGCGCCGCTGACGGTGCCGTGGATGACGGTGAACTGGGGCTGGCAATGGGCGTTCGTGATCACGGGTGCGGTCGGCTTTGTGTGGCTTGCGGTGTGGCTCGCTGTCTATCGCTCGCCCGGCGCGCATCCGAAGGTGACGGCCGCCGAGCTTGCGCACATCCACAGCGACCCGGCGGAGGAACCGCGCCGCGTGCCGTGGCTCCGGCTGCTGCCGCATCGCCAGATGTGGGCAATCTCGCTGGGGAAATTCCTCACGGATCCGATTTGGTGGCTCTACCTGTTTTGGATTCCCGATTTCCTCCAAAGAAACCACGGGCTCGATCTCAAGAGCATCGGTGCGCCGACCGTGGCGATCTACCTGCTGTCGGATGTCGGCAGCATCGCGGGCGGCTGGTTTTCATCTTCGCTCATCAAGCGCGGCTGGAGCGTGAACGCAGCGCGCAAAACCGCGCTCCTCGTCTGCGCGCTCGCCGTGGTGCCGATTGTGTTCGCGGCGAATGTGAAGAGCCTGTGGGGCGCCGTGGCGCTCATCTCGCTTGCGGCGGCGGCGCATCAGGCGTGGGCGGCGAATCTCTTCACGGCGGCTTCGGACATGTTCCCGCGGCAGGCTGTCGGTTCGGTCGTCGGGATCGGTGGAATGGCGGGCGGCATCGGCGGGATGCTCATCGCGCTGCTCGTCGGCCAGATTCTCCAGCGCACGGGCAGCTACGTGAGCATCTTCATCATCGCCGGCTCTGCATATCTCGTCGCGCTGCTGGTGATCCACCTCTTCGCGCCGCGGATGGAGCCGGCGAAGGTGTGACGAGGCGGTGATTGACGCGTGGAGGAGGGTCGTGTGGCCTTGCCGGACACGAATCCCCGCCATGAACAAACCCCTTCCCATCTTCACCGCGCTGCTGCTCGGCGCGATCCCGATGTCCGTCCGCGCCGCGGAGTGGACGCTCACTGTGCGTGCAGGAGACTGCGAGCGTTCAGGCAGCACCGTGTCGTTCACCGCGCCGAAGGAACTGCGCGGCGGTGCCGTGTTGAAATCCGCCGACGGCGTCACGCTGCCGGTGCAGATTGATGACGCGGGCCGCGCGGTCTTCATCGAGCCGCAACTCGCGAAGGGCGCCGACAAGACCTACACGCTTGCGGCGGCGGAAAGGGCGGGGGACTCCATCGCGGCGAACAGGGAAGGTGACGTGCTGAAGTTCACCGCGGGCGGCGCGCCGCTTTTCAGCTACCAGACGAATCCCGGCCCGGTGCCCGCGGGTGTGTCGCCGATCTATTCGCACGGCGCATATCTGCACCCGGTCTTCGCCCCCGGAGGTAAACTCGTGACTGCGGATTTTCCTCCGGACCACCGTCACCAGCGCGGCATTTTCTTCGCATGGACGAAGACGGAGTTCGACGGCAACCACCCGGATTTTTGGAACATGGGCAAAGGCGACGAGAAGGAGAAGCCGGGCGGCAAGCTGCTCGCCGAGGTGCGCTTTGCGTCGCTGGAGAAGAGCTGGGGTGGTCCGGTGCATGGCGGCTTCGTGAGCAGGCACAGGTTCATTGACCACGCTGCCGAGCCGGCGAAGGACGTGCTCCACGAGACGTGGGAGGTGACCGCGTATCGCACGACCGCGGGGGGCACGCCGCTGAACGTGATTGATCTCGTCTCGACACAGGCATGTGCGTCCGATTCGCCGCTGAAGCTGCCGAAGTATCACTACGGCGGCCTCGGCGTGCGGGGGAGTGCGCAGTGGGATCCGGTGGATGCTGTCACGATGCTCACAAGCACCGGTGCGGATCGCAAGGGCGGCGACGCCACCAAGGCGAAGTGGGTGCATCTGGGCGGCGAAGTGGACGGCGCGCCGACGGGAATCGCGGTGCTGATGCACCCGTCGAACTTCCGCTTCCCGCAGCCGCTGCGGCTGAACCCGAAGAACCCGCAGATTTGCATCGCACCTTCGCAGGACGGCGACTGGGAAATCACGCCCGGCAAGCCGTATGTCTCGCGCTACCGCATCGTCGTCGCCGATGGAAAGGCGGACGCCGCCTTCCTCGAAAAACTCTGGGCCGACTACGCCGAGCCTGCGGTCGCCGAGGTGAAGTGAGCGCCTGCTGCCGCTGCGGTGAAAGGCGGAAGCCCGGCGGCTAGTCCTCGTCCTCGTCGAGCCCCCAGAGGTGCTCCTTCTGCCATTTCGTCTCGTAGAGCTTGCAGAGGCCGAG
>JBGAPU010000164.1:0-8765 GCA_044221035.1 Chthoniobacteraceae bacterium | reverse complement strand
TCCGTTACCCGGATGATCTGGCCGACACGTATCCCACGCGCGAAGAGTTCGACGAAGCACTCCAGCACGCCCAAGCCATTTACGATTTCGTCCTCTCCCTGCTCCCGCTGGAGGCTCGGCCATGAAAATCGCCGAAGACGCCCGCCCATGCGCCGGGGATTCGGGCCGCCGGGAGGCGGGCGGGAAGCACTAGGCCCATGCCCGCGCAGCCGCCCACCATCTACCTCATCGCCGGATGCAATGGTGCGGGGAAGACGACCTTCGCCCGCGAATTTCTGCCGAAGGAGGTGAAGTGCCTGCGCTTCCTGAATGCGGATGAAATCGCGCGCGGCCTTTCGCCATTTGATCCCGCGGCGGGGGCGATCCGTGCCGCGCGGCTCCTGCTCACGGAGTTTCGGGCGTCCGTGCAGCGCAGGGAGACTTTTGCCTTGGAGAGCACATTGAGCGGCAGGACTTATGTCGGCATGTTGCGGCAGGCAAAGGCGCTCGGCTTCCGCATCCACCTGCATTACCTCTGGCTGCCGAATCCCCGCATGGCTGTCGCCCGTGTGCGGCAGCGGGTGAAAAAGGGCGGGCATGATGTTCCTGCCGCCGACATCCGCCGTCGCTTCGCGCGCAGTCTCGTCCACCTCGCCGACGACTACGCGCCTCTCGCCGACCGCTGGGCCGTGTGGGATAACCAGACCAGCCCGCCGAAGCTCCTCGCGCAATCCGCCGCTTGTCCTTTGCCCGGACTCCGGTCTATCCTCGGCCTGCCATGAAAACCGCGCGCAAGCCCACGACTGAGGATGACTTCATCGCCCCGGCGCGTCGCGCATTCCGCCGCGTGGCAAAAACTCTCCGTGCGGAAAATAGTCGCCTCGGTCTCCCGCTCATCGGCGGATCTTCCGAAGCGGCAAAGCCTGCCCGTGCCGCCCGCACTTCCACCCGCTAGCCTGCGGCAGAAACTCCAACCATGAACGACAGCCCGCCCGTTTCGATTACACCAACTAGACGCAAGCCGGCATCGCTGAGCTTCGAGGCGAGAAACATTCCTTTATCGGATTTGCTTCTCGATCCGAATAACTACCGATTTCTCGACAACAAGGGTTACAAGCCGAAGCCGAAAAACCGGTATGCGTCCGAAAAAGTTCAGACAGCAACGCTTCGACTACTGAGCCAAGACAAGCGTTACCAGTTGTCGGAACTTGAAAAAAGCATTCTGACGAACGGTTACGTTCCGATGGAACGGATCATCGTTATCCCATATGAGCACAAACCCGGAAAGTTTCTCGTTGTTGAAGGAAACCGGCGAGTCGCGGCTCTGAAATCTCTCCTCCAAGATGATGAAGACGGCGTGATGGAGCTAAGCGAAGACGAGAAGTCTTCTTTCCAGGAAATCCCGTGTGCAATTCTCAAAGTGCCCGTAAAGGATCGGGCTCGTGCAGAGCGAATTATCATGGGCATTCGGCACATTACTGGTCCGAGGGAGTGGGGAGCATATCAGCAGGCCCAGCTGGTTAAGGAACTTCACGACCAAGAGAACCAAGACTTTGCAACCATCGGTGAGCATTTGGGTATTTCGACGGTAGAAGTTGCTCGGCGTTATCGTGCTATGACAGCGCTCAAGGCAATGGAGGACGACGAGCTATATTCAGAAAAGGCCGAGCCCGAGTTCTATCGACTGTTCCACGAATTGGTTTCACTGCCGGACGTGCGAGTTCGTTTCGGATGGGACACCGAAACCAATCAATTTACGAATCAGGAAAAGGCGCGCGAGTTCTTCGAACTCGTTGCGCCCCAAACGAAGGAGGCGATAGAGCCAAAGTTGAAGGCCTATTCCGATGTGCGCAAACTCAAGTGGATTGTCGGCAATCCCACCGCAGAAGAGGTTCTCCTCGATCCGAACAAATCCTTTGCAGAAGCTCTGGCGGAGGCGACTCAAGACCGACCGAAAGCAAAAGAGGAACAAGCGGAGTTTGGCATCTTTCTTAAGGACTCCCTAGAACGTGTGAAGGGAATGACTCGACAGGAGCTTAAGGACCTTACTCCGGCTGACAAAAAGCTGATAAAGTCTCTCGTCGCTGAATTGAGCGAAATCATCCGGTAGTAAGAGTCCCCGCCCGTGAACAACGTTGAGCTGTTCAATGAGGTTTTGGCGCACTTCCTTACCGTTTTTCCGGTTGAGAGTCCGCCACGGGAGTTGCGCCGATACATCGCTGATGTCTTGAGGTTATCCTATAGTGATGAAGTTTTGGAGAATTTCTTGGCAGCGCGATTCGAAGACATTCAGGACGCCCTTGTAAGAGAATTCAATGACCGTGGAGAAGATGGAGCAAGCATCCGCTACATGTTTGCTGACGACGACGGCAAGTATGTCGAGGGAATTGGTGGGCTTGCACAAGCCGACCGCATCGCATTTCAAGACGGTATTAACTCGCTCACTTCTGCCGAATTCGAGGCTTTCAGCGCTCACGTTCTTCGACTCGCTTCATGCAATCGTGTTTGGAAAACGCAAGAAACTCACGATGAAGGACTCGATGCTTTCGGCTACATGTCATATTTCCAAATCAACAACGAATGGATTGGCAGTCCGGAGGTAATCTTCCTCGCCCAAGCAAAGCACTATTCAGATTGCAAGGTGGGTTCTCGGGACATTCGTGAATTTGTGGGGAGTAGCCGCCTCGCGGCTCTACGCATCTACTCAAAAATTGATGACCGATACACGGATCTCGACATCAAGCCGTTCGCACCCGTTGCTCTGATCTTTGTGACTACTCAAGAGGTGCCTCGCACGGTCAAAAACATGGGGCGCGCGTCAGGTATCGTGGTTCTCACGAGCGATGATCTTTGCCGTTTGTTCTATGCGAGCATCCCTGGATTACCTCAGGCGATTACCGCCGTGTGGATCGCAGGTAAGATTCGAGAGCTGTGTGCAGATCTTCAAACCGCCAGATGAATGGGTGGCTCTGCGTTCAAACTGAACTAAACGCCCAATTACACCATGCACATCCGCCTCCTCGCCCTCGCCTGTCTCGTCACCATTACCTTCGCCGCGGAAGCGCCGAAGCTTCCTGCCATTCCCGAACAGCCGATTGCGCAGAAGAAGGAGCTGCTGTTTGCGGATGACTTTGAGAAGGGGGAGCTGGGGAGTGGTTGGAAGATCGTGGTGCCGACTTTTTCCATCGAGAAGGGGGCGCTGAAGGGGACGCAGATGCGGTTCGATGCTCCGGCGGTGGAGGCCACGGGGACGGAGAAGGCGAAGGCGGCGGTGAAGGGGCATCAGGCGGTGATCGGCAATGACATCCCGACGAAGGACAGCGTGATCGAGTTCCGCTTCAAGCTGGGGGGCGCGCAGTCGGTCACGGCGGAGTTTGACGACCGGGCGTTCAACGGCTCGCACTACGGGCACATCTGCATGGCGCGCATCGCGGCGGACAAGGTGATCCTCGTGGACCAGAAGGGGCTCGCGGTGGCACGGCCCGAGGGCGCAACGGGCGAGCCGCCGACGCCCGCCGGGCGGAAGAATGTGACTTTCCAGGTGCAGATCGACCCGGCGACGTGGCACACGTTCGCGCTGGAGACGGTGGGCGACGCAATGCGCGCCTCGGTGGATGGAAAGCCGGTCGCCTTCCTGCAATCGCCCGGCATCGCGCATCCGACGAAGTCGAAGGTGGAATTCGGCTGCATGGGGAAGGATGGCTTCTTCGACGACCTCAAAATCTGGAATGCGGAGCCGGTGAAGTAGGGGCAGGGGATTTTTACCACGAAGGCACGAAGGACACGAAGTGAAGGTGGGCATGCGAAGCGAGGGAAGTTGATGGAGCTGCTTTCGGGGGAGAATGACGGCGGAAAAAGTCGGATAAAGATGGCCGCGGGGATGGTTCACCTCTGACGGGGGTGCGAAAGCACGTGTTGGAGGGTCGATGTCGGAGCTACTTGGCGGGAATTCGATGTGCAGAGTCTCGATTTCCCGACCATTTGCTCCGACACTTGGAGTCCGAAACCAGAATACCCGATGAATTGTTCCAACGTCGAGGTTCTGAGCTCCGATTTCCCGATGTTTTGCTCCGGCATCGGGGCATTGAGTCTATAATATCTGACTCATTAGTCCGATACCGAGTCTTTGAAGTTCGACTTTCCGACTAAAGATTCCGACTTCCAGCTTGAAAGACTCGGCGTCGAGTCTTTGATTCTTGGCCATGAGCCCGCCGGATTCTCCTGCCCCATCCGCCAGTCCGTCGCCGATGCCACAGGGATCCGCTCCCGGGCTGGTGACTCCGCCTGCGAGCCTGCCGGACTTTTTCGCGGCGCTCGGAAATCCGCTGCGCTGGGAGATGGTGAAGCTGCTCGCGACCGGAAGCGCGATGTCGGCGACTGCGATGGCAGAGGCGCTGCACCGGGATTTCGACGGGGTGAGCAAGCACCTGCACATCCTGCGCAATGCCGGGGTGCTGAGCTGGCGCGCCGGTGAGGACCGGCGGCAGGCACTGTATTTCATCCCTGAGGCGAACCGCCGGCTCGATGGCGCGCTGGACTACGGCTCCTGCGTGATCCGGATGTAGGGGGGCGGTCTTGGTGCTCAGGGCTTCACCTGGCGGACGAAATTGCGGATGACGGCGCGGACGTTGTCGCCGGAGCATTTCCGGTCGGCGACGGCGTGCTCCTCCCAATACGCGGGGGAGGAGAAGACTTTCCGCGCGGCGAGGATGCGGAGGGCGTCGGCGCTGGTGGCTGCGGGCTCAAAGGTGCGCGCCATCGCGAGGAGCAGGGCGGTGACTTTTGCGCCGTCGCACTGCGCGCCCTTCCGCGCATGCGCGAGCCAGTAGTCGGGGGAGTCGGTGAGCTTCTTTTCCACGAGCACCTTCACGTCGGCGATGAGCTGGTCGTTCGGCGGGTGTTCTGCCGATGGTGCGGAAGCTGGCGCAGGCGTGGGTTTTCCACCGGAGGTGGAGGCCGGGGGAGGAGCGGTGCGTTCGAGGATTTGCTTTTCGGCGAGCAGCCGTTCGCGCAGGGCGGGGTAGGGGACGTTCTGCACGGTGGCGCTGCGGTCAATTGCCAGGCTTGCCGCGGCGCCGGCGGCGTGGCCGAGCATCATGAAGACGGGCTCCATCCGCACCGAGCCGTAGGCGGCGTGCGACGCGGAGAGGCAACTGAGCACGAGCAGGTTGTCGCACTCGCCGGCGCGCGGACGCAGCGCGCGGTAGCTGATGGGGAACGCGGAGAAGCCGCCGACGAAGAAGCCGCGCTCGCGGTGCAGCACGCCCTTTTCATCCACGTAGAGCGTGACGCCGTGCGAATCGAGCGGATACGACGCGAGCGCCACGCCGTCCTCGGCGCGCGGGCCACCCTTGGCATCGTGCTCAGTGACGACGTAGTCGGAAATCATGCGGCGCGCCTCGCGCACGTAGAGCTGGTGCGGGAAGTGGCCGGTGTCGGCAAACTCATCTTTCGGCAGGCCCCAGCGCTGCATCTCGGCGCGCACTTCGACAGGCAGTCGCTCGTCGTGGCCGAGGAACCACAGCAGGCCGAGCGTGTAGTCCTTGTGATATTGGAAGAGCCTTTCGCGCGCCGCGTAATCGCCCTCGGGCCAGTCGTAGCTCGCGCCGAACATGTCGCTGCCAAACTCGCTGCCGCTGTTTGAGTCGGTCTTGCGGTTGGGCACGAGTTCGAAATTGATGCCGAGGTCGCCGCCGTTGCCGCGCAGGCCGATGGCGGCGTGTTTGCGCGGGCCGGGCCGCACGTTCTTCATCGTGGCGATGTGGCGCGCGAGCAGTTCGTATTCGAGCGGGTTGTAGTTCGCGGGCTTTGAAATGGGCACGCGGTTCTCCGGGATGTCGGTGAGGCAGACGCGGAAGTTGTAGGCCTGCACGCGATGGTCGCCGCTGCCCTTGGGCGCGGGCGGCTTCGGCTCGACGCGCGGGAGCAGGCCGCTCTTCGGATCGCCGGGGATGACGTGGGGGCTGATTTTCGGAAACGGCGCGGGCGTGAATGGGAACGTGCCGTTGAGCGTTTCGCCGTAGAGCGAGTTCGGCTCGCGGCCCACGATGTAGCTCACGCCGGACTTCGCCATCAGGTCGCCCTCGTAACTGGCGTCGATGAAGACTTTCGCGGCGAACTCGCGCCCACTCTCCATCGTGATCGCGGTGATGCGCGCGCCGTCCTTGCGCACCCCTTTCTTCAAATCGAGCCGTTCGCCGAGCACGACCGTCACACCGGCTTCGCGCACCATGTCGTCGAACACCGCCTTGGCCGCGCATGCGCGGGCCGTCCACGCCCCAGATTTTCGGCATCCACGCGAGGTAGTCTTCGCGCTTCTGCCAGCGCCAGTTTTCCGGCTTCGTGTAGAAGCGATACACGCGCTGGTAAAACTCGCGCGAGAGGCCGCCGATGGTCTCCGTCGAGCCATTGTCCGTCATGCCGAGCCCGCCGCTCGTCATGCCGCCGAGTCGCTGCGTGGACTCGATGAGCACCGTCTTCTTTCCCAGCCGCGCCGCCTCCACTGCCGCGATGACTCCGCCGCTCGTGCCGCCGTAAACGACGACGTCGGCATTCGTGACTTCTGCCGCCCGCGCGGCGAGCGCGGCCATCAGCGAGAGCAGCGCAAGCCATCGTGGGAAACGGCGGGAGTTCATGCGCTAGATGATGACTTGCCCGGGGCCTGCGGTGGGCGAAGTGGTGATGCCGCGGAGGCGCTTCACCTCGGCGATTTCGGCGCGGAGATGCGTGCCGAAGATGGAGATGTCCGTGCTGTGGATGAGCAGGTTTGCGCCGAGCGAGTGGAAGCGCGCGAGTTCCGTGGCGCTGCCGGAGAAGTGGATGCCCGCGCCGATGCCGGCGGCGCGCGCTTTGCGGAAGATCGTCTCGCACGCGGCGAGGAATTCCGGGCGGTCATATTCCTCGGGCATGCCGAGGCTGCACGAGAGGTCGTGCGGGCCGATGAGGACGGCGTCGAGGTCCGGCACGGCGAGGATTTCGTCGAGCGCGCGCATGGCGGGGGTGCTCTCGATGTTGATGATGAGCGGCTGCGTGTTGCGCTGGCGCAGGTAGCTTTCGAGCGCGGGCTCGAAGGGCGTGCCGTTCAGCCGCTGCGTGAGGCGCTCGCCTTTCACCGGGCGGAATTTCACCGCGCCGCGCATCGCCTGCACCTGCGCCGCCGACTCGATGTAGGGCGCGATGATTCCCTCCGCGCCGCCGTCGAGCGCCATGCACGCGGCGAACGGATCGGGTGACGGCACGCGAACGACGGGCGGCAGGCCCATGCGCGAATACGTCTGGCACATCCACGAGAGCTGCGCGCGGTCGAGTGCGACGTGCTCGGTGTCGAGGAAGACGAAGTCGAGGCCGGCATTGGCGAGGGCGCGCGGCCATTTCGGCGAAGTCGAGACGATGCAGGTGCCGAAGACGTTGTCGCCGGCGCGGAGCCGGTCGCGGAGCTGTGCGGAGGTCATGGACTATTTCACGGAGTCCTTCCCGTCGGTGAGCCACTCGAGGTTGAAGCGTGCGAGCGTGAGCGCGTCGCCGGCGAAGCCGGGCTTCGTGCCGCGGCCGTAGAAGCAGAGGATCGTGCCGGCCTTTGTCACGGCGATGTCGCTATACATGCTCGCGCCGGGCTCGATGGTCTTGTTCACGGGCCATGTCTGCGCCTCGTCGTAGCTGAGTTTCACGGAGACGTTCTTGCGGTCGCGGTTCTTGCCGGGCACGGGTTCGCCCTTCGCAGTTTCGAGGTTGTGCGGATTGGAAAAGAGGATGCGGTTTTTGCCGCCGTCCACTGCAAGCGAGTAGCGGACGATGCTCGCCATGCAGATGGGCTCGAGCAGTGCGTCGTCAAACTTTGGCGTGCTCCACTTCGTGGCACCATCGGGGCTGGTCGTCACGAGGCGGCGGTGGGCGTTCGACTCGCTGCGGACATTCAGCATCACGCGGCCGTCGGCGAGCTCGATGGCGATGGTCTCGTTCGGGTTGATCCATTCATCGGTGCAGGGGACGGCGATATCGCCGGCGTTCCAGGTCTTGCCTTTGTCATCGCTGTAGATCGTCGAAGTCACCGAGGGACGGTGCGCGTTTCCGCCGGTGCCGGTGGAAAGCCACACGGGCACGACCAGCCGGCCAGTGCGCAGCTCAATGGCGTGGTCGGGGCCGGTCGCGAGGACTTTCCAGTCATACTCCTGCAGCCGACGGCGCGCAGCGGATGAACCGTCGGCGGTGTCTGCGCCCTCGTCGGAGCGATGGTGGAACTGCTCGAAGGTCTTCGTGATTTCCACCGGCGCGCTCCAGCTCACACCGTCATCGTCGCTGCGCTGGTAGAAGCAGCGCATGTATTCGAGGCAGAAAAGCATGTGAACCGTGCCGTCGCGTCCGGCGATGAGGACGGGGTTGTTGTAGGTCACGTGCGTGGGATCCACGTTTTTCATGCGCAGCGAAAACGGGTTCTTCGGCTTCGGCCCCGGCACGTCGGCGATGCTCTTCGGCGCGCTCCAGGATTTGCCGTCGTCGTTCGAGCGGCGGAGCAGGATGCGGATGTCCGACCAGTCGCCGCCGCCTTTGCGCGCCTCGCACCACGCGAGCACGGTGCCCTTCGCCGTCACGACGATGCCGGGGATGTGGTAGATGTTGAACGCAGGATCATCGCCGACTTTGAAAAGATCCTGCTTTTCGATGAAGGGCTCGGCAGCGCGGGTGGTGAAGGCGAGTGCGAGCAGGAGGAGAAATGTCTTCATGGATGGGCGGTGGATTGGAATTTTGAGTTTTGAATTTTGAATGCTGAATTTTCGAGGAGAAGGCGG
>JBGAPU010000163.1:0-8792 GCA_044221035.1 Chthoniobacteraceae bacterium | reverse complement strand
TTGCCGTCGAGCGGGTTTCCAAAATTCTGCTTCCCGTAGTAGCTGGCGGGCGCGCCGATGGAGCCGCCCGCGACATTGATGTCGAAGCCAATCGTGCGCGGATCCGCGCCCTCCGCGTCGCGCGGGCCGAAGTGGCCCTTCCCGACGTGGATGGTGCGGTAGCCGTTCGCCGCGAGCAGGCGCGGAAGCGAGACGGTGTCCTTCGTCATGCCGCGCCAGTTCCAGTCGGATGGCCCCTGCGGGCCGGCGTTGTTGCTGTCGGGGTTGATCCAGTTTGTGGTGCGGTGACGCGCCGCATTCTGGCCCGTCATGATCGAGATGCGCGTGGGCGAGCACACGCTCATCGCGCAGAACTGGTTGAAGCGGATTCCGCGGGCCGCGAGCCGCTCCATGTTCGGCGTGCGGTAAAAATCGTTCAGCGGATAACGCTTCGGCTTTCCCGCCTCGTCGGTGAGAAATGGGATCGACGTGTCCATCACACCCATGTCGTCCACGAGGAAGACGACGATGTTTGGCTGCGAGGTCGCGGCGAGTGCGCCGGAGACGAGGAGAAGGAGTGCGGTGAATGCGATGAGGAGTGTGCGTTTCATGTGGTGAGGTGGGAAGGGGACTGCTGTTCAACCCGCGTCCAGCCCCGACGTGAGGCCGTGAAAGCGCCTGCGGGCGTCACGACGCGGAGATCAAATCGGATGCGGGTTTCAAAATGAGGTCGCCGGAGACGTTCTTCGGCAGCGAGGTGAGGATGGCGAAAGTCGTGTCCGTCGCCGGATCCGCCCATGCGAGCGTCCCCGTGGAGCCGGAATGGCCAAAGGCCCGCTCCGAGCAGCCGCGCCCGAGTGAAGTGCCGAGCTGCCATCCGATGCCCCGGTGCGCCTCCATGTTCGGCGTGTGGTCGCGGACCATCAGGCGCGCTGTGTCCGGCTTCAGCACTCGGCCGTCGGGCTTCAAAAAATAGCGGAGCACTCGCGTGAGATCGCCCACGGTGCTGTGCGCGCCGCCCCACGGGGCGCCGAGCGAGCGCCAGTAGTCGCTGTTCCAGTCCCAGTCCTTCGCGGACGGATCGCCTGCGCCAGCCTCGGGCGCAGCGCGCTCGGTCTGCATGGGAATCATCGCGCTTTTTCCAAAGCGGCCGAGCCCGAGCACCGTGCGCGTCATCCCGAGGGGGCGGAACACCTGCTCATCGAGAAACGCAGGCAGCCTCTGCTTCGCCACCCGCTCGACGATCGCCGCCGCCAGCATGATGCCCATGCTCTGGTAGTGATAGCGCGACCCCGGCTGGAAGAGCAGCGGCACCCGCGCGGCGCCCGCGACGAAATCCGACAGCGGAGCGTGCCGCGCACGGAGGGCATTGTTGTCCGGCAACTGATCCGGCAGCCCGGAGGTGTGCGTGAGCAGGTGCCCGATGGTCACGTTCCGGCGTTCTCCCTCGGAAAATTCAGGGAGGTATTTCACCGCCGGGTCGCTGAGGCGAATCTCGCCGCGATCCACCAGCACCATCGCGCCGATGACGGCGAGCGGCTTTGTGATCGAGCCGAGCAGGAACATCGCATCGGCGTCCTTCGCATCACCAAATGCGCGGACGAACTCCGTGTCGCCGCGCCGAATCTGCAGGCACGCTGCGCGGAGGGTGCCGTCCTCAACCGGCCGACTGACAATCGCCGCGGCCTTTTCTCCAGCGTCCGCAATCGGCTCGCCCGCGCGTGCTGAGGCGAGCACGCCGCCAACGAGCAGCGGGAGGAAGTCTCGGCGATTCATCTTCATGGGGATTTGGAGATTCATGGTTTCGGTTCCTGCTTGAGCATGATCGCGAAAAGCTCCGCGCGGTCGAGATGCACGCGCAGCATGTGGCGGCCGGGCGGAAGGTCGCTGAGCCGCTTGTCCCGCCAGCGCACCTCGCGGCCGAGTGTGTCGTCGGTGATTGGAACGGCGTCATCCTTCGTGAAGCCGCGCAGCCGGTAGCCTTCCTCGCTGAGCACCTCGACACAGGCCGAACCCCGCGCGGCGTCGGCATTGAGCGCGATCGATTTCACGCCGGTGAAGTCGCGCGGCTTCAGCGTGATTTGGCCGATGGTGTTCGCGGCGGGCTCGGGCTTCCTGTTCGGGTCGCTTGGATTCCAGTTGCGCAGCGACGCGAGCGGGTCGGGCGCGATTCCGGCGAAGCGGTCCCGCTTGATCTTCGCGAGGCCGATGCCGCTTCCAAACTGCGTGGTCCGCTTCGGCGTGTCGGGCTCGTCGGGATTCGGGAAGCGCACGAGGCCCCGGTTGCCGCCGTAGTAAAACCACAGTTCATCGCCCATCTCGATGGGATTGCCGTTGGTGAGGACAAAGCCGGCGTCGAAGGAGCTTTTGCCGCCGCGCGCGAGCACCGGTTGGCGGGTCCGGTTCCAGCGGATTCCATCGCGGCTCGTCATCAGCTCGTTGTCGATCGTGCCGTTCTCGCGGGTGAAAAGCTGGTTGAGGGAAAAATGGACGCCGTGGCGGATGAAGACCGGCGAAGTGTGAAACTCCAGATTCGCGGGATCGCGTTCGTCCGTCGTGAGCACGAGCTGCGGCTTCGACCAGCGGAGAAAATCCGCGCTCTCGCTGCGGCCCATGCCGTGTTTCCAATTCAGCCCGCCATCCGGGCCGCCGAACCACATCTTGCCGTAGATGACGTAGCGCCCGAGCCGCGCGTCCCACTGCGCGTCCACCGCGTCGCTCAGGCTCGCCGGGTAGCGCCAGTTGCGCACGATGCTGCCATCGCCCTTCCTCGTTTCGAGGTAAGCAGGCTCGTCCTCGAACGGTGGCTGCATGGCCTTCGATCCAAACGCCGTCGGCATCACGACGCCACCCTGCCGAGTCCAATGAATCCCGTCGGGCGAAAATGCCACGCACAGTCCCGCGGCGCCCTGCTCGCCGGGGCCGCCGTTCCAGTCGTAGAATGCCATCTTGTATTTCCTCGCCGGGTCGGGTTCGGCGGGATTCACCACGACGGAGTTCGCGTAGCGGTCGCCGTAGCCGTCGCTCGCGCCGATGAGCACGATGTTCGTCTCTCCCACGTCGAAACCCCGCTCGCGATAGGGGAAGAGCGTGAGCTTCGGTTTCATCCACGTGATGCCGTCGCTCGACTCGGCATACGCGACGACCGACTTGAAGCGCTTGTCCTCCGCGCCCTTTCCGGAAAACGCCTGATACCACATCTGCATCTTCCCCGTGGCCGCATCGCGGTGAACGCTCACCCATTGGAGCGATTTCTCCCAAGGCCGCTCGGGATTGTCCGGCGTGACGACCGGGTTGCCCTTGAACTTCTCGAGCGTGTGAACGACGCGCCGCGTGCCGGAACGGTAGAGCACCTCGTGGTCATCCACAAAGAGCAGGGTCTCCGCCGCAGCGGCTGCATTGCCGCACATCACCGCAGCCAGGATGAACGCCCGTCCCTTCATTCCAGCGTGACGGCGAAGAGCTTCGCGCTGTCGAGGTGGATGCGCAGCATGTAGCGGCCCGGCTTCAGTGCGCTGAGGCTTTTCTCCCTCCACGCGGCTTTTGCCGAGAGCGCGTCCGCTGCAATCGGCACCGCGTCATCCTTGGAAAATCCGCGAACCCGGAATCCATCCTCGTTCAGAATCTCGACGGCGATTTTTCCATGCGACGCGTCGGCGTTGACGGTGATGGACCGCACGCCGGTGAGGTCGAGCGGCTTCAGCGTCACCTGACCGATCGTGTTCGGCTTTGCGAGCGGCGGCGCTTCCTTGCCGACGGACTCGCGCGTGACCTTGAGGCTGTTGCGCTGGTTCGCCTCAGGGTTCGGCACGATGGCGGCGAAGCGGTCGCGCTGCATCACCGCCAGGCCGACGCCGCTGAAGTAGTCCTTCGAGCCGAGCACCTGGTTCCCGAGCCCGCCGCCGCCCACCGCCGTGCCGCGGTAGCCGCCGTAGTAGAACCACATCTCGTCGCCGACCGTTTGCGGCGTCGCATTCGTCAGCAGCGTCGCAGCGTCGAACACCGCGCCCTTTCCCCGATCGAGGAAATGCGTGCCGCGATACGGGCGCTGCCATGCGATGCCGTCGCGGCTGCTCATCAGCTCGATGTCCATGGTGCCCGCGCTGCGGTTCAGGATTTGGTTCGGCGAGAGATACTGGCCGTGGTGCAGAAACACCGGCGACGTGTGGAACTCATGCTGCGGAGGATCGTCGTCGTCCGGGCCGAGGATGAACTGCGGCTTCGACCAGTGGATGAAGTCCGCGCTCTCGATGCGCCCCATGCCGTGCTTCCAGTGCGTGCCGCCGTCCGGTCCCTGCATCCACATTTTCCCATAGCTCACGTAGCGCTGTCTCAGCGGGTCGTAGATCACATCCTGCGCGTCGCTCATCGAGAGCGGCACGAGCCAGTTCTTCTTCGGCTTTCCGCTCTTCGTCGGAATCTCGACATACGCACCCTCGTCCACGAACGGCACCTGCCGGCCCTTCGCGCCATACGAGGTCTTGTGCACCATGCCCTCGTGCTTCGTCCAATGGATGCCGTCCGGCGAAAATGCGACGCGCATTCCCGCGCCGAGATTGCGCGCGTCGTCCGGCTCCCAGTCGTAATAGACCATCTTGTAGCGCCGCGCCGGGTCCGGGTCGCGCTCGTCCACGAGCACGGAATTGCAGTAGCGGTCCGCATACGCGTCCGGCGCGCCGATGAGCACGATGTTCGTGCGCTTCACCTCGTAGTAGGGAAAGAGATCGAGTTCCGGCTTCGTCCACGTCTTCCCGTCGTCGGACTCCGCGTAGGCCACGACGCACCGCAGGCGTTTGTCCTCCGTGCGCTTCGCGTTGTAGGCCTGATACCACATCTGGAATTTTCCCCCGCCCGGCGCGCGGCCCACACTCACCCAGCCGATCATTCCCTCCCACGGTTTGTCCGGCGCGATGACTGGATTGCCCTCGAACTTCCGCAGCGGCACGATCTCCTTCCGCGTGCCCGAGCGGTAGAGCACATCCTCGTCGTCCACGAAGAGAACCGTCCGCGGCGCAGCATGGAGCGTGGCGAACGAAGCCATCAGCGCGCCGATGACGTGGAGCAGGCTGCGGTGGTTCATGGGAAGGGGAACGATGGCTTCGAATCTCAGCGGCCTTTGAAGCGCACCGTCAGCGACTCGTAGCCATTCTCGCGGTCGTAGCGCGGCTCGTGTTCGACGTGCGGTTTCGCATCGAGCACCTCGATGGACGCCACGCGGTCCACGAGCGCCTGCAGCAGGCTGCGCACGATCAGCCGCGCGTGCGGCGCGCCGAGGCAGAGGTGTGTGCCGAAGCCGAACGAGATGTGCGGGTTCGGCTTCCGGTCGAGCCGCACCTCGTCGGGCGCGTCGAACACCGTCTCATCGAAGTTCGCCGACGACCACGCGAGCGACACGCGCCCGCTGGCGGGCACCTTCACGCCGAGGACGTCCGTCTCCACCGGGCACACGCGCCCGATGTGCGTGAGCGGCATGAAGACGCGGAAAAACTCCTCGCTCGCGAGCACGATGCGCTTCGGATCCTCGCGCAGGAATTCGAGCGCCACGGGGTTCTTCCCGAGGTGGGCGATGACGGACGAGACGCTGTGGATGATCGTGTCGCGCCCGCCGGCGAAGGTCAGGTTGCCAAAGCCCATCATCTCCTCGCGAGTGAGCGGCCGCCCGCGATACGTCGCCTTCACCAGCGCGCTGAAAAAGTCGTCGCCGGGATTTTTCTCCGCGCGGTCGAACTGCGCGTGCAGGTAGTCCTCCAGCACGGTGCCCGTCTTGAAGTCGCCGCCCGTCGCCTTGAAGACATGGATGCCCCAGCCGATGTAGGTGTCGCCCTCGGACTCCGGCACATTCAGCAGGTAGGTGAGCGCGCGCGACTGGATCGGCAGCGCAAACTCATTCACGATCTCCGTGGACTCGCGGCCGAGCGCCGCGCCGAGCATGTCCGCGATGAGCGCATCCACCTTCGCGATCACATCGGGCTGCTTCGAGCGCTGGAAGAACGGCTCGACGATCGCGCGCCACTCGGTGTGCTCGGGCGGGTTCGTCTCGATGGGGAGCTGCCGCATCGTGCGCACGGCTTCCTCCGAGGGAATCGGCACGCGGAACGGCGCATCGGAGCTGAACTTCCTCCAGTCCTTCGCCGCCTCGCGCACATCCGCGTGCCGCAGGATCATCGGCAGCGTCTCTCCCTGGAACGGGCATTGCAGCACGCCGTCCTTCCGGCGCGCTTCGCGGAAAGGGTCGTGGGGATTCGGGGTCTCGGACATGCGCGGAGTGTCGGAAATGCGCCGCTGCTCTTCAAGGCCGCAGCTTCGGCGAGCCGATGCAGTGAACGCAGTTGATCGCGGCCCCCGCGTTCGCAAGTCTCCCGCCATGCTGCGTCCCCGGAAAAAATACACCGTCCACGACCTGCGCCAGCTCAAGGGCAGGCGCGTCCTCACCCACATCCACGTGAAGTCGCCCGAGGAGGCCGCCGCCGCCGAGGCCGCGGGCATCGACCTGATGAGCTGCAGCTTCGACTCGCCGGAATCGCAGGCGCGCCTCCCGCTGCTCGTCGCGGCGGCGCCGAACAGCTTCCTCTCCTGCGCCACGCCGCACGGGCTCGCGTCGCCGGAGGAGGCGATCCGCGTCGCCATCCGCGCGCTCGAAATGGGCGCCAGCTCCGTCTATTGCTCCGCGAGTCCGTTCATCATCGAGGCGATGGCGCGCGAGCGCGTCCCCGTCGTCGGCCACCTCGGCATGGTGCCGCGCCACGTCACCTGGACGAACTACCGCGCCATCGGCCGCACCGAGGACGAGGCGCGCCAGCTCTACCAGCAGATGAAGACGCTGGAGAGCGCCGGTGCCTACGCCGCGGAGCTGGAATGCGTGCCGCACCAGCTCGCCAGCTTCCTCTCCTCGCAGACGAGGATGCTCCTCATGTCCCTCGGCTCCGGCCCGGGCTGCGACACCCAGTTCCTCTTTTCCGACGACATCCTCGGCGACTACGACGACCGCCTGCCGCGCCACGCGAAGGCCTACCGCAACTTCCTCGAGGAGCACCGCCGCCTCCAGCGTGAGCGCATCGCCGCCTTCGGCGAATACGCCGCCGACGTCCGCGAGGGCCGCTTCCCGGAGCGCCAGCACCTCGTGGAGATGGACGACGCCGTCCTGCAGAAAGTGATCGCCTCCGTGGGCGCGCCGTCGCGCTGAACCCCGGTCCCCGGTTCAGCCGCGCCGGCTCACGCCTTCGGCTTGATGAACATCACCTCGGCGCGGTCGATCCATCCCTTCCGCAAGTCGAGCCGGAACCACCCGTCGCCGTTCTTCCGGTGGATGCGGCAGCCGGAGCGCGGGCCGAATTCCTTCAGGTCATATTGCGCCCACGTCCTGCCCATGTCGGGCGAGTAGATGATGCCGTTTGCGTAGGTGGACGCCGGGGCGCAGTGCGTGGCGAGGATCACGCCGTCCTGGATCAGCATGTTTGCCGACTCGAACTTCGGGTTGAAAAGCAGCGTGTGCTTCGAGGTGTCCGCGATGTCCTTCGGGTCGCACACGAACACGCCGCGGTCGTGCTCCGCGCCGACCTTCGGGCCGTTCGCGTCGGCGATCCAGTGGAGACGGCCGTCCACGAAATTGATTCCGCCCGACTTGAACCGCGAGTCGGAGTTCACGCTCACGATCACCTTCCAGTCCCACGCGTCCGCCTTTGCGTCGTAGGTGCCGCGCAGCCAGTGGCACTCCTTGCCGTGGCCGCGGTCGATGTCCCCCGTGCATGAGTAGAAGGCGTTCTCCACGGGGTTGTGGGTCACGCAGTGGACGTGCCGGCAGAGCAGCGGGCTGGCCGCGTCGCCGAGCATCGGCGCATCCGGCGCAGCCCCCTTCTGCTGGAATTTCGGATTCCGCCCGAAGGAATACGCGAGCTTCACCGTCTGCCCGCTGTCGGTGGAGTAGTAGATGTTCACCGGCACCGCGCCGCCCACCACGTTGCAGTAGTTGCCCCACACGAGCATCTCCCGCCCGCCCACGTCGAAGCAGTGCTCGCCGTCGAGCGGATGAAAATACCAGCCGGGCAGTTCCGGGTTCACCGGCTTGTGAGGCAGGTAGTCGCCGCCGTCCGCACGCTTCACGATGATCTCCCGGTGCGTCTTCAGATTGTCCGTGCTCAGGAAAAGATGCGTGGTCGTCGCGAAGAGGATGTTCCCGTTCTTCAAAATGACGCTGAACGTGATCGCATCCGCGTGGGGAAAATCCGCGCTGTGCGCCCACGTCTTCGCATTGTCCTCCGAGAGGAAGATTTTCCCGTCGCCGAAGCCGAACGCCTTGTTGCCGCGCTGCGAGTCGATGTAGGGTCCCTCGGGTGCGCCACGGTAGAAGAAGTGTTCCGTCTCCCGGATGTCCGAGCGCGCAGCGCTGAGTCTGTGGGAAGGCGACAACAGAAAACTGCCCGCGGTGGCGGCCGTGGCCCCGAGCCACTGGCGTCGTGTGAGCGATGTGTTCTTCATGGTGTGAAATGCGCGGCGCTATTTCCCCAGCTCCCCGCACAGCGCCAGCGCGCGCAGCGACTGCGCCGTCGCGATGTAGGTGCTGTAGTGATACGTCCCCCGGTAGAGCGACTTCATCCACCAGCGCCCCGTCTCGCGCTGCTCGCGCTTCAGCCATGCGATTCCCTTTTGAATGCGCGCATCCTCCGCCGGCACGCCGCTCCCGCGCAGCAGCACGATCGCCCACGCCGTCATGTAGGAATCGCTCCCCGGGCTCGCCTTGTCCGGCTCGCCCTCGAAAATCGCGATCACCTTCGGGTCCATCGTCTCGTGCCACTTCATCAGGTCCGACATCCGCC
>JBGAPU010000162.1:0-8923 GCA_044221035.1 Chthoniobacteraceae bacterium | reverse complement strand
GTGCGCGCGTCGTTGGCGTTCGTCACGACGGCAGCGCGGATGCCCTTGTGGCGGTTCGCCGCGATGCTCATGCCGATGCCGGTCTTGCAGATGAGGACGCCGAGATCGGCCTCGCCGGTGAGGATCTGGTTGCAGACGAGCGTGGCGTAGTCGGGGTAATCCACGGAGCCATCGCCCTCGGTGCCGACGTCGTGGACGATGAGGCCCTTGTCTTTCAAAAAGGAGCGCAGCACGGATTTCACCTCGACGCCGCCATGGTCCGCGCCGATGGCGATGCGGAGCGTGGACTTTGCGTTGGAGGCGTTCGATGCGGTGTCGGTGGTGGTGGTCATGTCGGTGGAGTCGATGAATTTGAGAAGGTCGGGCATCGCCTTGTGGAGCACCTCGCGGGTCTTGAGATACGCGTGGAGGCCCTGGCCGATGGGGTCGGGGACTTCGGGCGAATGGGCGAGTTCCGGGGTGAACTCGCAGGCGAGCCACGCCTTGTCCGCGGCCTCGGGGAAGAACGCGAGGATGGCGTCGAGGTGCGAGCGGGTCATCGCGAAGATGTGCGTGGCCCAGGCGACGAGTTCGTCGGTGAGTGGCTGCGAGCGGATGTCGGAGATGTCGATGTTCCACTGGCGCAGGGCGACGACGCTGTTTTCGCTCGCGTGCTGGCCGTAGCCGGTGGCGACGCCGGCAGAGGCGACGGAGATGTCGCCGCGCCGCTGGGCTGCGTTCCTGAGCAGCCCCTCCGCCATGGGGCTGCGGCAGATGTTGCCGGTGCAGACGAAGAGGATGCGCTTTGGTGTGGGCACGGTGACGAAAAGAAAGGGAGGGAAGCTACAAGGCGTGAAAACCCGCGGCAACCTTTTGCATCCCGGGCCGGGGAATTTTTTGCGCGGAGCGCTTGCGCGCCAGCGGGGCGGGGGAATAAATCGCGGCATGACGCGCACTTTCCTCCTCCGCCTCCTGCCGTGCCTCGCCATCATGCTTCTCGCGGGCTGCTCGAGCTACAACCAGCGTTTCGCCAAGGCATCGCGCGGCGACGTTCACCGAGTCGTGAACGAGGGCGCGTATTCGGGACGCTGGTCGAGCGCCCGGAACTCAGCGTGGGGCGGGAAGCTGCGGTGCATCCTCACGAAGGTCGAAAGCCCCGCGGGTGCCCGCGCGGGCCAGTCGGCCTACCGGGCGGAGTTCCACGCGACATGGCACGGCCTTTCCTCGACGCACGCGGTCGTGCTCCAGATGAAGCCGTCGGCTCGGAAAAAAGGCGCGCTTGATTTCGAGGGCACCAGCGCATTGCACACCATCATCGGTGCGGGCACCTACTCGTGCAAAGGGACACTGGAGGGTGACGTGATGCGTGCGTGCTACGATTCGAGTTACGACAAGGGGACTTTCCAAATGTCGCGTGTGACGGGGCATCCGCCGCGCTGACACAGTCTTCATCCGCGAAGAGAGTCTGCGGTTGACTCATTTCTGCGCCGCGCGTAAAGGCGCTCAATGTCCTTTCGTTCCACCCTCGCAATTTTCGCAGGCACGTGTGCAATCCTCGGCTTCAGCGCGTGCAAGACGGTTTATTCCGACACGTATTCCTACCGCAAAAATTCGTTCAAGCCGCCGGAGGTGAAGGCGCCGGACATCAAGATGCCCGAGCTCCCGGCGAATCCGCTGGAAGGCGCGCCCGGAGCGCCCGGTGGCGGAATCCCCGGCGCCCCCGTTCCGGATGCGGGCGGAATTCCGGGCATGCCGGGAGCCGCACCTGCAGTGCCCGCCGTTCCCGGCGCCGCACCAGCGGTGCCCGGGGCTCCAGCCGTGCCGGGACTGTGACGCATCGCATGGGTGCAGCACGGAGAGTTGCCCCCGCGCTTGATTCCGCAACGCCGTCGTGAGCAGCGAATCCAAGCCAGCGGCGCCGAAGCCGCCACAGGATTCGCCATCGCAGATCGAGGCGGAGATGATGGTGTATATCGGTGACGAAAACGTCGCCAAGTTTTCGCTGCGCCACGGCGAATACGTCATCGGCCGCGACCAGGGCTGCCAGATCTGCATCGATGTCGAGGGCATCTCGCGTCACCATGCGCGGCTCACGTTTCAAGGATACGAGCTGACAATCGAGGATCTCGGCTCCGCAAACGGCGTCTTCATCGAGGGCGTGCAGATTCAGCTCCCGACACGCGTGCGGCCCGACCAGCAGGTGGAAATCGGCAGCGCGCGGATCTTCGTCCGGCTGAAGACCGAATCCTCCGAGATGCTTGCGGCGGCGCTCTGGGATCCCGATCTCGGCCTCGCCCCGGTGCGTGCGGTCCTCGAGGGGAAGAAATACAAGGTGCTCGGCACCATCGGGCGCGGCGGCATGGGCGTGGTGCAGCAGGCGCGCGATCTCCGCATCGTCCGCAACGTGGCGATGAAGGTGATCAAGACCTCCAGCCAGTTTTCCCGCGAGAATGTGCTGCGTTTCGTGGATGAGGCGCAGCTCACCGGGCAGCTCCAGCACCCGAACATCATCCCCGTGTATGACCTCGGCCTCGATGAATACGGCGAGGTTTTCTACACGATGAAGTTCGTGAAGGGGATCACGCTGGATCAGATTCTCCGGCGCATCCGCGAAGGCGAGGAGAGCACGATCAAGAAGTTCCCGCTCGCGACCCTGCTCACTGTCTTCCAGAAGATGTGCGACGGCGTGGCCTACGCGCACTCGATGGGCGTCGTGCACCGCGACCTGAAGCCCGACAACGTGATGGTCGGCGAATACGGCGAAGTGCTGGTGATGGACTGGGGCCTTGCGAAAAAGATGGCCAGCGGAATGCACGACGAGCACCTCGGCGACACGCCGCTGGAGATGCCGCCAGCCGACCTGCGCGGCTTCCAGACACTGAACGGCCTCATCGTTGGCACGCCGCCCTACATCTCGCCCGAGGCCGCGCGCGGAGAGCTCGATCAGATCGACGCCCGCAGCGACATCTACGTGCTCGGTGCGATGCTATACGCCATCCTCACCCTGCGTCCGCCGTATCCGGGGAAGGAGTTCGGCGAGTTGATCGAGCAGATCGTGAGCGGGCAGTTCGCGCATCCCACGAGTTTCAGCCAGCCTGTGAGTCCGCTGCGCCCGTCCGATCCGCCGGCGCCGGGCCCGGATGGATTGAACTGCATCCTGTCGCATCTGCCCGGCCGCCGCGTTCCCGAGGGACTGGCGGCCATTGCGGTGAAGTCAATGGCGTCGGAGCCCCAGGCCCGCTATCAGACCGTCGCGGAGCTGCAGGCCGACATCCTCGCGTGGCAGGGTGGTTTTGCACCGAAGGCCGAGCGTGCGGGCATCGGCCGCCAACTCATCCTCTGGGCGGCGCGCCACAAGGGGAACGTCCTGCTTTTCGGCATCTTCTTCATCCTGCTGAATTCGGCGCTCGTCGTCTTCGTGCTCTCGCTGAAGCACGAGCGCGACCGCGCGCGGGAGAGCGAGGCATCCGAGCGGGACAGCGCTGCAAGGCTCTCGCAGGCGCTGAAGGATCTGCGTGGTGTCGCGCCGCTCTTCGCGGAGGAGGCAAAGGACCTCGTTCGGAAGAAGGACCTCGACACGGCGCTCGCGCGCATCGACTCCGCCATCCGCCAGGTGCCGAACGAGCCGGAATACTACAATCTGCGCGGAAACATCCTGCAGACTCTGCTCCGGTGGGAGGACGCGGTCGAGGCCTACGAGGAGGCGCTGGAGCGCAATCCGAACCTCGCGGCTGCGAAGGAGAACCTCGCGCTGACGAAGCGGCTGATGCAGCCGGACCGCGGACAGGCGCCGGATGACAACGAGCCGACCACCGCCGACCTGAAAGCGCTGGAGGAATCGCTCATCAAGCAGAAGCGCCTCGCCGAGGCCGGCGTGATCGTGGACCGCTTCGGGCCCGACAAACCGTTCGCCGTGAAGCTGCTCCGCGACGCCGTGGAAAAGGATCCGGCGCTGAAGCCGCTGCGTGACTTCATGCGCGGCAGCGCGCTGCGCGGTCGCTTCCAGCGGATGGACGACGGCACCTACAGTGCGAACCTCAGGGGGCTTCCGCCGCCCGCGTTCATGCAGTTGCTCCGCAGCCAAGTTGTCAGTGTGAGCGTCGTGTTCCTCGACGATCCGAGCTTCTCCGACCTCTCGGTGTTCCAGGGAATGAAGCTGCGTCACCTCTCCCTCGCCGGCTGTGTGAGCGTGAAGGATCTCACTCCGCTGCGCGACATGCAGATCCAAGTGCTGAACCTCAACCGCACCGGCGTGAGCGACCTCTCGCCGCTCGCTGGCATGCCGCTCGTGGAGCTCAGCCTCGATTTCTGCACGAAGATCACCGACTTCTCGCCGCTCAAGGAGTGCCGTTCGCTCGAGAAGCTGCTCCTCCCGCGCAATGCGCGGAACATCGATTTCCTGCGGAACCACCCGAAGCTGAAATTCCTAAGCTACAAGGGATTCGGCGAGCCGGTGAAGGAGTTCTGGGCCGACTACGACCGGAAGCATTCCGAGAAGCCGAAGCCGCCTGAGAAGCCGCCGGTTCCGCCAAAAAAATAGCGGGCGCGCTGGCACGATCCCGGAGGTGCGCCGAGATTTCTTTTTTGCCACGGCCTTTGACACCGTGCGGTCCGCCGTTACGTTGCCCAAGCTCATTCCTCCCCATGCGCAACCTCACCACGAAATCCCGCGGGCAGAATCCGGAGATCTGTCTCCAGCGTGAAGGCGGCGTGGAACTCTGCGGGTGCCTGAGCATCGAGTCGCAGGGCGTTGTCTTCCGGTCGCCGCACAGGGTCGAATTCATGGCGGATCTGCTCGTGCGAATCGAGTGCCCTTCGCCCGACTGCTGTAGCCTGGTGACGGAGGGAATCGTCGTCGGGTGCGACGAGTATGTGGGCGGTGGCTTTGAAGTCACCGTGCTCTTTCTCGGGCAGGAACCGAAGAGTCCCGAGACGTGGGGCAGGACGTTCCCCCCGGTGGACGTGATGCTGAACTGAGCGACCGCGCGGCGAGGGCGGGGAAGGGGAGTGAAGAATGGTGCCAGAGGGGAGAATCGAACTCCCGAGCATGTGCTCGTTCTCTGTTGGCTCATTTTCCCTCTTGTCGATAACGTCTATAACGCGGAAAACGTGATTGACTGTTAGCAAAACCGTTAGCAATGGATGCGGCAAAAACATGGCTTCAGCACATCAACGCCCGGGCTCGCCGTATTGGTATGCCTGGTTCCGCGGTGCCGACGGCCGGCGCGTGAGCAAGGCAACGGGCTTGCGTGTCGGAGAGGCGACGCGCGCCCAGGCGCGCAAGGTTGCCGATGAATTGGAGCGGGCGGCCGCCCGCGCGAGGCAAGGCTCGCTCACTGCGGATCGTGCTCGAGGCGCCTTGGCGGAAATTTATCAGATCGCGTCGGGAAGTGAGCTGCTGTTTTCCAGCGTCGAAGAATGGTTCCGCGATTGGTTGAAGAACAAAACGGCCAGTGCGGCGCGCGCGACGATGGACGCATACCGCGGCGCGGTGAATGCGTTCCTTGCGCACATGGGGGCGCGAAAGGGAGTCAGCCTCGAGCTGCTCACGCCGCGCGATTTCATCGGGTTCCGCGATGCCCTGGTGCGCGCGAAGAAGAGCCCGCAGACTGCCAACAGCTATGTGAAGATGCTGCGCATTCCGCTCAACCTCGCGCGAAAGCACGGCATTATTTCATCAAACCCGGCTGAAGCGGTGGATCTGCTGGCTTCCGATGCCATCGAGCGAAAGACATTCACGCCCGCACAGGTCGCGCAGCTCGTCGCCGCGGCCGATGCGGCCGGCGAGCGGGATTGGTCCGGAGCGATTCAATTCGGCTACTACACAGGGCAGCGCCTTTCAGACATTGCGAACCTCCGATGGGAGAACCTCGAGCTGGCAGCGACGTTCCCCCACTTGCGGCTGAAACAGCGCAAGACAAGCCGGCCGGTGACAATTCCACTCGCGCCGGCGCTCGTTGCGTGGCTGCTCGCGCTGCCGGCCTCGGACGATCCGGCGGCCTTCCTGTTTCCGACGCTTGCCGGCCGTGGCACTGGCGGCGACTACGGGCTGTCCGCGCGCTTTGCCGGCATCATGAAGAAGGCCGGCATTGTGGCAGAGCTGGCGCGCGGTGGAGCTGGCGGCCGCAAGCTCGCCGGCCTTTCGTTCCATTGTCTGCGCCACACGTTCAGCTCGATCATGGCCAATGAAGGTGTGTCGTCTGACGTGCGGCAAAAGCTTACCGGCCACGCCAGCGCGGAAGTGCATCAACGCTACACGCACCACGAATTGAGCACGCTGCGCAAGGCTGTGGACGTGCTGCCGGCGCTTTCGATCACCGCCGGCACTCACGCACCCAAAAGCCCGCGCCGCGCCGATCCGCCGCAGGAAAGTTAAGACTTTTTCCGTTTTAGGGCCTCACCCCTTCACCGATGGACGCAAAACACAGGGCGACAAGCGGTTAAGCGGTGAAGGGGTGCCGTGGGCACGGATTCAAGCCCTTCACTCGCAAAGGATTACTGTAAGCAATCCTGACGGTAATCTTGGTGTCTCGGGCACGGAATCAAGCCCGTCACTCGCAAATGATCACCGTCGGTAATCCCGACGGTAGTAGGTCCGCGCTTTACTCCCCGGCATTCCCCCTCTTTGGGGGAGGCATTGACGCCAAGGGGGTCGGCAGTAGCTACGCCCTTCCCCGCATTCCTCCTCTCTGCGGGGTGGTATTGACACCCAGCGGGGATATGGCCACCGCCTCCGCAAAAGCAATTTTCGACGCCGACAGCACGCTTATGGAAAGGGCGCTGGACCGCATGGGCAGCAAGCTCGCGCACCTTGGTTCTCAGTTCGATGGATTCAAAGGATTTGGTGCGATGGGTGGGGTTGCGTCCTTTGTTGAAAATGCCTGGGAAAAGATGGCAAAGAATATCGAGAAGGGAGCGGCGCTCGAAATCATGCACGAGCGCACCGGCGCCGCTGTCGGCGATCTTTACCTGCTAGGCAAGGCTTTCGAGAAGGTCGGCCTTTCCGCGGAGGATGTGCCGACGCTTATCGACAAGATGCAGAGGGCGCTCGCGACCGGGAGTGCCAGCAACGTCCTGGAGCAACTCGGCTTGGATGCGGAGAAGCTGCGCAAAACGGACGCTGCGGAGGCCGTGCGCACGATCGGGAATGCGCTGTGGAAAATTCCAAACGCGGCAGACCGCGCCACTGCGGCGATGCAGGTTTTCGGCGAGCGCGGCACCACGATCCTGCCCGCTTTCGCGCATGGCCGCGCCGATGCCGTCTTTGAAAAAGGCCGGCTCGCCGCGGACGTTTACGAGCGCAGCGCGATGAAATTCAGCCAGGTGCATGAGAAAATGTCCGCGCTCGGAGGAAGCCTCAACACAAGCTGGTTGCTCCTCACTGATCACCTCGCCGGTGTGCTTTTGCCCATCCTCGACACAATCACGGGAACTGTTGAATGGCTCAATAAGAACCTCCTCTCCGCGCCTGAAGCCATGCAAAAATCGGTCGATGCCACCGTCCAAGCCATGCTTGTGCAGGTCAAAGATCCGGAGCTTTACGTGCGGACATTACTCGATGCGCAGAGGGTGAAGGCAGCCATGCCTTTTGCAGACGGGGATTTCAGCGCGATGATGGATGGCATCAGCGCAAAGCTGATGGAAAACCCGGACGTGTATGCGGCTGAAGTCGATCGCATCCGACAGTTGCGGGATTCCCTGGATAGGAAGCGAAGCGGGGATGGCGCAGAGGGAATGAATTTCGGCGCCGCATCATCCATGGTAGTTTCTGCGCTCGGCCGCGTGGGTGGCAATTGGGGAGGCGGCGGGAGCGAAGATCCAATGGTGGGACTTGCCCAGGAACAAGTCTCCATTCAGGGCGCCATGCTCGGCAGGCTGGAGAGCATCGAACGCAATTTGGCGTCTCCAGACAAGACGCCGGCGCCGCGAGCTGTGGGATACGGCCGCTGAGTGCCTAGCTCCTGGCCGCGCAGAGACCGCCATTAACGACGTCGTTAATGGGCGGATTTGAAGCAGTGCGGTGCGGCGTGAAACACAGTTTCACGCGGGGAAATGCAAAACGCCGCGGCCATCAATCGACAGCCGCGGCGTTGCGGTTTCGGCGGGCGGGCCAGATTATCGCGCTGCTTTCTTTTTCAGCGCTGCCGCTTTGCGGAGCGTCTGGTTCAGCATGTTGCGCGCGTAGAATTGAGTGATGGCGAAGAAGATGGATTTTTGCAGCCACATGGCCGGGTCTTCTTTGTCGTTTTTGCACATGGCGAGGAACGCCTCGAGCGTGAGGCCGGACAGCTCCACGGCGAAAGTGCGCGCGGCCATCCCGCCGCGGCTTTCCCGTTGCTGTGCGAGCCTCTCCGCCTTTGCCTGGCGCACGGACTCGAGGGAGCCTTTCCAGTAGTCGAGCGGGCATTGTTTCCCTTCCTTCTTCCTCGCCTTGGTCTCTTCCCACTGGTCAAGCGCCTGGGGAAGCGTGTCGAGCAAGGCGCCGGTCGCCACGTCATTGAGTTCCTCGCCGAATTCCTCCGCGAACCGCCGGACGCAATCCGACGCCTCCGCGCTGAGTGTGACGGTGAGCAGCTCGGGGAGGGCCTCGAGCTGCGGTTTGCGGCCGGCCGCTTTCGTGCGGGCCGCGGGATTCTGATTCTTCATTTTGTTTGGAACGAAAAAAAGCCAGCCGAGAAAGGCGTCAACCTTATCGCCGCACGGCATCACCCGGAACAGCTATTCTCGACTGGCTTTGATTCTGCGGTTTGGTCGCCGCGGGATTGATGACCCCGCTTCAGAATGGCGGCTGCCGTTGACGCGACAGCGGGCTGAAGATGCACGGCGGGGCGATGCCTGGCAAGCTCGGAATCGCACAGGCCTCACACACGGAATTGCGGGGGCGGAACAGGCCTGCGCTGGCTTCCGCATTGCAACGCGTTGCAATGCCGGGGAACGTGGAAAA
>JBGAPU010000161.1:0-8994 GCA_044221035.1 Chthoniobacteraceae bacterium | reverse complement strand
CCTCGCGTGCAGCGTGCGTTCGCGGGCATCGGCGGCGAGTTCATGCCGCCGCTGAATGAAGGCAGCCTCCTCTTCATGCCCGTGTTCGTCCCCACCACGAGCCTCACGGAAGTGAAGCGCGTCCTCGCATGGCAGGACCGCGTCATCGCCGACACACCGGAAGTCCTGAGCGTCGGCGGCAAGCTCGGCCGCGCGGACACCGCCACCGATCCGGCACCGGTCGAGATGGTCGAGACGACGATCATGCTCAGGCCGCCCGCACAATGGCGGAAGGGAATGACGCTCGAGAAGATCCAGCAGGAACTCACCGCAAAGCTCGCCCAGGTCCCCGGCTACGTGCCCGGCGCATTTCTGCAGCCGATCGAAAATCGCCGCCTCATGCTCGCCACCGGCATCCGCGCGCAGCTCGGCGTGAAGATCCTCGGCGACGACCTCGACACGCTCCAGCGGCTCACCTTCGAGGTCGAAAGCGCCATCCGCGGCGTGCAGGGCGCCGCCGGTGTCTCGCCGCTGCGCGTGCAGGGAAAGCCGTATCTCGAAATCGAGATCGACCGAGAGGCCGCCGGGCGCTTCGGCCTGCGCGCGGGGCAGCTCTTTGATGCCATCGAGGCCGGACTCGGCGGCCGGAAAGTCGCGACGACCATCGAGGGCCGCGTGCGCATTCCCATCCAAGTCCGGCTTGAGCGGGAGGAGCGCGACGACATCGAGCGCATCGGCTCGCTGCTCGTCGGCATGCCCGATGGAAAGCACATCCCGCTCGCGCAGGTCGCCACCATCCGCCGCACGAGCGGGCCGAACGAAATCCAGAGCGAGAACGGCCGGCTGAAGAGCTACGTGCAGGCCAACGTGCAGGGGCGCGACCTCGCCGGCTTCGTGAAGGAGGTGCGCGAGCGCGTCGAGGCCATCCCGCGGCCTCCAGGCGTGAAGTTCGAGTACGCCGGCGAATACGAGAACCAGATCCGCCTCATGGACACGATGAAGCTCGTCGTCCCCATCGTCCTCGCGATCATCTTCATGCTGCTCTACGTCGTGTATGGCAGCGCGAAGGAAGCCGCGCACGTCATCCTCGCCGTGCCGTTCGCGCTCACTGGCGGCGTATTCCTGCAATACCTCCTCGGCTACAATTTCAGCGCCGCGGTCGCCGTGGGCTACATCGCGCTCTTCGGCACCGCCATCCAGACGGGCGTCGTCATGGTCGTTTACCTCGAGGAGGCCGTGGCTCGGAAAAAGGCCGCGCTCGGAGCGGCTTTCACCCGCCTCGATTTGATCGCTGCGATCCGTGAGGGCGCGCGCCTTCGTCTGCGCCCGAAAGTCATGACCGTCGCCACGATCATCGCGAGCCTGCTGCCGATTATGTGGAGCACGCGCACCGGCTCGGAAGTGATGAAGCCGCTCGCCACGCCGGTCATCGGCGGAATGCTCAGCAGCCTCCTGCACATCCTCGTCGTCACACCGGTCATCTTCGCCTGGCTGCGCGAGCGCGAGTGGAGGAAGGCCCGGCGCGCCGGCAGCCCTACTCCGGACTGATCTTCAGCACGCGGTCATTCATGCTGTCGGCGACGTAGATGGCGCCGCTGTGAAAGAGGACGCCGTGGGGATTCTTGAGCTGCGCGTTCGCCGCCGGGCCGCCGACTCCCGCGGTGCCGGGCTTTCCATCGCCCATGATCGTCACGAGCTTGTCCTCGGCGACGATGTATTTGCGCAGCAGGTGGTGGAGTTCGTCGCAGATGAGGACGTTGTCCTGCGCGTCGATGCCGAGGTGCTTCGGATTGCCCGCGAGCGGGAGGTCCGAGCCGCCGGTGTGCTTGTCGTCGAGCAGCACCTTCACCGCGCCGTCGGGCGTGCGCACGCGCAGCGAAGTGCCGCCCGCGATGTAGAGGTTGCCTTTCGAGTCGAGCGCGATGCTGCGGCCGCCGGGGCAGTTTGGGATCGTGCTGATGATGCCGGTCTTCATGTCGATCGTCCGCACGAACCTGCTGAACCCGCCGACATACAGCGTCGCGCCGTCCTTGCTGAACCACAGGCTCGCCACGCCATCGAGCGCCGCCTTGTCCGCGCGGCCGCCATCGCCGGTCGCCGCCTTGCCCTCGCCGGTGCCGGCGAACGTCGTGAGGATGCCGGTCTTCACGTCGATCTTCCGCACCTTCCGGTTGGAGCTGTCGGCGACGTAGAGATTGCCGTCCGGCCCGATGACGATGTCGTGGATGAAATTGAACTCGCCCGCGGTGGCCGGTCCGCCGTCGCCGCCTGCGCCGACTTTCCCCGTGCCCGCGATGGTCGTGATGATCCCCTTTGTGTCCACCTTGCGCACGAGCTGCCCGTCAGTCTTCGTGCCGAACTGCCCGATGAACAGGTTCCCCGCCTTGTCGAAAATCACGCCGAACGGCTTCGACACCTTCGCCTGGTTCGCCGGCCCGCCATCACCGCCCGCACCGCCCGCGACCAGCGTGACCTTGTCCGCCTGCGCTGGCGCGAGGAGCGCGAGCATCAGCGAGGAGAAGGCAAAGGCGGAAAGGCGGAGCTTTGAGGCGAGGGAGATTTGCATGGCGATACCACCGACGCCGCCGGCAGCCATTAGACGGGTAACGCCACAGCAGGCATTCGGCGGATGCGCCGCACCCACAGCGCGACGCTCCACCTCCACACGGAACCGCTAAGTCCGCTGCCCGATCTTCTGCAGCAGCGCCGCGCCTTCGCTCCACGCAACCTCATGCGGGAGGCGCCTGCTTTTCGCTGCAATGGCAGCGACAGCGCCCGCGGCCTCGCCCATTCCGACGGCGTTGCCGGTCACGCGGTAGCTGGAGTGCGAGATGAAGTCGCCGCTGATGCAGCGCCCCGCCATCATGAGGCCGTCCACGTCCTTCGCGATGAGCGCCCGCAACGGGATGTCGTAAGGCGTGACTTTGATGCCCTTCGTGTGAATGGCGCCCTTGAGCTTGTTGTGCTCGGAGGTGGTGGCGTGGACATCGACGCCGAAGGTGACGCGGACGACGCCGTCGTCGTAGCGCGCGCCTCTGACGAGGTCGTCTGTCTGCACCGTGTATCGACCGGCGATGCGGCGCCCGTCGCGCACGCCGATCTGCTCGGCCGTGGCGACGATCTGAATGCCTTCCCACGGGCCGCCGAGGCTGCGCAAGCCGCTCACCATCCGGTTCATGTCGGCGCGGGCGCGCACGGTCGCCGCGGTGATCTCCGCAGCGTCCCATGGCTTCACGCCGTATTCGTGGTTGAACATGGCGAAGCAGAGATTGCCACGCACATGCCAGAGCGTGGAGCTGGCGTAGGACGGGACCTGGCCTGTCGCCTTGATGATCGCGTCGCGGATGCGGCTCTTCTTTTCGCCGTTGGAATTCTCGCCGGGGTTCGGCGTGCCGAAGCGGATGAACTCGCGCAGCGCCTCGGCATCCTTCACGACGAGCAGCGCATTCAGCGACATCGGCTGGCAGGGGCACGTCGTCTCGGCGTCGATGTTCTCCGCATCACCGACTTTGAACTCACAGCCCGCCAGCGCGCCGAGGTCGCCGTCGCCCGTCGTGTCGATGAAGACCGGTGCGCGCCAGGCCTGCCGGCCGGACTTTGAATCCGTGACGATCGTCGTGAGCCGCCGCCCGTCCTTGAAGGCCGCGGCGACGCGCGTGTGATATTGGAACTTCACACCCGCCTCGCAGCAGAGTTCCTCGAGCAGGAGCTTGAGCGCCTCCGGATCGTAGCAGAAGGCGCTCCTGCTCTTCGTGTTCGCCCGCGCGCCGCGCTCATCCAGCTTCACGCGCAGTTCCTTGGCAAAGCCGGGCTTGTCGAAATCAAGGAAGTAGCCGAGCAGCCCCGCCGTCCACACGCCGCCGAGACAGCCCCGCCATTCAAACAGCCGCACCTTCGCCCCCGCGCGCGCCGCGGTGATCGCCGCCGTCACGCCCGCCGGCCCCGCGCCGCACACGATCACGTCCGCATCCGAGATGAGCGGGAGGTCGCGCGCAGGCTCGGGGAAAATGGAGCCGTCCGCTTTCCTCACCGCGCCCTCGTCCGCCTGGACGAACGACGCGAAACCCGCCGTGCCGAGCGCGGAGACAGACTTGAGGAATCCACGGCGGGGAAGTGAGGGATGCGGGTTCATGGCGTGCGGCTTCGACTGCGAGAGTATGCGCAGTCCCATGCGAGACAAGGGGCTTCGCCGAATCCAACCACACGCAGAGCACGACTCGATCGGCGCCTGCCAAGGCTTTACCTGCCCGCCGGTTGAAACGAACATCACCGCCATGCTTCCTCTCCGCTCCCTCGCCCTCTCCCTCTGCCTCGCCACTGCCGCCTTCGCCGCCGACCTGCAGCCGGTGGACATGACGCCGAAGCTCGAAATCCTGAACAAGCAGATCGCGATGAACCCGGACGATGCGCAGAACTTCGCGAACCGCGGATACACGCTCGCGCTGCTCGGGCGGAAGGACGAGGCGCGCGCGGACATCAAAAAATCCGTCGCGCTCAAGGACACCGCGCCGATGCACAACCGCGCGGGCTGGGCCTACTTCAATCTCGGCGACACCGCGGACGCCGTGCGTGAGTTTGAGCTCGCGTCGAAGATGAGCGGCAACCGCTCGCACTACGACTACTACTCGCTCGTCCTCGGCTACTGGTCCGCAGGCCGCACGAAGGAGGCACTGGAGAACTACCAGCTCGCCGTGGAGCGCGACCCGCGCTTCGGCGAATACAAGACGCTCGCCGAGCGCACCGCCGAGTGGACGCCGCTCGAGCGCCGCGCCATCCATGAAATCTACGTGATCTGGAGCAAGGCGTATAAGCCGTGAGCGGGATTCCAGCGTGCGGCATGCGGACGATTTTTCCGCGGGCACCCGGCGCGGCAGACCTGCTCAGCGTCCGCGCACCGCAGCGCGCGCCTTCACGCCGCTCGCGGGGAAATCGGTGAAGAAGGCATCCACGCCGTTGCGCAGGGCGAGTTCCACTTCCTCTCGGCTGGAGGCAAAGCGCGCCTTGTCGAACTTCGCGTCGTCGAACGTCCACGCGATCACCTGCAGGCCGAGCGCATGCACCTCGGCGATCCACGCCTTCGAGTCCTCCGCGATGCACCCGGCCTTGCCCACGGCCACGGAGTCGAACACACCCTTCAGCGCGCGCACCTTTTCGATCTCCGGGCGTTTGCTCGACAGCAGTGCCGCGGGGAAATGCAGCGCCTCCCGCGCGGTGCGCAGCGTCGCCGCCTCGAACGACTGGAGGTAAACCGGCGGCGAGGCGGCCCCGCCGAGCTTGTGCTCGCGGGCGAATGCGATGAACGCCTCCGCATCGCCGCGCAGCTCGGGCACGATGCCCACGTTTGCGCGGTGCTCGCGGTTCCAGTCGCGCACAAGCGCCACGATCTCCTCCAGCGTCGGGATGCTCTCGCGCCCGTCGAATTCCTCCGGCCGCCCAGGATGGCCCTGCCGGCAGCGCAGCGTCTTGATTTCCGCGAGGGTGAAATCCGCGGGCGCCCACGCCGGCGCGCCCGTCTTGTCCGGCTTCGCTCGGTCGGCGAACTCCGCATGCGCGGCCACATCCGTCGTGCGGTTCAGCGTCGTGTCGTGCAGCGCGATGAAGACCCCGTCCTTCGTCCGCCGCAGGTCCGGCTCCACAAAGTCCGCCCCCTGCTCCATCGCGAGCCGGTAGGCCGCCAGCGTGTGCTCCGGCCGCTCGCCGCTCGCGCCGCGGTGGGCGAAGATCCACGGCTGCGGACGCGCGGGCGCCGGCTCAGCGGCGGAGGTGGAGAAATTGGACACGGCAGCGATGGCGATGGAGAGCAGGAGGCTGCCAGCCAGTGAGCGTGCTGGCAGCGGAGAAGTTTTCTGAGGCATGGAAGGTGCGCACGTTTTCGCCGAACAGCCCGCGGCGCAAGGCTGGGCTGCGCGCCGCCATCGCCGGCAATCCGTATTGCCATCCCTCCCTCCGGTATTACGCTGCCCGCATGAAGACGATCACCATCAAGCTGCCGGACTTCCTCAATGCCTCCCTGGATGCGGCGGCGGCGAGCCGGAAGCAGACGAAATCGGCGATCGTGCGGGACCTCCTGATGGAGGCGATGCACGCGCATCCCGCGGCCCCGCGGAAGAAGTCGCGGCCCTCCCTGCATGAGCGCCTTCAGAAATACCAGGGCGCGGGGCCGACGGGCGTGAAGGATCTCGCCTCGAATCCGAAGCACCTTTCCGGCTATGGCCGCTAGCCGAGGCATCCTCCTCGACACCGGACCGCTCGTCGCGTGGCTCGCGGACGATGAACATTTCCACGGCTGGGCGGTGGAGCAGTTCCAGCGGCAGGACGGCGCGCTCATCACCTGCGAGGCGGTCATCAGCGAGGCGTGGTTTCTCCTGCGCCGCCTGCCACGCCACCTTGCCCGGCTGCGCGCGATGCTCGCGGACGGCGTCTTCGACCTCTCCTTTCACCTCGAAGACGAGGCCGCCGCCATCAGCGCGCTCATGGACCGCTACAACGACGTCCCCATGTCCCTCGCAGACGCCTGCCTCGTCCGCCTCTCCGAACTCCACCCCAAGCTCCCGCTCATCACTCTCGACGCCGACTTCAAAATCTATCGCCGCCACGGCCGGCAGCTCATCCCGGTGATCTGCCCGGGAAAGTAATCACCCCCGCACCAGCTTCATCCCCCACCACACGATCACGAGGGCGAAGAGGAGGTTGATGCGGCCCATCCAGGCGGCGGCTTTGCGCAGGCGGAGCGTGCCGGGTTCCTCGGCGGCGCTGCGCATGGCGCGGACGGCGGCGGGGCCGATGTGGAAGTCGTGCAGGTAGCTGAGGATGAGGATGACGACGAAGGTGTAGATTTTGTGCATCAGCACCTTGTTGGCAAAGAGGACGCCGGCCCATTCGCCCCACGGCTGCCCGTCGTAGCCGTAGCGGGCGCGGGCGTTCACGAGGCCGGTGGCGGCGAGCAGGATGAGGCAGGCCCAGCCGATGCGTTTGAACTTCTTGCCCGTGACGTGGAGGATCCGCGTGGCGACGGGCCGGAAATCCGCCGAGCGGATGAGCGGCGCGAGGACCATGACGATGAAGAGCATCCCTCCAATCCACGTGATGGCGCTGATGATGTGCAGAAAGACGGAGACGGAATACCACCAGTGGTTCATGGCGCAGGCTGCGGCGGAAAGCGGTGTGGCGTCGAGCGGCAACTACGGCGGGCGCAACAGTCACGAAGGCGATTCCACGGTGGAAACGCCGCGCTTCACCGCGCCTGTGCAGCGTGCGCCGGGAAGTGTCGGCGACACGGCCCTTTGCCAACGAAGCCGGATTGCACGCCCCAGCCATCGGAATGGATCGAACCGAGACGTCCCGGCTGACCTCGCGGGCTACTTCCAGTGTTCGTCGAAGAACCCGGCGTCATGGATGAGGCCGGGCCACTTCGGGCCGGCGGGCGTGGTGATGTCCACGATGGCCCAGTCGGGGAGCTTCGGGGTCTGGTCGCTGTTGTTGAGCAGCGCGAATTCGCGGAAGGTGTGGCCGCTGTTGAGGACGACGTATTTCGCCGGGTTGAGCGGGTTCGGGTAGATCATCACGGGGACGTAGCGCGCGGGGTCGAGGCGGTAGGATTTGAAGTTCAGCTCGTTTTTTCCCCAGAGGATGGGAAGGAGCGGGCCGGCGGGTTTGGCGGCGCTGTCCTTCACGCTGGAGGGGATGGGGTCGGCGGCGATGCGCTTGATGATGGCGTTGGAGGAGTTGTCGCCCCAGAGGATGAGGTTGCTGTTCTTGATGTCGTCCTCGGTTACGGCGGTGTCGTCCTTGATGGGGGCGTCGCCGCGGAAGACTGCGCGCCAGCTCTTGATGGCGTGGTCCATCTCGGCCTGCGTCCACTTTCCGATGGCGTCGTTGAGCGGCTTGCCGGTGGGGCGGACGAAGAGGAACCGCGACATGAAGGCGTGGTCGATGGGGCCGCAGAGGCCGGGGCGCTTCGTGCCGGGGATGCCGACTTGCGAGAGGGTCTCGTGGACGGCGCGGCGCCACTTGCCGCCTTCCTTCACGTATTCGGCGACGCCGGTGAAGTTCGAGGCGGGGTCGGCGTCGGTGGCGGTGGTTTCGTTGATGACGGTGCTGTCGATGGTGATCTTCAGCGGAGCGCCCTTGGTGAAGGGCGTCCTGCCGGGCGAGAGGATCAATGCGGAGACGTTCTTCGTCTTCACGGTGATGGTGTCCTTCTCAATCGTCGCGTCCACATCGGCGCGATCCCAGGATTTCTCCATGCCGGTGACGGCGACCCACGCGCGGCGGGGATAGATGAGCGAGTAGGTGGTGTAGCTCACGGATTTCGGAATGGGATCGCGGCCCTTGGCGAGCGCGACCTCGATGAACTTCTCGATGACGGGCTTGGAGTCGGGGTGATACTTGTGCGGGACGCCGGGGCCGATGATGTGGGTGAAGCTGTGTTTCTCCTGCGCGGCGTAGCGGAGCATGATGTCGGCGGACTGTTTCTGGCCGTCGAGCTCGCCGGAGTAGGCGACGAGCGGGAGTCCCTCGACGTTGCGCGCGCAGATGGTCACATCATACCAGCGCCACAGGTGGCGCTCCCACCAAGGCGGCGGGGTGGCGCCTTCGGCGTAGAGCGTGCGGCCGAAGAATTCCTCGGTCTCGGCAAAGCCCGCGCCGGGCGCTGCGGCGGCCCAGTTTCCCGGGAAGTGAAAGGCAAACTGCCACGCAGCCGCGCCGCCCATGGAGAAGCCGCGGACGACGACGCGGTGGTTGTCGATCGGGTAGTGGGCGGCGATGTCGGCCTTTGCCTCGAAGAGGTCGCTCTCGCCGGCGAATTTGTTCGCGCAGCAGTAGCGGCCGTAGAGGTAGCAGACGATCTGGCCCTCGGGCGTGAACTCGCCCTTGCTGCTCTGCACGCCGCTGATGAAGGCGAGCTCGCTGAGCTTTTCGCCGCGGCCGTGGCACCAGAAGTTGAGCGGATAGGGCTTGCGGTTCGCGCCCTCTTTCCCCCAGTCGTCGGGAATGAGCACGCCGTAGGGCTGC
>JBGAPU010000160.1:0-9144 GCA_044221035.1 Chthoniobacteraceae bacterium | reverse complement strand
CGGCGGGGGCGCCCGGGGTGCCTGGGGCGGGCGTGGGCGGCATCGGGGGCATGGCGGGGATGGTGCGGAGGATGTGCGGGGTGCGGGCGGCGGTGGTCGCGCTGGCGCTGGCGGGGGCGGTGCCGGGAGGGCCGGGGGCGGGTTCCGCGCGCGCGGCGACGGTGTCGGAGTATTTCAACGATTACGGGACGGCGAACGGGCAGTTGAGCGGGAAGTCGGGGGGCTCGGGGTGGTCGGGGGCGTGGACGGGGAGCACGACGCCGCTCTACACGGCGGGGACGCAGGTGAATTACAGCGCGACGGGCTATTCCGCGGCGGGGAATGCGGCGGACACGAATGACGGGTCTGCGACGGGGTCGGGGACGGGGAGCATCACCTACCGGCAGTTCACGGGGATGGGTGGGACGCTCTGGCTGAGCGTGGCGGTGACGGAGCCTGCGCTGACGAGCGATTTCCTCCTCTGGCTGGACAAGACGGACACGAGCACGGCGGGGACGTCGCGGGACTTTGCGGCGCTGCGGGGGAGCACGGGGACGACGGGGACGAACAGCCCGCCGGAGGCGCTGATCGAGCTGGATGCGGTGCTGGACAGCGCGAGCACGGTGGATTTTGCAATCAACACGCTGCACCTGATGCTGCTGCGGGTGGACATGAATTTCAGCGGGGCGGCCGACCGGGTGCTGTTCTGGGTGGACCCGGATCTGTCCGGCGGCGAGGCGGGGCTGGGGCAGACGGTGGGCAGCACGAACGGGCCGGTTTACCTGAAGAGCAGCTCGGACTGCTTCGGGGTGACGTTTGACGGGGTGGGGCTCTCGAGCAGCACGGGCGGGGTGGCGATCGATGCGATCCGGATCAGCAACGAGGCGGATGGGTTCACCTTTGCGACGACGGGCGTGCCGGAGCCGTCGAGCGCGGTGCTGGCGGCGGCGGGGGGGGGGGGGGGGGGGGTTGGGGGTGTTGGAGGGGCAGGAGGATGACGAATGACGAATGACGGAAGGACGAAATCGGGAGGAGGGTTTTGGGAAAGAGAACGAGCGGAAAGGCGTGGAACATTTGGGAGATGTGGACCGCGGACCGCGGGAGACGGAACCGGGGAAGCCGTGGAATTGGTGGGTTTCTGGGTTTTGGCCGGCGTTTGGCGTGGATTGGGTGTGGATGGTCCGGAACGAGCGGGGATTTTCCGGAACGAGCCGCGTTTTTCCGGAACGGGCGGCGATTTCCCGTGACGAGCCATGTTTTTCCGGAACGAGCGGCGTTTTTCCGGAACGAGCGAGGATTTCCCGTGACGAGCCGTGATTTCCCGTGACGAGCCACGTTTTTCCGGAACGAGCGGCGTTTTTCCGGAACGGCCGAGGATTTTCCGTGACGAGCCATGATTTCCCGTGACGAGCCGCGTTTTTCCGTGACGAGCGGTGTATTCCCGGGGAATGCGGCGATTTCCGTGGAACAAAAGGGGAACGGGGATCCGCAGATTTCGCAGATTGGCGCAGAAGGCGGGAGGCGGGTTGCCGACGACTGGTTTCCCGTTCCGAATTCCGAGTTTCGCATTCCGAGTTCCGGGCGTTGGTCGCGCATTGCGAGTTCCTCGTGTGACTACATCCCGCGCCCTGCAGTTCTCCCGTCGCCCTTCACCCTTCGTCATTCCGTCATTCGCCCACGCCGGGGGAAATGGCGGAAGGGGTGGGATTCGAACCCACGGTGCCTTTTACAGCACGCTCGATTTCGAGTCGAGTGCCTTTAACCACTCAGCCACCCTTCCAATCGGTGTTGCGATTGGCGGCTACTATGGGAGGCCGCGCGCGGCTGGCAAGGAGAATTGGAGAATTGGAGACTTGGGGACGCGGGGACGCGGGGACGCGGGGACGCGGGGACTGGGAGACTCGGAGACTGGGAGACGTGGAGACTGGGAGACGTGGAGACTCGGAGACTCGGAGACGGAGAGCGATGCGCGGACTGTGAGCACCTTGCACCGAGCACCTTGCACCGAGCACTGAGCACTGAGCACTGAGCACTGAGCACTGCGCACCGGGCACCGCCGCTCGGCGCTAAAGGCGGGAGATGAGGAGTTCGCGCTGGAAGATGAACTCCTTCGGCATGCGGTCGTGGAGCTTCAGGAAAAATTCCGCGTGCCACAGCAGCTCGCGCTGCCACTCGGCGCTGTCGAATTTCATGAGCTCGTCCCAGCGCTCGCGGGGGTAGTCGAGGCCGCGCCAGTCGAATTCGTTGAAGCGGGGCATCCAGCCGACCTGCGTCTCGCGGGCGCGGCCGCGGCCGTGGCAGCGGTCCACGATCCATTTCAGCACGCGGAAGTTTTCGCCGAAGCCGGGCCAGAGGAATTTTCCCGCGGCGTCCTTGCGGAACCAGTTCACGTGGAAGATGCGCGGCGGGTCGGTGAGCTGGCGGCGGATGTGCAGCCAGTGGTTGAAGTAGTCGGCCATGTGGTAGCCGCAGAAGGGCAGCATGGCCATGGGGTCGCGGCGGACCTGGCCGACGGCGCCGGCGGCGGCAGCGGTGGTCTCGCTGCCCATGGTCGCGCCGAGGTAGGCGCCGTGGATCCAGTTGAACGCCTGGAAGACGAGCGGCATGGTGGTGGCGCGGCGTCCGCCGAAGATGATGGCGCTGATGGGGACGCCGTCGGGGTTGTTCACCTCGCTGGCGAGCGCGGGGTTGTTCGTCATCGGGGCGGTGAAGCGCGAGTTCGGGTGCGCGGCCTTGTCCGCGGAGGCGGGTGTCCACGGGCGGCCCTGCCAGTCGGTGGCGTGCGCGGGCGGCGGGCCGTCCTTGCCCTCCCACCACACGTCGCCGTCGGGGAGGAGCGCGACATTCGTGTAGATGGTGTCGCGCTCGATGGAGCGCATGGCGTTGGGGTTCGTGGCGTAGTTCGTGCCGGGGGCGACGCCGAAGTAGCCGTTCTCGGGATTGATGGCGCGGAGCTTGCCGTCCTGGTCGGCCCACATCCACGCGATGTCGTCGCCGATGGTGGTGACTTTCCACCCGGCGAAGGGCTCCGGGGGGATGAGCATGGCGAAGTTCGTCTTGCCGCAGGCGCTGGGGAAGGCGGCGGCGATGTAGGTCTTCTCGCCCTCGGGGGACTCGACGCACAGGATGAGCATGTGCTCGGCGAGCCAGCCGTGCTGCCGGCCGAGCCACGAGCCGATGCGGAGGGCGAGGCATTTCTTGCCGAGGAGGACATTGCCGCCGTAGCCGCTGCCCACGCTGACGATCATGTTTTCGCGCGGGAAGTGGCAGATGAGGCGGCGCTCGGGGTCGAGGTCGAGCATGCTGTGGACGCCGCGGTTGAAGTCGTCGGAGTCGCCGAGCTGGCGGAGCGCGACCTCGCCCACGCGGGCCATGATGCGCATGTTCAGGACGACGTAGATGCTGTCGGTGATCTCGATGCCGACCTTTGCGAGCGGCGAGCCGGGCGGGCCCATGAGATACGGGATGACATACATGGTGCGGCCGCGCATGGCGCCGGTGAGCATGCCGCGGAGCTTCGCGAGCATCTCGCGGGGCTCGGCCCAGTTGTTGGTGGGGCCGGCGTTGTCGCGGCTCTGCGTGCAGATGAAGGTGAACTGCTCGACGCGGGCGACGTCGTTGGGATTCGACCGGTGGTAGTAGCAGCCGGGGAGCTTCTGCTGGTTCAGCGGGGTGAGGACGCCCTGCGCGACGGCCTCGCGGAGGAGGTGCTCCTTTTCCGCCTCGGAGCCGTCGCACCAGAAGACGGAGTCGGGCTGGCAGAGTGCGCGGTAGTCCTCGACGAACTGCTGGATGCTGGAATTGAAGCCGGCTGATTTGATCCCTGTGTGATGTCCCATAAGCGGAGGGATGATGCAGGGGATGAGGCGGGCGGGCAATTCGTGGTTTGGCAAAATCGGCGCGGTGATTTGCACGCGACTGCGCAATTGCGGCGCGCGGAGTTTGTGGTTATCCATTCCGCATGGCCCGCTACATTTCGCGCGAAACCGAGCCGTTCGGAAAATGGAAGGGCATTCCCATTTACCTGACGACGATCCTCACGGCGCTGATGGTCGTCGGGTTCGTGGCATCGGCATTCCTCGCGTCGGCGCGTTCGCCGTGGCTGGCGGCGCTGACCTTCCACACGCCGGTGACGTCGTGGGCGGGATGGCTCAGCGCGCTGAGCTATCCGTTCATCGAGATGCCGACATTCTTCACGCCGCTCGGGATCGTGTGCTTCTACTGGTGGGCCGCGGGAATCGAGAGCCACCTGGGGCGCGGCCCGCTGGTGCGGCTGCTTGCCATCCTCGTGCTGCTGCCGGTGGCGTTCCTCGGAGTGCTGGCGCTGACTGGAACCGCGGCCGGCAGCCTCGCGGGGAATTTCCTGGTCACCGCGGGCCTGCTCGTGGCGTTCACGGCGCTGTATCCGAACGCGGAGTGGGCGGGCTGGGTGCCGTTCAAATACCTCGCATTCGCGTGCATCGTCTGCGGCTCGCTGATGATGGTGGCGTCGCGCGACTGGCTCGGCGTCGCGGAGCTGTGGCTCGTCTGCCTCGCGTCGTTCCTCTACATGCGCCACGCGGTGGAGCAGGAATACGACGACCACGTGCCGCTCGGCGCGCGCATCCGGTCGTGGTTCCGCCGCAAGCCGCAGTTCCGCGTGGTCCCGCGCAGCCGCGACTCCGGCGCCACCCGCGCGCGCGAGGATTTCGACGAGGACGGGGACGAGGACGACGTGGATGAGCTGCTCGAGAAGATCGCGCGGAACGGGCTGTCGAGCCTGACCTCCGCCGAGCGCGAGCGGCTGGAACAGGCACGGGAGAACCTGCTGAAGAAGGAACGCAAGTGAGCGGGGCGGCCGCGGCGGCGGAAAATTTCACTCGTTGCAGGCGCGCTGCCGCGCGAAATTCCGCGCGATGAACGAGCAGGCGCCTCCCCGAAACGACCCCCAATACATCACGGCGATGTCGCACTTCTACCGCGGGGAGGTGGGGCGCATCATGGCGTGGCGCGCGCGGCTGGACAACACGACGAACTGGGCCATCACGGCGACATCGACGATTTTCACCGTCGCGTTCTCCATCGAGCGCGTGCCGCACATCATCTTCATCTTCAACATCGCGGTGATCACGATCCTGCTGTGGATCGAGGCGCGGCGCTACCGCTTCTACGATGCGTTCCGCGCGCGCGTGCGGATGCTGGAGGCGCACTTCCTCGTGCCGGTGGTGATGCAGAAGGCGTCGGCGCTCGAGGGCGACTGGCGCAAGCTGCTCGCGGAGGACCTGCTGCTGCCGCGCTTCAAGATGTCGAAGTTCGAGGCATTCGGCCGGCGGCTGAAGCGGAACTACGTCTTCATCTACATCATCATCCTCTTCGCATGGGTGACGAAGATTTTCCTGCACGCGCAGCCGCCCATCGACGGATGGGCGTCGTTTTACCGCGCGCTGAGCGTGGGCACGTCCATCCCCGGATGGCTCGTGGCGATCTGCCTCGTCTCCACGCTCGCCGCAGTCGTGGGCGTCGCCTACTGGGCGGCGGTCAAGCTTCCCGGCGAGTTCTCCGACTTCGGCCCGCGGCGGAAGTGGCAGATTTGACGTGGCGGAAAACGCACGCGCCCCTACAAGGCGCGGCATGACTGACGCTCCTCTTCCGCGCACGGCCGCGGATGCACTCGACCCGATATTTCCCCCGCTCGACCAGCTCCTGCGCATCATGGCGCGGCTGCGCGCGCCGGACGGCTGCCCGTGGGACCGCGAGCAGACGCACGCGACGCTGCGGGCCGCGGTGATCGAGGAGGCCTACGAGGTGGCCGCCGCGATTTCATCCGGCGATGACACGAACCTCCGCGAGGAACTCGGCGACCTGCTGCTGCAGGTGGTCTTTCACGCGCAGCTCTCGCGCGAGCGCGGTGGATGGGACTTTGACAGCGTGGCTGCGGGCATCGTGGAAAAGCTCGTCCGGCGGCACCCGCATGTCTTCGGCGCGGAGAATGCCGCAGACTCCGCCGCAGTGCTGAAGCGCTGGGAGGAAATCAAGCGCGAGGAGAAGGGCGCAAAGGTGGAGTCGCTGCTCGACGGCGTGAGCGACGGGCTGCCCGGATTGATCCGCGCGGAGAAGATCCAGAAGCGCGCCGCCAAGGTCGGCTTCGACTGGCCCGACCTGCCGCCCGTGATCGCGAAAGTCCGCGAGGAACTCGCCGAGGTGGAGTCCGCCCTGCCCGACCCGCAGAAGGTGGAGGACGAAATCGGCGACCTCCTCTTCGCCGTGGTGAACCTCGCCCGAAAACTCAAAGTGGACGGCGAAGTCGCCCTGCAAAAGGCGACCGACAAGTTCTCCACCCGCTTCCGTCAAGTGGAAGCCATCGCCCGCCAGCGGAACCTCGCAATGGAAACGATGTCGCTCGCGGAACTGGACGCGATTTGGGACGAGGTGAAGGCGGCGCAGCCTGTGTAGCCGCCTCGCTACTCGATGGCGCGCGCCTCGACGGACGTGAGCTCCTTCATCTGCGCGGGGATGCCGTCGAGGCCGGCGCGCATGAGGGATTCGCCGACGAGGATGGCGTTGCAGCCGGCGTCGAAGGCGCGCTGGGTGTCGGCGCGGGTTTTGAGGCCGCTTTCGCTGACGAGGAGGATGCCGTCGGGGACTTCCTCGCTGAGTTCCTCGGTGGTGGCGAGATCGACGGTGAAGGTGTGGAGGTTGCGGTTGTTGATGCCGATGAGCCGGGCGCCGAGGTCGAGGGCGCGGTCGAGTTCCTCGCGGGTGTGGACTTCGACGAGGACGTCGAGCTGGAAGTCGGTGGCGGTCTTGTAGAGGTGCTCGAGGTCGGGCTGCTCGAGGGCGGCGACGATGAGGAGGATGCAGTCGGCGCCGGCGACGCTGGCTTCGAAGATCTGGGCTTCGTGGATGATGAAGTCTTTGCGGAGGCAGGGGAGGCCGACGGCCTCGCGGATGCGGGTGAGGTAGGCGAGGCTGCCCTGGAAGAATTGCTCGTCGGTGAGGATGCTGAGGCAGTGGGCGCCGGCGGCTTCGTAGGCGCGGGCGATGGCGACGGGGTCGAAGTCGGGGGCGATGACGCCGGCGCTGGGGCTGGCCTTTTTCACCTCGGCGATGACGCCGAGTTCGCTCGGGCCGCGGTCGAGGGCGGCGGCGAATCCGCGGAAGTCGTTGCGGAGGAGTGCGGCCTCGCGGAGGTGGGCGGCGCGCGGGAGGAGCTTCGCGACCTCGGCGCGCTTCACTTCGATAATCTGCTGGAGCCGCGTGGGAATCATGCGGCGGAAGATTTCGCGGGGCGCGGCGTGTGACGAGTGGAAAGTGTTCGGTGCCCGGTGCTCAGTTCTCAGTTCTCAGTGCTCAGTGCTCAGTGCTCGGTGCGGCGTTTGGCTCTTGTTTCGTCGTTCCTTGGGTTCGGGATCGCGGTGGAGCTTCGAGACTGCGGAGGATCTGTGTTTCCACTGAGCACTGAGAACTGAACGCTCGCCATGCAGACGGACCTCCGCGAAAGTGCGCGCATGAGCACGCAGAACGAACTCCCCTCCCCCGTCGAACGGGCGCTTCAGTCGCGCGATGTGCAGGCGGTGCTGGATGCGTCCATCGGCGTGTTCGGCTGCCAGGCGGGCACGGTGCACTGGCTCGATGCGCAAAGCGGGATGCTGAAGCTGGCAGCGAGCCGGAACATTCCCGAGGCAATCACGCAGATCGTGGCGACGGTGCCGGTCGGCAAAGGCATCGCGGGTCTCGCAGCGCAGACGCGCGAGCCGGTGACGATTTGCAATTTGCAGACGGACACTTCCGGCAAGGCGCGGCCTGCGGCGAAAACGACGGGCATGGAGGGCTCGATCGCGGTGCCGATGCTGGTGGCGGGGGAATTGCGCGGGGTGCTCGGCGTGGCGAAGGCGGCGGCGCATGATTGGACCGCGGCGGAGCAGTCACTGCTGCTGGCGATCGCGGCGCGGCTCGGGGAAGCGCGGGGGTGAGGAGCGGGGTTCTCAGTTCTCAGTTCTCAGTTCTCAGTTCTCAGTTCTCAGTTCTCAGTTCTCAGTTCTCAGTTCTCGGTGCTCAGGGTGCGGGCGGCGGTTCGATTTTTCCGAAAACTAAGCACTGAGGACTGAGCACTGGGAACTGTGAGCCGGTCTCGCCGAGCCGAGGTTGCCCGCGGTGGGCGGGGCGTGCATAGTGCGCGACTCCAATGAAACGACGCGCCTTCCTCCTCGCCGCCGGGGCTGCCGCATTGTCGTCGGCGAGCGGTTCGCAGAACCCGCCCCCGAAGGCCGCTCCCACGCCTGCGAAACCCGCGACCCCAAGCGCGAAGCCGGTGGCGCCGCCCCCGCCGAAACCCGCCCCCTCGGAGCCGCCGCCGCATTTCAAAAAGCGCATCAAGTTCGGCATCTCGACGTATTCCTACTGGCACTTTGAAGAGAGAAAATTTCCGATTGAAACGGTGATCGAGCGGGCCGCGGAGCTGGGCGCGGAGGGCGTGGACGTGCTGCACCGGCAGATGGAGATCAGCGAGAAGGGGGCCTTCGACGCGGAGGCGCGCGCGTATTGCCGGAAGCTGAAACGCGCCGCATTCCGCAACGGCGTGGACTTGATCTGCCTGAGCACGCACCAGAATTTCGTGTCGCCGGATCCGAAGATCCGGAAGCGGGAAATCGATCACACGCTGAAGTGCCTCGAGATCGCGGACGCGCTCGGCGCATCGAGCATCCGCCTGAATGCCGGGCGCTGGAACACGGTGCCCGACTTCGACGAGTTCATGAAGAGGCGCGGGCTCGAGCCGCCGCTCGCGGGGCACACGGAGGACGAGGCATTCGACTGGGCGGGCGACTGCATCGGCAAGTGCCTGAAACGCGCGGAGGAACTCGGCATCGTGCTCGCGCTGGAAAACCACTGGGGCCTTTCCCGCTCACCCGAGGGGCTGCTGCGGCTGCTCGCGCCGTTCGATTCGCCCTTCATCGGCGCGCTGATGGACACGGGGAACTTCCTCGAGGACCCCTACGAGAAGCTGAAGATGATCGCTCCGAAGACGGTCTTTGTGCAGGCGAAGACCTATTACGGCAGCGGGCTGTGGTATACGCTCGATCTCGACTACCAGCGCATCGCGCGCATCCTCGCGGACGCGGGATACAGCGGCTACGTGTCGCTGGAGATGGAGGGAAAGGAGCACGCGGACACCGCGGTGCCGAAGAG
>JBGAPU010000030.1:0-55974 GCA_044221035.1 Chthoniobacteraceae bacterium | reverse complement strand
TCCGCGGGAATGTGGCCGAGTTCCGCCTGCGCCTCGCAGGCGAGCGTCTCGATTTCGAGCCAGATTTCGTATTTGCGTTGCTCTGTCCAGATGGCCGCCATCTCGGGCAGCGTGTATCGGTCAATCATGAGGGCGCGGAATGTGTGAGCCGCGCGCGCGGCGGGCAAGCACGGATGCTGTCAGCGCAAGTCGCTGACGGTTCGTGCCGCGCCGATGCGTGCGTTGAGGGTTTCGAGCCGCGGGTCGAACGCAGGATGGGGCAGCGCGACGGTGAGGGCGTTCCTGTCGCGGAAGGTGATCGCGTCCCATTGCAGGCTTTCGATTGCGGCGTCGAATTTCGCGACGGCGCGGCCTCGGAAAAATGCGCGGGTGCCTTCGGGGGGATGGAAGAGAGCGCGGTGAATCGCCTCCTCGGTCACGACGCGCCGCATCTGGCCGGTGCGCGCGAGTTCGTAGTAGAGGCCGTTGTCGAGCGAGACGTCGTGGTATTCGAGGTCGAGTGACTGGAGCCACGGGTGCGACCAGTCGAGCTTCTCCGCCTCGCGGAAAGTATCGAGGAGGAAGCGCTTCGCGGCCCAGTCGCAGCGGTCGCGAGTGCTCATCGGGTCCGTCGCAAGGTCGCGGAGGACTTCGTCCCATTCGGCGAGAATCCAGGCGGTGTCCTCGTAGCGCTCACAGTGCGCCTGCGCGGCAGCGAGCCATTCGCGCTGCACGTCGAGGGCACTCGCTGTGCGGCCGTCGGCGAAAGTGAGGGGCCATTTCCACGTCGCGTCGCGGCTGATCTTTTTTGTCGCGCTGATCGGGTTTTCGAGATCGATGGCGGGCGCGCGGCCCTTCTCGATGAGATCGAGTGCGAGTGCGGTGGTGCCGATCTTCATCGCGGTGGCCCACTCGGACATGTTCGCGTCGCCGACGATGACGTGGAAGCGGCGGTAGAGGTCGCCATCCGCATGCGGCTCGTCGCGTGTGTTCACGATGGGGCGGCGGTTCATGGTGTCGATGCTCGTGAGAACCTCGAAGAAGTCGCTGCGCTGCGCGAGCTGGAACGCGCCGGGCTGCGCGCTTTCATCCTCGCCCTCGATGCCGAGTTTTCCCGCGCCGGCGAAGAGCTGGCGGGTGACGAGGAACGAGACGCTGTCGCGCACGATGCGCTCCCACGGCACGTCGCGGCGCATGAGGAAATTGTCGTGGCAGCCGTAGCTGTGCCCCTGGAAGTCGGTGTTGTTCTTGTAGAGCCGGCAGCGCTGGCCCTCGGGGAGGCGGGCGTTGCGGCGGCGCATGCATTCCTCGAGCACGCGTTCGCCGGCTTTGTCCTGCGCGACGATGTCCGCGAGCGTCGCGCACTCGGGCGTGGAGTATTCGGGGTGCGCGTGGTCGTTGTAAAAGCGGGCGCCGTTGCTGAGCACGAGGTCGCTCTTGATCTCGGCGTGCGAGAGGTTGCGGCCGCGGTCCAGCTCGAAGTATGCGGCCTCGTCGGTGTCCTGCCGCAGCTCGGGTGCGCGGAATCCGCGGGCGTCGTTGTGCGGGTCCTCGGTGGTGTAATCCCACTTCATGTGCGAGCCATGCTCGGTGTAGCTGCGGACGATGGCGATGCTCTCGCGGACGACATCCACATCGGCCATGCCGTCCACGGTGATGCCATACTCGGTTTCGATGCCGAAGACGCGTCTCATGTGCGGGGACGATTGCGCAGGGTGCGGGGAAATGCCAGCGCCGAGGCGCTGTGTGCGCGGAGTGTCCGCTTGCGTCTCCGCGCTGTTGCCGTAGAAGCGCGTCGTGCTGCGCCGCGTGATCATTTTCCTCGCCCTTGCCGTGCCCGCATCTGCGGACATGGCGGCGCAGGATGCGCGCTTCAAGAAGCTGCCTGCCGGGCGTGAAGTCAGTCCGCCGCGGGCGCTCGAGGGGATGGCGCTTGCGCTGGGCAGGACGAACAAGAGCGGCACCGCGGAATATGCGGAGGTGAAGGGTGCGCCGGGTTTTGAAAAGGCGCTGCGGCTGACGACGAAGAAGGTGCCGGCGAATCCGTGGGGGTTTCAGACGAACGCGAAAGGCGCCGCAGCGGTGAAGAAGGGTGAGGTGATGCTGGCGGTGTTTTGGGCGCGTGCGTCCGGCGGGAGCGAGGAGGCGGAGGGGACGTTCGTTTTTGAACTCGCCCGCGCGCCCTACACGAAGTCGTCGAGCTACCGCTTCGAATGCGGGAAGGCGTGGTCGAAATTCTACGTGCCGTTTGTCGCCGCGATGGACTATGGGGCGGACGACACCGCCCTCCATTTCCAAGCCGGCGCGGTGAAACAGACGATCGAAATCGGGGGGCTGCGCGTCTTGAGCTACGGGAAGAATGTGGCGCTCGGCGAACTGCCTTACACGCCGCTGACCTACAAGGGCCGCACGGCCGATGCGGCATGGCGCAGGGAGGCTGCAGAGAGCATTGAGAAGAATCGGAAGGCGCAGCTCACGATCATCGTGCGCAGCGTTTCAGGCAGAGCGCTGCCCTGGGCGGAGGTGAAGGTGCGACAGCAGCGGCATGCCTATGGATTTGGCAGCGCAGTGGCGGCCTCGCCGCTGCTCGATGAGGGCGACGATGCGGAAACGTATCGGACGATTGTTGCGGGCTCGTTCAACCGTGTGACGATCGAGAACGATCTGAAGTGGCCGAACTTCGAGGCGAACCGGCAGCGTGCGCTCGACGCGGTGAAGTGGCTGCGCGAGACGGGCGTCGCGGTGCGGGGGCACAACCTGCTCTGGCCGTCGTGGAAGTATCTGCCGAAGGAGTTGCATGAATTGCAGGAGAAGCCCGACGCTCTGCGGAAACGCATCCTCGATCACGTGCGCGACGAGGTGGGTGCGTTCAAGGGGCAGATCCTCGAGTGGGACGTGGTGAACGAGCCGGTGACGAACACGGATGTGCAGCGTGTGCTGGGCGACGGAATCCTCGGGGAGGTCTTCAAGGCTGCGCGCGAGGCGGATCCGCAGGCGAAGCTTTTCATCAACGACTACAGCATCCTGTCGCATGGAGGAACGGACACGGAGCATCAGGACGGTTATTTCAAGACAATCCGCGCGCTGCTCGACGCGAAGGCTCCGCTGCACGGAATCGGGATGCAGGGGCACTTCAATGAGCAGTTCACGCCGCCGACGCGCGTGTGGGAGATTTTGAACCGCTTCGGCGCGCTCGGGCTGCCGATCCAAATCACCGAGCACGACATCAATGTGTGGGACGACGAGGTGATGGCCGATTACACCCGCGATTTCATGACCGCGGTGTTTGCGCATCCGGCGACGAGCGGGTTCATCACCTGGGGCTTTTGGGAAAAGCGGCACTGGATCCCGAATGCCGCGCAGTGGGACGGTGCCTGGCAGCTCCGCGGGCACGGGAAGGTGTGGTATGACCTCGTTTTCAAAAAATGGTGGACGAGCGTGAACACGGCGACGGGGCGCACCGGCGTGGCGAAGGTGAAGGGATTCCTCGGTGAATACACGATCGAGGTGCGGGCGGGATCAAAGACAAAGACGGTGCCCGCGAAGATCGCGAAGGGTGGGTCGCGCGTGGAGATTGAGCTTTAGGCATCAACGGGCGCGCTTCTTCGGGCCGGCTTTTTCCCGGAAAAGCAAAACGCGCGGGACTTGGTCGGTCCCGCGCGTTGCTGAGAGGATTGGGAAATCTCGGATTTGGCGGTTCCCGTTAGTCCGCGCTGGCCGGAACCGGCGTGGGGGTCGGATTCGGAGTGTTGGTCGTGCGCGGAATGCCGAGGTTCGGCGGAAAGCCGAGGCTGCCGGGAGTGAAGCCGCCGGGGCCTGCGGCAACGGGCGGAGCGCTGGTGCCCTTGAAGTCGCCTTTCTTGCCGGGGCCCATTGCGATCGGGGTCTTGCCGTCGGCGATGCTCTTGCCGTCGCTGCCGCTGCTGCTGTCGGAGCCGTCACCCTTTTCGGTCGGGCCCTGTGCGAGCGCGGTCGGTGCGCCTGCGACTTCGTGGTCGCCGAGCGCGAGGTCGGCGAAGATGTTCAGCTCGCGGATGGCGAGCGTGGCTTCGCCGCTTTCCGGCGTCCAGCGGAGCGCGAGGGCGGAGGCCTTGGTCTCGGCGAAGTCGGCGCTGGCGCGCTGGGAATTGCCGTCGAAGGTGAGCGTGACGGAGGGGGCGATGCCCTCGATGCTCACGGGGGTGTTTTTCTGAGGTGCCTCGCTGAGGAGGAAGACATCCACTTTGCCGCGCAGCTTCGGGTTGGTGAGCAGCGAGAGGCGCGTGAACGGATAGGCGTTGTCGAAGCGGACGACGAGGCCGGACTCGTTTGCGGAGGGTTTCACGCCGAGGAAAGTCTCCGGGTCGTCGTCGATGGCGCGCTGCCAGGAGTTCTCGCTGCCGCCGGCATTCGCGAAGGTGACCGCGCCCTTGGCGTAGATGGCGGCCATGTTGAATGCGGTCTGGTTGTTGACGAAGTCGCCGAGGAGCTGCTTCACGTCCACGGGCTGCGTCCGCTTGAGGATCGAAGTGGATGCCGCGCTGCGCTCACCGAACACATTCAGGCTGTAGATGGGCGAGGGTTCGGCGATGTTCGTCTCAATGAGGATGTATTTCGCGAACTTGTTGATCCGCTGCGCGAGCTTCTGGTTGTTGATGCTCTCGACGGGCACGTCTTTCGCGATGAGGGTCCATGCCTTGTCGCCCGGGGCGGCGTCGCGGTCTCCGGCGTAGAGGGAGACGGTGCCGCTGGGCACCTTGGTGGAGAGCTCGAAGTTCGTGACGAGCTGTGGCTCGGCGAATTGGAGAAGGTAGTGCTGGTTTCCGGCGATGGCGGGCCAGCCAGTGGCCACGTCGTCGTCGAGCCATGCGGCGGCGGCCTCGGTGGCGACATAGCGCTGGCCCTTCGCGTCGTAGAGCGAAAGTGTCGAGGTGTAGTGCTGGCGTGCGATGTTCTTCAGGTAGCCCTGCGTGGCGCTGCCTGTGGATTTATCAGCGGGAGCGGCGAAGGCCAGCGTCAGGCTGGCGGTCGCGATGACGGTGGCGAGTGCTGGTTTGTTCATTGTCTGTTTTGTTGTGGTTTTAGCGGCCGGAGACGGGTGTGGAAAGTGAAATCAAGGCCCGGGAAACTGAATGCCCGACGTGATGAGAATGTATGAGAATTACGGAAATTATTTACAAATTATAACGTGTGGCAAGCGTTTTTTTGATTTTTTCTCGCAAGTTTGCGAGTTTGCGACTTCGCTCTTCACAAGCATTCCAAAGACAAGCATTGAAGATGCTTTACCGAATTTCCCAGTCGGCCCGGCCTATTTCGGTCTGAGGGGGAAAATCCTTTGTTACTCATCACGCAAAAGCCCATCATTCATCGTGCAAACGCTACCTACCAACGAACCGACACCGGCAAACGACACCGCTGCTCCCCTCGCTGAGGGAGTGAAAATCGGGGGATGCTACGCGCTGCGCAGGAATCTCGGCAAATCCGACGAGAACGCTGTCTGGCTCGCGAGTGACGAGGTGCTCGGCAAAGAAGTGACCCTGCACTTCATCCCGGCTGCGGTCGCGGCCGATGCGCGTGCGATGACGGAGCTTCGCCAGGAAGTGAAGCGCAACCGCCAGCTCATCCACCCGAACATCCTGCGCGTTTACGATTTTGTGGAGGATGGAAACCACGTCGCGATCTCGATGGACGCGTATGAGGGGGAATCACTGCAGGATTTGCTCTCGAAGAAGGGCCGGCTGGACCCGGAAGATTTGAAGCCGTGGATCGCCTCGCTCGCGGAGACGCTTTCCGACGCGCACCGGATCCAGCTTTTCCACCGCGACCTCGCGCCAGCGAACCTCCGCCTCCGCCCGAACGGTGGACTTCTCGTCGCGAACTTCGGTCTGAGCCGGGTCATTTTGAATTCGCTGGAGCGCGCGGGTGTCGCCAAGGGCGCGGCTGCCCGGCTCGCCTACCTCAGTCCGCAGCAGCTCGATGGCGAGCGTCCGAGTGCGAGCGACGACATCTACGGTCTCGGTGTCCTCATGCACGAGTTGCTCTGCGGCGCGCCGCCGTTTGCGGGGGAGGATCTCGTTCCCCAGATTCGCAAGACGGTGCCGCCGGCGGTCACCGATGTCCGCGCGACGAATGCTGGCGCGCCGGTTCCAGCGTCGTGGGAGAAGTTGATCGCCGGCTGTCTCGCGAAGTCGCCGGAGGCGCGGCCTCGGAACATCTCCGAGGTGCTCGCGCTGCTCGGTCAGGATTCGGGCCCCGCGCGCCCGCGCGTGCAGCCCGTCGCAGCGCAGCCGGCTCCGCAGAACACTCCGGCAGCAGACTTGGATGCGCCGCTGAAGGCTCCGGTGAACGCCGATGCGAAGCCCGAGAGCGGGTCCAGCGCGGCGGACGAAAGGAAGTCTGCCTCCGCAGCCCCAGCCGCTGAGACGCCAGTTGAAAAATCCTCGCCGTCGAGGAAGCCGCTCCATCCGGAGATGCCCCCGGTTTCGCCGGGAACCGCGGTGAAGAAGAGCCCGGCGAAGGGCACGCTGTCCGCCAACTTCCCTGATCTCGATCGCCCGCGCTCAAAGGCGCCGCTCGTTTGGCTGCTCCTCGCGGCGGGAATCATCGGGGTGGGGATCTGGATGCGCAACTCGCCCGACCCGGCTGAAAGCGACAACGGCTCCGTGAAGCGGCTCGACAACGATGCCAGCGGGCAAGTTTCCACGTCGGTGAACGGCGCTGGGAAAACTGAAACGCCCGAGGCGAAATCTCCGGATTCGCTGCCCGACCCGCAGCCCATCGCACCGGCGAAAATCGCGGGCACCGCGCAGGCGAATTCGCCCGATGAAGTCACCGCGCAGCTTCCAAAGAACACCGCGACGGCGTCGGCCAAGCCGCCGAAGACCGGCGCGCTCATCGGCAGCGAGTCCACCGCTCCCGCCACGAATGTGGTCCCCGATTCGCTTGTCGGTGCCTCCGCGCAGTCGAACGCGAAGACTCCTGGCGACACAAAGCCCCCCGGGGACGTGAAGCCCGCAGCGAACACCGCGGCGACGGCCGAGGTGAAGCCGCCCGTTCCGGACAAGACCGCGCAGCCGCCGCTGCCTCCTGTTGCATCCAACACCGCAACCGCGGCGAACACCGCCGCCGCTGCAACCGCAGCCAGTGCGGCCAGCACGGCTAACACGGCAAATGCGGCGAGCACCGTAACGCCGCCGGAGAAAAACGCCGGTGAGCCGACTGCGCCCGCCGCCCCGAAGACCGAGCCGCTGCCTGTCCTTCCCGAGGCGCCGCAGCCGCTCGCGAAGCTCGTTCTTCCCGAGAAGGCGACCGCGGCCCAGATCGGGGATGTGAAGAAGCAGCGCGAGGCTGCAGTCGAAGATTTCCGCAAGACTTCCGCCGCTGCGGACGCCGCTCATCAGGAGGCCACGCGCCGCCTTGATGTCGCGAAGGCCGAGCGCGAGAAGCGCCAGAAGGATCTCGATGCAAAGCGGAAGACGCTCACGCCGGTGATTCAGCAGGCGGATGCGATCGAGGTGGAGAGGAAGAAATTCGAGGACGAATTCAACAAGGCGCACGCCGCGGCCGCCGAGGCGGCGAAGCAGGCGGAGGCTGCGAAGAAAAAACTCGAGGACACCGTGGCCAAGGGCGGCGAAAAACTGAAGGCGCGCCAGCAGGCTGAGGGCGAGCTGAACGCGGCGACGACCCAGATCGCGAGCCTCGCGAAGGAAGTGGACGGCCTTTCGCAGATCATCACAAAGGCGGACACGCTCCGCCAGCAGACGCGCCTCGCGCAGCAGCAGGCCGAGCAGGATTTGCAGAAAATCGCCGCTGCTGCGGAGAAGGCCCGTGTTGCCGAGATGGAGGCGCAGCGCAAGGCCAGCCAGGAGAAAATCGCTGCGATTGACAAGCAGGTGCAGGACTTGAAGGCGCAGGTGGTCCGCTACGATTCACTCATCGGGCAGCTCAAGGAACTCATCAGCGAGAACAGCGCGGATGCAGTGAAAAAGGCGGAGGAGAAAAAAGCCGCGGTGCAGCAGCAGATCACCGAGCTGCAGGCCGAGGCGAAGCGCCTGTCGGGCGGAGCCGCGACGATCCCGGACAAGCCGCCGGGGAAGGACTCGGCTGCGGTCAAGCAGCCCGCTCCCACGCCCGAACCGGCAAAGCCCGAGAAGGAAAAGGATCCCGCTCCCGCCCCCGCTCCCGCAGGTGCAGTCGCGACGAATTCCCTCGGGATGAAGTTCATCCCCGTCGGCGACGTGCAGTTCAGCGTGTATCTCACCACGAGGAAGGACTTCGAGGCATTCGCCACGGCAACGGGCCTGAAGTCGGATGCGTGGCGCAACCCGGGATTCAAGCAGGAGCCCGATCATCCCGTCGTGAACGTGACGTGGCGCGAGGCGGAGGCATTCTGCAAATGGCTTACGGAAAAAGAGCGGAAGGGGGGATTGCTTAAGGGTGAAGTTTACCGTCTCCCCACTGACGCGGAATGGAGCAAGGCCGTCGGTCTTCCTGCTGAGACCGGTGCGACTCCCGAGGAGCGCGACATGGGCGTGCAGGACATTTATCCGTGGGGCAACCAGTGGCCGCCGCCAGCCGGCGCGGGCAACTACGCCGGTGAGGAGACACAGACGGACATTCCGATCCCGAACTACAACGACGGATACGCGAACACGTCTCCGGTGGGGAAATTCCGCCCGAATCCGCTCGGGATTTACGACATGGGCGGCAATGTGTGGCAATGGGTCGCCGACTATTGGAACGGCGACAACCGGTCGAAGACGCTGCGGGGCGGGTCGTGGTATAACGGCGCGATTCCCCTCAGCCTGCTCTCCTCCTGCCGGATCAGTTCGTCGCCCGACACGCTGCACGACACCTACGGTTTCCGGATCGTGAAGGCTGCTGATTCGGCAAAATCGAAGCGCCGCTGAACGAGCGCCGCGGATAGCCCCGAGGCACGCGTGACCGGCGCGGAATTCGCGCTGGCAAAAACGTCGCATTTTCGATTGCCACCGCGCGCGGCCGTCTGATAGACACGCGCATTCAGCCGGCGAATCTCGTCTGCCGTCAAATCTCATCTCATCATCTATGAAGATACTTTCAGGTCGTGTCGTTCCAATTCTCGGCTCCATCTCGCTCCTCGCGGCGGGCACTGGTTTCGCCCAGGAATATTTCCGTGACTTCGGAACCTCCCGTTCCTCCGGCGGAATCGGTCGTCTCGGGCCGGGCTCCGAAGTCTTCCTCGGCAACAGCCCGAATGGCATCGAGCCGCTCTCCGATGCCACCCTCGCGGACGACGACAAGAACTACAACATCCGCATCGGCTCGTTCGACCTCGCCATCGCCGCCGGTGTCGGCTTTGAGTTCAACGACAACATCGGCCTCGCGGAATTCAACCGGCAGGCGGACGTCATTTTCCGCCCGCAGCTCGATCTCGAGGGCGCGATCCGCTTCTCGGAGTCGAGCCGCCTTCGCCTCGGCGTCGGCATCAGCTACGCAAAATATTTCAGCCACAGCCAGTTCGACTCGGACTCGCTGCTCATCTCGCCGAACTCGGCGATCGTCTGGACTGCGGAGTCTGGTCCCTTCAAGTTCACCTTCCGCGAGCGCCTTTCCTACCAGGAGGATCCGTTCGACCAGCCCACGATCAACACGGCCAACTACCGCCGCTGGGAAAATCAGGCCGGCATCCAGGTGGACTGGGACGCGAATCAATTCACGAAAATTTCCGTCGGCTTCGACCGTTACGACCTCTGGACGTCGGATGCGACCTACGAGGCCATCGACCACAGCATCAACACGGTCTTCCTCCGCCCCTCCTACCAGATCAGCCCGGCTTTCACCGTCGGCCTGAATGCCTCCTACAGCATGTTCGACTACCGTGAGAACACGCACTCGGACGGCCACTCGCTGCTCATCGGTCCGTTCGTCCGCTGGAAAGTGAGCGATTTCACCGATGTTTACGTCGAGGCGGGGTTCCAGCAGTCGGATTTCGACGGCGCCACGACCTACTCCATCGTGGACCGCGTGACGGGCGCCACCACCGGCACCGGTGTGGACACCGACGACTCGAGCAGTTGGTATGCGAAAGTCGAGATCGTGAACCGTCCGACGGAATTCCTGCGCCAGAAGCTCAGCTTCTCGAAGACTGCCGAGCTCGGCTACCTCTCGAATTTTTACGACCTCTACCACGTGGAATACAGCCTCGAGTGGGCGTTCCGGGAGAAGACCACGATTCGTCCGGCGCTCTTCTACGAGTATTACAAGACCTCCGGACCTGATGCCGAAAAAGCGCACCGCTTCGGTGCCGCGCTCGGAATCTACCACGTCATCACAGATAATTTCACGGTCGGGCTCGATTATCGCTATCTTGTCAAAGACTCCAACGTCGCCGGGGCTGATTATTACCAGAACCTCGGGATGGTGAGCCTTTACTACAAGTTCTGATAATCCAAGCCATGACCTATGCGTAGCTGCCTGTTCGCCGGCGTTTTCGCCGCCCTCCTCTCATTCCTCACGACAGACAGCACGGCGCAGTCCGGCGGAATCGGCGGCGCCCCGCGCACCATCGGCGGTGTTTCGCGGCCTACTGCCGCGCCAGCGGAGCCGTCAATTCCATCTGCAGTGCCGCATGTGGGTGGTGTGACAGTGCCACTGAACTCCAAGCTCACCGCGGGTGACACCATCACCGTCGAGATTAAGGAAGATCATGACCCTGCGCTGATCACCATCGTCACGGATACCGGGGAGGTTGAACTCAATGGTCTTGGCCGCGTTTACGTCGCGGGTCGGAGCAGCACGGAGGCTGCGGCACTCGTTGCGGCCTATTTGAAGCAGAGGTTCTACCATCAGGCGACGGTGGAAATCGGCATCAAGACGAAGGCTGTCGGTGCGGGTGTCCGTCCGTTCAAGACGGTTGTCTCCGGCAAAGTCGGACGGCAGGGTCCGCAGTATTTTACCGCCGCAAATCCGCTGAAACTGAGTGAAGCGGTGATTGTTTCCAGCACCACTGCATACTCGGATCTCAAGAAAGTGAAACTCACCCGTGGTGGCCGCACCACGGAGCATGACGTAAGGGCAATCATTAAAGACGGAAGGACGGATCTCGACGTCTCACTTCAAGATGGCGACCAGATTTACGTGCCGACTGTCGGCATCCGATTCAGCGCGGAGTAGCCTCCGAGTAACAGCATTCCAGCCTTCAGCCCAAGATGGACTCCTCGAAATTTTCTCCGAACAGCGGCAAGACCGTCGGCGTGCGCATTTACCGCTACCGTGCGGTGCTCCGGCGCTTCTGGTGGGTGCTGCTGCTCTGTGCCAGTGTCGGCCTGCTTTACGAGGTGTTTGTCCTCGTCACAAAGCCCACCCGCTACGTTTCAGTCGGCAAGCTGAGCGTGAGCGAAAACACAAATGACCCCGCGGCGCAGAACTTCGTCTTCAACAGCAGCTGGTATACGACCATCACGGAAACGGTGAAGAGCCCGGTGGTCCGCGAGCGCGCCGTGAAAAAGATCGCCGTCTCGCAGCCGCAGTCCGCGGGGCTCGCGGACGGCGTGGAGATTGCCGCGCAGAACGAACCAAACACGTTCATTTTCTCCGTCTCCGGCGCCGGTCAGAACCCGGATTTCACGAAGGCGTTCGTCGCAGCGACGATGGATGCATTCATGGAGCTGCGCCGCGAGGAGAGCGCCTCCGCGCACAACACGCAGCTCGAGGCGCTGCAGAAGCAGGTGAATGCCGAGAAGCAGGAGGTGGATGCGAGCCGCGCGGTGCTCGACCGCTTCAAGGAGGACAGCAATGCGCCCTTCATCGAGCAGCAGGCCGAGCAAATCTCCACGGAACTCGCCGAGCTGAAGAAGACGCGCGGCGAACTCATCCAGCAGGTCAACATTTACAAGAACCTCAACGCATCATCCCTGCTCGAGGCCAATACCCCGAAGAATGATCGCAAGGGCTCGGGCACAAGCTCGACCGAGTCTTCGGCGAGCCGCTGGCTCGACAAGCAGGAGCAACTTGCCATCAAGGAATCGGAGTTGAAGGAGAGGGCGACTGTCTGGAAGCCTGCCCATCCGCGTTTTCAGCAGCTTGAGCGCGAGGTTGCCGACCTGCGCCTCAGCATTGATGTGCTCAAGAAGGAGGCTGAGAAAAACCTCGAGGGCGTTCTCCGGCGCCTCAATGCCGAAATTCAGACGAAGGACGGCGCGATCACCGAGCTGGATAAGAAAGCCGCCGACTTCAGCAAGATCACCTCCAAATACAACGTGCTGAAGGAGGAGGTCGAACGCCGCGAGGCCGCCTACAAGCAGACCCGTGAGGGCCTCGACAAGCTGCGCACGAATCCGAGCGTGGCCGAGGTGCTCGCCATCCGCCAGCCGGCCTCGCAGGCGCGCATCGAGGACAAGGCCGTCATGCGCCATCTGCTCACGGGCCTCATCGGCGGGCTGCTGCTCGGCCTCGCCATCCTCTTCCTGCTCGACCGCAACGACGACCGGCTGAACTCCTCCAGCGAGATGATCGAGCTGTTCAACGAGGCCATCGTCGCGCAGATCCCGAATGTGGACGCGAGCCGCACGCAGGTTGGCCTGCCGCTGCTGCAGGAGGACGACGAGCGCTACATGTTTGCGGAGGCGTTCCGCAGCCTGCGCAGCTCGCTCATCTTCATGCCGAACCAGCAGGAGCTGAAGACACTCATCGTCACCTCCGCGATTCCGAACGAGGGCAAGTCCACCATCACCAGCAACCTCGCCATCACCATGTCGAACGCCGGCGCGAAGGTGCTGCTCGTGGACGCCGACCTCCGCCGCGGCGACATCGCCGCGCTCTTCGACCTCGACGGCCGCCAGGGTCTCTCGAACATCCTGCGCGGCGAGGTGGACTGGAAGGCGTGCATCCAGAAGGGCCGCCGCGACAACCTGCACATCATCCCGCGCGGCCCGACGACGAACCAGAGCGGCGAGCTGCTCCTGCTCCCCGTCATGCCGAAGCTCCTCGCCGAATGGAAGGCCGGCTACGACCTCGTGATCTTCAACACCGCACCGATTCTCGCGACTGACGACACGCCGACGCTCGCGCCGAACTTCGACGGCACGCTCATGGTCATCCGCGCCGGCTTCACCAGCGCGCGCCTCACGCGCAACGCCCTCGACGCGCTCTACCAGCGGCAGGTGAACGTCCTCGGCCTCATCCTGAACTGCGTGGACACCGAGGTGCCCGGATACCACTACTATCAGTATCCGAAATACTACGCGGCAAAGTAGCCGCGGTTCGCGCACATCGCGCCCGCGCCCGTCCCGCCGCGTGCGTTATTTCGGCAGCAGTTTGATGCGGATGTTCCGGAACCACACGGTTCCGTGGTCGCCCTGCAGAAAGAGGGAGCCCGGCTCCTTCACATCGTTGTCGAGCTGGCTGCCCGTCGGCTTGTCGCACTCCACGGCGTCGTGGATTTTCTTCCCGTTCAAAACCACGGTGATCTTGTTTCCCACGATCGTCGCCTCCACGGTCTGCCATTCGCCGCCCGGCTTGCTGGCGAATTCAGACGGCTCCTTGAAGTTGTAGATCGCGCCGTTCCCGCCCTTCGAAGGTTTGCCGCCCTTGTAGTCGCCGAGGATCTGAATCTCGTGGCGGCCGCGCAGGTAAAAGCCCGAGTTCGAGCCGTCCGGCACCATGTAGTCGTAGCGCACCGTGAAGTTCCAGAACTTGGCGTCGGTGATGAGATCCACGCCGTGCTCCTTCTCGCCGAGCACGTTCTTCAGCACGCCGTCCTCCACCTTCCACGCGTTGTGTGCGGCGGGGTTCCGCACGTGCCATCCCGCGGTGTCCTTGCCGTTGAAGAGCGGCGTGAAATCCTTCTCCTCGTCCGCCGCGAAGGCCGCCGCCGCGAGGGTGATTGTGAAAGCGAAGGTGAGTGTCTTCATAATGCTCGGTGCTCAGCGCTCAGTGCTCAGCGTTTGCTCCCGATGCCAGTGGCTGAGCACCGGGAACTGGGCACTGGGAACTCCTCATTTCACCTCTGGGTTCGGCGCCGACGACCCTTCCGCGAGCCCGAGCGCCCACTTGATGCCGCCGAGGATGTGCGCCTGATACTGCTTGCTCGTCTCGGGCGGATTGATGCGCCCGTTCATCGCCGGATCATCGCTCCACAGATCCTCGCGGTGTCCGAGGCTCGTGTAAAAGACGCGGCCCGTGCCGGCCATGCGGCACCAGCTCACCGGCGCGTATTCCTGCTTCGTGGGATCCTGCGGCGGGTGCTTGAGGAACCACAGCGCGCGCACCTTCGCGCGGTCGTGGCTCCCGTCCTTCATCTCATACATCTCCTCCTGCTTGATGTCCCACTTGCTGCCGATGCCGCCATTCGCCGGATGCGCCGTGTCGCCCGCCACGAGGTCCGCCGGCACCTGCTTGCCGTGCGTGCGGAATTCCCCCTGCAGCATCTCGCCGTAGCCCTTGAACTGGTGAAAGGTGTCGCTCGCCGAGTGCATGCCCATGAACGCGTGGCCGTCCTCGATCCACTTGATGAAGCCCTCCTTGTCCGGCAGCGGCAGGTCGCCCGTCGTGTTCGCGAAAATCACGCCGTCGATCTTCTTCGCGCGCAGGTTCTCCGGCGACAGCTTTGCGAGGCTCGCCTTCACGCCGCTCTCGAACTCCGCCTTTGCCGCCTTCTCCTTCGCCTCCACCTCGGGCGTCCACTTCGCCAGCTCCGCCTCGTATTTCTTCATGTCCCCCTCGTGGCGCTTCTTGTCGTTCTCGCTCGCATTCGGCGCGAGATCCTTCGGCTTGCGCGGGCGCTGCGGCACCTGCACCTCCGGCTGGCGCGCGAAGTCCACGATCTCAAACGCGCCGCTCTCCTTCGCCAGCTTCTCCAGCGTCTTCTCCGCGAAGGGAATCGACGAGTGCCGGAAGCCCGTCGTCACCGTGCAGACGATGAGGCGCTTCTTTTCCGCGGCGTAGGACGTTCCTGCGAGGCAGGCGAGGGCGAGGGTGAGGACGAGGGAATTTTTCATGATGCGTGGAGCGGGAGTTTCGGAAGTGGAAGTGATGGGAAAAAGCCGCGCACTGCGCGCGGCACGATGCCCCGCGCGGCGCTGCGGGCGGACAATCTGGGCCGCGCGCGCTTCCTTTGGAAGAAACTTCCGCGCGTGTCCGCCGGGCATCCGGGGCTTGCCTTTCCGTCCGCAGATGAGGCACACATTCCCCGCAAGTCGCCTGGCGACGATCATGGCTTCACACGAACCCCACCAGCCGCAACCGGGAACAGGGATCTCGGACCCCACCCGCATCGTCCCTGCGGGGGGCGACCCCTTCGCCGCCATGCTCGGCGCCGCGCACGGCTCCCACACGCAGGCCGGCCCATGGCAGCCTCCCGCGCCGGAGGAGCTCCAGCGCGACTTCCCGCAGTATGAAATCCGCGGCATCCTCGGCCGCGGCGGCATGGGCGCCGTCTATCAGGGCTGGCAGAGGAGCCTCGACCGCCTCGTCGCCATCAAGATCCTCCCGCCCGGGCTCGACGACGGCATCAGCGGCTTCACCGAGCGCTTCAAGCGCGAGGCCAAGGCCATGGCCCGCCTCCAGCATCCCGGCATCGTCACCGTCTTCGATGCCGGCACCACGCCCTCCGGCCTCCTCTACTTCGTGATGGAATGCATCACCGGCACCGATGTGCAGCAGCTCGTGCGGCAGCAGGGCCGGCTCGATCCAGCGGAGGCGCTGCGCATCACCGCCGCCGTGTGCGACGCCCTCGCCTACGCCCACGAGCACGGCATCATCCACCGCGACATCAAGCCCTCGAACATCATGCTCGACGCGCGCGGCACCGTGAAGGTCGCCGACTTCGGCCTCGCCAAGACCACCGCCGCCGGCACCACCCTGCTCACGAGGAGCGAGGTCACCATGGGCACCCCGGAGTTCATGGCCCCCGAGGCGCTCAAGGGCGTCGCGCAGGTGGACCACCGCGCCGACCTCTACGCCGTCGGCGTCATGCTCTACCAGATGCTCACCGGCGAGCTGCCCCGCGGCCGCTTCGAGCCCCCCTCCCGCGCCGTGAAGGGCCTCGACCGCCGCCTCGACGCCATCGTGGACAAAGCCCTCCAGAGCGCCCCCGCCGACCGCTGGTCCACCGCCACCGAGATCACCACCGCGATCACCCCGGTCCTCACCAAGCTTTCCAACGCGCGCGGGGCCACGCGGCCGCCGGGCGCGCTCAGCATCACGCGAAACGCGTCCACCGTCGCCGCTGCGCCGCACGCACCCAGCAGGCGCATTTCCCCGCTCCGCCTCGCCCTCGCCGCCGTCCTCATCGCCGCCCTCGGCGTCGGCGGCTGGCTGGCCTTTGGCAAAAGGGGAAAAGCCGCCGACCCACCAGCCGAGGCGCTGAAGCTCGCGGGCGTCGCCCCCTCCGTATCACCCACTTGGCAGCGCACCGATTTCACTACGCTCACCCTCCAACAGACCGACCAAAAGGTCGTGGACGGACGCCTACACATTTCCAGTCATCACGCATTGAGGCCCGACCCGGTCGCCAAACTGCAGGACGCCGCCATGCGCGCCTCCCTTGTCTGGAAGGCGGACACCGGAGACGTGAAGCTCAGCAGCCGCTATCTCTCGTCCTCCGAGACTGTGAAGCTCCCGGCCACCACCGCTTGGTTTGCCCGTTTCACCGCGACCAGCGTCTCCATTGGGACGACCGACAACACCGACACGAACGTGCGCAGCATCCCACTGAACCCGCCGATCGCGGTGGGAGACAAAGTCACGCTGAAGTTCGCAAGCATCGGACGCCGCCACCTGGTTTGGGTGAATGACAGGCTCATTGGCGAAGCGACCTCCGAGCAATTCATCCAGAAGGGTTTCGTGCGTCTCTCCGCAGGCGAAGCCCTGTTTGACAGTTTTGAACACATCAACCTCGACGGCCTCCCCGAGGCCGAGGCGCTGAAGCTCGTGGGCGTCTCCCAGCCTTCCGCCGCCGCGATCCCCCCGCCTTATCCGACCACCGGCGCCGATGGCGAGGCCGTCTTCCCGCCCGGGGTTTGGACCCGCCTGTGGACGGCTGCCGAGGAGGCGGCCACTATCGAGCGCAAGGACGGCGACTGGGCCTTGCTCAACGCTCACTCCCACGGACGCAGCACCGTCTTCACCAATGTCGGCCTGCGCGCCCGCTTCCGCGGGCAGCGGGTGAAGGACGACAACTTCCCCCAGTTCAACCTGCGCGCCGCCACCGGTGCAGGCACCAGCCTGAACCTCTATATCATTCCCAGCGGAGACAAGCTTGCGCTCCGCCAGCCACCATTGAGCAGGGACAAGCCGGCCTTGGCCGAGCTGCGGCTGGCCGAGAAGCTGAAGCCCGGCACCGAATACACGATGGAGTTCTACGCCATCGGGCAGACCGTGATCGGGCGCGTGAACGGGCAGACCCAGACCGCCGTGCTTCCCGCACCCGCCACCAGCGGGAAGATCAACCTCTATTCCGCCAATGCCGACTTCCTTCGTGATGTCGAAGTCCTCAACCTCGACGGCCTCCCCGAGCCCGAGGCGCTGAAGCTCGCGGGCGTCTCCGCCGCTCCCGGCCTCCCCGTCGTGAAATCTTCCGCCGCAGGCACCGAGGCTCCCTATCCCGCGGTGGACAAAGAGGGGAAAGTCGTTTTCCCGCCGGGCATCTGGGCGCGGACGCTGGCGCGGGAAGTAGAGACAGAGGGGCTCGCAAAACCCGCCACCAAGCGCGATGGTCCGTGGCTGATCTGGCACACCGGCGCCTACGAAGGCCGCTGCTCTGCTTTGAACATTGAGGTCGCACCCATGAAGAATCTGGGCCTGCGCGCCCGGTTTCGCGGTCAGCGGGTGAATGGCGAGGACTTTCCGCAGCTGACTGTGCGCAAGAACGGCGATACGCCTTCACCGAATCTGCACATCCGTGACGGCAAGATGAAAATCCGCCTGAACCAACCTGGCTACCCCGTGCTGGCCGACGCGGTATTGCGCGAACCGCTCACGCCGGGCAAGGAATACCTCGCCGAGTTCTACGCCATCGGGCCGCAGTTGATCGCCCGCGTGAACGGCCAGGCCCTCACCACGCGAACCGACAAGCCGCCGGTTGCGGGCACCTTCCAGATCTATGGAGCCCAGTGGGACTACTTCAAGGATGCCGAAGCCATCAACCTCGACGGCCTTCCCGAGGCCGAGGCGCTGAAACTCGCGGGCGTCGAAGGTGCGGCGAAACCTCCCGCTAAGTAATTCCCCATGAGCGACCCCAAGGACGATGCCAGCAACAAAGGCGACGGCCGCTTCCCCACCACGAGTTGGACGCTCGTGCAGCGGCTGCGCTCGGAGGATGCTGCGGATGCGCGCGCGGCCCTCGGCGAAATCTGCGCCATCTACCACTACCCGCTCTACTGCTACGCCCGCCGCCGCGGTCTCGCCCACCACGATGCGCAGGATGTGCTGCACGATTTCCTCGCCCGCCTCTGCCAGCGCCGCACCCTCGACCGCGCCGAGGAGGGGCGCGGACGGCTCCGCGGCTTCCTCTCCCGCATCCTCTCGGACCACATCGCGGACTGGCGCGCCGCCCCGGCCCGGCGGGAGACTCCCGCGGGCGACCTGCCCTTCTGCGACGGGCTGGACTTCGGCGCCATCGAGGACCGCTACTCGCGCGAATACCGCCACCCTTCCAGCGGCGGCGGCCCGCAGCCTGCGGACGCCGAATCGCCGGACCGCGCCTTTGAGCGGCAGTGGGCCCGCGCTGTCGTCCGCACCGCCGTGGAAGCCCTCGCCGAGCGCTACCGCAGCAAGGGCCGCGAGGACATCCACCGCACCCTGCTCCCCGTGCTGGAGCGCGGCGGCAGCCTCCGCGGGGAGGACATCCCCGCGCTCGCCGCCGCCCTCGGCACCACGGAGGTGAACCTCCGCAGCATCCACTCCCGCTACCTCCGCGAATTCCGCACCGCCGTGGAGGACGCCGTGCGCCTCACCGTGGAGCACGCCGAGGATGTGCCGGACGAGGTGGCGCACCTTTTCCGCACGCTGGCGGAGTAGCGGGGAGCGGGGAGGGGAGGCAGTGCTCAGTGCCAAGTGCTCAGTGCTCAGTGCTCAGTGCTCGGTGCCCAGTGCTCAGAATTCGGAACTCCGAAGTGTCCGCCCTCTGAGAACTGAGAACTGAGAACTGAGAACTGAGAACTGACTCCTGCCCCTGCCCCCTGCTCCCCGCTCCCTGCTCCCTGCCCCGCAACTTTCCAAAAATAGTCTGCCACAAACGGAGGGCAGCACCCGGAACAGGGACATGAAGGCCATCATGTCCCCTGCCGCCGCCAACGCCGAAGCCCCCGACGCCCCGAGCGACGCCACCGGCACCGGCGTCACCGCTGCGGGGACCGATCTGCGGCTCATCCGTGTCAGCCTTCGCGGGGTCGTCCGCAGCCACGGCAGCCGCGGCGTTCTCCTCCTTTCGGCTGGCACCAGCCGTCCCAGCGCCGGCACCAGTCTTTGCAACGCCAGCCCCAGTCTCGGTGGGGACAGTCCCAGCCATTCCAAGACCGGCACCAGCCACGCGGCGGCTGGTCCCAGCCAAAGCGTGACCGGCACCAGCCAAGGCGTGACCGGCACCAGCCAAGGCGTGGCTGGGCTCTGCCAAAGGTTGGCTAGGCCCTGGCCGACTTTGGCAGATGCCGAAAATGGCCGCAAAAGCGCCCTTTCTGCAAAAACTAGCCTCCAGCGGTCCTTCCGCCGTCCTTTTTCAGTCCACGCCAACCCCAGTCGCCATGCCGTGGGATAGCGGAACGTGGGACTCGGGCTTCTGGGACAGTGATCCAGTCCCGCCGCCATTTCCCTTCACCCAACCCAAAAAACGAACCAAACACATGCCAAAAGCAGACTACATCGACGGACCGGACGAAGCCTTTGTGGCCCAGCTCCGCACCTTCAAGGAAAACATCGGCAGCTACGCCGCGCTCCTCGGCGTCTCGCCCGTGCAGGTCGCCGCACAGGCCGCAGATGCCGACTACATGGCCTACGTGCAGGATTGCCAGCAAGCGGTGCTGAAGGCCGGCCAGCAGTGGTCCGCGTGGAAGAAACTCGTCCGCGGCGGCGGCACCGCCCCGCCCTCGGGCATCCCCGTGCCCCCCGTCTTTCCCGATCCGGTGGCGGCGGTGGCGCTCGGTGTGGAGATCCGCTTCCGCGCGCTCTGCCAGCAGATCAAGAAGAGCCCGAACTACAACGTGGGCATCGGCGAGGCCCTCGGCATCGAGGGCGATGTGCAGGCCCTGCCGCCCGCGGGGTCGCTCCAGCCGGTGCTGGACCTCATCCGCGAGGGCAACAAGGTGCTCGTGAAGTGGGGCTGGCAGGGCAAGAAGGCCTTCATCGACATGTGCGAGATCCAAGTGGACCGCAACGACGGCAAAGGCTGGGTGCTCCTCGCGTTTGACACCACGCCGGACTACCTCGACACCGCGCCCCTTCCCGCCACCCCCACGCGCTGGAAATACCGCGCCATCTACCACAAGGGCGACGGCGCCGTGGGCACGTGGAGCGACGAAAAGGCAATCGTCGTCGGCTAAGTCCATGCGGGCGGATTTTGACAAACGGAAACGGGAAACCCTGTGCGCGTGCCATGGGGGTGGTGCGCGCGCAGGGGGAGCGTGTCGGCCTTCTCTCCCACGTCCCCCGCACGAATCGCACTGACGCACCCACCGATGACAACGACCATACCCGAAGACACCCCGGCCACGGGAAAACCCGGCCCATTTCGCAGGCGCACCTCGCTGCTGGTCCTGGCGGCCGCATCACTCATGGGATCCCTGGGATCCACCGCGGAGGCGCAGCTCTACACCTACAAACCGGAAACCGTGGGCGGACCTTTCCCCGAAAACGGCGTGCATCAGTATGACACCGTAACCGGCTCGCTGATCGGAGGCTTTGTCGCGAACGTGACCAATCCCAACCAGCTCCAGCTCTCGGGAAGCACGCTCTACGCATTATCCTTCACCACCGTGACCAGCTACAGCGCGGCCACGGGAACGCAGAACAGCTTCACGGTGACCACTCCCGGACCCGGAGGATCGATCGCCGTGCAGGGCAGTAACCTGTATGCCAGCGGGCCGGTCTTCAACGGCGGCGGATTCGACGGAGTGGTGGGGTTCTACAACGCGACCACAGGAGCCACGGTCAACAGCGCTTTCATCACCCTCGCGAACGCCAACAACGGCCCGCTGCTGACCCTGTCCGGCAACACATTGTTCACCGGCATCATTGGGAATGTCGGTTCCGGCACAGGCGTCGGCACCATCGGCAGCTACAATGCGACGACGGGCGCGGCCATCAATGCCAGCCTCATCACCGGCCTCGCGACTGCGACCTCCTCCCTTGCCGACATCGTCGCCTCCGGGACGACGCTCTATGTCGCGACCAACATCCTCAGCGGCGCGACCATCACCGGCTTCAAGATCGGCAGCTACGACACTTCGACCGGTGCGGCCATCAATGCCAGCCTGCTCACGGGGAGCGGCTCGCTCAACGACGTGGCCGTTTCCGGGAACAGCCTCTTTGTGGATGTGGCCAACGGCAGCACCTATGCCGTCTCGAGCTACAACGCGACCACCGGGGCGGCCATCAATCCATCGCTCCTCAGCGGCGGGGACCGCTCCATCGCCGTCGCCCCGGTGCCCGAGCCGTGCAGCGCGGCCCTCCTGTTCGCAGGCGCGGCCGCCGTCCTCGGCCTCCGCCGGCGCTTCCGCCATTAAAGGGCGCACCGCCTTCCTTTCGACACCCACCTTTCCACCACCATGAAAACCCGCCGCCTTTTCACCACCACCTTCCTCCTCGGGCTGCTCGCCGCGCCGAGCATGCGGGCGGATACCACACTCACTTACCTACACCCCTACAATCCCGGGTTCGAGGCAGCCAATTGGAACGCTGCTAGTAACTGGAGCAATGGCGTTCCCATTTCCTCCACGACCGCCATTGTCAACGGCGGCGGCAGCGTCGGCGTCAGCGCTGGGGACACTGGCGCCTATGGAGTCCTTCGACTCGGCACCACCTCAGGCTCCAGCGGGTATATCGACCTGAGTTACGGTGGCACGTTGACTGGGACGCATGCCTATCTGGGATATAGTGCCGGCGGTAGCGGGACGGCTTATGTGAACGGTTTCAACGGCGGCGGGTGGACCAACACCGGAAATCTTTTCGTTGGCAGCGACGGAACTGGAACGCTCACGATCCAAAGCGGCGGCAAGGTGAGCAACGTGATAGGCTACATTGGCACATTTAACAGCAGCGGATCCGTGTTCATCTCCGGCGCGGGCTCGCAATGGACGAACAGCGACTCCCTGCTCGTGGGCAATTACGGCACCGGCTCGCTCCTCATCCAGAGTGGAGGGAAAACGACGAGCTTGGACGGCTATATCGGCCGTTTTGCAGGCAGCACCGGCACGGCCACGGTCACTGGCACCGGCTCGCAATGGACCACCACCAGCAGCATGCTCGTGGGCAATAGCGGGAACGGCACCCTGAACATCCAGGGTGGCGGCACCGTGAGTAACGCCAATGCTTCGATTGGCACCCTTAGCGGCGGGGTTGGAAATGTGACGGTCACTGGGAGCGGTTCACAGTGGACGAACGGAGTGGACCTTTATGTGGGAGAGGGCGGGCGCGGCACATTAACGGTCTCCAGCGGGGGAAAAGTCACCAATCGCGTTGCTTATATCGGCACCAATGGCGGAGTTATTGGCACGGCCACCGTGACCGGCGCAGGTTCGCAGTGGAACAACAATGGCCAGCTTTATGTGGGCTATTCAGGCAACGGCACGCTGAATATCCAATATAGCGGTGTCGTTACCGGAACGGATGTGAGCATCGGGCGGCAAAGCGGCAGCACGGGGCTGGCGGTGGTCACCGGTGCCGGTTCGCAGTGGAACAATTCCGGCCAAATCGTGGTGGGCGATGTCGGGAACGGCACGCTGAACATTCAGAATGGAGGCAGGGCGAACAATGTCCTCGCCCTCATTGGCGGGAGCGCCGGCGGAACCGGCACCGCGACGGTCGATGGCGCCGGCTCGCAGTGGAACAGCAGCGATGCAACGGTGGTGGGCAACTCCGGCACGGGAACGCTGAATATCCAGGCGGGAGGCAAGGTGACCAATACCAACATCGGTTTCATCGGCTACAACGCAGGTGGAAGAGGCACCGTGAATGTCACCGGTCTCGGCTCCCAGTGGGTGAACGGCACCACGACCCGTGTGGGCCTCTATGGCAACGGGACTTTGAACATCCAGTCCGGCGGCCTCGTGACGGATACCAGCGGCTACATCGGCTACTACAGCGGCAGCACCGGCAATGCGACCGTGGACGGCAGCGGGTCACAGTGGACCCACAGCCAAAACCTCTATGTAGGCGATGACGGGAATGGAACGCTCACCATTCAGAACGGCGGCAAGGTGAGCAACGTCCACGGATTCATCGGAAACCAAGCAGGGACAGGCACGGCCACCGTCACCGGCACGGGATCCCAGTGGACCCACAGCGGGGAACTGCATGTCGGCAATTCCAGCACGGGCACGCTGAACGTGCAGAATGGCGGGGTGGTGAGCAATGCCGGCACGGGCTACATCGGCTACAATGCCAATGGCACCGGCAGCGTGACGGTGACTGGCACAGGTTCGACTTGGAACAACGGAAACGGCCTGCTGGTAGGCTACATCGGAAATGGCACGCTGACGGTGGACGCGGGCGGGAGAGTCACCTCGCCGGGAGTGGATCTGGCGGCTGGAACCAATGCGAATTCCAAGGGGACGCTAAACCTCATCGGTGTCACCGGCAGCCGTGGCGTGCTGGAGACCACCTATGTGAGTGAGGGCCCCGGCAGCCTTGGTGGGCATGTCAACTTCAACGGCGGCATCCTGCGCGCCACGGCGAATCAGGCGAACTTCCTCCAAAACTTCGAGACCGGAGACGTGCAGATTCTCAACGGCGGGGCTTTCATCGACACCAGCGGCTACAACATCGGCATCAGCACCTCGTTGCAAGGCAGCGGAGGCCTGACCAAGCAAAGCGGCGGCACGCTCACACTCTCCACTGCGAATTCCTTCAGCGGAGCGAACATGGTGGAGAATGGGGTGCTGGAAGTGACGGCGAACAACGCGCTCGGCACCACCGCCGCCGGGACCACCGTGGCCAGCGGCGCTGCGCTGCGGCTCTCGGGCGTGAACTACGCCAGCGCCGAGGCGCTGACGCTCAACGGCAGCGGCATCAGCAATGGCGGCGCGCTGGTGAACAGCGGGACGAGCACCTTTGCCGGGCAGATCACGGCGGCGACGGATGCGCGCATCAGCGCCGGCGGGGGCACGCTGAACCTCACGGGCGGCCTCGTGAAGAACGGCACCGTGCTCACCCTCGGCGGCGGGGGCACCATCAATGTCTCCGGCACGGGCATCAGCGGCGCGAGCGCGAACAGCGACCTCGTGGTGGACGGGGTGACGGTGAACGAGAACGTGGCCAACAGCTACAACGGCCCCACCATTCTCCGCAGCGGCGGCATCCTGAACGCCAATGTGGCGAATGCCCTGCCGACTTCATCCGGGCGTTCCGCCCTCATCTTCGATGACACGGGGGCCGGCTCCTCCAAGCTCGTGCTCGGCGCCGACCAGCAGGCCGCCAGCCTCAGCGGCGCGGCGAGTTCCAAAATCGATCTCACCAACCGCACCCTTATCGTGGGCGCCGCGGGGGGAAGCACCACCTTTGCCGGCAGCACTGCCAGCGGCGGCGGCATCGTCGGCACCGGCGGCCTCATCAAGGACGGAGGCAGCAACCTCACTCTCTCGGGCATCAACACTTACACGGGGCCCACTGTCGTCGAGGCCGGCACGTTGACCATCGCCGGCAGCATCGCGAGCAATGTGACGGTGAATGGCGGCGGACGACTCATCGGCACAGGCAGCACCGGAGCCCTCACGCTGCAGAGTGGCGGGACACTCGCTCCGGGCTTGGCCGGGATCGGGACGATGGCCACCCTCGGCCAGACGTGGAATGGAGGGGCGGTTTACTCCTGGGACATTTCCAGCGCGACCGGAACAGCCGGAGCCGACTGGGACTTCCTGAGCGTCAACGGCGGACTGAACTTGGCGGCGAGCGTTGGCGACAAGTTCATTATCGACATCAACGGCCACCTGACCGGCCTGACAGCGGGCTCGGTGTTCGATTGGGCGATCCTTTCAGCCAGTGGTGGTTTTGGAGGCTCGTTCTCCACCGACAAATTCACCCTCGATGTGACCGACTTCAGCAGCGATATCGGTGGGATGTTTTCGCTGGTGACCGTGGGCAATGATCTCGTGCTCGAGTATGTTGCCACTCCGGAAGCGGAACCTGCATTGCTCGCCATGCTCACCTGTGGCCTCGCGGGCCTGCTGCCACGCTTCCGGCGGCGGTCCGCGCAATAGGAACCCAGCAGCCATGCCCTTTGACCCCGACATTCCCGCTTACGGCTCGCCAAACTCTAGCGCCGAGATCCGCGCGAATCTTTACGCGCTGAATGACCGGATCGACACCATCCCCGCCGGCCGGCCGGACCCGCGGGGCAGGGCCTCACGATGCGCGGCGACTGGGAGCCGAGCACTGCCTATGCGCCCTACGATGTCGTGATGTGGAATGGCTCTGCCTTTGTGGGTATCGACCTCACCGCCGGCCCCGGCCAGCCGCCGCCGGATGCGGATGGGCAGCATTGGAAAGTGCTCGCGCAGCGCGGCAGCGATGGTGCTCCCGGCGCGCCCGGCCTGCAGGGCTCTCCCGGCGAGGTGACGAATGCCGCGCTCAACGCGGCCCTCGGCGCCGCCATCGCCGGCATGAGCGCGAACACCAACGGCATCGCCACGCTCGCCACGCCCTTCGCCGACCCTGACATGGAGGCGATCCGTTTGAAGCTCAACGAGCTGATCCTCAACGGGCGGCGGTAGGCGGGGGGCGAATCGAAGGCTCGACTCGCGCGGGAAATCCGGGCATGGAATGGGTCGCAGGCTGAGCCGCGCTGGCCGGCGAACCGCGGGGTGCATCCGCCCCGGCGGCCAGCGCGACGCTTGATCCGCCCCGCGCATGAACTCACCCGCATGAACCCACCCGCATGAACCCACCCGCATGAACCCACCCGCATGAACCCACCCGCATGAACCCACCCGCAGCCAGCCCGAAGCAGCCCGGCGCCTGCTCGTCGTGCGGCTCCGCGCTGCCGGGGGATGGGGAGGGCACGGTGTGCGCCGCGTGCTCGAAGGCGGGGGATGCGGCGCGGACGGTGCTGATTTCGGAAATCGGCGCGCGGTCGTCGCACGGGAGCTGCCGCCGGTGCAGTGTGTCGGTGCTGGGTGAGACGACGATGGATCTCTGCGCGCGGTGCCTGCTGGATGTGCAGTTGCCCCCGGCGGGAGCGGGCGATGCGGGGGCGCTGCCGGAGATTCCGGGCCACCGCTTTGTGCGCATGCTGGGGCAGGGGGCGATGGGTGCGGTGTGGCTCGCGGAGCAGGAGGCGACGCGGCGGCTGGTGGCGGTGAAGCTCTGCGCGGACCGGAGCATCGCGGGCGAGGGGTTGCGGAGGTTTGAGCGGGAGGTAGAGCTGGCGGCGCGGATGGATCATCCGCACATCGCGCGGGTGTTCGGAGGCGGGGAGGCGGGCGGCGCCGCGTATTACGTGATGGAGTATGTGGATGGGGGAAACCTCGCGCATCATCTGCGCACGCGGCAGCCGTCCATGCGCGCGATCGTGGAGCTGATGCGGGATGTGTGCGACGCGGTGCAGCACGCGCACCAGAATGGGATCATCCACCGCGACCTGAAGCCGTCGAACATCATGGTGACGGCGGAGGGCGCGGCGAAGGTGGTGGATTTCGGCCTGGCGAAGGCGCTCGAGAAGGACGTGGCCGCGCTGGACATCTCGCTCAGCGGGCAGCTCATCGGCACGCCGCGCTACATGGCGCCGGAGCAGGCGCGCGGCACGGCGGTGGACACGCGGACGGATGTGTATGCGCTGGGCGTGATCCTCTTCGAGGCGCTCACCGGGCAGCATCCGCACGACACGGACGGCACATGGAACGTGCTGCTGCGGCGCATCGCGGAGGACGAGCCGCGGCGCCCGCGGAGCCTGCGGCGGGATCTCGATGCGGAGATGGAGATGCTGCTGCTGAGGGCGCTGGCGAAGGCGCCCGGGCAGCGCTACCGGACAGCGGGCGAGCTTTCCGATGAACTGCAGCGCTGGCTCGCGGGGGAACCGCTCGCCGCGGGCCGCGCGACGCCGTGGTATTTCGCGCGGAAATGGATCGGGCGGCACCGGGCTGCGGCGCTCGCGGCCGCGGCGCTGGTCTTCCTCTCGGTGGGAGCCGCGGCCTTTTACGTGGTGAACATCCGCGCCGAGCGGGACAAGGTGCGCGCGAGCGAGCGGGAGACGCGCCGCCTGCTGGCGGAGAGCCTCGCGCACAATGCGGAGCTTTCCGCGCAGCGCGGCCTGTGGAGGGAGGCGCTGGCGCAGTGGGATTCGGCGATCGCCGGCGGGCACGCGGACCCGGATGAACTGCGGCTCCAGCGCCTCGTCGCGCTGCATGCGGAGCAGAAGCTGGCGGATGCCGCGGCGGAGATGAAGGCGCTGGCGGCGCGTCCGCTGAATGCCTCGCAGCGCGCGCGGCTCGACGTGTGGCTTGCGGAGAGGGAGTTCAGCCACGGGCAGACGGATGCGGGCGTGGCGATCCTGCACGGCATTCCCGCCGGGGTGCTCCCGCCGGCGGATGCCGCCTACGTGCGCGGGCTGCTCGCCGAGCGGGTGTCGGATGCGGTGGATGCATTCACCGAGGCGCTGGACCACGCGCCCCACCACATGCTGGCCAGCGGGCGCATCTGCCTGCTGCTGATGCTCTCGGGCCGGCATGAGGACGCGGTGCTGCGCGCCTCGGTGGCCGGCAGCCTTTATCCCAAGGACTACAATTTCCCGTTCATCGCCGTTTGCGCGCGGCTGTTCTCCGGGCGGAAGGCGGAAGCGGAGGCTTTGATCAAGACGAAGCTGGCAACCGCGCCGCGGATTTACCGCGAGGGGGCGGAGTTGCTGGTGGACTTCCTCGATGTGAGCGGAAAGGCCATCGGGAAGATGAGGAGCGGCGAGGAGACGAACATGGCGGGGATGCTCATGCAGTTCATGCCGCTGATCATGCGGGCGAAGCAGTTGACCGGCTCCCAGGGCGTGGAATCGCTCGGGTTCAGCGCGGCATTTTCGACGCCGCTCGCACGGAAGCTCAACGGGAATTTTCTGGAGGCAGTGCTGAAGGGCTTTGTGGCGAAGGACACCAAGGCGGGGCTCGCCGCGCTGGACCGCGCGATGGAGGTGTGGGACATCGCGGACCTGTATATCCCGAAAATCTCGATGCTCCGGGAGATGAACGACGAGGCGGGTGAGCTGCAGGCGGCGCGGGAATTTCTGAAGCGTCCGATGGTGTTCGGGTCTCCGGAACTCCGGCACTCCGTGGAGGAGATGGCTGCATTCCGCGAGCTGCAACTGGCGCAGGGTGACCCGCTGGCGATGCAGCGCGCGATGGATGCGTATCGGGCCGCCGCGCAGTCGGGCCCGCTTGTCCCGATGCTCTCGGTTCAGGCGGCGGTCCTGGCTCTGAAGGCGGGCCAGTTTGAATTTGTGGACTGGCTCGCGGACTCGATCCCGAAGGAGAAGCCTGATCACCGGTTGCTGAAGGCGCTCGTCGCCATCTCCAAAGGCAACCTCCGCTCGGCGTGGAAGGCCATCGAGTCGGGCCCGCTCGGCGAGGGCGAGTGGGTGCGGAGCCGGCTGCTGCGCAGTGCGGCGTGGTTTGAATCGGAGCTGCGCGCGCTGCGGGTGGAACTGCTCCAGGCCGTGGAGCCGCGGTTGGCGGAATTTGAGAAGAGGGCCGCGCAGGCGGGGGCGGTTGCCGGTGCGGACACGGGGTTCATCGAGGAGGTGACGCATTTCCGCACGATCCAGGAACGGCTGGGGCGCGAGTCGGAGTCGCTCGCGATGATGGAGCGCCTGCGGGCCGCGGTGCGCCAGTGGGCGGGCCGCGAGGCGGAGAAGGCGGGCGCGCAGGTGCAGTCGCCGCGTGCAGTGGAGGCGTTTGCGGCCGCGTGGGAGGGGATCGGCGGCGCGGATGAGGCGGAGCACCTTCTCCGCGGCTACGTCGCTGTCCGGGGGAAGGCCCAGCCCGGCGACGTCCGCCTGCCGCACGTGCAGTCGCAGCTTGGCGCGCTGCTCGTGAAGCAGCGGAGGTTTGCCGATGCGGAGCCGCTCCTGGCGGGGGCCTTCGATGCGCTCTCCAGGCAGCAGGGAGCCGCCCCGCGCGAGGTCGCCGCGGCGGGCAGGCAGATGGTCCTCCTTTGTGCAAAGGCTGGCCGCGGGGATGCTGCCGCCGAGTGGAGGGGCAAAGTGGTCGCGGCGCTCAGGGATAACGCCGACCTCGAATCGAGGGCCGCTCCGATCAAGAAGGCGATCGAGGCCGCGCGAGGGAAGCCGGATGCGCAGGCGGTGGAACTCGCAGCCGAGATTTGGAGGCTATTCAACCTCTACATGGCCGAGGATCGCTTCGAGGAAGCCGAGAAGCACGGGCGCGAGGCGCTGGCGGTGTGGGAGAAATCACATCCGGACGACTGGAACCGTTTCCGCGTCCAGGCTGGCTTGGGCCGCAGCCTCCTGCTGCAGGCGCGCCATGCGGAGGCCGAGCCGCTGCTCGTCTCGGGCTGTGAGGGAATGCTCCGTCACCGCTCGGAGATTCCGCAGGCGCTGGGGGAGGTGCTGGTCCGCGGCATCAAGTCGCTCGTGGATCTCTACCTCGACACCGATCGTGCCGCGCTGGGTGCGGAGTGGGAGGCACGGCTGGCGGCACTCGGTCGGCCGGATCCGCTCCGGAAGAATTGAGCGGTGCCCATCCGGCCGTGCGGTCGTGCGGCCGCCATGTGGGTCCTTTTGAAAAACAAACACCCGGCCATCCTCGCTGGGACGGCCGGGTGCTGTGAAATCCGCGGGGAGCGGAAAGGGTGCGCGCTTAGCGGTAGGGCGACCAAAAGGCCGCGGGCGCGACGTCGGAGAGTGCGTTGTAGCTGGTGGTGTTGACCTTCGGCGCGGTGTCCACGGTGGGCAGCGTGAAGGCGTTGCCGAGGATGTCCGAGTTGTTGCTCGTGTAGAGGCGGGTGCCGGCCTTCACGTATTTCTGGATGTCGGCCCAGACGACGGTGGCGCCGCCGGCTTTGTTGTTCTCGATGGCGTAGAGGTCCACCGCGGCGTCGATGACGCGGAGGTCCTCGAGGATCTGGGTGGCCTGCGAGCGCTTGCGGCTGCGGAGGAAGTTCGGGACGGCGATCGCGGCGAGCAGTGCGATGATCGCGACGACAATCATGATTTCCACGAGGGTGAAGCCCCCGCGCTTGGTGTTCAGTTTACGGAGCATGGTGTGAATGAATGATGATTTCGATGTTGCGGCACCCCCGCGGAGGCGGAGGAGCCAATGGAACAGAATCGTCATTTAGCAGGATGGGTGCCCGCGTCGCGGCGCGATTACAGTTTTTATAACAACCCATCGCCGGCCCCCCGGCGGACCGGGGCGCGCCCCCCTGCCTTGGGAGGAAGAAACAACCTTGCTTTGCGCCTGCTGCGGGGTTCCCTCTGTGACAGCAGATTCTCATCAACCCCTCCGTCTTATGAGCATTCTCCTCGGCATCGCAGCGTTGTTCGGCATCATGTTCGCCATGTTCTCCGGCGCGGCCGGGGGCGACTTCGCCCCGCACCGGCGAACGCGGCTGAGCCTCTCCCTGCGCCGCCTCGCGGATGGGCCGGACGCGAAGGCGGAGCTGCTGCTCGATGGCGAGGGCTTCGAGCCGGACAGCGAAGTGCGAATTGTTGCATGGCATTTGCCCGATGGGCGCGGGGGCTTTCACCGGGAGCCGGTGGAAAGTGCGCGTCCGCTGAAGCTGCGCGGGTCGTATTTCGAGGGCGCGGTGTTCGAGCCGGCGATCCCGGTGGTGGCGTTCACGGGCGAGGGCGAGCCGCATGACGTCAAGGTGATCGCGACCGACCGCCACGGGAATGCGGCGGAGGAGTGGATCAGCGGGCGGGATTTCTACCTGCCGAAGGCTGCGGGCGTCGCGGCCTGACGCCGCGGGGCTCGGGGCTCAGGCTTCGTCCGCGAGCATGCCCTCGGCGAATTCGCGGCTGTCGAAGAACGCGAAGTTCTCCAGCTTCTCGCCGGTGCCGATGAAGCGCGTGGGGATGCCGAGCTCGTCCTTGATGGCGACGACGACGCCGCCCTTGCCGGAGCCGTCGAGCTTCGTGCAGATGATGCCGGTGAGGTTCGCGGCGGTGTGAAACTCGCGGGCCTGCGCGACGGCGTTCGCGCCCGTGGTGGCATCGACGACGAGGAGCGTCTCGTGCGGCGCGGAGGAGTCGGTCTTCTGCAGGACGCGCTTCACCTTGCCGAGCTCGGCCATGAGGTTGTGTTTCGTGTGCAGGCGGCCCGCGGTGTCGCAGAGGATGAACTCGATGCTGTCCTTGTTCGCCTTCTGATACGCGTCGTGGCAGAGCGCGGCGGGGTCGGCGTTGTATTGGCCCTTGATGATGGGCACGCCGATGCGGTCGGCCCACACGCCGAGCTGCTCGATGGCGGCGGCGCGGAAGGTGTCCGCGGCGACGAGGAGCACGCTGTGCCCGCGCTTTTTCAAAAGCGCCGCGAGCTTCGCGGTGCTGGTCGTCTTGCCGGTGCCGTTCACGCCGACGACGAGGATGACTTTCGGCTTCGCCGGGAGCGGACGCAGCGTCCATGCATCGGCGGGGAGAATCTTGACGATTTCCTCGCGCGCGATCTTCACGATGGTGTCGGCGTTTGGCACGTCCTTGCTGGCCTGGAGCGCCTTGATGATGCGCATGGTCATGCCGATGCCGAGGTCGGCGCGGATGAGCGACTCCTCGAGTTCATCCCAGTCCACGGCTTTGCCGGTGAACTTGTTCCAGATCTTTTTGAGGAAGCCGAAGGCCATGGTGTGGAAGGGTTGTCAGTGCTCGGTGCTCAGTGCTCAGTGCTCAGTGCTCAGTGCTCAGTCCGCGGACCGGACACGCAGCGCCGCGTGCTCTGAAGTCCGAGCACTGAGCACTGAGCACTGAGAACGCACTGCGCTTTCATTGCTGTGTCGTCCCGTCCCCGCTGCGCGGCGCGATGGCCTCGCGGAGCGGGCGCGTGAGCTCGCCTTTGAATTTGTCGAGCACGCCATTGACGAAGCGGCTGCTGTCCTCGCCGCCGAACTTCTTCGCCAGCTCGATGGCCTCGCTGATGGCGACGACGGGCGGCGTCTCCATGCAGTGCAGCATTTCGAAAATGGCGAGGCGGAGGATGTTGCGGTCCACGGTCGCGAGGCGGTCGATGGTGAAGTTCTCCGTGTATTTCGTGATGCGCCCGTCCACCTCGGCGAGATGCGCGTTCACGCCGTTGATGAGGTTTTCGGCAAACTCTCGCACGGAGTTCCTCGCCTCGCGGAAGGCCCAGAAGTCCTTGCGGAGGTCCGTGGCGCGGTCGCCGTGGATGTCCTGCTGGTAGAGAAACTGGATGGCGGCCTCGCGGCCCTCGCGTCGCTTGCTCATGGAAAGTGGTCAGTGCTGCGCGCTGCGGATCGCGCCGAGCGAATGGATCATCCGCACCGCCGCGCGGGCGGCCTCGGTGCCGCGGTTGATGGTCGAGCCGAGGCAGCGTGCGCGCGCCTGCTCCTCGGTGGAGACGGTGAGCACCTCGTGCAGCACGGGGATGCGGAGCTTCAGGGAAAGATCGAGCAGCGAGCGCGTGACGGCGGTGGCGATGAGCTCCGCGTGCATCGTCTCGCCCTCCCACAGGAGGCCGAAGGCGAGGATGGCGTCCGCCTTTCCCTGCTCGCCGACGGTCTGCACGCCGAGCGGGATTTCAAAGGAGCCCGGCACGCGGACGACGTCCACCGTGGACTGCGGCGCGATGGCAGCGAGCTCCTCGCGCGCGGCATTCACGAGGCCGTCCACGAGCTGCGCGTTATAGCTGCTCGCGACGATCACGAAGCGCCTCGCGCCGCTGAGCGGCTGCGGTCGGTCTGGTAGTGCGGTGGCCATCGGGCCGCGGAGAGTAGCGAGCGATGGGTGGCGCGCAAGGGCTGTGAGTGTGCGGCTGCCCCGGGGGAAATGAAGTGACAGCGCCGCGGCGCGCGCATTTCCTCGCGCGATGAACGATTGGTTCCGCCTCCGCCCCGAAGTCGAAGCGGCGATTCCCTCGCCGGCGCTGCTGCTTTACCGCGACCGCATCGAGCACAACCTGCGGCTCATGGTCCAGATCGCCGGCGACCCGGCGCGCCTGCGCCCGCACGTGAAGACGCACAAGCTCGGCCCGCTCGTCGCGCGGCAGATCGAGCTGGGCATCACGAAGTTCAAGGCGGCGACCATCGCAGAAACCGAAATGTGCGCGATGGCCGGAGCGGCGGATGTGCTGCTGTCGTTCCCCGCCGCGGGCCCGACCTGCTCACGGCTCTGCGAACTCGCACGGAAATTTCCCGACACAAAATTCTCCGCGCTCACCGACAGTGCCGAGGGCATCGCGCAGCTCGGCGCCGCAGCGCGCGCGGCGGGAATCACGCTCGATGTGTTCCTCGACATCGATGCCGGGATGCACCGCACGGGCGTGGCTTCCGGCGCGGATGCGGTCGCGCTTTACAGGAAGCTCTCCGCCGAGCCCGGCCTGCGAGCCGCCGGTCTGCATGCCTACGACGGTCATCTGCACCAGCCTGCGCCGGCTGAGCGTGAGCGGGAATGCGAGGCGGCCTTCGTCCCCGTCCTCGCGCTGCGCCGCGACCTCGAAGCCGCGGGCCTGCCCGTGCCCACGCTTATAGCGAGCGGCTCGCCGACCTTCGCCATCCACGCAAAGCACAACGACCGCGAGCTGAGCCCCGGCACGACGGTGCTGTGGGATTTCGGCTACGGCGACAAGCATGGCGACCTCCCGTTTCTCCCCGCGGCGCTGCTGCTCACGCGCGTCGTGAGCAAGCCCGGTCCGAACCGCCTCACGCTCGACCTGGGCCACAAGGCCGTCGCCGCGGAGAATCCGCACCCGCGCGTGCGGCTCATTGAAATTCCCGAGGCGACATTCGCGATGCAGAGCGAGGAGCACCTTGTGATCGAGACGCCGCGAGCCGCCGAGTTCGCCATCGGTCAGGCGCTCTACGGCATTCCGCGCCACATCTGTCCGACGGTCGCGCTGCACTCCGAGGCGGTCGTCGTCGAGGACGGCCGGGTCGTGGACAGCTGGCCCATCCTCGCGCGTGCGCGGCGGATCACGGTTTAGCGGCGGCTGCTGAAATATTGCGCGTTGCCGCGCGGGGGGCGCGTGTGTTTCCTCCCGCGCCATGAAGCTCCCAGTCCTCGCCGTTCTCCTCGCCGCCACCGCATTCAGCGCCTTTGCCGGCGACGGGCTCGATGCGGGGCTGATGCGGATGCCCGCAGTTTCGGAAAAGCAGATCGCATTCGTGTATGCGGGCGACATATGGGTCGCGCCGAAGGAAGGCGGCACGGCCTTCCGCCTGAGCTCGCCTGCGGGTGAGGAGATGTTTCCACGCTTTTCGCCGGACGGACGCGAGCTCGCCTTCACTGCGAACTACGACGGCGCGGAGTCCATCTACGTGATGCCTGTGACCGGCGGCGAGCCGCGCCGCGTGACATATCACGGCGCGGGCGACCGCATGGTGTGCTGGTGGCCGGACGGGAAGAGCATCGTCTTCGGCTCGCGCCGCGAGAGCTTCAGCGACCGAGTCGGGCAGTTCTTCAAGGTGAATGCGCAAGGAGGGATGCCGGCGCGGCTGCCGATTCCGTATGGCGAGTTCGGCGCGGTGTCGCCGGATGGGAAGACTTTCGCCTACACGATGACGGACACCGACCGCGCGTCGTGGAAGCGCTACCGCGGCGGCATGGCGCCGGACGTCTGGCTCTTCCGCCTCGACTCGGGCGCCGCGGAGAACATCACGCACAACGACGCGTGCGACTCACAGCCGATGTGGGCGGGCAATGGCCGCGTGTATTTCCTCTCGGACCGCGGCGAGGGGAAGCGCGCGAACCTCTGGTGCTACGAGACGGCCGCGAAGAAGCTCCGGCAGGTGACTCACTTCACCGACTACGACGTGCGCTACCCGTCCGTCGGGCCGAAGGAGATCGTGTTTGAGAACGGCGGCTCGCTGCAGCTCCTCGACCTCGCGACGGAGAAGACGCGCGAGGTGAAGATCGAGGTGATCACCGACAAGGCGACGCTGCGTCCGCGCGTGCAGAATGTGGGCGGCCTCACGCGCTACGGCGCGATTTCGCCGACCGGCAAGCGCGTGCTCATCGAGGCGCGCGGCGACATCTTTTCCGTGCCGTCGGACCAGGGCGTGATCCGCAATCTCACCGAGTCCACGGGCGTGGCCGAGCGTTACCCCGCGTGGTCGCCGGACGGCAAGTGGATCGCGTATGTCTCCGACCGCAGCGGAGAGAATGAGCTGACGCTGCGCAGCGCGGAGAACAAGAGCCCCGGCGGCAAGGACGCGGAGCAGCAGCTCACGAATTTCGGCAAGGGCTGGCGCTACCAGCCGCATTGGTCGCCGGACTCGAAGAAGATCGTCTTCATCGATTCCGAGATGCAAATCTGGCTGCTCGATGTGGAGTCAAAGCAGGCGGTGCCGATCGATCACCAGATGTGGCTCTACCACGGCGACCTCGAGAACTTCTCCTTCTCATGGAGCCCCGACAGCCGCTGGCTCGCCTATGCGGGCGACACGGAGAACCGCCAGCAGTGCGTCGTGATTTACGACACGAAGCAGCACCAGAAGCACCAGGTCACGAGCGCGTTTTACGACGACGACATGCCGGTTTTCGACCCGTCGGGAAACTATCTCTTCTACCGCAGCAAGCGGACGTTTTCGCAGCACCGCAGCGATTTCGACAACACGTGGACCTACGTGAACAGCCATTCAATCGTCTGCGTGCCGCTGCGCAAGGACATGCCTTCGCCGCTCGCGCCGCGGAACGACGAGGAGCCGGTGAAGAAGGATCCGCCAAAGGAAGCGCCGAAGGAGGCGCCAAAGAGCACGGACCCGGCGAAGAAGCCGGAGGATTCGAAGAAGGGCGAGACGAAGCCGCAGGAGAAGCCCGCAGACAAACCTGCCGACCCGCGCCAGGCGCCGGAGCCGCCGAACCGCACGGTGATCGTCCAGACGAAGAACGGCCCGGTGCGCATGATGGCCGGTCCTGCGCAGCCGCCGAAGCCGACCGATGTGAAGATTGACCTCGAAGGGTTCGAGGGCCGCGCGATCGTGCTGCCGATTGGCAGCGGGCGCATTGATCAGCTCGGCGCGCTGCCGGGCAAAGTGATCTTCCGCTGGCCGCCGCGCCAGGGCTCGAACAACCGCACGGCGCCGCTCAGTTTCTACGATGTGAACATGCGGGCCGAGCGTATGATCCTCGACGACGTCGGCGGCTACGAGGTCAGTGCGGACGGAAGCAAGATGCTCGTGGCGAAAGGCGGGAGCTGGTTTGTCGTCGCCGCGGCCGAGGGGCAGAAGGCCGAGCGCGCGCTGCCGACGGGTTCGCTCGAGGCGATTGTGGATCCCGTCGCCGAGTGGCGGCAGATATTCGACGACGCGTGGCGCATTGAGCGCGACTTCTTCTACGACCCGTATCTGCACCTCGTGCACTGGCAGAAGATGCGCGAGCGCTACCGCAGGATGATCGACGCCTGCGCGACGCGCCACGACGTGAACTACGTCCTCGGCGAACTGCTCGGCGAACTCAACAGCTCGCACACTTACCGCAGCGGCGGCGACCTGCAGGGCACGTCGCACCGCAGCACCGGCTACCTCGGCTGCGACTACGCGATCGAGCAGGGCGCGTATCGCATCAAGCGCATCTACGACGTCGCGCCGTGGGACACCGGCGTGCGCTCTCCGCTGCGCGGGCCGGGTGTGCAGGTGAAGGAGGGCGACTGGCTGCTCGCGGTGAACGGTCGCAAGCTCGACACCGGAGTGGAGCCCGCCGCGGCGTTCAGCGGTCTCGCGGAGCGGACCGTCGTGCTCACCGTGAACGACAAGCCCGTGATCGAGGGCGCGCGCGAGGTCGTGCTTCACACGCTCGGCACCGAGGCGCCGCTGCGCCACTACTCGTGGGTCAATGAGAACCGCAAGCGCGTGGAGGCCGCGACTGGCGGGCGCGTCGGCTACATCTATGTGAAGAACACCGGCGACGAGGGGCAGACGGAGCTGTTCCGCCAGTGGCGCGGGCAGGTGCAGAAGGACGCGCTCATCATCGACGAGCGCTGGAATGCCGGCGGCCACATCCCGGACCGCTTCATCGAGCTGCTGAACCGCCCGGTCACAAACTACTACGCCGTGCGCGACGGCCGCGACTGGTCCTCGCCGTTCGTCACCGTGAACGGCCCGAAGGTCATGCTCGCCAACGGCTGGAGCGGCTCGGGTGGCGACTGCTTCCCATTCCTCTTCCAGCAGAAAAAGCTCGGGCCCGTCATCGGCACGCGCACGTGGGGCGGCCTCATCGGCATGACCGGCTCGCCGTCGCTCATCGACGGCGGCAAAGTGACGGTGCCGACGTTCGCGATCTACGACACAAGCGGCAACTGGATCATCGAGGGCACCGGCGTGAAGCCCGACATCGAGGTGCTGGAAGACCCCGCATCACTCGCGAAGGGCACCGACCCGCAGCTTGAGCGTGCCATCAAGGAAATCCTCGCGCTGCTCGCCAAGGCGCCGCCAAAGGCCCCCGCCAAGCCGGGCTACACGGACCGCACGCGCTGAGGCGGGGCGCTTAGTTTGTTGTCACCCGTGACCACGTGCCCCACGGTTTGATCTCAAAGTAGCCGTCCTTGTTCCACATCCGCGACGCCTTCTCGCCGAGTTCCAGCAGGTGCCAGCCGAGTTCTCGGTCGTAGGTCAGGCATTGGGAGAATTGCTGGGATTTCCCATTCCGCGTCCCGTAGGCCACGATGATCGCGCTGATGGGCACGTGCGCGCCTTTCTCGTCCACGCCTTGGCGGATCGCGAGGATGTTCACCTCGCGCCAGCCCATGTGCTCGAGCGTCTGCTTCGCGTCCCCGCGTGCGAGCAGCGGCGGGTCGTCGGCAAACGCGGCGGAGGTGAGGATGAGGCAGGTGAGGAGGAGCAGGCGGAGCGGGGTGTTCATGGCAATGAAAGACGGATGTTCCCGCAGTTTCATTCAGCGGGAGCTGCGTGCAATGCCGGAACGGCGCCTCGTGTGCTCTACCGGATCTTCGCGTCCGGCAGTTCCTTCCCGATGCCGGCGTCGAGCGGCATCTTGTCGTTCGCGGGCGGGAGGCCGGATTCGGTCATCGTCTTCACGAGCAGCGCCTGCATCTCGGCGACCTTGCCGGTGAGCTTCGGGTCGTTGATCAGGTTGTGCCGCTCCTCGGGGTCGTCCTTGATGTTGTAAAGCTCGGCCATGTGCCTGTCGGGCGAGCCGTCGCCGTGCGGGTAGCGCATGTATTTCCACTCGTCGGTGCGGACGGCGCGGACGTTCGGCGTGTAGGGGAACTGCTTCTCGTAGTTGTATTCGTAGAACCACGCCTTGCGCCAATCCGGGTCGGCGCCGCGCACAAGCTTCACCCACGACTTGCCGTTGATGGCCTCCAGCGGTTTCGCGCCGCACAGCTCGAGGATGCTCGGCGCGACATCCGTCGTCAGCGCCTGTTCCTTCACGACTTTTCCGGCGGTGGAAGCCGGCAGCGAACCGTGCCCGGACTTGCCGTCTCCATCCTTGGATGGAGCTGTCGTGAGCGCCGGATAGCGCACGATGAGCGGGACGCGCAGGCTGGCCTCGTGCGCGGTGCGCTTGTCCACCATGCCGTGCTCGCCTTCGAGCAGGCCGTTGTCGCCCATGAAGACGATGATCGTGTTGTCGATTTGGCCGCGCTCTTTCAGAAAAGCCACGAGCCGCGCGATGCTGTCATCCACGCTCAGGATCGTGCCCCAGTAGCCGTGCACCATGTTTTCGAAATCCTTCACCGCCTCGGGCCGGTCGTCGGGGAACTTCTTCCTCCACTCGAAGAGTGGCCCGTAGATGCCGTGCCACGTGTAGAGCCGCTCCTTGATCCACGCCGGCTTGCCGCCCAGTTCGAACGCCGTCTGCGGATACGGCACGCGCACGGAGTCAAAGGTGTGCGCGTATTTCTCCTCCGGCGTGTAGAAGCTGTGCGGCGCCTTGTGCCCCACGCAGAGCGCCCACGGCTTGCCCGAGTGATCCTTCTTCATCCACTCCAGCGCCATGTCGGTCACCACCGTGGTGTAGTAGCCCTTCAACACTTTGCGCTCCTTGCCGCCGAGGTTCCATTCCGTGTCGAAGTATTTGCCCTGCCCCTTGTGCGTCGCGAAGTAGTCGAAGCCCCAGCGCGGCATGTCGTTGTCCTCGCCCATGTGCCACTTGCCCATGTAGGCCGTCTCGTAGCCCTCCTCACGCAGACGCTGCGGCCAGTGCGTGAGGTTCGACGGAAGCTCGGTGAAATTATCCCGCACCCCGTGCCCGTGCGCGTAGAGCCCCGTGAGGATCGATGCGCGGCTCGGCGAACACAGCGACGTCGTGCAGAACATGTTCTCGAACCGCACGCCCTCCTTCGCCAGCCGGTCGATGTTCGGCGTCTTCAGCGCCGGATGCCCCGCGCACGACAGCGCATTCCACCGGATGTCGTCGCAGAGGATGAAAAGCACATTCGGACGTTTCGCCGGAGGCTCGGCTGCGCGGGCATGGGTGAAAGTGAGCGCAAGGGCAAGTGCGGCGAGCAGGAGGCGGGGACGGGAGTGCATGTGGGCGAGTGTGCGGTGAACGTGCGGCGGCATCCAGCGTGCAATGAAGTAAATCCGCCGCGTGAGGCGCTCATTTTTCCACGCGGGAAAAGGCCCGCTCTACTCAGTAGAAATACGGTTGAGAATACGGGTTTCACCAGCCGAGGAGGGCATCTGCGGTGCTGCCTTGAGAAGCATGACTTTTCCGCATCACGCCACGGAATCCGATGGCTGGACAAACCCCGACAGGCCGGCGCAACGGCGGCTTCGGTCGCTGGGATCCGCGTGCGGGGGCAGCTTCGCATTCACGATTCTCGAGGTGATGGTTGCCGCCACGATTCTCGTCCTAGTCGCGGTCACCACCACGCAGGCCCTTCTGCACTTCAACCGCCGCGCCGCGATTTCGCGGGTGAGCAATGCGGCGAAGGCCGAGGCCCTGTCCCGCATCCAGGAGGTTTCCCAGTGCGCATTCAATCCTGACGCGCAACCCGCGGTCATTCCTGCCATCCTGCAGATTGGGACTACCGCGCAGGCCATTGATCTCGGGAGCAACAGGCTGGATTTGGGCGTCATTCCCGGCACGGCGATTTGGACGGTTTCCGCCGTGCCCGGCGGGGCGAGCATCCGCGCTGTGAAATGCACCATCCAATACACGTATCTCGGGAGAAGCCTTTCGTATGAGCTGTTCACCTACAAGTCGTCCGATTAAAGGCCGGGGCTTCACGCTGGCGGAGATGGTGGTCGCCATGGGGCTGGCCAGCTTCTTCGGCACGCTGCTGATCAGTGTTCTGCTCACCACGATGCGGCTTTCCAGCCAGAATGTGGTGACGAACGTCTCCAGCTTCCGCGCGCGCCAGACTCTGGATCGTCTCGGCGAACTCGTGCGCTTCGCCCAGGAGGAGCCCGCGTTGATATCGTCGGCAGGCACAGCCGCGTCCGGAACGACCGCCGACGGCATTCTCGCAAAGAGGGCACTGGGCGGGCCCTACGTGTTCAAGAATTCCAGCGGGCAGGCGGATGCGGAAATCGCCGCCGGGACGATGACATTCATGGTCGAGTATTCCTCTGCGGCGAACATGACCGCACCGCAGGTTGGGGACTTTTTCCTCGTCAATCTCTCCACTCATCCGGAACTCGAGGTGGCCAGCGTGAGTGCAGCCGCGGGCGCCGGCGCGATCTCCCGGGTCGTTGTGACGACGCGGCAGGGGATTCCGGAAACGGCCAAACCCGGGAGCTACACCGTCTCGGCATGCCGTTTTCGGAAGGAGGCATACCTTTTCGTCCAGGACGGCAGCCAGTGGAGTCTCCGGCATTATCCGCGGGTCGTTGCCAGCACGAGCTTCAGCGACGCGGCAGCGTTCCGTGTCGTGGGCACTGGGTATCAGAAGCTTGGCGACGATGCCTTCTTCACCACGACTGCGGGAGATGGCACCCGTGCCACATGGCTGCACGCCGTGGCCCGCTCATCCGATCACGCGGAGCGCGCTGAGATGGTCGGCGGCCGGAACACGCTGACCCGCATGCCCATCCAAATCAAACTCTGGAACTACAACGCACCGCCCCAGCAATGAACCGCACGACACCGAGAATGAGGAGACCGCGAAGCGAAGATGGCAGCACGATGCTGTCGGCTTTGTTCATCGTCGTCCTTGCGGCGTTGGTCATCGGAGCCGCCCACGTCTCGACTTCCGGACAGACGTTGCTGACGTCGCGGAGCGCGGACATGGACGCGCTGGAATCCACGGGGGAGGGTGTGCTGGATTACGCCTACGGCAAATGGAAGTCCGCGATGGACAGCGCGGGCCTGCTGAACGCGGCGGATGCGACTGCTTTGGTCAGCGGCGCGAACCGGCCGCCGGTCCCCTCGAACATGGAGATCGTGAGCCTGTCGATCAGCCCCACGGATGCCCACGGAGCGCCTAGCGCCGATGCCGTGAAGACCTACGATTACAGGATGTCGTTCGTCTATTCCTACGCGGGGACGGTGACGCTCAGGAGTTCAGGCGTGGGCGGCGAAAGGAGGACGACCATGCGGCGGAATTTCATCTACACCTCGGTCCCGCCGACGCGGGGCATGTTTTTTTCCGAGGGGAACTTCGAGCTCTATAAGCCCGCGAAGATGCTGATCGGCGGCGATGTTCACACCAATGGCGACGCCCACATCTCCACCGGGACCTCATCCTCGAACCTCACGTTTCTTGCGAACTCCCGGGTCACCTATGTGGGCTCCTATGACAACGGCATCCCCTCGGGCGCGGCGGCGTGGAGCAATTCCGGAACGAACTATCCGCCGACGTATGAGCTCGGCATCTCCAGCCAGGTGAAGAAGGTGCCGGAGATCTCCGGAATCGGCCTCGGCACCGCGGCGGAATACGATGTGACCGACGCCAACCCGAACAACGACGGCAACCGTGAGCTGATTGAGCCGCCCGTCGCCGGCTTTGCGGATCCCGATTCGATCGCGGCGAGCCGCATCTACAACACCGCCGGGATTCTCATCAATGTCACCGGTCCCGTGGATGCGACCGCTTCGCTGACGGTTACGGCCGGGCAAAGCTCGACCACCTACAGCGGCGGCAGGCTGAGCATCACCGCGCAGAACGGAACGAGCCTGGGCGCGGCGCAGGCGACGGCGCTGAGGAATGCGATCAGCAATGCTGTCGTCACGGAGGTGCAGCAGTGGGTGCCGAACCTCGTCCAGGTGCAGCAGCAGGTCTGGGTTTCAAACTGGGTTCAAGTCACGACCCAAGTCTGGGTGACGTCCGGTTATTACACGGGTTCCGGATCGCGGAGAAGGTGGGTGGACACCAGCCATTGGGAGACGCAGACCACCATGGTGGACCAGGGCAGCTATCAGACACAGACGGTGACGGTGGATCAGGGCCACTACGCCACCGTGAACCAGACCACGCACAAGACGATCTACGACAAGCGCGAGCTGCAGGAAATCCCAGTCACGGACTTGGACATCGGGGCCATCACCCCGACGCTCAACAGCCTCTCGGGGTTCAATGGGATCATCTACATGACCGATACCGGATCCGGGGACAAGACCGCCATTCGAATCAAGAATGGAGGCGTGCTCCCGAACAACGGCCTCACCGTGGCCACCGAGGGCGGCCTGTATGTGCAGGGTGACTACAACACGGGCACCACCAGCAATCCGAACGCCGTGCCGTCCAACGGCAGTCCCGCGGCCAACGCATCCACAGTCGTCGCAGGCTACACCACCAAACCCGCCGCCCTGGTGGGCGATGCCATCATGGTCCTCTCAAACAACTGGTCTGACAGCAACGCGAACAAGAGCGTCGGCAGCCGGAACGCGGCGAACACCACGCTGAACACGGCGCTCATCTCCGGGTATCTCGCATCAACCAACGGCGGCGACTACGGCAGGTCGGGATACTCCGGCGGAATGAACAACTTTCCGCGGCTGCTCGAAACATGGAGCGGCGACAGCCTGACCTATTCCGGCGCCTTCGTCTCCCTTTACGAGAGCAAGCGATACACCGCTCCATGGGACACGGGTGACATCTACGTTCCGCCCACGCGCTACTGGTATTTCGACACCCTGCTGCTGACGCGGGTTCTCCCGGGCATTCCGGCATCGGGTGGTTTCATCCGAGGGCAACTGAACAAGATGTGACCTATGATGACTCGAAAACTGCAACACAAGGCCGCCGCTGCCGCGATGCTCGCCGTCCTGCTTCACATGTCGCCCGGTTCCGTGGCAGGGGAGGCGCAGCCCCCGGCGATTTCGTTCACCACCCGCGTGGCCGAGGAATCGAATGTCGAGGGGCCTGATGTGCGGAGGACATATTTCAGCATCGGTGCAAAGCGGATGGCTTTCGGAGTCCCAAAAGGCTGCCGCCTCACCTCGGACGAGGGCGGTTTCGTTCTTCGTCCTCCGCAGAACTCCTTGGACGGTGAGATTCACATCGGTCGCTCGGACTTCACACCGGATTTCGACTTGGCCGCCAACGCGCTGAAATACCGCGATGCCGCCTCCGCGGACATTCCGAAGGGCGCCACCAACATCAGCGTGGAGCAACCGGCGATGAATGTCTTCCCCTACAATGGCTGGAGGAGCCTCCGCTTCACCTGGAGCTATTCGCTTTACGGGCGCCCGCTGGTCCGGACGGTGACTTTCCTCGACCTCGAGATCGGGGTGCAGATGGTGGTGACGACGGTCGCCGCGAAGACCGATGCAGAGAAAATCGCCGAGATCGCCAGGCAGTTCATGCGCTCGTGGTGGGTGATGGCCGGCTAGGCGGCGCCGCCGTTGACGGGGTCTCGCCGAGGTGCGGACGGGCACTCAGCGCTTCACGGGAAGCCACTGCGCGGCGTCAATGATCACGTGGCCGTTGGTGCCGGCGTTGCTGATCTCGACCCAGCCGAATTTGCCGGCGGCGAACTCAAATTCGCCGAGCGTGTGGAAGGGCGCGTCGCCCTTCGGCGCGGACTTTTGGTTCACGACGACTTTCGTGTCACCGCCCGCGTGATGGATGACCACGGGGACGTTCGTCGCGCGGTTGCCGTTCGTGCCGTAGGAAATCGCGACGCGGTAACGGCCCGCCGCAGGGAGGTCGGGAGTGAAGCGCGCCTTCTGGCTGCCCTTCTCGGCGTTGCCGTCGTGGCGGTAGCCGGTGCCGATGAAGCCCGGCGTGGTATGGCCCTCGGCGTCGAAGCCCGCGCGGATGGCCTGCTCGTCGTCCACGACGATGCCCGGCACTTTCGCGACGGGAATGCCCGCGCCCTCGCCCTGCGCGGGGCTCTCGAAATCGAGCACCTGTTTTCCGGCGAGCAGCCGCTCCTTGAGCTTCGCGTAGTCGACGCCCTGCACCGTCGTGCCGCCCTCGATGGCGAGGCCGGCCGCGGTCGCGGCGCTTTGCCCGAGCACCATGAAGACGGGCTCCATGCGGATGCTGCCGTAGGAAATGTGGCTCGCGCTGAGGCAGACGGGCACGAGGAGGTTCGTGCATTGCTCGGCCTTCGGGCGAATGCTGCGGTAGCTCACAGGATACGGGCGTGAGCCGACCTGCACGTCGCCTTCATTGCGGACGAATCCCTCCGCAGTGACGTAGCGCTGGATGTTGTGTGAATCCATGTTGTAGGCGCCCATGCCCACGCTGTCCTCGACGACTTCCTGCCGCTTGCAGTTCTTCTCCGTCATCACGTAGTCGCTGATCATGCGGCGCGCCTCGCGGACGTAGAGCTGGCGTGGAAAGTTGCCGTTGTCGGTGAACTCATCCTTGGCGAGGCCGAAGCGCTGGAATGCCTCGCGGATTTTCTGCGGCACGCGGGGATGGTGCGCGTAGGTCCACATGAGGCCCTTCTGCCAGTCCTCATGCGCCTTCCAGATTTTCTCGCGCGTGGCGTAGTCGGCGTCGGGGTAGTCCCAGTTCTGCCCGATGAAGTCGGTGCTGATGGCGAAGTTGTTGTTCGTGTCGGTCTTCCGGTTCGGCATCGGCGTGGGCGCCCACGAGATGCGCGAGTCGCCGGCCTCGACATTGCGGAGCGCGAGCTCAAACCAGCGCTCGTCGTAGTTCGCGGGCTTCTCCCAGTCGCGGCGGTTCTCCGGAACGTCGGTCGTGCACATGCGGAAGTTGTAGGCCTGCACCTTGCGGTCGCCGGAAAACTCCACGCCGGGGTCGCGCTCGATGCCGGGCAGCAGCCCGCTCGATGGATCGCCGGGCTTCACGTAGGGGTCCACCTTCACGCTGAACTGGTGCGACTTCGCGTGGCCGACCTGCACGCCGTTCAGCGTCTCGCCATAGACGGAGTTTGCCTCGCGACCGACGTGGTAGCTCACGCCGGCCTTCGCCATGAGGTCGCCCTCGTAGGTCGCGTCGATGAACACCTTCCCGGAAAACTCGCGGCCGCTCTCCATGACGATCTTCACGATGCGCGCGCCGTCCTTCACCACGCCCTTCTTCAAGTCGAGCCGCTCGCCGAAGACGATCTTCACGCGTTCGCCCGCGGCCTTCAGCATCGCGTCATACACCTCGGTCGCGGCGTGCGGCTCGAAGGTCCACATCGTGTCTTCATTCTCTGCGTTGCCGTGCGGGCGCTTCGCAAAATACTGCTCGCGCGTCTGCTGCTTCCACTTCGTCGGATCGGAGTAGTAGCGGAAGATGCCCCCGTAGAATTCGCGCGAGATGCCGCCGATGGCGCGCTTGTTCCCGATGTCCGTCGCGCCGAGCCCGCCGGTAGTCAGGCCGCCGAGGAATCTCGTCGGCTCGATGAGCACCGCAGTCCGCCCCTCGCGGGCGGTCTGGATCGCGGCGGTGATTCCGGCGGAAGTGCCACCGTAGATGACGACATCCTCGGCGCGGAGTGCGACGCCGAGACCGAGCAGGCAGAGGAAGAGGGAGCGCATGACACGGGCGTTGTCGTGCCTGCGCAAAACGCCCGCAAGCTTACTCGCGCGGTGAGAGCGCGGCTGAAATTCCGTCTAAAGCGATGGTGCGGCGCTGCCTCACTTGGCGTGAGGTGCGGGAATGTCCAAATCCTTGCAGATCTTCCTGCAGAGGAAGTCATTGATCTCGCGGTGTCTCGGCACGGCTGTGGACTTGCGGTTGCCGCGATGGACATAGACGGAGAGGCTTCCACCCTCGCGGAGAAACTCGGCTCCGTGAGCGTGCAGATGCGCAATCAAGTCGCGCAGTTTCACGCAGCCACGAGCGGGAACGGCTCCCTGCGCACCGTCTGCCCCGCGATTTCCTCCTCGGCCAGCACGCGGTTGGCCTCAAGCACCAGCGCGACCGCTTCTCGCAAATTCTCACGTGCCTGCTCCAGCGTGGCGGCCTGGGTGTTCGCGCCCGGGAGTTCCTCCACCCACGCAATGTAGCCTTCGGGCACTTCCTTGAAGACAGCGGTGAGGTTCATGGGATCACGATTAGGTCGCACACGTGGATTTGTCATCGGCAATTTCGCGCATCGTGATGCTGCGTGAAGAGAGAGCTGCGCGTTTCCACAAGCTTACTCGCGCGGCGGATTCAGCTCGCGCGTGGCGGCGCCGTTCGTGTCGCTGAGGATGAGCACGGCGAGCTTCTCGATTTCGTTCAGTTCCGCGGGCTTGAGCATCCGGTAGTCGAGTCCGTTTGCCGGCGGCGTTTCCGATGTCCGCTGTTGGCGGTGCTGCCCCTCGCTGCTGTTCAGGCTCGCGTAGTCGAAGCGTCCGCGCAGGTCGGTGTAGCCGTCCTTGAAGAATCGCACGGCGCCGCCTTTCAGCCGCGCATAGACCTTCACGTAGGCCCGGCTCACGGGCTTGTCGCTCGCGGAGTCGCGGGCCTCGATGCGGCCGTAGTTTTCCGCGACAGTGAGCTTGAGCGTGTTCGCATGATACGCGTGCGCCTTCCGCTGGCCGGCGCCGACGATCTCGATGAGCACGTTGGCCTTTGCAAATTCACCGGGCAGCGCAATCTCGAGCGCCTCCCTGCCCTTCGGCAGCTCCTGACGCGCGGTCTTGTTGGGCTTCACAATCGCAAAGCGGCCCGCATCCTGGCTCACGAACGGATTGCTGCTGAAGGAGAACTCCGCGTCCATCAGGTAGTAGTTGATGGTCACTTCGCCGAGGTTCTTCCAGGTCAGCGCCACCGCTTTGTTTTCCACCTTGAAGTCGAACGACGGCTCCGTGGCGGCGAGCGTGCTTTGATCCTTGTCGCGCTGAGCGGCGGAGTCCGCGCCTCCCTGGGGCTTGTCGCCCTTCTCCGGCTTCACGGCCTTGCCCTCGATTTCATCGAGCTGCGTCGTCACTTCGCCGAAGAGCTTCTGCCAGCGCGCGACGGGGTAATCGGCGTAGCGCGATGCGATGCCGCGCGCGTCGGCGAGGTTGCCCTCGTAGAAGTCCGCGTAGCAGCGCAGGTAGTCGTGCTGGATGCGCGTGGGCAGCGCCGCGGCATCGATGGAGCGGAAGCGCGTGAGCGCCTCGTCCACGCGGTCCTGGAGGAAGAGGTAATACGACACGCTCATCGAATCCATCGGGTCGAGCTGCGGCTTGTGCGCGAGGACATCGAGCAGCGAGCGGTATTGGCCGAGCACGGCGGGGTTTGCGATGCGGCGCTCGCCGCCGATGCGGTGCGCGCGCTGGTTCACGAGCGGCGAATACTCGAGGTGCTGATGGGTGCGGCGCTCGATCGGGTCGAGGAGGATGAGCCTGCTCGAGAGGAACGGCCCGCACTGCCGCACGAACGGATCCTTGTGCTTCAGCCATTCGCGCAGCGCGTCGGCGTCGTTGTGCATCAGCGCGTAGCTGTAGATCGCCTCGTTCCACACATGGTGCTTGGAGAGGAAGGCGGTGAGCCTCTTGAAGAACAGGGCGTCTTTGCAGCGCCAGGCGATGCGCGCGAGGTTGATCGACGCGAGGTTGTTCTGCGCCAGGAACGCGAACGCCTCCTCCACGCTGCCGTATTGCGAGACGTAGTCCCATGACGCCGTGTCCACCTGCGTGAGCTTGGAGACGACGTTGAACTCGAACGGCTTCGCCGCGGCGGCCGCGGCATCCGCCACGGACACGTTCACCGGGAAGTGTGCAAACTTCACGCCGGGCTTCGAGCTGACCGCGGGGAAGTAGAAGTGATATTCGAACGTCTGCGTCGTGTAGGGTGCGAGCCGCACCTGGCGCGAATCGGTCGCCTTGCTGCCGCCCACGGGCACGGCGCCCTGCGGGATCTGCAGCAGGACTTCGCCCTTCACGGGTGAGCTGGTCGGATTCGTCACCACGGTGTTCGCGCCATAGACGACGCCGGTGAGGAATTCCTCCGTCACGTATTTCTCGAACTTCTCATTGCCGGCCATGCGGTAGCGGTCGCCTTGGCGGAAGAAGCTCTGCGAGACGAGAAGCTGCGCGCCGCCGGCCTTCGCAGCTGCCGCGGGTTTGATTTCCTTGTGGAAGACGAGCATCGGTCCGCCAGCCGTGAGCGTGAAATGCCCGCCTTCGGTCTTCGTCGTGTGCTTCGGCGCGCCGAACGGCAAGTCGATCACGGCGAGGGCGAGCATCATCTCGGCGAAGCTGCTCCTCGCCTCCGCCACGTTCGGTGAGACGAAGGGCGTCTTTGCGCCCGAGGCGACGTGCGCCGCGTAGTCGCGCCAGAATGCATTCACCGTGATGAGCGATGCATCCTGCGCGGAAATGGGGAGGTGGTAGTAGTTGTTCTCCGCCCATTCCTTCGTCGGCCCGAGCTGGCGATAGTAGGCGCGGACGAACGCGCGGTGTTCGCCGGCTGCGACATTCCCGAAATAGCCAAGGCGAACAGTTTCCTCCGTCAATTCGCCTTCGCCTTCCTTTCCAGTCAGGCCGGATTCATCGAGCGCCTTCCGCCTCCGGTCGGCGAGTTCGATTGTTCCGCGGATTTGGGGCATCTCTTCCTTGAGCTGCTCCATCACCTTCTTTTCGGATGCAACGCCATCCATCTCCTCCGCCTTGAGCGCAAGGCCCTTCGCACGCAGGGTGCCGAGGTTCTTTTGGAGATCGTCCTTTCCAAACGCACCGCCGCCGCCTGCGGGCGCGTTCATCGGAGGACGCTGCGGGGCTTTTTTGGGCGCCGCGTTGGAGAACTCGAAGGTCGCGGGCTTCGGCGCGGGTGCGAGCGCGGGCGGAGGCGTGGCAGCATGTTCGGCATCCGCACGTTCCAGGCTGAGGGCGCGCCCGACCGCACCGCGATCCTGTTCGAGCGCGCGCCCGCGCAGCGCCGTCTCGAACCACATGGTCGTCTGCTCCGGGTTCGGCGGGATCAACTCCCACTGTTCGCGCAGGCTGCGGGCAAGGCCCGCCGCCCCGGCGGGAAGGCGATGGCCGAGCAGCGCGCGTTCGGCGGCGTTCAGTTTTCCAAAGCGCCACGGCTCCAGATACGGCGTCATGTCGGCGCCGAGGAGGAAGTCGTCGATGAACGTGCGGTCCTTCTTGTTGGCGAGATGCGGCTTGATGACCGCGTCGAAGAACCCGGGATCCTTCCTTGCGAGGAAGAGGTTCAGCTCGTGGCAGGCAAACTCGGAATATTTCGCGCGCTTCTCCGCATCCTTCATCTTCGGCCACTCGAGCACCCACGCGAACTGGGCGAAGTTCGCGTCGCCGTTCAGCGTCTTCAGCAGCGAGTAGATGCCGCCGAGCGTGTCATAGGTTTCCAGTTCGCCCGTGAGGACGTCGGCGAGCGCGAGCGTCTTGCCGGCATCGAGCACTGTGATCTCCCTGCGCTGCGTGAACGTCTTCGCCGGGTCCAGGTTCCGCGCGAGCCGCAGGTCGGTGAACTTCGTCGCCGCCTCCGGCAGCGCGAATGAGCGCCACACCGCGTTCTCCAGATCCTCGGCGTAAACCTGAACGTGCTGCCGGTCACCAAGCGCCTTGCGCTCGATCTTCACCACGCCGTTCTCGTCGGGGATGAGGTTGAAAATCACCGGTGCGCTCGCGGCGAGGAAGTCGAAGTTCGATTCGGCCGCCGCGCGCACAAGGCCCTCGGGATCGTGGACATCCGGGGCGGGTGCGCCCTTGCCGCGGGCCTTGTATTTCGCATCCACGCCGCCCTCAGTTTTCCCCGCGGCTTTGCCGTCCTTCAGCGTGAGTTCCTGCGCATCGGTGCTGCGGAGGTCCCACGGATTCAGCAGCAGGCCGGGGCGCGTGAGCATGTTGCCGGGGAACGCCTTCGCGTAGCGGCGCTCGAGGATGTAGCGGTATTCGTCGCCGATTTCACGGCCCGCAGCGTAGAGATTCGGCTGGTGCGCGGGCTGGCCCTCGGCGAGGCCGAACCGCTCAAAGCCGCCGAACGACGCGAAGAGGTTTCCGCCCTGCACGAAGCGCGTCGCCGCGATGTGGACCCGCGACAGCGGCGTCGCATTTGCGAGCTTCACAGTGATGAAGTCCTTGTCGCTTGCTGCATTCACGATCTGCAGCGGCGCACCGTGCGAAGCCTCCAGATTGCGCGCGCTCCCCAGATACCAGCCGCCCGCGAGCGTGCCGCTTGTCACCTTGATCACGATGTCACGCGCCTCGCCGCGAATCCGCAGCGCGAAGTCACCCGCGGGCAGCCCCTCGATGACGAGGAAGCCGCCGCTCACCGACAGCTTCGTGCCATGGTCTGCGACGAATGTCTCGGCGCGGATTTCGAGGAGGGAGACGTAGGCGCGCACCCAGTCCTTCAGCGAGCGCTCCCGGTTCATCTCGGCAATCGAAGGCGGCAGCGGCACGCGCACAGCCTCGCCGGCCTTCGCGTGAATCTCCTCGGACCATGTGCGTGCGAAGTCGCCCAGCTCGAAGCGCCCCTCGCGCCCGTTCGGCGCCTTTGCCGCGAAGCTGCGGATGCCCGCGAGCGTGCCGAGCGAGATGCGGCCCTTCTCGTCGGTGCGCAGTGCCAGCGATTCCGTGCGCGTGAAATCGCGGTGCGTGAACGTGAAGACGATCTGCTGGTCGACGACCGGCTCTCCGTTCCTGCCGAGGAGTTCGTAAACGTAGTCGTTCCCAAATTTGGAAAGATGCCCGTCATTGGTCGCATCGGTCTTCGCGATGCCGTTCAGCGACCAGGTGTGGGAGGCGTTCAGCACCCGTTTCTCACCACCCGCACTGAGCACCTCCACTTTTCCACTGAGCATCACGGTGAGCCGGGCGAGGCGGTCGGGCACGGTGAGCGTGTGCTTGAGCGCGCTGCCCGCGCTGAGCGCGAGATCCTTCACCTCGCGCGTCGTGGAAATGCCGTCAAGGGTCGTGGAGGTGATGGTCAGCTTCGGCTCGGAGAGAAGCCGCGGGTCGAGCTGTGATTCGCCGAGACGCAGCGCGGTGCGGATGGCAAGCGTGGCTTCGCGGCCGGCGAGGAGCTGCTCGCGCTCGATGTGGAATTGCGCGTCGAGCACATACTCCTCCGCGTGGTGTTCAAAGTCTGCGAGCGTCGCAAAGCTGCCGTCCGCGCTCGCGAGCACGATCTGCCGCTGGCCGGGCTGCTTGGTGAACGGCACGTTGATGCGCCCGAGCTTCTCGTCGCGGACGAGCTTGCGTCCGTCGAGCCACGCCACGGCGTCCTTCACCTTCACGCCCTTTTCATCGAGCACCGTGATGAGGTCGCCGGCGGGGCCGGTCTGCTGCACGAGCTGCCACTGCCCCTTGCGGATGAGCGCGCGGCTGCTGCGGCCGCCGCCGATGAACTCGATGATCCACGCGCCGCGCCGGCCGGCGAGTGCGGGGAACTTGAACGTGTGCTGGCGGCGCTTGAACGGCCCGTCGTCAATCGTGTGCGTCTCCTCGATGTTCGCCACGAGGCCGTCGAGGCTGAGGTCCGTGTTGAGCTGCCGCTTCTGCGTGAGGAAGAAATTCAGCGTGTTCAGCTCGTAGATTTTCACGATGAGCTTCGGCGTGTTCTTCAGCACCACGTCCACCTTCACCTCGTCCGCCGGCTGGAACACCGCCGGGCTCGATTTCGGAAACTCGATGTCCACGCGCTCCTTCAGTGCCTGAAACTCCTGCGGCGTGAGCATGGATGCCCATCTCTCCGCGTCTCCCTTGGAGAACGTGATCATCGCCTCCGCGAATATCGGCTTCAGCCACGAGGCGCGGACGTAGTTCGTGTATTCGGTGAATTCCTCGAAGCGCGGAACTGCCGAGTCCCGCATGTTCGCGTTCGCGGTGAAGAGGTGCAGGAAGTAGTCGCGCACGAGCTGCTCGTCATTTTCGACCGGCTGCGCGCCCGGCAGAGCGTCGTCGAGGTCCGCGCCGAGATCGGCGGCGTTGCCATCGTTGCCGCGCTTCTCGAGCCACTTCGGGTTCACGTAATCGAGCTGCCGCGGCACCTTGAGGTATTCGAGGAAGCGTGCCCGGTCATACACGCCCTTCCCGCGGTCGTGATCGAGGCGGCGGAAAAGGATGTTCGCCTTCACCGAGTTGAACGCCGGCGGCAGCGTCTTCGCATAGGCCCACGTGCGGTCCAGCCACGCCTCGCGCTCGGCGGAGTCGGTCTCGATGTCCACATCCGCCGACGGCGCGAGCTTGCGCAGCCTGGTAAAAACAAACGCCTCGTTCGTGGCGAGCGCCGGAATCGCCTTTGCCAGCGCATCGAGCTGTGCGGGCAGGAGCGCGCGGTGAATCTCAAACTCGCCGAAGCCGCCCGATTCCTCCGACTTCAGGTCCGCGATGATCAGCGCCGGGAGATTCTGCACATCGGGCCGCTCGATCCTGCCGAGCAGCGCGCGCCGCTGCTGCGTGGTGAGCGCCACACCGCGGGCCACCAGCGACTCGAGCGCGCCGTCGCTAAGCACCGACAGATCCCCGTTGTTCGCCAGCGCGTTCGTTTCAAAGACCTCGCGTGCGATGCGCGCCGGGTCGAGCGCGGTCGGCAGGTTCGGCTTCTTGTCGCGGACCTCCTGCTGGTGGTTGAACTCCACGCCGAGCCGCTCCTTCAGATACGCCAGCGTCTTCTGCGGCGACGCGTCGTAGTCGAGCAGCGCGGCGCGGTTCTCGATCACGCGCCGGCGCTGGCTCTCGTCCGGGAAGCGCTTCCGCCACTGCTCGAGGATGTCCGCGAGCTTCGCGGCGTTGCGCGTGTTCTGCCAGTGCAGCGCGTGGTAGAAATAGTAGTCCTCGCTGCCGGGCACGAGCTCGCCGAGCACCTTCTCGCGGTCCGGCGCGAGCGCGAATTTCTCGATGAAGCCGATTTCGTTTTCGCCCCAGCTCACGGCGGGGAAGACGATGGAGGTGAGCGTCGCGAGTGCGGCGGGGAGAAAAGTGCGCGGGGTCATGGCGAGGTGTGGTGAGGTTGTATTCCGCGCGCCCGGTGGACAAGCCGCCGCTGCGTGCGATGCCGTGGACGGTAGCTGCCCGCGCCGCCGAGTTGTCAGAACTTTGTCAATCGCCCGTGACTCTTTTGCGACTGCCGCGTGCCGTGGCGCCGTCGCTGTGCCGCCTTTTCCCCGTCTTGAATCCCGTCCGCCGCGTTGTGAGTCTCTGCGCTTTCCCATTCTCTGCTCGATGAAAACTCCCGCCTTCCTCCTTCTCCTCGTCCTGCTCGGCACCGCGGCATGCCCCGCATCGGCTGCCGACGCGAAGCGCCCGAACATCCTCCTCATCTACGCCGACGACCAGAGCTACAAGACCGTCGGCTGCTACCCCGAGGCATTCCCCGGAGTGAAGACGCCGAACATCGACGCCCTTGCAAAGAACGGCATCCGCTTCCACGCAGCGTATCTCGGCTCGTGGTGCATGCCCTCGCGCGCGACGATGCTTACCGGCCGCCAGCCGCACGCCATCGAGAGCATGAGCATGGAGGGGAAATATCCCGGCAGCACCTACGACCCGAAGCAGTGCCCGTTCATCCCCGCGCAGATGCGGCAGCAGGGCTACCAGACCGCGCAAATTGGCAAATGGCACACCGGCACCGACGCCGGCTGGGGGCGCGATTGGGATTACCAGATCGTCTGGAACCGCCCGAAGCACCCCGAGAACGCCGGCGCGTATTACGAACGGCAGATTCTCGCCTTCAACGGCGGGGAGCGCATGCAGGACGGCTATCCCGCGGACAACTACACCCAGTGGGCCTGCGACTACATCCGCGGCGCGAACCGCGACGCGCAGAAGCCGTGGTATCTCTGGCTCTGCTACGGCAGCATCCACGGGCCTTCCACGCCCGCGCCGCGCCACAAGGGCCTCTACAAGGACATGCCCGTCACCGTCCCCGCGGACATCTTCCCGCCGCGCGAGGGCAAGCCCGCCTATCTCGACAAAATGCAGGCATGGAGGCGCGGCGCCGACGGACATCCCATCGCGGGGAAAGGCGGCGAGGCATTCGGCGAGGCGAAGAAGGAGAAGCGCTTCGACGACTGGGTGCGGCAGGTGAATGAATGCGTCCCCGCGCTCGACGAAGGCGTCGGCCAGCTCATCGCCGCGCTCAAAGAATCCGGCCAGCTCGACAACACCCTCGTCGTTTACACCGCCGACCAGGGCTTCTCCATGGGCGAGCACGGCTTCCGCACCAAGCTCGCGCCCTACGACGCCAACTACCGCTCCCCGCTCATCGTCTCCATGCCCTCGCGCTTCCCCACCGGCCGCGTGTGCGAACAGCCCGTCACCGGCGCCGACCTCGCCGCCACCTTCCTCGCCATCAGCGGCGTCACCGTCCCGTGGAAGACCCACGGCCGCGACCTCACCCCGCTGCTGAAGGACCCCGCCGCTTCATCCGAGGCATGGCCGCACGCCTGCTTCTACGAGCACATGGGCAATGAATACGGCGCCGCCGTCGGCCGCTCCATCGCCGCCGGCCGCCAGCAGGACAACTTCCAGGGCGTCCCGCTCTACACCGCCATCATCCGCGACCGCTTCAAGCTCATCCACTACCTCGACGGCAAATCCGGCGAGGAACTCTACGACCTCCGCGCCGACCCCGAGGAGCTGCGCAACCTCATCGCCGACCCCGCGCAGAAGGACCGCCTCGCAAGCCTCCGCACCGCCCTCATCGCCGAATGCCAGCGCACCGATGCGCCGTTTGCAGCGGGGAAGTGAGGCGCCGCCTCAGCCTCAAGACTCCCAACTCCCCCTGCGGACAACCTGCTGGCAAACAACAGCTAGATGGCTCTGCTTGCATAATCAATCGCTTCCTTCAACTCTCCATCGAACATCTCAGTGTCATCATCAATACCATCTGCCAGTCTCTTCTTTGCGACCGGAAGAAGCTGCTCAACTGCGAACCTCTGTCGTAACAACGTGGCTAACTCCTCGCGCGACAAATCTCGGAGTGGCTTGTTCCAGGCATCTCTGCACCGAGCTATCAAGCCGCTGTTCCAATCGGGCTCAACCCACGGGCCGAGGATGTCGGCGACGGAAATGTTGTCGGTGGTGTCAGCCATCTAACGACCCCAAGCTCAGCGAGTGCGCTGCAGCGCTTTGTTAGCCGTTGCGGTCGATTGCGAACAGCGGGTCGAAAGCTCAGGTGTCATAGTCACCGCTATCGAATGGCTCGAAAAACGCCATGTAGTTGCCGGGCTGAACCTCGACGGCCCAAACGTCGTCCTCGCCCTCTGGCTCGCGAAGCACCAAACCGAATGTCGTGCCGAAGCGCTCGACCTGGAACGGCTGCACCTCGATGCGGTCGTAGCTAACCTCGCCAAGCTCTGCCAAACGCTGCTCGTGAAGGCGCTGGGCCGCGCCCCGGTCGAGCGTGGCTCGCGGCCCAAGATCGTCGATACGTGCGTCGAGAAAGCGTCCGTCAGCGTCGAAGAAGTATAGCGCGATGAACTCGCGACCCGCCGCGCCGCCGATGGAAGGCACAAATGGAG
>JBGAPU010000159.1:0-9301 GCA_044221035.1 Chthoniobacteraceae bacterium | reverse complement strand
TGTTTGTGAATGAAACGGCAGGGGACGCCGTGTGCTGGTGGCTGGACACGACGGGCCACCGGAAGAAATACGCGACGCTGAAGCCCGGTGAACGCTTCGAGCAGCATACGTTCGCCGGGCATGTCTGGCTCGTGGAGTCGACAAAGGGCGAGCCGCTCGCCGTCTTCGAGGCGCGCGAGGGTGGATGCGAGGCGGTGATTGGCGGCGGGCGCAGCCGCGCCAAACCGGTCAGCTACGACAAGGGCGTGGAGGAGCGTGCCCGCAAATCCGGGGTGCAGAAGCCGGCCCCGGGCCCGCGCGGCTTCGTCCGCGACTTCAACGTGTGGCTCAAGCACCGCGACTCCGGCGAGGAGACGCAGCTCACGCGCGACGGCACGAAGGACGACGCGTATCGCGACCCCGTGCTCGTTTCGCCGGATGGCAGCCGCGCCGTCGCGCTGCGCGTGAAGCCCGAGCAGGAGCACCTCGTGCATTTCGTCGAGTCGTCGCCGAAGGATCAGGTGCAGCCGAAGCTTCACTCCAAGCAATACCTCAAGCCCGGCGACCGCATTCGCCAAGAGCGTCCCGTGCTGTTCAATTTGGAAAAGCGCGAGCCCATCGCTGTGGAAGATGCCCTCTTCGCGAAGCCGTGGAGCATCACCGACCTGCGCTGGCGGCCTGACTCTTCGGCGCTCACTTTCCTCTACAATGAACGCGGGCACCAGGTGCTGCGCGTGGTCGCCGTGGATGCGAGGACCGGTGCGGCCACCGCGCTCGTCGAGGAGAAGTCGGCGACCTTTGTGGACTACTCGCAGAAGGAATGGCACAGCTGGCTCGATGCGACGGGCGAACTGCTGTGGGCGAGCGAGCGCGACGGGTGGAACCACCTTTATCTCTTCGACGCGAAGACCGGCGCGCTGAAAAACCAAGTCACGCGCGGCGAGTGGGTCGTGCGCGGCGTGGAGCGCACGGACGAGGAGAAGCGCCAGCTCTGGCTGCGTGTCGCCGGCATCCGGCCCGGGCAGGATCCGTATTTCATCCACCTCGCGCGCGTGAACTTCGACGGCAGCGGCTTCACGCTGCTCACGGAGGGCGACGGCACCCATGCCGTCCGCAAGGGCGACAGCGGCGGCATCACGCTCTCGCCGAACGGTCGCTGGCTCGTGGACACGTATTCGCGCGTGGATCTGCCGCCTGTCACCGAGCTGCGCAATGCGGAGACCGGCAAGCTCGTCTGCATTTTGGAAAAGGCCGACGCCACCGCGCTGAACGCGGCGGGCTGGACGACGCCCGAGCGATTCACCGCAAAAGGCCGCGACGGGAAGACGGACATCTTCGGCATTATCATCAAGCCGTCCAACTTCGATCCGGCGAAGAAGTATCCCGTCGTCGAGGAAATCTACGCCGGGCCGCACGGCTACTTCGTGCCGAAGGAATGGGGACGCCGGCAGCGGCAGCACGCGATCGCGGAACTGGGCTTCATCGTCGTGCAGATTGACGGCATGGGCACGAACTGGCGCTCGCGCGCATTTCACGACGTGGCGTGGCGCAATCTCAAGGACGCCGGTTTTCCCGACCGCATCGCGTGGATGAAAGCCGCCGCCGCCACACGCCCGTGGATGGACCTCACCCGCGTCGGCATCTACGGCGGCAGCGCGGGCGGGCAGAACGCACTCGCGGGCCTGCTGCACCACGGCGATTTCTACAAGGCCGGCGTCGCCGACTGCGGCTGCCACGACAACCGCATGGACAAGATCTGGTGGAACGAAGCGTGGCTCGGCGAAGTCGGCCCGTGGTATGCGGACAACTCGAACGTCACGCACGCCGCGAAGCTCACCGGCAAGCTCATGCTCATCGTCGGCGAGATGGACACGAACGTGGATCCCGCCAGCACGATGCAGGTGGTGAACGCGCTCGAAAAGGGGAACAAGGATTTTGACCTCGTCGTGATGACCGGCACGAACCACGGCGCTGCCGAGACGCCCTACGCCAGCCGCCGCCGCGCCGATTTCCTCGTGCGCCACCTCCTCGGCGTCGAGCCGCGCTCGCGCTGAAATCGCGGGTTTACTCGCCGAGCCGCGCGTGCGACGACATCGCAAACCTCCGCGCACCCCATGGACCTCTTCCACACTCTCGGCTGGCAGGAAATCTCGCTGCGCCTCGGCAGCGCGGTCGTCGCCGGCGCCGTGCTCGGCTTGAACCGCGAACTTCGCGGCAAGCCTGCCGGCCTCCGCACGAACGCGCTCGTCTGTCTCGGCTCGGCGCTGCTCGTCCTCGGCGGCATCGGGGTGTCGTCGGGCTCGGACAGCATGCATCAGGCGGATGTCGTCAGCCGCATCATGCAGGGCATTGTCACGGGCATCGGCTTCCTCGGCGCCGGCGTGATCCTGCGCGACACGGGCGGCACGCAGGTCCACGGCATCACCACCGCCGCCACGATCTGGCTCACGGCGACGCTGGGTGTGCTGTGCGGGTCGGGAATGTGGCCGCTGGCCCTGCTCGGCGTCGGCCTCACGCTGATCATCCTCGTGCTGGGCAAGCCGCTGGAGAAATTCCTCCACCGCAAGTTCCCGAAGCTCTCCGACCACGGGCACGATGACCCGCCGCCGCGCGCGCCTTAGGCGCCAATGGGTCTAAAGGCCGAATGCCCGCAGCGTCGCGGGAATGTCCGCCATGTTTTCCAGCAGCACGTCCGGCGCGTGCGGCGCGAGCTGTTCCGCGCGGTGGCCGCCCGTCGCCACCGCCACGGCCTTCGCTCCGATGGCGCGGGCGCAGGAAATGTCGTGCGGCGTGTCGCCAATGACGAAGGTCCGCTCCGGCGTCACCGTATGGCCGCGCTCCTTCGCGCGCGCGAGCGCGAAGGGACCGAGTCGGTCGCGCTCATGGTGGTCGTCGGCATACGCGCCGAAGGCAAAGAACTCCCACAGCCCGTAGCGCGTCAGCTTGTGCTCCGCGCCACGCACGAGATTCCCGGTGAGCAGCGCCAGCACCACGTCGCCGCGCGGCTGCAGCAGTGGCAGCAGCGCCTCCACGCCCGGAAGCACCTCGCCCTGCGATTCGCCCAGCAGCACCGGCAGGTGCCGCAGGTAGCTTTCGAGGATCTCGCTGATGCCAGCGTCCGTCACCTCGCGCCCGTATTTCTGCAGGAGCTGGCGCGCGATCCGCGTGTCCGTGCGGCCCGCGATCTCGATGTCGCGCAAATCGTCCTCCGTGCCGAACACCTCGCGCACCGCGAGCCGCAGCGAGCGCTCGCCGCAGCCGCCGCTGCGGATCAGGGTGCCGTCGATGTCGAAGAGGAGCAGGGTCTTTTCCAAGGCGTGCCGGGTCATCCCCTACGCAGGGATGACGGCCTGCTTGTCCTTCTTCAGCTCGGTGCGGAGGTCGCGTCCGCCGCGCTTGCTCCACCAGAGCACCACGGGGGCGGCGATGAAGATCGAGGAGTAGGTGCCGGTCGCCACGCCGATGAGGATGGCGAAGGCGAAGTCGCGCAGCACGGGTCCGCCGAAGATGAAGAGGCCGATGGTGGGAATGAGCGTGGAGCCGGAGGTGAGGAAGGTTCGGCCGAGCATCTCGTTCACGCTCATGTTCATGATCTGCTCCAGCGAGCCGGGCCGTCCGCTCTTCACTGTCTCGCGGATTCGGTCGAAGACGACGATGGTGTCGTTGATGGAGTAGCCGCCGATGGTGAGGATGGCGCCGACGGTGACGAGCGAGAGCTCGCGGCCGAAGAGGGCGAAGGCGCCGACGGTGATGAGGACGTCGTGCAGCAGCGCGACGATGGCGCCGACGGCGAAGCTCATTTCAAAGCGCAGCGTGACGTAGAGGAAGATGCCGAGCATGCCGAGGCCGAGGGCGAGGGCGCTGTTCTTCTTCAACTCGCTGCCGACGAGGGAGCCGACGGTCTCCTCCTGGCTGACCTTGAACTTGGCGTCGGGGAATTTCTCCAGCAGGGCGGCCTTCACCTTGAGGCCGGTCTCCTTCTCGCTTCGGACGGAGACATAGTCGAGGCCGGTGGCGCCCTTCTCACTCTGCACGACGACTTCCTTGAGGCCGAGGCCTTCGCAGACTTGGCGCACGTGGCCGTCGTCGGGTTTGGGGCCATGGGCTTCGAGGACGATGAGGTCGCCGCCCTTGAAGTCGATCGAGTAGTTCTTGTCGCCGCGGTAGGCGAAGTAGGACATCGAGGCGATGATGACCGCGAGCGAGACCGCGATGGCGGGTTTGCGGTAGCCGAGGAAGTTGATCTTCGTGCCCTGCACGATGGCCATCATGGAGAGCTTCGAGAGGCCGAACTTCTCGATGGCCCACGAGTAGAGCGTGCGGCTGACGACGAGCGCGGAGAATAGGGAGCCGAGCACGCCGATGGTGAGGGCGACGGCGAAGCCCTTCACCGGGCCGGTGGCGAGCAGGAAGAGGATGAACGCGGAGATGAGCGTGGTGAGGTTCGCGTCAAAGATGGCCGTGAATGCGCGGTCGAACGCGTGCTCGACGGCGACCTTGAACGTCTTGCCCGCGGCCATTTCCTCGCGCAGGCGCTCGAAGACGAGCACGTGCGCATCCACCGCCATGCCGAGCGTGAGGATGACGCCCGCGATGCCGGGGAGCGTGAGCACGCCGTGGAGCAGAGCCATGCTGCCGAAGATGACGAGGATGGTGAGGATGAGGCCGATGTTTCCGATGATGCCGGAGAACCGGTAATAGATGAGCATGACCAGCGAGATGAGCCCGAGGCCGAGGAGGCCGGCGTGGCTGCCGCTGGTGATCGCGTCCTGACCGAGCGAGGCGGAGGCGGAGCGCTCCTCCTCGATTTTCACGGGGTTCTGGAGCGGGTTCAGGAGGGAGCTGGCGAGGCCGCGTGCTTCCTGCTCCTTGAACTTGCCTGTGATGCGGCAGCCGCCGCCCGCGATGCCGCCCTCCACCTGCGTGGTGGGCGCCGAGAGGATCTTGCCGTCGAGGACGATGGCAAACCGGTCGATGCCCTTGCGCATGGCGCGCGTGAGCTGGAAGAACTTCTCGGCGGCGGAGCTGTCGAACTGGATGCTGATGAACCAGCCCTCAAGGTCGAGGCCGGCGTAGGCGTCCTTGATGTGGTCGCCGGTGATGTCGGGGACGCGGTGGACGATGAGCTTGCGCTCCGGGCCCTCGGAGTCGTCTTGGGCCTTGAAGGAAAGAATGGTCCACGCGGGATCGAGGATCTTCTGCTTCGCCTCGATGGCCGGCACGAGGGAGCTGCTCTCCGGATGGACCATGCGGAAGTCGAGCTTGGCGACTTCCTGGAGCTGCTTGCGGACGTCCTCGAGGTCCTCGGTGGCAAGGCCGGGGATCTGCACCATGATGCGGTCCGCCCCGGTGGGAGTGATGACGGGCTCGGAGGTGCCCATCTTGTCCACGCGGCCGCGAATCACCTCGACGGCCTGTTCGAGCGCCTGCTGGTTGACTTCACGCTTTTCGCCCGTGGCGACATCCTCCGCCGGCTGGATGCGGATGAGGAAGGTGGTGCCACCCTTCAGGTCGATGCCGAGGGGGATCTTGCCCTTCTGCGCGATCTTCGCCTTCCCGGTCGCGGGATCGACGGCGACCTTGCCGTCCGCTCCCTTTTCCGGGACGTCGAAGGGCGGATAGACGTAGGCGATGCAGAGCGCACCGATGAACACCATGAGCACGGTGCCGAGGATGCGCTTCGCGCGCTCGCTGCCGGAGATGAGGTAGCCGCCGAAAAGCAGCAGCAGCACGAGGCCGTAGATGAACGTCGCGTGCGGTGTGGTGATCGTGTCGAGGAACTTCATGGCGGGAAGGGCAAGGGATCAGGCGGCGTCCTTCGGGAGGACGATGGAGATGGCGGCTTTGTCCACGGTGAGCTTGCAGGAGTCGTCCACGCGGAGCGTGAGGGTGGCGCCGTCCTTCACGTTTGTGACGGTGCCGTGGATGCCGCCGGAGGTGACGACGCGGTCGCCGGTCTTCAGCGCGGCGATGCGGGCCATGAGTTCCTTCTGCTTCTTCTGCTGCGGGCGGATCATCAGGAGCCACATCACGACGAAGATGGCACCCATCCAAATCAAGTTGTTCGTCATGCCGAGGCTGGGATCGGCGCCCGGCACCGGAGCCTGCGCGAGAATGTCGGGAAAGGTGATTTTCATGCGGTAAAAAAGGGCGGTCAGACTAGGCGGCGCCGGGGGATTGTCCAAGGATTTCGCCGGGGGCGTGGGGCTCCGTTGGCGAGGTTCCCCGCCGCGCGGTGGAGCGGGATTGCTCCGGACTGCGGGAGATTAGCGCGCGAGCGCTGCGAAGAGCGCGCGGCAGGCGTCGCCGCGGGTGAGGGGAGCGTCGGGCTGCGCTGCGAGGATCGTGCGCGCGGGGGCGAGGGATTTCTCCGGCACGCCGGCTTCCGCGAGCAGCTTCAGGAATGCCGCCGCGGAGAGCGTGGGGGAATCCTCCTTTTCCAGCTCGGCGGATCTGCGCGCGGCGTCGGTGGGGACGGAGCCGGGGGCGTTCATCGTGGCAAAGGTGCGCGCCCAGTGCGCGGCGAGCGCGGTGGTGAGCGGCTTCGCGGTGTTCGCATCGTAGCTGCCGAAGAATCCGCGCGTGCCGAGGAACTGCACCGCCGGGATGGAGGCGTCGGGTCCGTCCACCTTCACGTCATTGAAGAAGCTCACGAGATGCCGCCGCTCCGCGAGGGTGCGCACCAACTCGGCGGCGTCGAGCGCCGCGGGTGCGATTCCTTTCCTCCGTGCGAGCGCGGCGGCGACGCCGGCAGCCTCGCCCGTCTGCATCCACACGGGTTCGAGGCGGATGGCGCCCCATGCGACGTGCGTGGAGGAGACGCACACGGGGACGAGGAGGTTGTCCACGCCCTGCGGGAGAAGCGCGCGCCACGGGATCTGCGCGGGCCGCGACTCCTCGGTGAGGATGAGCTTTCCATCGTAGCGGAAGCCGGGCCGCGAGTCGGTGGTGCAGGAGTGCGAGTCCATATACCAGTCGGTGACTGCGATGCTGTCGGCGTGGACGGGCGTGCGGGCGATGCCTTTCGCGAGCATGCCGTCGTGCTCGGTGACGACGTGCCTGCCGACGAGCCGCCGCGCCTCGCGGACATACATCTCGTAAGGAATGTGCCCGTTGTCGGGGAACTCGTCCTTCGCGAGGCCCCACTCGCGGAAGCCCGCGCGTTTCGCCTCGGGGACAGACTCGTCGTTTTGAAGGAACCACATGAGGCCGAGGCCGAAGTTCCTGTGGCGCGCGATGATCTTCTCGCGTTCGGGCCAGGAGGCTTCGGGATACGCGTGGTTTTCGCCGGGGAGGATGGGCGAGTTCATGTGCGACTTGAGGTTCGGGCCGGGATTGGTGGCGATGGCCTTGCGCTCGTAGTGGAGGTATTCGTCGCGGTTGTAGCCGGGCGGCGGCGCGGTGAGCATGACGCGGTTCGCGGGATCCTTCGTGACGCAGAAGCGGTAGTTGTAGGCCTGCGAGGCGTTGTCCGCGGTGAACGGGCTCGTGGGATCGATGCTCCCCTGGCGCGAGCCGTAGGCGCGGATGTTTAGTCCTTCGGCTGTCACGCCCTCGGGCGCGCCGTGGCCGATGTTGACGAAGATTTTCCCCGCGTGGGGCTCGTGGTATTCGTCGCGCGCCTCGCGGCCCACCCGGAAGGGAACCTTCGCCAGCGGGAGGATGTCGCCCTCGTAGGTCGCATCCGCAAACATCGCGGCTTTCACGCGGATGTCCGCCACCGTGCCGTAGGCGCGCAGGGTGACGCCCTTCAGCAGCGCGCCATCTCGCTCCACGGCCACCGGGTAGTGGCCGAGCAGGAGCGTGAGGTTCTTCTCGCCGGCGACGAGGCGGCTGCACTCGCGCTCCATCACATGCGGCTCCACCCAGCCGACGGGATAATGCTCGTGCGTGTAGCGCTGGATCTGGTGGTTGCGCGAGTCGCGGCCGAAGCGCGCGGTGGCGTCCTTCTCGATGGCTGCGAGCAGCTCCGTGAAGAGCGGCGCGCGCGGGCCGCCGTAGAGCGCGTCCCACTGCATGAGGCCGTTGCTGAGCATGCCGCCGATGTGCCGGTTGTGCTGCACGAGGAGCACCGAGCAGCCGTCGCGCGCCGCGCGCACCGCGCATGCGACACCGCCCGCGGTGCCGCCGATGACCACGAGGTCGTAGCTTTTGCCGTCCACGTCCCGGGGGTTCGCGTCCTTGGCAATCTGCACGGGCTCCGCGGAAGGCGGCGCGGTGAGGCTGCCGGGAACTTCCTTCGTCAGCGGGGAAACGGCGACCGCTGCCGCCATCGGGGCGCGCTTCACTTCCGCCTTCGCCGGCTTGTCCGGAGCGGGAGCGGCTGTTGCGGCGAAGCCCGCGCCGTGTCCGCCCGCGCGCTCCGCCCGCGCGTCGGCGACGGGAACGAACTGCACGGCGTCCACCACCACGAAGCCGTCCGCGCTCTCATTCGACACGGTGACAGCGGCGGGCTTGCCCGGCTCGAAATGGATCGTCCCGAGCGAGCGCGGCACGCCGCCCTCCATGCATTCCTGCCGCTGGTTCACGCGCACTTTCCTCGCGCCACCGGTGTCCTCGAGGATCACGAGCGTGTTCGTCGCGCGGTTGCTGGTGGCGGGATAAAGTAGGCGGACTTCATAGTCGCCGGCCTGCGCGAGCTTCGGCAGAAAGCGCGCAGTCTTTGCGCCCTGATCCCTGTGGTTGTCGTGCCGGTAGCCCGTGCCGACGAGAGACGCCTGCTTGGTGCTCTCGATCCATTCGCCGGTGAGGACGGCCTCGCGGTCGTCCATCACGATGCCCGCGGGCTTCACGGTTTCCTTTGCCGCAGCGGACGCAGCGGCGGCGCTCAGGAAGATGAGAAGCGGGAGAATTGCGGCTCGGGGAAGGTGCATGGCGTCGTATGATGGGGTTCAGCGTTCTTGCAAATTCACTTCCAGTCGTCCGTGCGGAACGGCGATGCGGGAAGGCCGGCGGCGTTGACGAGGTTGCATTTCGGGTTTGCCGCCCAAGCGTAGCGGACGGCAGCCGGTTCGGTCACGTCGTCGCTCCATAGGATCACCTTGTCGCGTTCGATCTTCGCTTTTGCCCAGACAAACTTCCTGTCCGAGCCCGCGATCGCGAAGCCGGTGAGTTCACCGGATGCCGCCTTGAGTCCGCCTGCGTGGTCAAACGTGAGAACCATCTTCCCGCCGTCGCGCTGTCCCGCGCGGAAAAGCGGGCCGGAGCACTCGGCGATGGCTTTGCCATACACGCCGCGAAGTGCAAGCGGTGAGAGGCGTGTGGCGAAGTCGCGCTTGTTCGTCGGGTGGCCCTGCGCCGGATCGCCGATGTCCATCGTGAT
>JBGAPU010000158.1:0-9521 GCA_044221035.1 Chthoniobacteraceae bacterium | reverse complement strand
CGAGGGCAACGCCGCGCCCGCCGCGCCGCCGAAGAACCCGACGGTCGTGCGCAACGCCACCGCGCGCTTTCTGGTGAACTCCAAGCCCTACGAGGTCGCCCTCGCGCGCCTCGGCCCGGACGAGCAGAAGTTCATCGAGGAAGTGCGCACGGCGGTGGCGGCGAAGAAGTAGGTTGTCGCCGCGCAGGGCAAACGGCTAGCAGAGCGGGCGTCCATCTTCCCTATGAGCAACAACCGCCTCCCCCCGCAGACCAAATACATCGTAGGCAACGAGGCGTGCGAGCGCCTGAGCTACTACGGCGTCATCGCGATTCTCACGGGCTACGCGACGATGCTCTTCGGCGGCGGTGAGCAGGGCGGCATCGCGGCGAAGAAGATCGTCCACGACTGGAAGAGCCTCACGTATCTGCTGCCGCTCATCGGTGCCTTCATCGCGGACCGCTACTGGGGGCGCTACCGGACGATCCTGTGGATCTCGTTCGCCTACTGTGCGGGCCACGCGCTGATGTCCGCGACGGAGGGGACAAAGTGGGGCCTCTATGCGGGGCTCATCCTGCTCGCGATCGGCTCGGGCGGCATCAAGCCGTGCGTGTCGGCGTTTGTGGGCGATCAGTTCGGGCCGGGCCAGGAGAAGCAGCTCACCAAGGCCTACGGGCTCTTCTACTGGAGCATCAACTTCGGCTCGTTCTTCGCGTTCTCCTTCCTGCCCTACATCCGGCAGAAGACAAGCTACTCGGTGGCGTTCCTCATCCCGGGAATCTTCATGCTGCTCGCGACGATGATCTTCTTCTCCGGGCGGAAATCCTACGTGATGAAGCCGCCGACCTCGACGCTCCCGCCGGTGGACGCGGCGACACGCGCGGGGGACCGCGCGACGCTCTGGCGGATCGCGATCATCTTCCTCCCGGTGACGGTCTTCTGGTCTCTCTTCGACCAGCAGCACACCACATGGGTGCAGCAGGGACAGCAGATGGTGCCGCTGAAGATCGGCGACTACTCCATCGACGGCGAGACGATGCAGTCCACCAACCCGATCTACGTGATGATCATCATCCCGGTCTTCCTGAAGTGGGTGTATCCCGCCTTCGCGAAGTGGGGGCTGCAGCCGACGCTGCTGCGCCGGATGGGCTCGGGCATGGTGCTCGCGGCGCTGGCGTTCCTCATCTCCTCGATGCTGCAGAAGCGCATCGAAGGCGGAGAGAAACTGAGCGTGCTCTGGCAGCTCCTGCCCTACGGCGTGATGACCGCGGGCGAGGTGCTCATCTCCGCGACGGGGCTGGAGTTCGCGTTCTCGGTCGCGCCGGCCCGGCTGAAGAGCATCATCATGAGCTTCTGGCTGCTCACCGTGGCCATCGGCAACAAGCTCGCCTCCTTCGTCACCGAGCTGAACAGCACCAAGGATTCCGCGGGCCAGATGGTGCGGCGCATCTCGGTGTCGAATGAGATGCTCATCTACGTCGGGCTCATGTGTGTCGTGGCGGGCATCTTCGCGGCGATTGCGATGCGCTTCCCCGACAAGTCCGCGCAGCCCGAAGCCGCTCCCCAATCATGAAGACCGCGCTCCTTTTGCTCACCACGATGACCACGCTCGCACAGGCGGCCGACTGGCCGCGCATCACGTATCCGACGACGCGCAGGGAGGAGGTGGTGGACGACTACTTCGGCACGAAGATCGCCGACCCGTATTCATGAAGACCGCGCTCCTTTTGCTCACCACGATGACCACGCTCGCACAGGCGGCCGACTGGCCGCGCATCACGTATCCGACGACGCGCAGGGAGGAGGTGGTGGACGACTACTTCGGCACGAAGATCGCCGACCCGTATCGCTGGCTGGAGGACGACAACGCCGCGGAGACAAAGGCGTGGGTGAAGGAGCAGAACCGCGTGACGTCGGCGTTCCTGGCGGGCATCCCGAAGCGCGACCAGATCCGCGGGCGGCTCGCGAAGCTGTGGAATTTCGAGCGCTACGGCACGCCCTTCGAGCGCGGCGGGAAGTTCTTCTGGACGCACAACTCGGGGCTGCAGAACCAGGCGGTCTTTTACACCGCCGACTCGCTCGATGCGAAACCGCGCGTGCTCGTGGATCCGAACACGCTCTCGGCCGACGGCACCGTGTCGCTGAAGGCCACCGTGCCGAGCGAGGACGGCTCGCTGCTCGTGTATGGCATCAGCCGCGCGGGCAGCGACTGGGAGGAGTTCCGCGTGCGCGAAGTCGCGACGGGCAGGGACCGCGACGACGTCATCAAGTGGGTGAAGTTCAGCGGCGCGTCGTGGATGAAGGACGGCAGCGGCTTCTTCTATTCGCGCTACGACGAGCCGAAAGCGGGCGACGAGCTGAAGGGCAAGGTCGAGTTCCAGAAGCTCTACTTTCACAGAATCGGCACGCCGCAGAGCGCGGACACGCTCGTGTATGAGCGCAAGGATCACGCCGACTGGGGATTTCACGGCAGCGTCACCGACGACGGGCGCTGGCTCGTCATCCACGTCTCGCAGGGCACGGACACAAAGAACCGCATCTTCTACAAGGACCTCACGCAGCCGGACGCGAAGGTGGTCGAGCTGCTGAACGACTTCGATGCGGACTACGACTTCGTGGACAACTTCGGGGAGACTTTCCTCTTCCGCACGGACCTCAACGCACCGCGCTACCGCGTGATCGCCGTGGACATCCGCGAGCCCGGGCGCGCGAAGTGGCGCGAGACCATCCCGCAGGCGGCGGAGAAGCTGGACAGCGTGGGCAGCGTCGGCGGCAAGCTCTTCTGCGAGTATCTCAAGGATGCGCACAGCGAGGTGAAAGTGTTCGCGCCGAACGGAAGCGCATCGTTCGCCCTCGAACGCACACTCGCGCTGCCGGGCCTCGGCAGCGTCGCCGGCTTCGGCGGCCGAGCGCAGGACAAGCAGACGTTTTTCAGCTACGCGAGCTTCACCGAGCCGGGCGCGATCTACCGGCTCGATACCGCCACGTGCGAGGCGACGCTGTGGAAGAAGCCCGAGGTGGACTTCAAGGGAGGCGACTACGAGACGAAGCAGGTCTTCGTGACGAGCAAGGACGGCACGCGCGTTCCGATGTTCATCACGCACAAGCGCGGCCTCGCGCTCGACGGCAGCGCGCCGACGATCCTCTACGGCTACGGCGGCTTCAACATCTCGCTCACGCCCGCGTTCTCCGTCTCGCGCGCCGTGTGGCTGGAAATGGGCGGCGTCTTCGCACTCGCGAACCTGCGCGGCGGCGGCGAATACGGCGCCGACTGGCACCAGGCCGGCATGAAACTGAAGAAGCAGAACGTCTTCGACGACTTCATCGCCTCCGCCGAGTGGCTCATCGCGAACAAATACACGCGCAGCGGGAAGCTCGCGATTCAGGGCGGCAGCAACGGCGGCCTGCTCGTCGGCGCGGCGATGACGCAGCGCCCCGAGCTTTTCGGCGCAGCCATCCCCGCCGTCGGCGTGATGGACATGCTGCGCTTCCACAAATTCACCATCGGCTGGGCGTGGAAGAGCGACTACGGCAGCAGCGAGAACGCGGAGGAATTCAAGGCCCTCGCCGCCTACTCGCCATATCACAACCTCAAGCCCGGCACGCGCTACCCCGCCACGCTCGTGATGACCGCCGACCACGACGACCGCGTCGTCCCCGCGCACAGCTTCAAGTTCGCCGCCCGCCTGCAGGAGTGCCAGTCACCCGGCGCGCCGCCCGTGCTCATCCGCATCGAGACGAGCGCCGGCCACGGCGCAGGCACCGCGCTCACGAAAGTGATGGAGGAAACGGCCGACGCGTGGGCCTTCCTCACGAAGGTGTTCGGGATGCAGTGACCCCGCGCCCCGCCGGCGCGGTTCAGTCCGAGACGATCTCCACGCGCACCTCGTTGCCGCTGAAGGTCACCTTCACCACCGGCGTGCCGTTCACGATGCGGTTCACCGCGGCCGAGCCGCCCACGACGCGCACCTGCATGGCCGCGAGCGCCTCCCGCTGCGCGGCATCGGCAAAGCGGCCGTCCACCTGATCCTCCGCGTCGCGGTGCGTGCCGCGGTGCACATTCGCTCGGTCCTGCCGGAGAATGTCGCCGATGCGCTTCAGCGCACCGCCGCTGGAATTCACATGGTCCCGCGCGCTGAGTCGCGCACGGTAACCGTTCGCATCGGCCGCCGGCGCGGCGGGCTCGGGCTCGGCGGAGGCGGCGGACATGTTCAGCGGCGTGTGAATCCACCGCAGCAACTGGAACTTCCCGCCCTTCGGCACGAGCACCGCGGTGCCCATGAAAACCGTGTCGCCCCGCGGCAGCGCGACGAGGTCCGCGACCCAGCCGCCCTCGGCGCTCGCCCCGTGCCAGCGCTGCACCCAGTAGTCGCCGTTGCGGGGATTTTCCGTCCAGGAGAAAAGCGCGTCCTTCTTGCCGGGCCCCGTCAGCGCGCGGGAGAACTTCGGCTCGAACGCCGCGCCGCTCCACCGGAAGACGCGGAAGAACGTCGGCGACACATCGCTCTGCGGCGCGGGCACGATCATCTCCACGGTGCCGTCCTGCTCCAAATCGCCCGCAAACTCGGGAAGGCTGAAGCCGAAGTCGAACTCGCCGAACGCCATCGGGTCATCGGCGGCGCGCACCTGCGGGCTGCGCCAGAGCACCTTGCCGCCGGCATCGGTCACGGTCACCTGGTGAAAGGCGTTGTCGCCGTCCTTGCTGCTCACGCGCCACGAGATGGTCTCCGCCCGGCCGTCGCCGTTGAGGTCCACGGCGAGGCTCGCCGGCCCGCTCTCCTCCTCCGCCGCCAGCGCCGGCATTCCCAGGACCGCAAACACGAAAAGACCAGCGAGACGGATGAGTGCTTTCATGCGCGCATGCTCGCCACGTTTCGCCCGAGCGCGCCATCATTCTTTTGGCGGAACGACATCGCGGGGCCGCTAAAGCCCCTTTCCCGTTCTGCCCATCTCCTCGAACAAAGTGCTCGACCCTTTCACCAGCACCACCTCGCCACCCACTTTCAAGCGCACCATCCACCCAGCCATTTTCAAGCCTTGCGTGTCGCTGAAAGTCTGGGATGTCGTCGTCGCCAAACCGGTAATCATCGACCGAGTGGTGACATTGGAAACCGCTTTTTCCGTGCTGCTGACGATGGGCTTCGATTGGAAAAAGAACTCGGCCCGCTTGCGAGGCTCGATAACGAGTGCTTCGGAACCCTTGTCGTGGACCACAAACGCTTCCGTCCCGCGACGACGGGCGACGTCTCGCGCGAGGATATACCATTCCACCGTCGCCTCCTCAGTAGCGCCCCCAAAACTTGAGACCTGCACTCGGTAACGTGGCGAACTCGAACGGGTGCTCGATGATGACGTGGATGCACCACCCACAACCGTCGTCCACATGTCGCCTCTCTTCACGCCCCCCGCCCCGCCCTCAGCAGCCATTCTGGCTCCCATCCCACCAGAATTCGTCGTCCTTTCACCTCCCCCGCTCGCGACATTGTCCACCTGCATGCTGAGATGCTGACCCTTCCTGGCAGGCAGCACGGGGGGGCGCGCCTGCCCGGTTGCTTGCGGCGCCGCTGTCGGCGGCTTCTGCGGAACCAAGTTCAGCGGCAACTGCGCGGTGCAAACTGTCGTCGTAAGCACAAGAAATGCGCTCACGATCGACCTAAGCTTCGCTCCCATTGGGATCATCTTGAAGTGGTGCCCATGAACGTCAAGAACGTCTCCGGAGCTCCGCAGTCAAGCAACAAGGCCTATCCGCCCGCCGCGCCTTCGCCGCCGGGCTTGGTCATCTCGACGGGGTCGAGGGCGGCGGTGAGTTCAGCCTCGGGGAGGACTTTCTTCTCGATGCAGAGCTGGCGGACGGTCTTGCCGGTCTTCGCGCTCTCCTTCGCGATCTCGGCGGATTTGTCGTAGCCGATGACGGGGACGAGGCTGGTGACCATCGCCATCGAGTATTCGATGAGTTCGGCGCAGCGCTCCTTTTTCGCGACGATGCCCTCGACGCAGCGCCTGCGGAAAATCTCCACGACATTGGTGAGCAGGCGGATGCTCTCGAGCATCGCGTGCGCGATGACGGGCATGCCGACGTTCAGCTCGAAGTTGCTGAGCTGCGCTGCGGCCCATGTGACGGTGGCGTCGTTGCCGATGACACGCGCGCAGACTTGCAGCACGGCCTCGCTCATCACGGGGTTCACCTTGCCGGGCATGATGCTGCTGCCGGGCTGCGTCTCGGGCAGCGCGATTTCGCCGATGCCGCAGCGCGGGCCGCTGCCGAGCCAGCGGATGTCGTTGGCAATTTTCGTGAGGCTCGTCGCGACGGTCTTCAGCGTGCCGCTCGCGGAGACGAGCGCGTCCTTCGCGCTCTGCGCCTCGAAGTGATCCTTCGCCTCGCGGAAATCGTTGCCCGTCGTGGTGCTGAGGATTTTCGCGACGATGCCGGGAAAGTCGGGGTGGCAGTTCAGCCCCGTGCCGACGGCGGTGCCGCCGATGGGCAGCTCCTCGACTTCGCGAATCGCAGCGCGCACGCGCTCGACGCCGAGTTCGCACTGGCGTGCGTAGCCGGCGAATTCCTGGCCGAGCCGCACGGGCGTCGCGTCCATGAGATGCGTGCGGCCGATCTTGATGACGTCCCAGAATTCCTTGGCCTTCGCATCGAGCGAGCCGCGGAGCGCGTCGAGCGCGGGCACGAGCGTGATGCGGAGCTGCTCGGCGACGGCGACGTGAATCGCGGTGGGGATGACGTCGTTCGACGACTGCCCCATGTTCACGTGGTCGTTCGGGTGAATCGGGTCGCGCGAGCCGATGGGCTTGCCGGCGAGTTGCGAGCAGCGGTTCGCGATGACCTCGTTCGCGTTCATGTTCGTCGAGGTGCCGCTGCCGGTCTGGAAGATGTCGATGGGGAAATGCTCGTCGAGCTTGCCGTCCATCACCTCCTGCGCGGCCTGCGCGATGAAGCCGGCGCGCTCCTTCGAGATGCGGCCGAGCTGGAGGTTCGCCTGCGCCGCGGCGCCCTTGATCATGCCGAGCGCGCGGATGAATTCGCGCGAAAAGCGGTAGCCGCTCACGGGGAAATTCAGCACGGCGCGCTGCGTGGAGGCGGCGTAGAGGGCGTCGGCGGGCACCTCCATCGTGCCCATGGTGTCTTTTTCAGTGCGGGTGGACATATGTGAACCGCGATTCTGTCCGGCGCAGCGCGGGAAGTGTCGAGCGGAAAGGCGCCCGCCCGCTTGCGGCGCCCCCCGTTGAGAGGGCTCAGGAGCCGAGCAGCTTGGCGGCGCCGCCTGTGATCGCGAGCGCGGCGGGGTGATGGATGCGCCGTTCCGTGGTGATCGCGTGAAAGCTGAGCCGGCAGCCCTTGGCGCGGCCGACGATCTGGATGGCATACCTCTGCCGCGCCTCGTCGAGCACCAGTTCCGGCAGGGCGACGAAACCGCGCCCCTCCGCGGCCATCACCTTCAGGAGGGCGAGGTCCTCGCACTCCGCGACGACATTCGGCACGACCCCGCGGTCGCGGAACCACAGCTCCAGCGCGCGCCTCAGCGTCGATTTTTCCACAGGCAGCAAGGCAGGCGCGCCGTGAAGTGACTTCGGAAAGCCGCGCTTGAGCCGCGCCGCAAGCTTTCCGGTCGCACAGAGCGCGACGCCGGATTCCCCGAGCGGGTGGCTGAACGTCTTGAAGTTCGCGCTGCTCGACGCCGGTTCGTCGGAAAGGACGAGGTCGAGGCGGTGCGCGGCGAGCTGCGCGAGCAGGTCCTCCATCTTCCCCTCGCGGCAGATGACGTGCGCCGTCTGCGCCATCGCAAAGACCGGCTTCAGGATCTCGTTCGTGACGAGCTTCGGAAATGAATCCACGACGCCGACATGGAAGCGCAGCGCGCGTGCGCCGGGCCGCTGCTTCACAGCGCTCAGCATCTCCCGGCCGAGGGAGAAAATCTCATCCGCGTAGCCGAAGACGAGCTGGCCCGCGTCCGTGAGCTTGTTCGCGCGGCCCTCGCGGCGGAAGAGCTTTTCACCCAGCGAGCCCTCGAGTTCGCGGATCTGCTCCGAGATGCTCGGCTGCGACACGCGCAGCTTCTCCGCGGCCCGGGCGAGGCCGCCTTCCTTTGCCACGGTCCAAAAATACCGCAGGTGGTGGTAGTTCAGCCATTCCATGAGCGGCTGGAGGATGCTTCGGATTTTCCGAACCGTCCATTCGGAATCGCATATTAGTCCCGCAGGGGAGCGGGGCCTAGCGTCCGCCCGTCAAGCCGGCGGGTGCATGCATCCGGGGGCGAGACGAACAACTCACAACACTCCTACTGACCATGATCTGGATACTCTTCATCGGAACACTTCTTCTATCGCTATGGGCGACGGCGAGGGTGAAATCCGCCTACGCGCGCCACAGCCAGAGCATCGTCCGCTCCGGCCTCACGGGGGGCGAAGTCGCCGAGATCATCCTCGAGCGCGAGGGCGTCAGCGGCGTCGAAGTCACACATCAGGACGGGATGCTCAGCGATCACTACGACCCCATCCACCGCCGCCTCGTGCTTTCCACGGAAAACTACTTCGGCCGCTCGCCTGCAGCCGTCGGCGTCGCCGCACATGAATGCGGCCACGCGATTCAGCACGCGCGGTCCTACGCGCCGCTGCACTGGCGGATGGCTGCGGTGGGCATCACCACGTTTGCGAGCCAGATCGTGATGTGGCTGCCGCTGATCGGAATTTTCACCGGCCTCATCGCGCCGATGACCGGCGCGCTCGTGATGGCCGTCGCGTGGGGCATCATCATGATCTTCAATCTCGTCACGCTCCCTGTGGAGTTTGACGCCACGCGTCGCGCGAAAGCCGTGCTCGCTCATTCGGGCATCATTGCTCCCGGCGAAGAAACCGAGGGCGTGAGGAAAGTCCTCGATGCGGCGGCGTGGACCTACGTGGCCGCGTTCATCACCACGCTCGCCTACTTCATCTGGCACCTGCTGCCGCTGCTCACCGGCGGCCGCTCCCGCGAATGAACCACTCTCAGAAACCCTGAGCCTCAAACACACACACACACCAAAATCCATGAAACTGTATCTCCAGCACCACAACCTCCGCTCCTCCGACAAGCTCGACACCTGGGTGGAGCAGCAAGTCCTGGAACTCGGCCGCGCGCGGCAAATCGACGAGGCGAAGATCCGTCTCGCTCATCTCCACGAGGAGAGCCCCGCCTACCAGGTGAACGTGCATCTCGTCACGCCGGGGCCGGATGTCTTCGCCGAGGGTCGCGACCACACGATCCGCGCTGCCTTTGAAAAGGTGATGCGCCAGTTGCGCGAGCAAATCGCCGCCCGGGCCCGCAAGGCCATCCAGCGGGTGAAAAGCAAGGTCGGCGCAGCCACCGCACGCACCCGAAGCCTCGTCATTAGTTGAAACACTCCCAGGCAAACCACACGCGCCACACCATGAATGCTGAAAACCCAAAACCGAAAAGCGATGGCTGGACTCTGCCGCTCGGGCGGATGTTCGGCATCGATGTCCGCATCCACCTCACCTTCTTCCTGCTGCTGGGCTTCATTGGCGTGAGCCACTGG
>JBGAPU010000029.1:0-57783 GCA_044221035.1 Chthoniobacteraceae bacterium | reverse complement strand
CAACTGCGATACCACCGCGCGCGTGCTCGCGAAAGGCCTCGATCTGCTCGGCATCGGCGTGCCCGAGCGGATGTGATGCCCCGGCATTGAACCGCTGGCCCGCGCGCTCCGCATCTGCAATCGTGGGCGCATGAAAACGATTCTCCACGAGCTGAAGCACAGTCCGTTTTGCATTCCCATCGCGCAGATGCTCCGCGCGGCGGGCGTCGAATTCGAATCGCGCGAAGTGCCGAACTGGGACCGCTCCGAGCTTCTGCGGCTCACGGACGGCGCCTATTATGCCGTGCCGCTCCTCGAGCACGGCGGGCGGCTGTTCTATGAAAGCGGCACCGACACGCAGGATGTCGCGCAGTTTGTGGACCGCACATGGTTTCACAGCCGACTGTTCCCCGAGGCTATCGAGGCCGCGCACCAATGCATGATCGAGTTCCTCGAAAACGAAGTGGAAGCCCGCACATTCAAGCTTGTGGACATCCATTGGATTCCCGCCATCCCCGATGTCGCGCACCGCGGCATGGTCATCCGCCACAAGGAGCGCAAGTTTGGCCGTGGATGCGTGGATGCCTGGCGGCGCGACGCGAAGGGAATCCGCACCGAACTGGATCGCCTGCTCGTGCGCTTCGAGAAGACGCTGCACCACCAGCAGTTCCTCTTCGGAAGCGAGCCCGTGTATGCGGATTTCCTCCTCTTCGGAGTGCTGGGAAATCTCCTCTTCAACGGCTGGAACCACCTCTCGCGCGAGCAGCACTCCATCGCGGCATGGCGTGAGCGGCTTGTTGCGTGGAAATTAGCGTAGCTCTCCAGAGCTGCGCCGCAGCGCGTGAAAACTCTGCGCGGGTCGGAGACCTACGCTACGCCTGATTCTCTTTCCCAAACGCCAGCGCGAGCCAGCCGAGCAGCAGGAACACACCGCCGATGGGCGTGATGGCTCCGAGCCATTTGATGTTCGTCAGCGAGAGCACGTAGAGCGTGCCGCTGAAGACCAGCACGCCTGCGAGCACGAGCCACCATGCGGCGGCGCGCAGCGGGCGGAGTCCGGCGATGGCGAGCAGCACGACCGCGTGCACGAGATGGTAGAGCACGGCGGTCTCCCACGTCGCGAGGCGGCCGTTCTTCTCCAGCAGCGCGTGCAGCCCATGCGCCCCGAATGCCCCGAGCGCTACGGCGAGGAAACCCACGATGGCGGAAATGCGGAAAGCGGTCTGCGGTTTCATGCGCACAGACAACCCGGCGGCGCGCATTTCCGCCATTCACAATTTCGCATGCACCGGCCACACTCCGCGCATGGACTGGCAAAACTGGCAGCCCCACCAACTCGCAAACCTGTGCTTCATCGTGAAGGACGGGCGCGTGCTCCTCATCCGCAAGAAGCGCGGCCTCGGCGCCGGGAAGATCAACGCGCCTGGCGGAAAGCTCGAGCCGGGCGAGGGCGCGCTCGATGCGGCGGTGCGCGAGACGCAGGAGGAAATCGGCGTCACCCCGCTCATGCTGGAGGACCGCGGCGTCGTGCGCTTTCAGTTCACGGATGGCTACAGCCTCCACTGCGCAGTCTTCGTCGCGCGCGATTTTTCCGGCCAGCCCATCGAGACCGACGAGGCCACGCCGATGTGGTTCGACGTGGACAAGGTGCCGTTCCACGAGATGTGGGAGGACGACCAGCACTGGCTGCCGCATGTGCTCGCAGGCGGGAGTTTCCAAGGGTGGTTCGAGTTCGACGGCGAGCGCATGCTGAGCAAACGCGTGGAGTTCACCGCCTGAGCATGCCGCGTGTCGTCATTGCCGGCTGTGGATTCGTGGGGCTCGCTGCGGCTCGGCTCTTTCATTGCGCACAGTGGAGCGTCCTCGGGCTCACGCATTCGGCGGAATCCGCAGATGCGCTGAAAGGCGAGGCATTCTCCGTGATTCGCTGCGACATCTCGGATGCCGACTCGGTGCGCGGGGTGAAGGACTGGCTCGGCGCGACGCCCGACGTGGTCATCCACTGCGCCAGCTCCGGGCGCGGCGGTGCCGACGCATACCGCACGGTGTATCTCGGCGGCGCGCACAATCTCATCTCAGTCCTCGCACCGCAGCGGCTTCTGTTCACGAGCAGCACGAGCGTTTATGCGCAGACGGACGGCGGCATCGCGACTGAGGACACCCCCGCCAATCCGCCTCGTGAAACGGGCGCGCTTCTGCGAGAGACGGAGGAACTGGTCTTGGCGAATGGCGGCATCGTCGCGCGGCTCGCGGGGATCTACGGGCCGGGGCGCTCCGTGCTTCTGCGGAAGTTTCTCGGCGGCGAAGCCGTCATTGAGGGCGACGGCGGTCGCATCGTGAACCAAATCCACCGCGACGACATCGCCAGCGCACTGCTCACGCTGGCGCAGCGCGGTGAGAGCGGAATCTACAACGTCAGCGACGACGCCCCAATGCCGCAGCGCGAGATTTACGAGTGGCTCGCGAAGCGTTTCTCGATGCCTCTGCCGCCGCACGGCCCGATCGACCCGAACCGCAAGCGCGGCTGGACGAGCAAGCGCGTGAGCAATGCAAAGCTCCGCGCGCTCGGCTGGACGCCGCAATTCCCCGGCTTCTTCGACGCCGTCGAGCAGCAACCCGAACTCACCACGCTCGCACGCGGGATGTGAGGCGGACAGGAGTGTCCGCTTCACGGTTCGCCGCGCGCTACTTCTTCGCCGCAGGCGCGGGTGTCGGCACCGTCGGCTTCGGCTTTGTGATCATCTCAAAGTCGTCCGTGCGGAATGGCGTCACGGGCAGGCCCTCGTTGCTGAAGAGGTTTGCCACCGGGTTGTCCGCCCACGCGTAGCGGACCGCGATCGGCTTCGGCACATCTTTGCACGCCAGCTCGACCTTGTTGTTCGCCACGAGCGTGCCCTTTGCCCAGTGCCACACCTTGTCCTCGCCGCACACGGCGAAGCCAACCGCCTCCTGCACATCAAACGGCCGCAATTGAGGGCTGCCGAAGAGATCGAACGTCACGGTCGCCTTCGCGCCGTTGATCTCCAGCTTGCTGAACTCCGGGCTGCGATACGCGAACTTCATCCCGTAATCCTTCACCAGCGCCCAGCGCACCAGCCGCGCGGCCACGTCGTGCTTGTTCTTCGGGTGGATGTCCTTTCCCTCGCCGAGGTCGGTGATCACGCACTGCCCGGTGTTCGGCAGCTTCATCGTCTTCGTCTGCGACTCGCGCAGCTCGGCCCAATTGCTGTCGCCCGGTTCCGGCTTCTCCGCGAGGAAGTCCGCGAGCTGCACCCAGTAGAAAGGAAAGTCGCCCTGCTTCCACTCCGCGCGCCACTGCTCGATCATGTAGGGGAAGAGCTGCGCATACTCCCAGGCGCGGCCCGCATTGCTCTCGCCCTGATACCAAATCACTCCCTTGATGCCGTATCCCAGTGTCGGGTTCATCACGCCGTTGAAAATATTCCCCGGCCGCGCGTTCCCTGTCAGCCATGCCGTCGGCGGCTGGGGCTGACGCGGGAGCTGCTGTCCCGGCTTGAGGCCCGCGGCCTTCAGCTTCTCGATGTCTTCCTTCCACTTCGCGAGCGACTTGTCGAAATCCTCCTTCGCCTTCGGCGACTCCGCGTCGGCCTCGCGCTTCCGGGTCCCCTCCATGAGCAGCTTGAAGCGCGGATCCTTCTCCAGCGACGAACGCCTCACCCACGCCTCCGCCGCCGAGCCGCCCCAGGCGTTGTCGATGAGGCCCACCGGCACGCGCAGGATGTTGTGCAGATAGCGCCCGTAGAAAAAACCCACCGCGCTGAAGCCCCGCGCGCTGTCCGCGTTCGACGCCTTCCACTCGCCCTTGAAATCCTTCTGCGCCTCCTGCGTCCCCACGTTCGGCACCTTGATCAGACGCAGGTTCGGCAAATCCGACGCCGCGGCCTCGATGTCGCCGTTCCAGTCCCCATTCACTTGGAAGCCCATGTTCGACTGGCCCGAGCACATCCACACTTCGCCGACGAGCACATCGGTGATCTCCCGCTTCGTCGTCCCCGCGACGGTGATCGTCTGCGGCTTCGCATTCGCGTCCACGGGATCGAGCTTCACGCGCCAAGCGCCGTCGGTGCCCGCCTCCGCGGATTTCGTCTGCCCGGCGAAACTCACCGTCACCTTCGTTCCCGGCGTGTCCCAGCCCCACACGGGATTCGTCTGCTTCTGCTGCAGCACCATGTGGTCGCCGAAGATGGCGGGCATTTTCAGCTCCGCGCGGGCGAACGGCACGAGCGCGGCAAATGAGAGGGCGAGGATGGGGATGAGGATGCGTTTCATGAAAGGAGTGGAGTGGCTCGGGATTGGTCGCAGCGTTCAATCCGTCGGAGCCGGACTTCGTAGGGAAAGTCAGCGTCAGTCGGGTGGCCGCGGAGTTGAATTGACCGCGCCGGAGCCACTGGGGGCGCGCTACGATTCACGTGCCCCCGCGCGGCTTCGTGCTCCGCGATTTCCAAGAACTGCGCTCCAGACATTTGCGAACCGGCCCTCGTCGTGACGCAGGCACCACATCGGCGGGTTTGGGCGGAATTCGGGATTGACGGACGGGGGCGGAAAAGGAGGATGCGCGGCCATGAAACACATCGCCGCACTCCTGTTCGCCGCCATCGCCCTCAGCTTCGCCGCCTGCTCGCACCGCGAGACGACGACGACCACGACGGCGCCCGCGACTTCGAGCGGCTACCGCAAGTAGCCCGCGACTTCCCGGGAACACCGGGACGCAATTCACGGCTCACGCTGATTCGTCGGCGTGAGCCGTGTTCTTTTCGGGCGGGGCTCGCAGACAGACGATTGCGCCATGCCACTTGACTGCAGGAGGCGCGAGCCTTCCGGGGGGCGGGCCGCGGTTTTGCGCGAAGTGCGTGAAGAGGAGACGCCGTCCTTACTTCATCAGCTCCGCGAGCTTCGGCGCGATGGCGTCGGCCCAGATCTGGTAGCCCTTGGCGGAGAGATGGAGGAAGTCGGGCATCACGGTCGCGTCGAGCTTGCCGTCGGTGACGGGGAAGTTGCCGCCGATGTCGAGGTAATGGACGTTCTTGCCATCATCGAGCTTGGCGATGGTGGCGTTCACCTTCTTCAGCTTCTCGTTCTGCTCATTGAGCTTTCCGTCGGGCTTGCTGCCGCGCGGGAAGACGGCGAGCAGGAGGATCTTCGTGCCCGGAGTCTTCTTGCGGATGAACTGGACGATGTTCGTGACGCCCTTGGCGATGCCCTCGGCACTGTCGTTGCCGGAGTTGTTCGTGCCGATCATGATGACGGCGGCCTTCGGCTTGATGCCGTCGAGCTCGCCGTTCTCGATGCGCCAGAGGACGTGCTGCGTCCGGTCGCCGCCGATGCCGAAGTTGGCGGGCTGGTATTTGTCGAAGGACTTTGCCCAGACCTCCTTGCCGTTGCCGGCCCAGCCTGCGGTGATGGAATCGCCGAGGAAAACGAGCTGCGCCTTCCCTTCCTTCGCGATTTTCACGAAGCGCTCGTGTGCGGCGATGAAGCTGGCGTTCGGCTGGCCGTCAGGGCCGAGCTTCGGCGCGGCGACATCGGGCGCCTGCGGAGGAAGGGCGGGCTTCGCCGGAGCGGCGGGAGCCGGAGCCGCCGCGGGTTTTGTCTGCGCGAAGAGCGGCGACGCGGCGAGGAGGATGAGGGAGAGGGAGATTTGGAGTTTTTTCATCGGGGATTGGATTGAGGCGGGGACGGTAAGGAATCGCACCGATGCTTTGCAACCCTCCATCATGCGAGCGATGCCGCTCATCCCCGCGCGTCCCGATGCGGATGCGCTGGGGAATTGACGGGCCCACGCGGCAACGTCAGGAATTCAGCAGCAGCTCTTCCACCATCCAACGACCCCACTCATGCAGCTCCACGGCAAATCAGCTCTCATCACCGGCGGAACTCGCGGCATCGGCGCCGCGACTGCCATCGCACTCGCCCGGGAGGGTGCGGACGTCGCGATCACTTCGCGCCACGCGGATGACGACGCGAGGCAGACGCAGCGCGAGATCGAGGCGCTCGGGCGCAGGTGCATGGTGCTCACCGGAGATTGTGCTGTCGCGGCAGACTGCACTCGGCTCGTCGAGGAGGCTGCGGCAAAGCTCGGGAGGCTGGATGTGCTCGTTCATTCCGCGGGCGGCGCCGTGCCGGGCGGGCTGCTGGAGGTGACGCCGGAAGCATGGAACGCCGCGTTCGATGTGCATGTGCATGCGGTGTATCATCTCTCCCGCGCCGCGGTGCCGCACATCCGGAAGGGTGGCGAGGGTGCGATCATTCTCATTTCCTCCACGGCCGGAAAGCTCGGGGTGCTCGGCAACCTCGCCTATCAGGCCGTGAAGGGCGCGCTGCCGCACCTTGCTCGCGGACTCGCCCGCGAACTGGCGAACGACAACATCCGCGTAAACTGCGTCGCCCCGGGGGTCATCCGCACAAAATTCCACGAGCACATGAGCGAGGCGCAGAAGAAGCTGAACCTCGAGCAGCGCATCCCACTGCATCGCGAGGGCACGCCGAAGCAGGTGGCGGACGTGATCGTGATGCTCGCGAAGAACGACTACATCACCGGAGACACGGTGACGATCGACGGCGGGCTCACCTCGCGCATCGCGTAGGCGGGCTGCGTGCTGCGGAAACGCGCGGAACCGCCGGCGCAGGCGCGCACAATTTCGGGCAACTTCCGGCAAATCCCGGGGCAGCCACTGTCCCAAATATCGGGCGGTGTCCGCACTCATTCAGGGCAACCGCGCATGATCCAATCTCCCAAGTCCGCCACCCCACTCGCCGCCGGAATCTGCCTCTCGATCCTCCAAGGTGCCGCATTCGCCGCCCCAGCCGCGCCAACATCCGGCATCTTCCAATGGCAGCCATTCCTCGGCCCGTTCCACTCAGTGCTGCTGCACTTCCCCATCGGCTTCGTCGTGATGGCATTCCTCGTGGATCTCTTCTACCTGCGCAGCCGCTCGACGGATGCGAGGCGGATCGTCGGGCTCACGCTCGTCTTCGCGGTGCTCTCCTCGGTGGCGACGATTTTCCTCGGTCTGATGCGCTCGGACTCCGCGGAGTATGACGCGAAGGTCCTCCTGCATCATCGGAACTATGGCATCGCAGTCGGGTTCCTCGTCGTCATCACACTCGTGCTGCACTGGATGGCATTCCGCGGAGGCGAAAATGCACCTCCCCGCAAAGGCGTCCGCTTGGGCTTCCGGGCATTCCTCCTCGCCAGCATGATCGTGATGGTCATCGCCGGCCACGAGGGTGGAAACCTCACGCACGGCACAAACTACCTGACAAAAAACGCGCCTCCATTCGTGAAGGAACTCATCGATGACGCCCCCGCATCCGCTCCCGCGGGGCAGACCGGCACAGGCGCCGCGAACGAGGGCGAGCGTTTCTTTGCCGAGAAAGTGAAGCCGATCTTCGACGCGAAGTGCACGAGCTGCCACGGACCGGACAAGCAGAAGGGCGAATACCGGCTCGACCAGAAGGAGGTTGCATTCAAGGGCGGCGAAACCGGCAAGACGGCCATCACACCCGGTGAACCGCTGAAGAGCCACCTCGTGAACGTCGTGCTGCTCCCGCCCGACGACGACGACGTGATGCCACCGAAGGGCAAGCGAGCCCTCACGTCGGATGAGATCATGACGCTCGTGCGCTGGATTCAGCAGGGAGCCCCATTCCCGGAGAACGCCGCATCCCGGGACGCCGGAAAGTAGGCGCGCGATTTCTGACTCCACCCTTGCCCCCGGCGGGGTGCTCGGCTGAACTGCGCGCCCACTTTTCCAAGAAACAACACCATCATGCTCAGCGCAGGCATCGTCGGCCTACCGAACGTCGGCAAATCCACTCTCTTCAACGCCGTGACCCGCACCCGCAAGGCGCAGGCGGCGAACTATCCGTTCTGCACGATTGATCCGAATGTCGGCGTCGTGACGGTGCCCGACCCGCGCCTGGATGTGCTCAGCAAAATGAGCAACACGAAGAAAATCGTGCCGGCGGCGATCGAGTTTGTGGACATCGCGGGCCTCGTGAAGGGCGCGAGCGCCGGCGAAGGACTCGGCAACCAGTTCCTCAGCCACATCCGCGAGGTGAACGCGATCGTGCAGGTCGTGCGCTGCTTCGAGGATGCGGACATCCATCACGTGAGCGGCAGCGTGGACCCGGTCCGCGACATCGAGGTCATCAACACGGAGCTGATTCTCGCCGACCTTGCGTCCGTTGAGAAACGCAGGGACCGCCAGACGAAAGGCGCGCGCAGTGGTGACAAGGTCGCCAAGGCCGAAGTCGCGCTGTGCGAAAAGCTCATTCCGCACCTCGACGCCGGGAAGCCCGCGACGACGCTCGAACTTTCCGACGAGGAGAAGAAGCTGATGAAGGAGTTCTTCCTCCTCTCGGGGAAGCCGACGATCTTCGCATGCAACGTGAGCGAGCCCGACCTCGCCGCACTCGCCGCCGGCGGGCCGTGTGTGGCGGAGCCTTTCGTGAAGGCCGTGCGCGAATACGCGGCGGCGCATTTCGGCACCGAGGCCGTTGTCATTTCCGCGCAAATCGAGAGCGAACTCGGCGAACTCAGCGACGAAGAAGCGAAGGAATATCTTTCCGGCCTCGGCGTGACTTCCAGCGGCGTGAGCGAGCTCATCCGCGCCGTATATCACCTGCTCGGCCTCCGCACTTACCTCACCACCGGCGAGCAGGAGACGCGCGCATGGACCATCCGCGCCGGCGACAAGGCACCGGCGGCTGCGGGCGTCATCCACACGGATTTCGAGCGCGGCTTCATCGCCGCCGAAGTCGTGCATTACGACGACCTCGTCGCGCTCGGCTCCTTTGCCAAGGCCCGCGAGGCCGGCAAGCTGCGCATCGAGGGCAAGGAATACGTGATGAAGGACGGCGATGTCGTCGAATTCCGATTCAACGTCTAGCGGCGCGCCGCAGCCCAACGCCGACAACTCGGCGCCGTCCCCCGACAGCGTCTGCCCCGTGTGCGGCGCGAAGCTGATCTCGGAGAAGTGCAAGGTCGTGTGCCGCAGCGAACGCTGCCGCTACCGGATCGTGTTCAACTGCGCGGAGTTCTAGCGCCCGTAACCTCCAGTGGACGCCGCGCGTCTTGCGGAGAGCGGCAACTTCGGCACCAATTCGGTGTTGCAGAGTCCGCCCGATTCCTTCCGCGCTTCATCCATGAAAAGAGCCACCGCCATCCTCGCCTGCTCCGCTGCCCTGCTGCTCGCGCTGCCATTCCAACGCTCGAAGGCCGACGGTCCACCGAAGAATGGGAACGCCGACGAAATCTTCAAGTGGGCCGACAAGAACGGCGATGGCAAGGTGACGCCCGACGAACTTCCGAACAAAGACACGTTCGCCAAGTTCGACACCGATGGAGACAGCGTGGTCACATGGGAGGAGGCGAGACCCATTCTCGATTTGATGGTCGCCGAGCGCAAAGGAGCCGCGGCTGGCGGCGGAACAAAAGCAGAGGGCCCGCTTCGCCGGAGGCTTGGTGACATCGTCCAGAGGTTCATCGACAAGCGCACCTGGCCCTCCGCGCCGGCTGCTTCCGCGTCCGCGTCCGACGCGAAGCCTGTCATTCCCGGCGCGAAGCCGGTGAAGCCGGGCGATGTCGGAGTCGGGCGCCAATTGACAGACGTCGCGTTCAAGACTCTCGACGGGAAGGCCCGCAAGCTCAGCGACTGGAGCGACAAGGCGGGCGTCGTGTTCGCCTTCACCAGCACCACCTGCCCCGTGAGCAAGCGCTACGCGCCGAGTCTCGCACGGCTCGAAAAGGAGCTCGCCTCCCGTAACATTGCGCTCGTGCTGGTGAATCCATTCGCCAGCGAGAAGGCGCCGGACGTTGCCGCGCAGGCGAAGGAGGCGGGGTTCACCGCACCCTATGTGCTCGATTCGGAAAAGTCGCTCGCTGCGGCGCTCGGCGCCCGCACGACGACGGAGGTCTTCCTCGTGGATGCAAAGCGCACCCTCATCTACCGCGGCGCACTCGATGACCAATATGGAGTGAGCTACAACCTCGACGCGCCGCGCGATAGCTATCTGCTCGACGCTGTGGACGCGATGCTCGTCGGCACGCAGCCCCATGTGGCGGCCACCGAGGCTCCCGGCTGTGAATTGGACCTGCCCACGGACGTGGCCAAGTCCACCACGCAGGTCACGTATCACCGCGATGTCGCGCGCATTCTCCAGCAGAACTGCGTGACCTGCCATCACGACAAGGGCATCGCCCCGTTCGCGCTCGACGAGCCTGCGGGCGTCATCGACCGCGCGAAGACGATCAAGCGTGTCGTCGAGAACCGCACGATGCCGCCTTGGTTTGCCGCGCCGGTCGCGGATGGAAAAGAGAACCCCTGGGCAAACGATCACTCGCTCTCCGTCCGCGACAAGGCGGACCTGCTTGCGTGGATCGACTCGAAGGACCGCCCACTCGGCACCCCCTCGGACGCGCCTGCGGCGCTGAAATTCCCCGACGACTGGAGCATCGGCAAACCCGACTACATCGTGCAGCTCAAACAGCCGTTCAAAATCAAGGCGGAGGGCTTCATGCCCTACCAGCTCGCGCTCGTGGAGACGACGCTCGCCGAGGACAAATGGGTGCAGGGCTACGAGATCATGCCGACCGCGCGTGAAGTCGTTCACCACGTGATCGTGAACGTCCACGAGAAGGGCTCGCGCATCGCGCGCGGCGGCGGCGAGGGCGAAGGCGGCTACTGGGCAGCCTACGTGCCAGGCAACAGCTCCCGCATTTACCCCGATGGCTTCGCACGCAAGCTGCCGGCGGGCGCGACGATCAGCTTCCAGATCCACTACACACCAAGCGGCAAGGCGACTGAGGATCAGTTGCGCATGGGGCTCGTCTTCGCGAAGGAGCGGCCGCGTTTCGCCATGCACACCGCCGGCCTCGCGAACCACAGGATTCTCATCCCGCCCGGCGAGGCGAACCACGTGGAAACCTATCAGCGCCCCGTGCCGTCGGACATGACGGTGACCGCGTTCGTCGCCCACATGCACGTGCGCGGAAAGGCCTTCCGCTACGAGCTGATCGCCGCCGACGGGAAGAGCGAGACGCTGCTCGACATCCCCCGCTACGACTTCAACTGGCAGCTCCGCTATGAGCTGAAGGAGCCGCGCACGCTGCCCCGTGGCAGCAAGGTGAAAATCACCGCCGTTTACGACAACAGCCCCGGCAACAAGGCGAACCCCGACCCGACGAAAACCGTGAAATGGGGCCAGCAGACGGTCGATGAGATGATGATCGGCTACATCGAATACTTCACGCCGCTGCCGCAGCAGCCGAAAGTCGCGACGAAGTAGTGCAGGACGAAGGGCGTAACCCTTGGACGGCGAACTCGCCCCGCTGGCCTTCCCCAGCGATTCCCGCGCTTTCAGCGCACGCGCAACCGACCGTAGAACTTCTTGTGCAGTTCCAGCAGGCGCGACAGCTCCGTGATGGGTTCGGCATGGTCGTCCACGCGCAGGTCGATGAATCGGTCATTGTCCCCACCCGGCCCCCCGCCCTTTCGCACGACGAGCAGCGCGGCGCTCTGCTGCCCGCGGCGATCGCCGCCCTTCGCCTGCCCGGCATGGAGCGAGGCCATGAGCCAGTCGGCGAGTTCGCCCCCGGACGCGCGCGCCTTTTCGAACGCTTCCGCCATCGCCGTCACGACATCCTCGCCCGCGAGCAGGTTCCCCTGCGCCGTGTAGCCGTCGCCCTCATGGTGCCCCGCCCATGCGATGCATTCCTTGCCGGTATGCGCGGCGACGCGCCCCTTTGCATCCACCATCCCGACTTGCCGAAGCTCGCGGCGCTCGTCCGTGGAAAGCAGTTCCGTGAGGGCCTCACGCGGCGATTTGCCGGACTGCATCAGCCGCAGACCGTCCGGGCCAAATGCCATCTTCGCGCTCGACTGCGTCGCGACCGCGCCGACGCCAGACTGCGCCCACGGCACGACGCTGCCCACGCCGAAGTATTTGCTCTGCACCGCAACACCGAGTTCGCCGGTCTTCGGATCAAAGGCGACGATCGAGAATGTGTTCACCTCCGGCTCCGCAGCCAATGCGGCCGAGCAGAACGCGAACACCGTGACGAAGCGGAGCAGCAGCGAAATCATTCCGTCCGTGTGCCGCACGACACCGCTGTCGGCAAGTCTGCGTCAGTGTGGCGTTGCCGCCGGGCCGCCCTGCGGCTTCGCGCTTTTCGGCGGATGGAACAGCAACAGCAGCGCCGCGGCGGCCGCAAGCGCGGCGTAGGTCGGCACGAGGAAGAGGTGATGGTAGTCCACCTTGTCGCCGACTTTGAAAACGGACTGTCCGAGCGGTGGGCAGATCGTGTTCGCCACCAGCGCGCCGATGCCGAGAATCATCACGTTGAACAGCCCCTGCGCACTCGCCCGGGCATCCTTCGGGAAGAACTCATCCACGAAGATATAGACTGTCGCAAAGAAGAACGCGTAGCAGATGCCGTGGAGAATCTGCACGGCGATGATCAGCCCCTGCGACTCCGGGAAGAACGCATACACGGCGAAGCGCGCGGCGTGGCCAAGGATGCCGATGATCATCGTGAACTTCCATCCGAGACGCTTCAGCACCGTGCCGAGCACAAGCATCGTGAGCAGTTCGGCGACCTGGCCGATGGTCATCACCGGCATGATCCAGTTGCCAGGAATGCCGACGCCGCCATCCGCCTTTGACGCGCCGAGGAAGCCGCCGGTCCAGTTGAAGTAGGAGTTGTGGACGAACGAATCCACGAATGTGACGAGGAAGAGGACGAGGACGAACGGATGCTTGAGGAGCTTGACCGCCTCCAGCCACGCGAGCCCCTCGCGCGCGCCCTCCTCCTTTTTCTTCGGCGGAGTGTGAGGAAGCGTGAGGCTGAATGCGGCGAGCACCAGCGAGATGATTCCGGACACGATGTAGGTCCATTTCGTCGCGGCCTTCGCGGCATCACCGACGAGCCCTGAGGCAAACACAACGTCGAACCACGCCTTGATACCCTGAGGGTTCGCCGCGCTCACCTTCGCCCAATCCACCATGATGAAGACGAACGGCCACGCGACGAGAATCCACCCGAACGTGCCACCCATGCGGATGATGCCGAATTCCTTCTGCGGATCCTTCATGTGTGCAAACGCGATCGAGTTCGTGATCGAAATCGTCGGCACATAGAGCAGGCAGTGGATGAACATCAGAGTGAAGAACGGCCAGAAGCTCTTCGTGAAGCCGCACCCGAGGATCGCGAGCCCGCCGACGACGTGTGAAAACGCGAGGAACTTCTCCGCGGCGAAATTGCGGTCGGCGAACTGATTGCTGAAGAACATTCCGATGATCGCGGCGACAGGGAAGGCGTTCAGGATGAGCGCCTGCTCAGAAAACAGCGCCGCAATCCACGGATGCAGATGGGAGACGAATCCGCGGAGTTCCTCCGGCGCCAGCTTGTCGGAAAAGCCGAGGCTCGGGAGGTAACCGAAAATCAGCGGCAGCCACGCCCCCCAGACGGCGATTTCGAGGACCATCATGAGGAACAGCTTGAAGCGGTGGGAAGAGTTCATGTCGGAGGCGGTGGGATTGAGCCGTGCGGTGTAGGCGGCGGGGCTTTGTGTTGCAAGGCCGACGGCAAGCGAGCGAACGGAACAACCGAGCGAAGCCGCGCGAGATTCTCGTGGCAGCAGGCTATTTTCCCGCAGACGCAGGCTCCGCCTGAGAAGCGCCTCGGCGCATGACGAATGCGGGGCTCTTCACGATGCCCGCGAGCAGCGTGGAGAAGTGGTAGTTGTTCTTTTCCAGCGTGAACATGATGCGCGTGATCGTCGGCTCGTCGTAGTAGTCGAGGCCGCGGCCGAGGGCGTAGATGAGCATCTTCTCCGTGAGGCAGCGGGCGAAGTCCTGCTTGCGGCTGCGGAGGAGCACCTTCATGTCGGCGAGGCCGTTGACGGTGCGCCCGGTGGCGAGCTTGCCGGAGGCGTCAATCGCGGCGCCGGTCTCGTCGCGGTCGCGCCACTGGCCGATGCCGTTGAAGTTCTCCAGCGCAAAGCCGAACGCGTCCATCTTTGCGTGGCAGTTGGCGCATTTCGGATCGGCGCGGTGCTGCTCGAGCTTCTGGCGGAAGCTGCCTTTGAGTTCCTTGCGGCGATTGTCGTCGAGCGACGGGACGTTTGGCGGTGCGGGTGGCGGCGGCGTGCCGAGGAGTTGTTCGAGCACCCACTTTCCGCGTTTCACCGGCGAGGTGCGTGTGGGATTTGATGTCACCGTGAGGATGCTCGCCTGCGTCAGCAGGCCACCACGCTGCGTGCCGGAGAGTGAGACTCGCTTCCATTCCCCCTGCTGGAAGCCGCCTGCGTCCTTGATGCCGTAGAGCTCGGCGAGCCGCTGGTTCACCCAGGTGAAGTCGCCGTCGAGCAGATCAAGGATGCTACGGTCGGAGCGGGCGACCTCGCCAAAGAAGCGGCGTGTCTCCTCCAGCATCGCGGCGCGCATGTCGGATTTCCAAATTGGAAAGGTCTTCGGGTCGGTGCTGTGTCCCGCGAGCCGGCCGAGCTGCAGCCACTGCATCGCGAAATTCTGGATGAAGGCATCCGAACGAGGATCCTGGATCATGCGCTTGATTTGCGCGTCGAGGCTCGCGGTGAGCCGACTGCCTGCGGCGAGGGAGAGCAGTTCGTCGTCCGGACACGAACTCCACAGGAAATATGAGAGCCGCGTGGCGAGCTGGAACTCATTCACCGGATGCGGCTCCGCATTCTGCGGCTGATCGTCGGGCTCGAGGCGGAAAACGAATTTCGGAGACGCAAGAATCGCGCTGACGGCGCGGCGCATCGCTTCCTCCCATGTGTCGTTGTGCCCCATCGCGTAGCTGACCAGCTTGCAGAGGCGATCGAGTTCCTCCGCGGAAACGGGCCGGCGCCACGCGCGCACGGCGAACCGCGCAAGCACCTCGCGGGTCTGCTCGGCCTGCGACTTTCCGGGGGTGACGCTGAGCAGCGTCTTAGTCGCGGCGCTCCGGGTGTCCATCGGCCCCTCGTATTCCAGCCACTCCACGAAGATCGTCGGCGCGGGCTGCCCGCCCTGCGGCTTGAATGCCGCAAGCACGATCCGCTCGATTCCGTCGAGCCGCGGCACCTTCACCTCGATGGTCTGCGCGTCGCTCTCGGACTTCGCGGTGATTTCCACGCTCCTCAGAATCAGCGCGCGCTTCACGTTTCCAATTCCCGCGCCATCGAGCTTCGCGATCTCGCCGGGAGACGACGGTTTCGCGAGCCCGCCGCCGGACACCATCATCGCGACGCGCACGGGCTTGCCGTCCGCGGATTTCGCGTAAAGCCGCGCACGCATGATGTAGTCGCCGTCCGCGGTGATGCGCGCGGGCGTGTTGATGGGGCCTGATTTCACCGCGTCGGGATCGCTCCCGGTGAACGGGCGGAACTTCGTCTGCGGCACCGCTGGTGATGCCGGCTCGCAGAACTTCGCGATCATCGTCCGCTTCGGCGGCTTCGTCGCGCTGAGCGGGATCGCCTGCGCGGCGATTTTGTCGGCGGCGTCGAGGTAGCGCTCCATGAGCACCGGAGACACGGTGAGCACGTCGGCGATGTTGTCGAAGCCATGCCCCACGTCGTCGCTCGGAAAATCGTCTGCGGGCCGGAACTCGATGTGCAGCAAATCGCGGATTGTGTTGTTGTATTCGTTGCGGTTCAGACGGCGCACCGTGAGGCGGCCCGGGTCCGGCTTTCCGCTGTCCGCCTTGGCAAAGACGCCGGCGACCGAGGCGAGGAAGCGCTGCTTTTCCTCCGCAGACGGCTGCGGCTTGTCGTCCGGCGGCATGTCGCCGGAGCGCACCTGCTCGACGATTTCGCGCCAGCGCTTCCGCGTGCGGAGCACTGACACGTCGTCGCGGAACTCGTGGAGCGTGAGATCGGCCTTCTGCTTGTCCTTCCCATGACAGGAGACGCAGTGCTTCTGCAGGAACGGCGCGCCGGCTTCCACGAACGCCGGCGCAGCCGCCGGAACTGCGGCGCTGGTGATGAGCAGCGATGCGATCGTAAAAAGCGGCGGCGTGATGATGCGGGGCATGTGGCGGCAGCTAAGCCGGAAATTCCCCGCACTCAAGCGCAGTGCAGCGCGGCGGCCGGGAAAGCTCATGTTGACTGCGCAGCGCAGCGAATGGGAAAAGCCATCGGCACCCGCTGCACGCAAAACCCTTTCCGCCACTCCGCCATGCCACGCCTCCTCGCGCTCCTGCTCGCCCTCGCCACCCTCGGCCTTTCCTCCGCCTCCGCGCAGGAAGGGAAACCGGCCTCCGAATTCACGACAACGAATCCGAAGAAGGTGAAAATCCTCGAGGACTCCTCGCGGGAGAAAAACCCGGAAATCGATCACTTCAGGCACCTGTGCCCCGGCCTCGGCGGCTACAAGGTGTTTCACGAGGGCGGCGACCTGCGCAGTTGGATCAACCTCGAGTTTGGCGGAAAGAAGACCGACCTCATGGGCGACACGCTGTCCGCATGCCAGCCCGGCCAGTTTCCCGCAAAGGCCAACGACGTGGTCCAGTGGCGCGGCATCCGCAAGGCCGGTGCCTTTGTGCCCTACGCGATCATCTACCGCATGATGGCCTCGAAGGATGACGAAAAGCAGACGCGCATGGAGACCTTCATCATCATCAAGCTCGACGGCGCGAACTCCCGTGTGGTCGGACACGTGCCCGCGAAGGAAGGCAACGAGAAGGCCGAGGCGCTGGCAGACAAACTGTGCCGCTGAGCCCCGCCGATTCAGCGGCTCTTTTTGCGGCGTAGATACTTCTCAGGCTTCACGCCGATCTTTTCACAGAGTTCGCGGAACAGCGCCTCGCGCTCCGCCCGCTCCTCGGTCCGGAACTTCAGGAAGAACGGGCGCTGCTCCCAGTCGAACGCGCATTTCGCCTTTCCATGCAGGAACATCAGCATCGCTGCGAAGTGGACCGGCGGTCCGCCATCGCGGGCCAGCACCGCGCGGAACAGCGCGTCAATGACCGCCTTTGGATGGAACTCCTCAATCTGGAGGAGCGCCTGAGTGAGTCCGCCATAGGTGTCCGCCCCCTCGATTGCCTTCACGAGCGCGTCGGCGCGCTCCTTGTCTGAGATCAAATGCGGCGCGTAGTCGGCGACCGCGGTGCGCACACGGGAATCCAGACTCTTGAGCGCCGCCCGCAGGGCAACACGGGCGCGAGGTGAATCCAGCGCGGCCAATGCCTCCACATCACGCCAGTCCCGTGTGCCGTTGCGCAGGAGCAGTTCCTCGATGGCCACCAATTCCTCCGGCGACGCGGTCTTCAAAATCGCAAGGTCGTAGCTCGTTCCCTCCCGCCATTTTTCGTAATCCATCACCATGCTCTGCTCGAAGCGGCTCAACGCGGAGCCCGAGGGGCGCGGGAATGCACTCATCATCGAGGAGAAGATCGCCGCCGGCCGGTTCGCTTCGCGAATCGACTCCTCCGTCACCGTCTGGAGATTCGCCCGGGCGCGGATTTCGTCCATGTTCGGCTCCGGCTCCGGCGGATTCGGCGGCTCAAGGACGAAATAGAACCTCTTCTCGTCCGTGAACTCGCCGGAGTAGCTCGACGAGTTGCGATCGTAAAAGTCGAGACCATCGCCGCTCTCCCGTGGCCTCGTGGTGACGTGCTTCGCCAGCAACACGTAGGCGCCTGCGGGCGGAGCTGGAAAGCAGCTCGAAAGCTCCACGATCGTGTTTCCCGCCGCCAGTTCCGCGCCGATCAGTCGGCGCAGCGCATCGGGGAAGGCGGCGAGTTCCTTCATGTATTCAGCGGGGATGCTCATGATGGCTCCCCGCTGGAGAACTGGGATCCGTCGATCGGCGTCGGACCATGGGATGGCCTCAGCTCGATCTTCCGAACCCGGAAACGCATGCCGAACTTCTTCTCCGGCGGCGGCTCCTTCGAACCAGCATCCCATGCCGATGTGATCCACCTGCTCCATTCGAGGTCGGCTTTGCCCGGATGTGCCCGCAGCGGCAGCGGGAACGTGACATCGTTCTCCCGGCTAAAATAGACGCGCAGATACTTCGACCGCGCGCTCGTCGAGAGCGGCACCGTCGCGGCGACGACCAATCGTCCCTCCACCACCTCCGTCTCGCCCGTGAGCAGCTTGCCGGTCGGCAGTCCGCGTCGATGCGGCACATAGATCTCCGCAAACGGAGCGTATTTCTCGTCCGGCGTCGGCACCTTGAAGCCCTCCGGCCCGCGCACCTCCACCGCCAGTTCCAGGCAGCAACCGTCCATGCTTGGCGTGATGTCCGCGCCCAGCCGTGCCAAGCCACCAATGCACGCAAGCAGCATGAGGACCGACGCCAATGCGAGACCGAGCCCCTTCACAAATGACGGATCAGGCCGCGCTGCGACGATCCGCGAACACACGATTCCCGCGATCAGCCCGACGATGCCGCCGAGTAGCGCGAGGAAGACCACGTAGTATCCTGAGGCGCCCTCGAAGCTCGACACGCGATACCACCGCGCGCACAGCGACGCGACAAACCCCGCGCCGAAGCAGGCGGCGACCGCGGTGAGGAGTCCGATGAGAATGGAGAGCGCCCAGTGCATGGAGGCGGCCGCCATTCGTCTGCAATACCCCTCCCCGCGTCAATCGCGCCGGGACGGAAAGGCGCAGTGCTCACACCTCGCTGATTGCGCCGCTGCTCGCGCCGAACTTCGTCGCCGGGATATCCATGTGGTGCAGCATGCGGACGAACAGATTCGAGAGCAGCGTGTTGTTCTGGCGGTCGAACGCGACATGCCCCTGATGCCTGAAGCTGCCGCCCGCAAGGATCACGGGCAGGTTGCGGTTGTCGTGCGAGGACGAGTTGCCGAGGTTGCTCGCGTAGAAGACGGCCGTTCGCTCCAGCAGCGACTCACCGCCCTCGGTCGTCGCCTTCAGCTTCGCGAGGAACTCGCCGAAGACCTTCAGCTCCGCCTCCTCAATCAGCGCGAGCTGCTCGAGCTTCGCGGGATCCTGGCCGTGATGCGACGCGTCGTGGTGGCCGAGCTTCACGCCCTCGATCTCCGGCCGGTCCTGCGTGCTGAGGAAAAGCGAGATCACACGCGTGGAATCCGTCTGCAGCGCGAGATGCACGATGTCATACCACTGGCGGCTGCGCTCCACGAGCGCCGCGCCGCCGAAGTCGGATGTCGGCGGCTTCATGCCCACCTTCGGCTTCGGCGTCGTGCTCCAGTGCTCGTCCTGCTGGAGGTGCTGCTCCGCCTCGCGCAGTGATGTGAGGAAAAGATCGAGCCGCTGGCGGTCGTCGGCGCTCACCTTGTTGTTGAGCGTTTTGATCTGCCCGCGCACGTCGTCGAGAATGCTCTGGCCGTCGCGGATGCGCTGAATCTCACGCTTCTCCTCCTCAAGCGTGCCGGCGATGAAGAGCCGGCGGAAGACCTGCGTCGCGCGCTGCTCGGCGGGAATCCGCACGCCGCGGCGGTTCCATGCGATCTGCCCGCCACCGAGGACGAGCGATGCAAAGCGCGTCTGATTTCCGATGTGCGAAGCCGCCTCCTGGTCGAGCGAGATGCCGTTCTTGATGTCGTTCGCGCGGATCATTTCGGTCGGCACGCCGGTCATCAGGCCGACCTCGGCGAAGTGGCCCGCGGCGTAGCGGTGCGACATTCCGGAGAAGACCGTGAAGTGCTCGCGCAGCGGCTGCAGCAGCTTCATGTAGCGGCTCGGCTCGTAGCTGCGCCCGGGCTTCTCGGGGAAAAAGTTCTCCGCATACATTCCGAGCGGCTGGCCGATAAGCACCATGCGGGGCGGACGGCCCGCGGCCTTCCTCGCCTCCGCTGCGGAGAGCATCGAATCTAGAAATGGAAGCGCGATCGCGACGCCCGAGGCGCGGAGGAAAGTGCGGCGGTCAATTTGGGAGTGGAGCATGGGGTGCGGGTGGCTGGGAGCCGGGGTTCATTTGTTGAGGAACACGCGGCTCTGGATGACTTCGTGGATCAGGCTGCGGAAACCGTAGTTCTTCGCGCGGACCTTCGCGATGATTTGCTCCACCACCTCGCGGTCGGCGAACTGCAGCTCCGCGCCGGTCGCATAGACGATGAGCTTCTCCGCGAGGTTGCGCGCGAGCTGGTCTTTGTCCGCGAGGAGGATCGCCTTGTATTCGTCGATGTCGCGGAAGGCGCGGCCATCCGGCGTTTTGTCGCCCTTCTCCACATCCGGGCCGCGATAGACCGGGCGCTGGTTGAACGCCTGGATGTCGATCGGCATCGCGCGGCCATCGGGCTTCACGGTCACGCGGTAAAAGTCGCGCCAGTTCCCGATGGGGTCATAGGTTTCGAGAGCGAAGCCCGGCGGGTCGATGTGAATGTGGCACGTCGCGCAGGCGGGCGTGTTGCGGTGCTTGTCGAGCTGCTGGCGGATCGTGGTCGCGCCGCGGATGTCCGGTTCGATCGCCGGCACGTCGGGCGGCGGTGGCTGAGGCGGCTTGCCGATGATGCGCTCCAGCACCCACTTTCCGCGAAGCACGGGCGAGGTGCGCGTGCCGTCGGCGGTCACTTTCAGCACGCTCGCGTGCGTCATCACGCCGCCGCGGTGGGCGTCGGGCGGGAGCTTCACCTTGCGGAACTCGTTCCCCACGACACCCGGAATCCCATACTGCCGCGCGAGGCGCTCGTTCAGCATCGTCCAGTCGGAATTCACGAAGTCCGTCAGCGGCCGGTCGTTCTTCAGCACCTCCTCGAAGAACAGCTCCGTCTCGCGCGGCATCGCCCAGAGGAGCAGGTAGTCGAAGTCGCCGTAGAGCTGCGGGTCGGGAATCGTCGCGTTGATCTTCCGCAGGTCGAGCCACTGCCCGGCGAAGTTCTCGGTGAAGCGCCGGGCGCTCGGTGAATTCAGCAGGCGCTCGGCCTGCGCACCCAGCACGGCGGGCCGGCTGAGTTCGCCCTTCTTGGCAATGGCGCGCAGCTCAGCGTCCGGCGCGGTGGAGGTGAGGAAATACGAGAGCCGCTCCGCGAGCGCGTAGTCGTCGAGCTTCGGCGACGGCAGGTCGCCCTTCGCATCCGGCGCGGAGGGCTGCGCGAGGAAGAGAAGCTCCGGCGACGAGAGGATGAGCTTATAGCCGAACATCATCGCGTCGTAGAAGCTGTGTCCCGCGTCGAGCTTCGCGTGGACGAGCTGCACGAGATGCCGCTGCGTCTCCTCGCTGGCCGGACGGCGGAATGCGCGCTGCACAAAACTGCGAACGAGCCGCTCCGCATCCGCCTTCGGATTCTCCGACACCGGCACGAGCGGGTCCGCAAACCACTGCTCCTCGCGGCGGTTCTCCGCGATCGTCGGCACGCGGGTCTTCTCGGCGAGCGCCTTCGCAACGGAGCGCGCCTTCAACGGCACGCCGTCGAAGGCGGTCGCGTAGCTCGGCGGCGGAAACGCATCGAGCGGCCCCTCGATTTTCAGCCACTCCAGCCGCAGGCCGAGGCCGGCGTATTCCTCGATGGGGCGCTTGAATTTCCGGATGTCCCAGAGCGTGAGCAGATTCACGACGAACTGCTGCCGGCGGCCGAGCGTCACCTCGAACTCATACACCTTCGGCGCGCCGGGCTGAATCTCCCGCACTTCGCGCAGCACCGGCTCCTCGGGGCCGCTCTGCTCGACGACCATCAGCCCGACGGGAATCGCGCCGCCTCCGCCGCCGACGGCATTGGCCATCATCTGCACGCGGTAGCGTCCGGCGGACGGCACCGATGCCGTGGAGCAGAGCCCGTAGCGCGGGAGCTTGCTGTAAACCACCAGCGCGTCGCCATCGAGCCTGCAACTCCGCGTGAGCGTCTGTTTGAAGTTCGGCCCGCGCTCGCTCATCTCGCGCCCGGTGCGCTTTTCACTGAACGGAATCGTGGGGCTCACGGGGAGCGCGGACGCGACCGCCTTCTCCGCGGCGTCCTGATAGAGCAGCATGTGCGTCGCGGACAAATCGAGCGCCGCGCTCACGTTGTCGAAGCCCGCCAGCGAGCCGTCCTCCGGCAGCATGTCCTTCAGGCGCACATTCGTCCCGAGCAAGTCACGCAGCGTGTTCTCGTATTCGGTGCCGTTCAGGCGGCGGACGATCACGCGCCCGCGCTTCTGCTGGTGCGCGAGCGATGCGGCGTAGAGCTCGGTGCCGAGCGTGCGCTTCGTCGCGTCGAGCTCGGCCTTCGGGGGACGCGGTTTCTTTGCCGGCGGCATTTCGCCCGAGACGAGTTTGTCAAAGACGCGCGTCCACGCTGCGGCGGTCTTTTCGTCGTCGAGATTGCCGGAGAGGTTGTCGAGCCGCAGGCCGCCCTTGTGCGAATCCGCATCATGGCAGTCGATGCAGTGCGTCTCAATGAAGGGCTTCAGCTTTGCCGGCAGGGCAGCCGGCGCAGCCGCCCGTGCGGCGGTGACGATGCTGGCGAGGAGGAGGAGCGAAGTGCGCAAGGTGAAGGGTTTCCTGGCGGAATGGGCGCGAAGGCTACCAAGGCCGCCAAGACTCCGCCATCACGGAAACAGCGCTCCCGTTCCCGCTGCAACGGCGATGGCCTGCCGAGTGTAATGCGCGCCAGCGCCCGCGAGCACTTCGCGCAAATCCCCGCAAAGAGGTGGCGGGCCACGCGGTTTGCCCTACGCATGAAAATCCCCGCCCTCCTTTTCGCCCTCGCATCCGCCATTCCCCTCGCCGTCGCCGCGCCGGAGGCCTTTGAGGTCGCGCCGGAGCAAAAGGATCTGCTGCCGGGTGGGCGTGAGGCGGATGGAATCATCGGCGATTTCCTGCTGCGGAATGACAAGGTCGAGGCCGTCATTTCCGGCAATCTGCCGCTGCGCCGCGCAAATATGAGCACCTTCTACGGTGATGGCGTGACGCCCGGCTGCGTTTACGATCTCACGCTGCGCGGCACAAACAACGACCAGCTCACCTATTTCGGCCCCGCGTCGCAGCAGGGCACGGTGTCCTGGGTGCGCGTGGCGAAGGACGGCAGGGATGGCGAGGCGGTCGTGGAATGCATGGCGACTTCGCCGGGGCGCGACGGCATCGCACGGCGGCACGAGTATCGGTTGCGCGATGGCTGGCAGGGCGTGCTCGTTACGACGACGATCACGAACGAAGGCAAGACTCCGCGCAATGTGCTGCTCGGGGACAAGTGGACGAACTTCGTGCGCACGGGCACCGCGAGTTTCGGGCACGAGCCGGTGATGTGGGCTGAGTCGGTGAATCCGGCGGATGGCTGCGGCTATGCGGTCGGCTTCACGGAAAACGGCAACAGCCTCGGCCAGAAATCGATGCGCGAACTCGCGCCCGGCGGCAGCATCACCTTCACGCGATTCCTCGCGGTCGGTCGCTCGCCGGCGGAAGCCGTGGGAGTCGTCGCCGAGCAGCAGCACGATGCGGGGAAAATCTCGGGAGTCGTGAAGGACGGCGGTGGCGCGCCGGTCGCGGGCGCTCACCTCTTCGTTCGGCAGAAGGATACTCCGCAGAAGGGCGCGACTCCGGCCGCTTCCGCGCCGACGGCGTTTGCACGTGCGGCGCTGCGTGCGGCGGGAATTGGCTACACGGACGCGCAGGGCCGCTTCGCGTTCCCTTTCCCGCCTGGCAGCTATACGGTCACTTTCACCGACATGGGCCGCGCGAATGTGGAGAAGGAGGTCACGGTCACCGCGAATGGCGAGGCGAAACTCGACGCCACGATGGCGACGGCGAGCGCGGTGCAGTTCGACATCAAGGACGAGGCTGGCGTGTCCATTCCGTGCAAAGTGCAATTCCTCGCGAAGGAAGGCACCGACTCGGTGAACCTCGGCCCGGACCAGCGCGCGCACGGATGCCGCGACCAGTATCACAGCGAGCGCGGCGATTTCCGCGTGCAGCTCCCGCCCGGCAGCTACCGCATCGTCGTCACGCGCGGCATCGAGTATTCGCATCTCGAGCGCGAGGTGACGCTGAAGCCCGGCGAGCCGTTCACTTTCTCCGGAACGCTGAAGCATCTCGTGGACACGCGCGGCTGGGTGAGCGGCGACTACCACAACCACACGACGCAGAGCGGCGACAACATCTGCGGCACGGACGACCGCATCATCAACCTCGCCGCCGAGGGCATCGAGTTCGCGCCGACCACCGAGCACAACCGGCTCTATGATTGGCGCCCGCACATCGAGCGGCTCGGCCTTTCCAAATACGTGCAGACTGTTCCCGGCATGGAGCTCACCGGCAGCGCCGCGCATTTCAATGCGTTCCCGTTCAAGCCCGAGCCGCGCACGCAGGACAACGGCGCGCCCGTCTGGAACAAGGACCCGCGCATCACCGCCATTACACTGCGCGACTGGCAGGGCGCGGAGCCCGACCGCTGGGTGCAAATTAACCATCCCGACATGGTGGCGAACTTCATCGACGCCGACGGCGACGGACGCGTGGACGGCGGGTTCAGCGGACTCGCGACGCTGATCGACGGCGTGGAGACGCAGAACTATTCCGCGAGCGATTTGCTCGGCGGGCGTCCGTTCAAAATCGGTCGCGACACGAAAACCGGTAAAGAAAGCGTGAGCCACATCCGCGAGTTCATCTGGCTGCAGATGCTGAACCGCGGCCACCGCTACGCCGGCATGGCCGTGTGCGACGCGCACACCGTGTGGGGCAACGGCGTCGGCGGCTGGCGCATGTATATGCCGAGTGCAAGCGATGAGCCGTGCAGGTCACGACCGACGACCGCCGCGGCCCCGGCGACACGACGCGCGCCATCAGCGGCGGCGTGAAGCTGCACGTCCGCGTGCAGTGCACCGACTGGATCGACATCGACCGCGTGCAAGTGCTCGTGAACGGCCGCGCCGTCCCATCGCTGAATTTCACCCGCGAGAAAGCGCCCGCGAAGTTCAAGGACGGCGTGGTGAAGTTTGACGAAGTCATCCCCGTGGCGCTCAGCGAGGATGCGCACATCATCGTCGTCGCGTGCTCGGAGAAAAGCGACCTCTCCACCGGCTACGGCACGAGCACTCAGTCGAAAGTCCGCCCCTTCGCTTATCACAATCCCATCTTCGTGGACGTGGACGGCCACGGCTTCAAACCGAACGGCGACGACCTCGGCTGGCCGCTGCCGACGAAGAAACTCAGCCTCGACGACGCGAAGGCGCTGCTGAAAGCCCGCGGCTTCGAGGCGAAGGCGCCTGAAATTCAGACGGGATTGTAGCCGCCCCGCGCCACCCGGCAGGGCGTCGTATTGGACGACGCCGCCGCGCAAAGGAAAGTCGGCGGGGCCGGCTAGTTCAACGGCAGACCGCTCGCGAGCAACACGGTCTCCTGAACCGCGAGATCATGCGCGGGCGTGAACTCGAATGCTTTCTCGCCGCGGATGACTTTGGCGAGATCCTCGAAGTCGCCGTCGTAGCGTCCCCTGCCCTTCGGAAATTCGATCGTCTGTTTCCCCTTCCTGAATTCGCCGTGCGCGGCGTCGAGTGTGAGCCGCGCCTCGGGATGCTCGATGGGGCGGATTTCGAGCGTTCCTTTTGTGCCGCACACGACGAACTGCCTCCGCGCGCCGCCGTCGTGCTCGACGATTGCCGCGCGGATGACCGCGGTGGCCCTCGGGTATTCAAGCACGGCGAGCTGGTTGTCGGCGTAGCCGTCGTTGAGCGCGGATGAACTGCGGTTGAAGGCGGCGACCTTCTGCGGGCGACCGAGCACCGCCAAGACTGAGTCGAGCATGTGACAGCCGAGTTCAAACATCGCGCCGCCCGGGTAGCCGAACAGAGCGCGGCGCTCCGCGTCGCCGAGCACCTTGCTCATCGATGCCTCGACCGTGAAGACTTCACCGAGCGCACCTTCCTTCACCAGGCGGCGTGCGAGCTGCACGGCGGGGTTGTAGCGCAGCATGTAGCCCATCTGCAGCGTGAGCTTGCGGGTGGTGGCGTCGTCGAGGACGCGCTTGAAGGCGGAGAGTGAGTCGCCTGCGGGCTTGTCGAGATGGACGTGTTTGCCCGCGGCGATGCAGCGTGCGGCGGCGGGCACGAGGTGCTTCACGTCGGTCTCGACAGCGACGGCCTGCAAGCCGGGCGTGTTCAGAAGCTGCTCCTCCGTCATCACCGGAATGCCGCCGTAAACCTTGCTGGATGCGAGGGAGGCGCGGAGCTTCCCGTCCGGCTCGACGATGCCGACGACCTCGAAGTCCGCCGACTTCCGCATCGTATCCATCTTCCCGCCTGCGTGCGCGTGCGCCGTGCCGATCTGGCCGATGCGGATGCGGGGCTTTGCGATGTCCGCGCGGAGGATGAATGGCGCGGCGAGAATCGCGGCAGCCGAGGTTTGGAGGAACCGACGACGGGAGCGGGATGCGTTCATCATGCCGCGAGCCTACGCCCACTCCGCGGATGGGGACAACTCCGCACGGAGGCCATCTGCCAATCACGCATCGCTTTTCCCGGCATGCACGGGCATCCCTGCTCCGCCATGAAAAAGCTCCTCCTCCTTCTCGCCACCATCGCCGCCGCTCCCCTCGCCTTCGCACAACAGCAGGCCCCGCAGCCTCCGCTCGTCAGCACCAGCGGCACAGCGGAGATCAAAGTCGCGCCGGATCTCGCCGACCTGCAATTCGAGGTCGAGGTCCGCGGCCCGGATCTCACGGCAGCACGGAAGCAGCAGGGCGACCGCGCCGCCAAGGTGCTCGCCGCGATTCGTGCCCTCGGTGTGCCGGAGGCCGACCTGCAGGCGGCCAACATCTCGATCACGCCGAACTTCACCGAGAGCCGCCGCGACTATGCCGAGACGGCCAAGGTGCGCTTTTTCAGCGTCTCACAGGTCGTCGCCGTGACACTGCGCGACGTGAAGAAGGTCCCGGACGCCATCGCCGCAGGCGTGGGGGCGGGGGCCACCGAGGCCCGGCTCGGTGCGCTCCGCACCTCCCAACTCCGCAAGCACCGTGACGCGGCACGCGCCAACGCCATCAAAGCCGCGAGAGAAAAGGCCGCCGCTCTCGCCGGCGAACTCGGCGTGAAGATCGGGAAGCCCTACCAAATCTTCGAGGCGATGTCTTATCCCTCGTGGGGCGGCAACAACCTGAGCCTCTCCAACACCACGCAGGTGCAGGGAACCGTGGTGCAGCAGGACGACGGTGAAGCAGCCAGCGGGTCGGCGTTTGCCCCCGGCATGATCAGCATCAGCGCCACGGTGCATGTGTCATTCCTCCTGGAATGAACGTCATGATTCCCGCCTTGCGCGCCGCGTCTCACTCTGCGAAGACCCCAATCACGAACCATGAACGAAGCAATCATCGAACAGGCCACGATGGAGGATCTCCCGCAGATGGTGGATTTGCTCTACGAGCTGTTTGGCGCGGAGGGGGACTTCATCCCCGACCGGGCGCGGCAGGAGCGCGGGCTGCGGCTCATCCTCGAGCAGCCGAGCCGCGGGCGCATCTTCGTCTATCGGTGGAACGACGCGATCGTGGGCATGGTGAACCTCCTTTTCACCATCAGCACCGCGGAAGGCGGCTTCGTCGTGCTCCTCGAGGACGTCATCGTGCGGCGGGACTACCGCGGGCGCGGCGTCGGGCGCCAGCTCCTCCAGCATGCGATTGATTACGCGAAGAAGAAGGAGTTCCTCCGCATCACGCTGCTCACCGACCGCATCAATGAGGAGGGCCAGGCGTTCTTCAGGAAAATGGGCTTTTTCAAGAGCCAGATGATCCCGCTGCGCCTCGCGCTGACGAAGGACGCGGCGACGCTCCCGAAATCGTGACGCCCGACGGCGGCTTCACGGACATCGGCTTCGCGCGCGTGGACACCGACCGGCGCAAGCGCTGCGGCTTCCCAGAGGTCATCTTCGGCATGGGCAAGACGCCCGCGCAGGTGGCCGAGATTGCGCGCGTGATTTTGGAAAGGGAGCCCGTGGTCCTCGTGAGCCGCGCGAGCGAGGAGCAGTGGCGCGAGGTCTCCGCACTGCATCCCGACGCCCGCTGGCACGCAGGCGCGCGCTGCATCACCGTGGAGCGGGAGCCGCTGCCAAAGCTCGGGGGCCATGTGGCCGTGGTCTGCGCCGGCACGAGCGACCTGCCGGTGGCCGACGAGGCGACGGTGACGCTGGAGATTTTTGGCAACCGCGTGGACCGCATCACGGATGTGGGCGTGGCGGGGATTCACCGCCTGCTCGCGGCGCGCGATCGCATCGAGGCCGCAAATGTCGTCATCGTCGTCGCGGGCATGGAGGGCGCGCTGCCGAGCGCGGTCGCGGGACTCGTGAGCAAGCCGATCATCGCCGTCCCCACGAGCATCGGCTACGGGGCGAGCTACGGTGGCATCGCCGCGCTGCTCGGGATGATGACCTCCTGCGGCAGCGGCGTAACTGTGGTGAACATCGACAACGGATTCGGCGCCGCCTACGCCGCCGCGCAGATCAACCGCCTCGCCCAAGGGCGCGCCTGATCGCCGCGCCGCGCAATTTTCCTCGTCCGCGCTCTCCGCGCCGCGCTAGATGCCGGCATGAAAGTCCCGAACCTCCGCAGCCCGCACGATAAGATCGGCGGCCTCGTCTATTTTGGCCGCATGCTCGACAAGATCCGCCTGCACGCCCGCGGCGCGCTGCCCGGCGATTTCGTCGCGAACCTCGGCGAGGGTTTCGACAAGACCTGCGCGCAGTTTCTCGGCGTGCCGTATGCCGACATCGTCGCGCAACTGAAGGGCGGCGCATCCGACGAGGACGCGCTCGCATGGTGCCTCGCCCGCGGACGGAAGCACGACGAGCAGGACATCACGGTGTGGAATGAATTCATGCGCAAACGCGGCTGGAATGACGCCGCCAGCGAGCGTCTGAAGCAGCGGAAGGCGGAGAGCGGCTTCTCCGGCCGCGATGAAATCCAGACGTTCTTCGACTACATCGACGCGGACGAGGAGCGCCCGCTGCGCGCGCAGCCCTAGCTGCCGCTCGGCGCGCCCTGCTTGTTTGCCTCCGCGGTCTGCGGGAGCGACTGCACGGGCTCGGCGTTTCCTCCGCCGAAAAACCGCTGGAAGAGCGTGCGCGGCGCGGCCTTTCCGCCTTCCTCCTCGGCCAACTCCTGGTGGGCGGCCTCCTTCGCCTGCTCCCACGGCCCGGCGAAGCCCGGCGCGGCAACGGTCATCTTCCTCTCAGCACGCGCGTAAACCTCGAGGTCGCGCGAAAGCTTCTGCGCGGGCTGGTTCGTGAGGCCCTGCACTTTCACGCGGAGATTCTCGTTTTCCTTCCGCAGTGCATCGATCTCGGCCTTCTGCTTCGACACAGAGGCGGCATCCAGTTCCATCTTGTCGCTCAGCATGCGGCGGTAGCGTTTGAATTCCAGCCGTGTGCGGAACAGGTGGTAGAAGGCGATGAGCAGGAAGACGCCGCCCGTGTAGAGGCCGAGCGCGAATGGATGAAACAGGAAGTCCTTCATGGTGAAAAATCCACGGTGCCCGCAGTCGCGGGACCCGGGTGCGGTTCGTCAGGCAAACATCTCCTCAAAGCGCGACAGCACGCCGGCCTCGGAGCGGATGATGTTGTTCTGTTCGTCGAGAATGGCGACGCGCGGCCGGTGGCGCGAAGCCTCCTCGGCCGTCATCTGCGCGAAATTCATGATCGTGAGCCGGTCACCGATGGCGCCGAGGTGCGCGGTCGCGCCGTTCAACTCGATGACGCCCGCGCCGCGCGGACCGTAAATCACATACGTCTCGAAACGCGCGCCGTTCGCCATGTTGCTCACGAGAATGCGCTCGTAGCGGAGCAGGCCCACGGATTCCGCGAGATCCTCGGAGATCGTCATGCTTCCCGTGTAGTCCACGCTCGCCCCAGTGACTGTCGCGCGGTGGAGTTTGGATTTCAGCAAAGTGAGCTGCATCGTGTCGCTATCATGTGGAGATCCCGCCGAAATGCAAGAAGCCCGCACGCGGGCGTCAGATTTCCGGCTTGTAGGTGCGGCCCTTCCACACGACTCCCGCGCCGCGCGAACGCCACCAACTGTTCAGGCCGATGAGGAGCATCAGCGAGAACCCGATCGGATGCAGCAGCGCACCGAGCAGGCTCGTGCGATAGCGCGCGGCGAGGATGAGGCGGATGAGAAAAATGAGCGCGATCTGCGCGAAGACGATCCCGAGGAGCGGCGCGGGAACGATGAACACGGCCACGAATGGCCAGACGAACAGCGCCGACTGCGCAATGCCGAACAGCCAGAACAGCACGCGCTGATCGTCGAACGCGGCGCGCATGTTCTTCGTGAAGCCTTCCCACGTCTCGCCGAATGAGCGATACATCCGCACGGTGGAGAAGCGGAGCGACTCGCAGTTGAACAGCCGCTCCCCCTCCGGGATGCGCTCGGCCACCGTGCGGCCGAGGGTCACATCCTCGACCACATGCGAGCGCGCCGAATCGTGGCCGCCGATTCGTGTGTAGCACTGCCGGGTGAAAAACATGAACTGCCCGTTCGCGACTCCGAGGCCGCGGGTGTCGCGGCCCTTCGCACGCTCCGGCTTCTGCTGAATCCAGCGCTGAAGCCACAGCGGGCAGAACGCCAGCCCGATGAGCACGATCACCGGGACGACGAGCTTTTCGCCCAGCGTGCCCGTGAGGAGCCACGGCCAGGCGGAGACGAGGCCCGCGCGGTTCCGCTGCGCGTAGGCGATGGCGGCGGTCACCGTGCCAGGCGCATGGAGGGTGTCCGCGTCGGTGAAGAAAAGAAACTCCCCGCGCGCCGCCTGTGCGAGCTGATGGCACGCCCAGTTTTTTCCCGCCCAACCCTCCGGCAGGGCCTGGCCGCGCAACAGCTTTGTCGCGAGAGAGGGCCGCTCCTTTCCGCTTTCCGCGAAGAGCCGCTCCACGATTTCGCCGGTGCGATCCTCCGAGTGATCGTCGAGCACGATCACCTCGCAGTTTGGATAGTCCTGCCGCACCAGCGAACCGGCGCATTCGCCGATGCTCCGCTCCTCGTTGCGCGCGGGGACGAGGATGGACACGAGCGGCGGATTCGCCGGGGGCTCCGCGGGCGCGAGGCCGTCGAACGTCCGGAGATTCGCGAGGATGTTCGCGAGCACGAGGAGCAAGCCGCCGACGATGAGCCAGTGGTAGATGGTCTGGGCGAGCATGGCGCGCGACGGAAACGGGGCGCGCGCGCTTTGGCAAGCGCCGGCGCAGCACGCGGGCAGTTGCCACTCTCGGCATCCACGCTTAAAGGAACGCGCCATGACCAGCACCGCGGACATTCTCAATCCCGCACGGCCCTCCGCCGTGCTGCGGAGGTTTGCCGCGTTGCTGGAGCCGAAGACCGATCCGGAACTGGAGGCGATGGCGCGCGAGTCCGCGCTGCTCACCCGGCGCAATTTCGGCAAGGCGATCCGCCTCTTTGCGCCGCTCTACCTTTCCAACGAGTGCATCAACAACTGCGCCTATTGCGGCTTCTCGCGCGACAACCCGATCCTGCGCGTCACGCTGGAGGTGCAGAGTGTCGTGCGCGAGGCGCGGCACTTGGCGGCGGAGGGATTTCGCAACATCCTGCTGGTCGCGGGCGAGCATCCGAAGTTTGTCTCGAGCGGCTACCTCGAATCCTGCGTGCGCGCGCTCGCGCCGGAGGTTCCCTCCATCTCCCTCGAAGTCGGGCCGATGGAGACGCCTGAGTATGTGCCGCTCGTGCGGGCCGGCGCCGAGGCGCTCGTCGTTTATCAGGAAACCTACGACCGCGGCGCCTACACGGAGCTGCACACGGCGGGGCCGAAGCGCGACTTTGACTGGCGGCTCGCCTGTCCAGAGCGCGCCTACGACGCCGGCTTCCGCCGCATCGGCATCGGGGCGCTGTTCGGCCTCAGCGAATGGCGCGGCGAGGCGCTCGCGCTCGCGGCGCATCTCGACCACCTGCTGCGGCGCTGCTGGAAGGCGCAATTCACCGTGAGCCTGCCGCGGCTGCGCCCGTGCGCGGGCGAGTTCACCCCGCACTCATCCCATCTGCTGCCGGACCGCGAGTATGTCCAACTCGTCACGGCGCTGCGCATCTGCTTCCCGCAGGTCGGCATCGTGCTCAGCACCCGCGAGCCGGCGGTGCTGCGCGACGCGTTGCTGCCGCTCGGCATCACGATGATGAGCGCCGGCAGCCACACCGAGCCCGGCGGCTACACCGGCGAGGGGAAAAGCGACCTCCACCGAACGGTGCGCGGCCGCCGAGAGGAACTGGCGGCGCATCCCACCGGAGAAGGCTGCGACCACGGGCAGAGCGCGACCGGGCAGTTTGAAATTGCGGACACGCGCAGTGCGGCAGAAATCGCCAAGCTGCTGCATCGGCGCGGTTTCGAGGCGGTGTGGAAGGACTGGGATCAGGCGATCGCGGCCCCGTGAAAAGGATCACCGTCAACGGCCAGCCGCGCGACACCACTGCGACCGACATCGGCGCGCTGGTCGCGGAACTCGGCTTCGCCGCAGGCTCGGTGCTCGTGGAGCACAACGGCACTGCGCTCCGACCCGCCGAATGGCCCGACCGCGTCCTTGGTGAAAAGGACCGCGTTGAGCTTCTGCGGATCGCAGCAGGCGGGTAAGGGCGCAGCGCGCTGGACGTTCACTGGCCGACCACAAACTCCGCGCGGTAAAGCCCCGCCGCATTTTCCTCCACCCGCTCGACATTCACCCCGAGCAGCCGCCGGAAGAGCTCCACCTCCAGCCGCACGACCACTGGATACGCGCGCAGCACGTCGAGGAACGGGCAATGGTGCTCCACGATCCGCATGCGCCCGTCACTCCCCTGCTCCACCACCGTCATGTGCCCCGCGATGTCACGCGCTCGGGCGAGCGCCTCGACGCGCTCCGCGAGTTCGATGCCTTTCACCCTTTCAAAGAGCGCCTCCGTCTTCTGCTGCCACACGAGCATGAGCAGCTTCTCCGCAGCGGCGGGACCGAAGAGCTTCTTCGCCGCGTCGAGCAGTTCCAGAGTGAGCGGGTTGCTCGCCACTGGGAACAGCTCGTGCGCGCGCTCGGTGAGCCGATACAGGATGCGCGGGCGCCCGGCATTTCCCCCGCGCGGCTCGCGGCGCGCGTCGAGAAGGCCGCGCTTCAGCATCTCGTCGCACAGGTCCTTGATTCCCATATACGACATGCCGAGCCGGTCCGCGATCTCCTGCACGCTCAGGCCCTGCGTGCGCTTCAGCTCGTTCAACACGCGGAGGCGCGTGGTGCGGGCGACAGCGGCGATGAGCTTCTGCGACATCGGGCGGTAGCGTTGCGCGCGGAAAGGCGGGCGTCCAACTCGGAAATCGCCGCAATTTCGGATTCGACACCACCTCGTCTTCGCGCTGGTCGTGCAGCACGATTGCGAGTCGCCCACCTCCTCGGAGTTGGCGGGCGCGCTTGCTTGAGCGATGGTCACGCAAAGCCCGTGCATTCCAACGACACACCACCCGCGCCACCGGCGCGCCCTGACGCCGGATGGCGCCTCGACCACTCCTACGCGCGCCTGCCCGCCATGCTGCACGCGCCGGTGGAGCCCACGCCCGTGCAGGAGCCACGCATCGTCGCGCTGAATCACCGCCTTGCGGAAGCGCTCGGACTGAATCCCGCGCTCATCGGCAACGCCGCGCTCTTCGCCGGAAACGAACTCCCGCCCGGCGCTCAGCCCGTTGCGCAGGCCTACGCAGGACACCAGTATGGGCACTTCACCATGCTCGGCGACGGACGTGCCATTCTCCTCGGAGAACAGATTTCTCCCAACGGTGGGCGCTTCGACATCCAGCTCAAGGGCGCGGGCGTCACGCCGTTCTCCCGCCGTGGCGATGGCCGCGCGGCGCTCGGGCCGATGCTCCGGGAATACATCTTCAGCGAGGCGATGCACGCACTCGGCATCCCGACCACGCGCAGCCTCGCGGTGGCGGCCACGGGCGAGCCCGTCTTCCGCGAGGAGACGCTCCCCGGCGCCATCCTCGCGCGCGTCGCAGCGAGCCACATCCGCGTCGGCACCTTTGAATACGCGGCAGCCCGCGGCGACCTCGGCGTCCTCCGCACCCTCGCCGAATACACCATTCGGCGGCACTACCCGGAACTCACCACCTCCGCTGAGGCGAACCCATTCCCCGCGTTCCTCGACGCTGCGATCGACCGCCAAGCTGCTCTCATCGCCCGCTGGCAGTGCGTGGGCTTCGTCCACGGCGTGATGAACACCGACAACATGGCGCTCTCCGGCGAGACGATTGACTACGGGCCGTGCGCGTTCATGGATGCATACGATCCGGCGACCGTCTTCAGCTCCATTGACCGCCACGGCCGCTACGCCTACGGCCAGCAGCCTTTCATCGCGCAGTGGAATCTCGCCCGCCTCGCCGAGTCGCTGCTCCCGCTCCTGCACGACGACGAGGAAAATGCCGTGGCTCTCGCCAATGACGCCATCACCCGCTTCGGGGATCGCTTCGAGCGCCACTGGCTCTCCGGAATGCGCGCGAAGCTCGGCCTCTTCACCGAGGAGGACGACGACGCCTCGCTCATTCAATCGCTTCTCACCTGGATGAACGGGGCGAAGGTCGACTTCACCAACACTTTCCGTGACCTCAGCGGCGCATCGCCTCGCTCGCTGCCTGCCGATCCGGATCTCCGCGAATGGCACCAGCGCTGGCAGAGCCGTGTTGCGCGTCAACCGCAGTCCGCACGCGAAGTCACCGAGCAAATGCAGCGGCACAACCCCGCCTTCATCCCCCGCAACCACAGGGTCGAGGAAGCCCTCGCCGCCGCGCAGCAGGGCGACCTGCGCGCGATGGAGCGACTCCTCGAAATTCTCGCAGCGCCCTTCGATCACACGCGAAGTCACCCCGAATACAGCCAGCCATCCCACGATCCCGCGTATCGCACCTTCTGCGGAACGTGAGCCACCGCCGGGATGATCCGCGCCGGTCGGCCGCTGCGCCGCCGGATCATATTCTCAAATAGATGATCCTTTTCCTCGCGGCGTTTCGCATGAGCGGGTGAAATGAACCCTGCCGTGCCTCCGACTCCACCACCGCACAACCCGGAGCAGCCGGAACATCCCGGGCGCGCGGAGGCGACCTTCAACTCCGCACTGGAGCGGCCCACGGCGGAGCGCGAGGCATACATCGCGCAGGCGTGCGGCGACGACACGGTGCTCATCGCGGAGGTGCGCGGGTTGCTCGCGGCGCACGAGGGCGCGGGCGAATTCATGAAGACCGGAGCGGTGCGGGTGCCGCAGGCCGAGCAGGAGGGCGAGCGCATCGGGCGCTACAAGCTGCTCCAGCAGATCGGCGAGGGCGGCTTTGGCTCGGTGTGGATGGCGGAGCAGGTCGAGCCGGTGTCGCGGCGGGTGGCGCTGAAGATCATCAAGCTCGGCATGGACACGCGCGAGGTCATCGCGCGCTTCGAGGCGGAGCGGCAGGCGCTCGCGATGATGGACCACCCGAACATCGCGAAGGTGCTCGACGCTGGCGCGACGGACAAGGGGCGCCCCTTCTTCGTCATGGAACTGGTGAAGGGGATGCCGATCACCGCGTATTGCGACGAGGCGCAGCTCGGCACGCGCGAGCGGCTCGCGCTTTTCGGCGACGTGTGCGCGGCGATCAACCACGCCCACCAGAAGGGCGTCATCCACCGCGACATCAAGCCGTCGAATGTCATGGTGACGCTGCACGGCGACAAGCCGGTGGTGAAGGTGATCGACTTCGGCATCGCGAAGGCCATCCACAGCAGGCTCACGGACAAGACGCTCTTCACGCGCTTCGAGCAGTTCATCGGCACGCCCGTCTACATGTCGCCCGAGCAGGCGAGCGTGAGCGGGCTGGACATTGACACGCGCAGCGACATCTACGCGCTCGGCATCCTGCTCTACGAGCTGCTCACGGGGAAGCCGCCCTTCGACGCGCGCACGCTCGCCTCCGCAGGCTACGAGGAAATGCGGCGCATCATCCGCGAGGTGGAGCCGCCGAAGCCTTCATCACGCCTGAGCACGGTTGCGGGTGAAGAGCGCAGCACTCTGGCGAAATCTCACCGCATCGAGCCCAGCAGGCTTGTGCGCCTCGTGGAGCCGGACCTCGACTGGATCGTGATGAAGGCCATCGAAAAGGATCGCGCGCGCCGCTACGAGACGGCGAACGGACTCGCTCAGGACATCGTGCGCTTTCTCGCCGACGAGCCGGTGAGCGCCACGCCGCCGAGCGCGGGTTACCGGTTTCGCAAGTTCGCGCGGCGCAACAGGGCCGCGCTGCGCGTGGCCGCGATGATCGCCGCGGTCCTCGTCGCCGCCACGATCGTGAGCACCTGGCAGGCGGTGCGCGCCACGCGCGCGGAGAAACAGACCGCCGACACGCTCAGGCAGGTCGCCGCCGAGCGCGACGCGAAGGAGAAGGCGCGCACGGACGCCGTGGCCATCTCGCAGTTCCTTACCGAAGTCTTCCAGAGCCCCGACCCCGAGCGAGACGGACGCACTGTCACCGTGGCCGAGCTGCTCGACAAGGCCTCGAGGAAACTCGACACCGACCTGACCAGCCAGGCCGCGAGCCGCGCCCGGCTGCAAAACACGCTCGGCAAGACTTACATGGCGCTGGGCCTCCTCCGCCCGGCGGCTCCGCTGCTGGAGAAGGCGCGCGACCACCACCTCGCCACGCTCGGCCCGGACCACCCCGACACGCTCGCGGTGATGAACAGCCTCGCGGCTTGCTACGCGAATGTCGGCCGCCTCGATGAGTCGTTCAAGCTGCTCGATGAGGTGCTGCAGCGCAGCAAAAAGCTCGGCGACACGCACGAGCACACGCTCACGGCGATGACCAACTTGGCGACCATCCACTTCGACTTTGGCCGCCGGGAAGTGGCGCTGAAGCTGCGCGAGGAAGCGGTGGCGCTCCGTCGCGAGGTCAACGGCCCGGAACATCGCGAAACGCTTGCGGCGATGCACAACCTGGCCCTTTCCTACATGGACCTCCATCGCCATGAGGAAGCGCTGAAACTGTGCGAGGAAGTCTTCACGCTCAGCCGCAAGGTCTGCGGCGCGGAACATCCCGACACCCTCAGCGCGATGCACAACCTGGCCCATTCCTACACCGAAGCCGGCCGCCGGGACGAGGCGCTGAAGCTGAACGAGGAATCGGTGGCGCTCAGCCGCAAGGTGCTCGGCCCCGAACACCCCGAAACCCTCAGCTCAATGAACAACCTGGCCATCGGCTTGGCCGACGCCGGCCGCAAAGACGAGGCGCTGAAGCTGCGCGAGGAGACGCTCACACTCCGCCGCAAGGTCAATGGCCCGGCGCACCCCGACACCCTTCGCGCGATCCTCAATCTGGCGCGATCCTATCACGACGGCGGACGCAAGGACGAGGCGCTGAAGCTGAACGAGGAGGCGGTGGCGCTCAGCCGCAAGTTCATCGGCCTGGAGAACCCGGACACGCTGGCGACGATGTTCATCCTGGCGAATGCCCTCAGCGCTGCCGGTCGTGCCGAGGAAGCGCTCACGCTGCGCGAGGAAACGCTGCCGCTCAGCCGGAAGGTGTTCGGCTCCGACCACCCCAGGACACTCATGGCGATGATCAATCTCGCATCGTCCTACAGCAAGGCGCGCCGCCATCAGGAGGCGTTCCAACTGCGGGAAGAGGCGCTGATGCACAATCGCAGAAAGCTCGGCCCGGAACACCCCGACACCCTCAAAGCCATGACCAGCCTCGCCCAAGCTCTGAAGAACCTCGGCGAAACAGAGAAGGCCAAGGCGCTGGAAAATGAAGTCGCCGCCGCCAAGGCGAAGACCGCGCCGGGCAGGAAGTAGCCTCTTTTTGATTCGCCGCCGGCCCCACCGCACGCAAGCTCCGTCCCGATGAGCGACGTCACCCGGCTCCTTGGTGCCATGCAGCGCGGCGACAGCCGCGCCGGGGAGGAATTGCTCCCTCTCGTCTATGCGGATCTCCGCCAGCTTGCCCGCGCGAAGATGGCGCGCGAGCAGCCGGGTCATACGCTTCAGCCCACGGCGCTCGTCCATGAGGCGTGGCTGCGGCTGGGGGAACAGCCGTTTGAAAACCGCGCACATTTTTTCGGGGCCGCCGCAGAGGCAATGCGGCGCATCCTCATCGAGCGCGCGCGGCGCAAGCTCTCCGCCAAGCACGGCGCTGGCGCAGAGCGTGTGGACGCCGATGAAGTCGAAATCGCCTCCCCAGCGGAAAAGGACGAGGAGCTTCTCGCCGTTCACGATGCGCTCGACGCCCTCGCCGCGCACGACGCGCGCAAGGCGGAGCTGGTGAAGCTGCGCTACTTCGCCGGCCTCACGATCGAGGAAGCCGCCGATGTGCTCGGCATCGCCGCTCCCACCGCGAAGCGCGACTGGACTTACGCGCGCGCATGGCTCTTTCGCAAGATATCCGGGCAGCGGTGAGTTTCCCGTGCTCAGTCCGCAGTCGGAACAGACTCGGCGTCCAAAGCTGAGCACTGACAACTGAGCAATTACCTCTTCCCGTCCGTCCCTCGGTGCTGGCGGTAGGCGCTCACGATGCGCTGGACGAGTTCGTGGCGGATCACGTCGCGGTCGCCGAACTGGGCGAAGGCGATGCCTTCCACCCCGCGCAGGGCGGCGAGCGCCTCGACCATGCCGCTCCGCTTGTTGTTCGGCAGATCAATCTGAGTCGGGTCGCCGGTGATCACGGCCTTGCTGTCGGTGCCGAGGCGCGTGAGGAACATGAACATCTGCTCGCTGGTGGTGTTCTGCGCCTCGTCGAGGACGACAAAGGCGTGGTTCAGCGTGCGCCCGCGCATGTAGGCGAGCGGGGCGACCTCGATGACGCCGCGCTCAAAGTAGCGCTGCATTTCATCCGGCTCGACCATGTCATGCAGCGCGTCGTAGAGCGGGCGCAGGTAGGGCATGATCTTTTCATTGAGGTCACCCGGCAGGAAGCCGAGCGCTTCACCGGCCTCGACGGCGGGACGCGTGAGGATGATGCGGTGGACCTCCTCCTTTTTCAAAGCAGACACCGCCATGGCCATGGCGAGGTAGGTCTTGCCCGTGCCGGCGGGGCCGATGCCGAAGGTCATGTCGTGCTGCTGAATCGCCTGGATGTAGGCGCGCTGCATCGGCGTCTTCGGGATGATGGGGGCGCGCTTCGGCGAGCACTGGATGCGGGTGACGACGAGGCTGTCGAGACCGACGGCGGAGGGATCCTGCGCGTGGTGGAGGGCGTAGTTGAACTCATAGCGGCGGATGGCCATGCCGCCTTTGCGGGCGTCGTCGAGCTGGCGAAACACACGGCCGACGGCGGCGACGCTGTCCGCGCCGCCCTCCGCACGGAGCCAGCCCTCGCGGGTCGTGATTTTGACACCGAGCTTCTCCTCGACGGAGCGGAGGTTGGAGGGGTCGTTCAGGAAGAGCTGCCCAAGCACGCGGGCGCTCTCGAATTCAAATGTCTGGCTCTCACTCATCGCGCCGTGCGGCTGCTGGCCGCGGCAATTCACTCAGCGGAAGCCGTAGGCCATCCCCCAGTGCGTCCGCTCGTGGGAGGATTTCTCGATTTCCACGATGATGTAGTAGGTGCCGGAGCGCTTCGGGACGACGCGCGCGCCGCAGAGCTGGCCCTTCTGCCAGGACTCGACTTCGCAGAGGTTGCCCTCGCTGTCATACACATGGACGGAAATGCGCGAGCCCTTCACGTCGGTGCCGGCCCAAAACCAGTATTCGTTGCCCTTGAAAAGCTGCTGGGTGATCGCTTTTGGCTGCGCGACGGCCATGTCGCCGCCCCAGTAGTCCTCGCGGACGGTGAAGCCTTCCTTCACGTAAGGCTGCGCCGCCTCCAGCGCGTAGGAAAGTGCGTCGTCCACCCGCGCGAGCGCGGGCAGGACCGCGAGGGCGAGGATGAGCAGTGTCTTTGAGAGTCTCTTGAAGAGTCGTGTCACGGGTGTGCCCTCAGGCTAGCGGCTCTGGATTGATTTGACCAGCTTCTCGGTGATGGAGCCGATTTCGCGCACGGACTTCGCGGAAATCTCCGCGCCGTCGCTGGCGCCGATGAGCGGGCGGATGTCCCTCAGCGCGGTCTGGATTTTGCCGATGATGGCGTTGCGCTTGTAGCGGCCCTTCATGCCGTCGAGCTGCTGCGAAAAATAATCGAGCAGCACGGGCTGGTGGAGCAGGTCCGCGCCGTCGCGCGAATAGGCTGCGGAGACGACCTCGCAGAGCGCCTCGGTGCCGCGGAGCCAGCCCCCGAGGCTGACGAGCTGGGCAAGCTGATCGCTGCCGAGTTCCGCCATCGCCCGCTTCACTTCGCCGAGGGCGCCGTCCAGCTCGCGGCGCACGGTCTTCCATTCCTTGTTGTCGCCGGCCTCGATAATCGCATTCGCGCGCTTCTTGACCGATTTGCTCACTCCCAAGTTCTCACTGAGGCTGAGCACGCTCCGTCCGATCTTTTGCACCTGATCCGCATCCTCCGCCTCCACGGCGACGAACCCCTCGGCGATGATGCTGCCAAGATAAAGCGCGACCTGCGGCTGGTCGCCGGAGGCCTTGGCGACGCCCTTCATCGGGCGAAGCACGTCCTTCCACCGGGGCGCCCCGATCTTGTCGAGCACGCCGAAAATCTCGCTCGGCACCGGGACGACGACGTCGCCGATGACCTTCGACTGATGCGGCAGCTTGCTCACGTCGATTTTCGCGGGCGGGGCGGCGTTCAGAGGCAGGGCAGCGATCAGCAGTGCGGGCAGGAGAGCGTGTTTCATCATGTCAGGAATTCATCCACCGAAGTGGACTCCGAGCAAAACGCAGAGCCGTGCTTCGCGGCAAGCCATCTTTTCCGAGGCGGGCCACCGGGCGGCGCTGCCGCCGCAACCTCAATCAGTGCTGTTCGTTGCGATCGTGGTGCTCTTCAGCCGGATTTTGTGCGTCCGACCGTCGCGCTCGATGGTGAACTTGCCGCTCCACCCGTCTTCCCGGCACGGGCCGCTTAGCCACTTCACCTCACCCGCGGCAGCATCGAACGAATACGCGCCCTCACCGTAATACTCGCCGCTGCTCCGGCGCGAGATGCGGTATTTGCCGCCGGCCATCAGCTCGATGTGGCCGAGGAAGAGCGGTGGCCTGTTCGTCGCGCCATAGGCATTGATGTTGTATTTGCCGAGGCGCGGGGTGCCCGCCGCAGTCTCCCCCGCCGTAGTGCCCGCAGGAGCAGGCTGGGTCGCACCGGGAGCCGGAGTCGCCGGAGCGGTCGCCATCGGTGCGCCGCCTGCCACCTTTCGGAAATAGACCGCGCGCAGCCAGCGGTCATAGCTCGCCGGGTAGCTGTCGTAGTGGACCTTGTATTCCCCCTCGTGTTCGCCTCCAGCCTTCCCGACCTCGGTCACCACGGCTTTGTCCCATGAGCCGAGCGTGTTCACCTCGATCCGCTCGTTCAGCTCGTAGGCGACCGCCGGCTTTGCAGGCGCGGAAGAGCCGGGCGCAGCCTTGCGAAAGTAGATCGGCCGGAGCCACCGATCGTAACTCGCCGCGTAGCCATCGTAATGGACCTTGTATTCGCCCTCGTGCTCGCCCCCCGCCTTTCCGACCTCAATCACCACGGCTTTGTCCCACGAACCGAGCGTGTTCACCTCGATCCGCTCGTTCAACTCGTAGATCAGCGGTGGCGCAGCGGGAGCAGTGATCGAAAGCGGACCGCAGCCGAGGAGCAGAAAGGCGGACGTCACGAGACTCGCGAAACGACGGGGCGGACGAGTTTGCATGCCGCGATGCTGCCCGGTCGCCAAGCTTGCGGCAAGGCGGAGATCTTTTCCGTTGCCGCCGCGGCACGCGCCGCGCCTATGCTCGCGGAATGCCCGACCGCTCCGCAGACAGCCTCGAGATTTTCCAAATCCGCACGCACGCCCCAGGACCGGAGGGCGCGCTGCCGCTCACGGAGGAGATGCTCGGCGCCGCGCCGAGCGGCGACCTCTTCGGCCTCACGCAGAATGTCGGCATGGGGTGGAATCCCGCCGACGCCGCGGGGCCGCAGTATCTCGTGCTGAGCACGCAGGGCGGAATGCGCGCGCCGGACGGGAAGCCCGTCGCGCTCGGCTACCACTCGGGGCATTGGGAAATCGGGATGCAGGTCGAGGCGGCGTCGCGCGAACTGCGCCGGCTCGGCTGCGTGCCGTTCGCGGGCGCGGTGAGTGATCCGTGCGACGGCCGCTCGCAGGGCACGCACGGGATGTTCGACTCGCTGCCCTACCGCAACGACGCCGCCATCGTGATGCGCCGCCTCATCCGCTCGCTCCCGCTGCGCCGCGGCGTGCTCGGCGTGGCGACATGCGACAAGGGGCTTCCCGCGATGATGATGGCGCTCGCGGGCATCCGCGACCTGCCCGGCGTGATCGTCCCCGGCGGCGTCACGCTCCCGCCGACGCGCGGCGAGGACGCGGGGAAAATCCAGACCATCGGCGCGCGCTTCTCGCACGGCATGCTCTCACTGAGCGAAGCCGCGGAACTCGGCTGCCGGGCGTGCGCGACGCCCGGCGGTGGCTGCCAGTTCCTCGGCACCGCCGCGACCTCGCAGGTCATCGCCGAGGCGCTCGGCCTCGCGCTCCCCCACTCCGCGCTCGCGCCGAGCGGACAGCCTGTGTGGCTCGACATCGCCAAACGCTCGGCGCAAACCGTGGTGGAGTTGCACCAGCGCGGCCTGCGCGGGCGCGACATCCTCACCGACGGCTCCATTCGCAACGCCATTGTCGTCCACGCCGCCATCGGAGGCTCGACGAACCTCCTGCTCCACATCCCCGCCATCGCGCACGCCGCAGGGCTCGCGATTCCGAAAGTGGACGACTGGATCGCTGCGAACCGCGCCACGCCGCGCCTCGTGGACGCGCTGCCGAACGGTCCCGTCGGCCATCCCACCGTGCGCGTCTTCCTCGCTGGCGGCACGCCGGAGGTGATGCTCCACCTCCGTGCGCTCGGCCTGCTCGACTGCTCCGTGCTCACCGCCACGGGCCGGACGCTCGGTGAAAACCTCGACGCGTGGGAGCAAAGCGAGCGCCGTGGAAAATTCCGCGAACTGCTCCGCCAGCTCGACGGAGTGGATCCCGACGACGTGATTCTCCCGCCCGCCCGCGCGAAGGAGCGCGGCCTCACCGGCACGATGATTTTCCCCGTTGGCAACCTCGCGCCCGAGGGCAGTGTGGTGAAGGCCACCTCGATCGATCCGTCCGTCGTCGGCGCAGATGGCGTCTTCCGTCACGAAGGCCCCGCGCGCGTTTTCCCGAGCGAGGCCGCGGCCATCGCCGCGATCAAAGGCGGCGCGATCCAGGCGGGCGACACGCTCGTCGTCGCCGGCATCGGCCCGATGGGCACGGGCATGGAGGAAACTTACCAGCTCACCAGCGCGCTGAAACACCTCCCCTTCGGCAAGCGCGTCGCACTGCTCACGGACGCGCGCTTTTCGGGCGTGAGCACCGGCGCGTGCATCGGCCACATCGGCCCCGAGGCGCTCGCCGGCGGCCCGCTCGGAAAACTCCGCGACGGCGACCGCATCTGCATCGTCATTGACCGCGCGGCGATGACCGGCAGTGTGGACTTCATCGGCGAAGGCGACCGCACCTTCCCCCCCGAGGAAGGCTCACGCATCCTCGCCGCCCGTGCGACCCGCGACGACCTCGCTCCACACCCCGCGCTCCCCGACGACACGCGCCTGTGGGCCGAACTCCAGCGCATCAGCGGCGGCACATGGGGCGGCTGCGTGTATGACGTGGAGAAGATCCTCGCGCGCCTGCGCGGCTGATTACCAGTAACGATAGTGCCCCGTGATGGGGAACTCGAACAGGCGGTCCTCCACGCATGTCCCGGAACCGATATTGTGCACCACCTGCATCCGCTTCGGGTCTGCGGACGACGGCACATCAGTCACGATCATGATGTGGGGGAGGTTCGGCGGCAGGGTCACGGTCACGAGGTCGCCGGGCTTGTAGTCCTCGGGCTTCTTCGAGATGGCGAGCTGTTTGCCCGCGCGCTCAAAGAACCGCATGAGGTTCGGCACGCGCCGGTGGTCGATGTTCGTGTCCGGCTTTGAGAGGCCCCACTGGCGCGGGTATTTGGAGAATGCGCGCGCCATGTCCTCATGGACGAGTTTCTGGAGGTCGAACCCGAGCGTCCGGAAAGCCCGGATGACGACATCCGTGCACACGCCGCGGTCCGTCGGAACGTCGCCGCCGGGGTAGTCGAGCTTCACGTAGGCCGGGTCGTAGCTGGTGGTCACGCCCACCTGCTTTTTCGCGGCCTCGATGAGCTTGGTGGCCTGCGGGTGAGGCTTCGGCGCTTCCGCGGGACTGTCCGCACGCGCGGCGACAGTCAGGGCGACGGCGGCTGAAAGGAGGAGCTTCGGGAACTGCATGGCGCAGTCAGACAATTCGTGCCGCGGGGCGTTCAGCAAGATTTTCCACGCAACCGCAGGGCCTTCGCTCCGCGGCGCACCGCTTGCTTTCTCAGCCAGCAGCCCAAGCCCATTTTGCACCAAGCCGAAACCGCACCCGAAACTTCCGACGCTGCTGCCGCTCGACACGAGTCGCTGCCGCAGCGCGTCCTCACGCGCCTGAAGGTGCAGCAGAAGCTCCGCATCTGCAGCCTGCTCAGCCTCGGTGCCGGCATCATCCCCCCGCTTTTCCTCCTCTGGCGCCTCGACTCGCTCTCCGGCTATGAGGCCGACAAGAGCGTGTATGTGCAGATGGTCTGCTGGACGGTCGTCACGCAGGGGCTCGGCCTGCTTGTCGCAGCGTTCTTCAGCCGGCGCATCGTCCGGCGCATGGGGCGGTCGTTCCAGAAGCTCGGCGACGTGATTGATTCGATCACTGCCGGCCAGGGCGAGCAGCGCATCCAGGTGGACGACCACCGCGACGAAATCGGCGAGCTCGCGCAGGCGCTTGACCGCATGGTGAAGGCGAGCGGCGCCGACCGGAAGCAGCTCATCGAAAACAACGTCGCGCTCGTGCTCGCGAATGAGAAGCTCGCCGAGGCGAACATGGAGCTCGAGGCGGCAAACAAGCGCGTGAGCGAGTTCGCCGAGCAGGCCGGCAGCGCGAATGCGGCGAAGCGCACCTTCCTCGCGGTGATGAGCCATGAGATCCGCACACCGGTGAACGGAATCATCGGCATGACCGAACTGGCGCTGAAAACGCGGCTCGAGGCAGGGCAGCGCGAGTATCTCGACACGATCAACAACACCGCACAGAGCCTGCTCGAACTGCTCAACGACGTGCTCGATTTCTCAAAGATCGAGGCAGGGAAGCTGGAGCTGGAAGTGGCGGATTTCAGCCTGCGCCGCGAGGCCGGCGATGCGGTCGCGAGCTTTGCCGCAAGGCATCACTCGAAGGGTCTCGACCTCGTGCTCGACATCGCACCGGATGTGCCCGACGCGCTCGTCGGCGACCCGCTGCGGCTGCGGCAGATTCTGCTGAACCTGCTCAGCAACGCGCACCGCTTCACCGAGCGCGGCGAAGTGGCGGTGAGCGTGCATGTGGAGGAACCCGGCGAAGTGGAGACGCGGCTGCGATTCTCCGTGACGGACACGGGCTGCGGCATCCCGCGCGACAAGCAGGAGAGCATCTTCGAGGTGTTCACGCAGGCGGACAACTCGACTACCCGGCGCTTCGGCGGCAGCGGCCTCGGTCTCTCCATCACGAGCCAGCTCGTGCAGATGATGGACGGCGAAATCCGGCTCGTGAGCGAACCCGGCAGCGGGAGCCGCTTTGACTTCACGGCGGTCTTCGGCGTGGGGATGCGCGTGGCGGAGCCGGCGCCGCCGGCCCTCTCTGGAAAGCGCGCGCTGCTCATCGAGTCGCAGCCGCGCAGCGCGGAAATCCTGTCGCGGATGATCGAGGGCTGGGGCATCGCCGTCGCCGAGGCGCGCTGCGCGGCCCAGGGCCTCGCCATGGTGGGGCGGGCGCCGGAGCCTTATGATTTCATCATCGCGGACACCTTCCATGCGGGCAGCGGCGGGATGGAGTTTGCAGCGCGCCTTTCGCCCGCAGATGCGAGGGGCGCACGTGTCATCCTGCTCACGTCGGCGACGAGGACGGACTTTTCCTCGCTCGGCCTGCCCCCTTCCACCTCCCTGCTGAGCAAGCCGGTCCGCGAGGCGAAGCTCCTCGAGATCCTCATGCGTCCCGCAGAGGCTCCGGCCGCGGATTCCGCGACAGGAACTGCCAGCACGCCCGCGACGCCGCACGGGCGCCGCCTGCACATCCTGATCGCCGAGGACAATGCCACCAACCGCCGCATCACGCGCACCTACCTCGAAGCCTGGGGGCACCGCGTCGTCGCGGCAAACGACGGCGCCGAGGCCATCGAGCGGTTTTCGGGGGCGAAGTTCGACCTCGTGCTGATGGATCTCCAGATGCCCCGCATGGACGGCATCGCCGCCGCGGCGAGCATCCGGCAATTGGAAACCGGCGGAGACCGGGTGCCGATCATCGCGCTCACGGCGAACGTCCTCAAAGGCGCGCGGGAGGAATGCAACGCCGCCGGCATGTGCGGCTACCTCGCGAAGCCGGTGCGCGAGCATGAGCTGCTTGCCGCCATCGAGGCGGTCGTGCCCGGCCTGAATGCCGCCTCCGTCATCGCCGGGCAGTCGCTGCCGCAATTCCCGCCTGTGATCGCCGACACCCCCCAGCCATTCCAGGCGGATGACCTCGTTCGCAGTGTGAACGGCTCCCGTGAGACCCTCTCGGGGCTCCTCGCGGATTGCCGCGACGGAGATTTTCCCGAGCTTTTCGCGCAGCTCGACGAGGCGCTGGCCGCCAGCGATGCCCGCGGCGTCCAGCGTGCCGCCCATGCGATAAAGGGTGTCATCGGCGTTTTTCACGCGCCCTCCGCGTATGCCGCGGCAAAGCAGCTCGAGGATGCCGCCCGGGCAGGAGACACTCCGGTCTTCACCCCGCAAACCGTGGAGCTGCGCCGCGCGGTATCCGAATTGCTCTCTTCGCTCGAAAGATTCGCCGCGGCCTCGCCGCTGCTCAGCAGGGCGGCGTGACGCCGCAGGACCAATTTCAACTCACTCACCATGTCAGACAGCCCCTCCTCCATCCTGATCCTCGAGGACACCCGGACAGTGCAGAATTACATCCGCGACGTGCTGCGCCCCATCGAGACGAAGCACCCCATCCTGCTCGCGCGCCGGATGCGCGAGGCCCAGGAGCTGGCGGCGAAAAACGACGTCGCCGTGTTTGTCGTGGACATCGGCCTGCCGGACGGCGACGGCATCGACTTCCTCTGCGAGATGTCCATGGTCCACCCGAACTCCCGGGCGCTCATCATCACCTCGACACCGCGGGAGGACTTCCGGGAGCGGGCAAAGCAGCTCGGCGTGCTGCATTTCATGCCGAAGCCGCTCGAACGCCGCGCGCTTCTCGAGGCGGTGGAAAACCTCCTCGCGCCGCGGGCGAAGCGCGGCGGATTCGAGGCCACCCTCGGCGGCCTTTCCCCGGCGGACATCATCCAGCTCAAATGCCTGCGCCGCGCCACCGGCTCCATCGAGCTGCGCGAGGAGCACCTATACGGGCAGGTGTGGTTCGAGGATGGCGACGTCGTCCATGCCGAGTGCAAATTTCCAGGTGCCGACTACGACGGCGAGGAGGCCTTTTATGCCATCATCAACTGGCGCACCGGCAACATCCGCGATGTTCCCAACCCCCGCCCTGTGCTGCGCAGCATCCATCTTTCATGGCAGCAGCTCCTCATGGAGGCTGGCAGCCGGGCGGAGGAAGTGCTCGCCTGACCCGCATGACTGAACTGCAAAAAACTTTGGGCGAAAACCACCTCCGCAGGCCTTGTGGCGCGCATGGTGCTATTTCAACAGTAGCTTAGAAGCCCAATGAACAACGCAACGTCCACCATTCTCCTGATCGAGGACATCGGCACCGTGCAGTTCTTCGTGCGCAACGCACTCAGTTCCCTGCCGCGGCCCTACACGCTCCTCATCGCGGGTTCCATCGCGCAGGCCCGCGAGCAGATGGCTGGAAAATTCATCGACCTGTTCATCGTGGACATCGGCCTGCCGGACGGCGACGGGATCGACTTCCTCTGCGAGGCCGCGATTCTCCAGCCGCAGGCCGTGGCGGTCATCGTCACGGCGACCCCTTCCGAGGAGCACCGCGCGCGGGCCGAGCAGCTCGGCGTCGTCCAGGTTCTCAGCAAGCCCATCCAGCGCGCGCAGCTCTGCGGCGCGATCTGCAAGCTCCTCGGCTGGACCGACCAGGCCCAGAGCGAGAATTCCAATTTCCGCGCCACGCTCAGCGGCCTCACCCCGCTCGACATCGTGCAATTGAAATGCATGAGCGGCTCCACCGGCATCCTTGAGTTCAACAACAACCGCCGCAGCGGCCGCGTGTATTTCGAGAAAGGCAACGTCGCCCACGCCCTCCTGCTCAAGGAAGACGGCAGCAAGAAGCTCGGCTTCGACGCCTTCGCCGAAATCGCCGGCTGGCAGGCGGGCCGCGTCGCCGAGGTGCAGGATCCCTCCCCTTATCCGCAGAGCATCCGCACAGGCTGGCAGTCACTCCTGCTCGAAGTGGCGCAGCACACGGACGAGTTGCAGGGGCACGCGGCGTAAAGTTTGCCGCAGAGGCGATTACTTCGCCTTCTCCAGCGCCTTGATGAAGGCCTTCGGCCCGCCCTCCACGTAACCCAGCTCACCCTTCTTCGTCCCGCTGGCGGAAGTGATGATGATGGTCGGATACCCGCGCACTTGGAATTTCTTCGCGAGCGCCTCGTTCTGCTTCTGAGTCGCCTCCGGCAGCTTGAATCCCTTCGGGAAATCCAGCTCCACGAGCACGAGCTTCTTCGCGGCGTAGTCCTTGAACTCCTGCGTGCTGAAAATCTCCGCATCGAGCTTCTTGCACCACCCGCACCAGTCCGAGCCTGTGAAATCGAGGAGGATCTTCTTGTTCTCCGCCTTCGCCTGCGCCTTGGCCTTCTCCAGATCATCCAGCCAGCCTTCCTTGGCGGCGAAGGCAGGCATTGCGAGTGCAGCGAGGGCGACGAGTGAGAGGAATGTTTTCATGGTGTGGGACGCTGCCATCGGCCGCGGAAATTGGAAGCCGGAATTCAACCCCGGGGAGTCGCGCCCGCGCGGCCGCGGCGCCTGGAGCCGAGCAGCCCCGCGATACCGGCCGCCACGAGCACGAACGACGCGGGCTCGGGCGCGGGATTTGGCGTGATGGTGAAGTCATCCACGGCCAGCCCATCGTCGGAACCGCTTGCGTCCGTGTCCGTCCAACGAATCCAGAATGTGCTTCCGTTCGCGACGGCGAGCCCGGTGACTGTCGAGCTCAGCAGCGACCGGCTGCCAGCGGCATTGCCGTCCTTTGCGCCCGTGGTTGCCGTGTCCGGCGTTGCGAAATTGAGCCCCGGCACTGCCGTCCATGTCCCCGTCACTAAGTCCGTGGCAGTCGTGCTGTATTCAAAATTGATCTGGTCCGCCCGCGCCGCCGTGCCAAGCCGCCACTCCTCGCCGAAGTAGCTGATCAGCAAGTCAGTCACGGTCACACCGGTCGAGTTCAGGAAACTCGCGCCGAAAATCGGAACCAGAGTCCCGCTCCGCAACTGCCCGAGCGCCCGCTCCGTGCTCGCAGCCGCGCCAAAGCTATACATGTCGCCCGTGGTGGAACTCCCGGTTCCCGCCGCGTATTGCCCGTTGGCCGAAGCGCCCGATTCGTTGAGGAACCACCCGGTGATGCTCAGGGTGTTCGCGCTTCCCGAGTTTGCGAGGGAATTGAAGTCCTGCGTGTAGGCGGCACCGGGCACTGTCAGCGAAATGGCCTGCCCGTGGGCGGCGACTCCGCAGGCCAGAAAGCCCAGCATTAAAATCCCTGACTTGACCCTGCACAGACGCAATTTCATGCGCGACGACGATGCGGGCCGGCATGCGCAGGGTCAAGGTGAATGCCCGCCGGCAAGGTAACGATTTGGAAACAGCAACGCCTTTGCAGCGCTGATGCGCGGCGAGGCACGGAACACCGCACGCATCCCTCTTTTCCCTCACGTGCCGCTTCAGTGGTCGCCGCGGATGTCTCGAACGACGCTTGGCGGCGGCTTGCCGCCATGGATGCTATTGATCTTGGACGGGCCTGAGCACCACGCGGCGCAGGTCCATCACGGCGCCGCCGGGCTTGGTCTGCGGCTTCACGGCAAGCGTCGCCTTGCCCGCGGGCAGTTCGACTTCGCCAATGGTGCGCTGGATGAAATTCTGGAAGTGCCCCGTCTCCTGCACGGTGAACTTGAACGTCCTTCCCGCAATCTCGACCGCGACCTCCGCGCCGCCGCTGCCCTTGCCGCAGCCCTGCGTGACTTCCACCTCGTATTTGCCCGCGGCCTTCACGTCGAACTCCCAGTCCGCCCAGTCGGCTGGGTTTGTCCAAAAGCCGAGCGTGTTCTTCTGCGGCTGGGGCTCGTAGCGGAGTTTCTCGCCGTGGACGCGCGCATCCTTCGCGAGCAGGCGGATATCGCCCTGCGCCGGGGTGTTCAGTGCCCGGCGGTTCTTTTTCCCGGGGCCTCCGGGACCGCGCACCGCGGCATCCATACCTGCTCGCCAGGCTTTCCACTTCTCCTCGACAGCTGCAGCGTTGTCGCCGGTGAAGGCAAGCCGCGTCGAATCGGTGTCCACGTAGAGCGTGCGGTGGAGCTTTTCGTCAAAGGTCGGGTTCGGCTTCACCTCCTGCGCGCCGACGCTCGCGCGCCACTCGGCGAGCTTGGCCTTCATCGTGGAGAGGCGCGCGGATTCCTTGTCGGCGAGGTCATGCTTCTCGCTGATGTCGCTCGCGAGGTTGTAGAGCTCCGTCTTTCCGTCCTCGAAGTGCTCCACGAGTTTCCAGTCGCCGTCGCGCATCGCGCCGCCGGGGCGTCCGCCCTGGTTCGTGTAGTTCGGGAAGTGCCAGAAGAGCGGGCGTGGCGCGAGTTCGGCGCCACCGAGGAATTTCACAAGGCTCACGCCGTCGAGCGGGCCGACCTGCTTCGCGAGATCGATGCCCGCGGCCTCGCACAGCGTGGGCACGAGGTCGGTGAGAACGACCGGCGTGTCGCTTGTGCGGCCGGGCTTCACCGTGCCGGGCCAGCGGATGATGAGCGGCACGCGCAGGCCGCCCTCGTAGTTGTAGCCCTTGCCGGTGCGATACGGCGTGTTGTGCGTCGAGGGCGTGCCGGGGAATTCGAGGACGTGCAGCCCGCCGTTGTCGCTGGCAAAGATGAAGATGGTGCGCTCCCGCAGACCGAGCGCGTCCACCTTTGCCATCACGCGACCCACGCAGTCGTCCATGTGCTCGATGACGGCCGCATACGTGGGGTTGAACGCGCCCTTGTTGCGCTCCACTTCCTCGGGCAGCGCGGCGAACGGGATGTGCGGCGTGTTGTGCGCGAGGTAGAGGAAAAACGGACCTGCCTTGTGCTCGTCGAGCCACTGCTCGGCGCGCGCGGTTAGGTCGTATTCGCCCTTGCTGCCCTCGGTCGCGCTCGGCGGCGTGTTCGCCTTGCCCGCGTAGGTGGAGCCGAAGCCCTGCTCCATCGGGCCGAAACCGGCGCCGCCGAGGTGCCACTTGCCGATGTGTCCCGTCGCGTAGCCCGCATCGCGCAGCCGCTCGGCGACGGTCACTTCCTCCAATGGGAGCTGCCCCTCGATAATCGGCTGCTTCACGCGCTGCGACACCGCATCCGCGCGGCCCGGCAGGAAATTCGTGAGATGCAGCCGCGCCGGGCTCTTGCCGGTCATCAGTGCCGCGCGCGACGCAGAGCAAATCGCCTGCGCGCAATACCCGCTCGTGAAGCGAATCCCCTCGCCCGCCAGCCGGTCGAGATTCGGCGTCCTGTGTTCCGCACGGCCGTAGCAATGGAGGTCGTTGATTCCGAGATCGTCGCAGAGGATGAGAATGATGTTCGGCTTGTCCGCGGCACGCGAGGCGGCGACGAGGAGAAGGAGCGAGAGGAGGACGCGGAGGAGCTTCATATCCGCGGATGGCATCCGCGCGGCGCGCGCGGCGCAAGCGCGGAGTGACGATTTGAAATGCTACCGGCGCTTTGATTTGGATGTCGCCTTCGCCGCCTCCGCCTCTGCGGCGAATTGAATGATCCGCGATGCCAAATCGAGCTGATCGCGTGTATTTCGCACCACAAGACTTCCAGAAATCAGCGCGCGCCGAGCGTAGCAACCAACACCAAAATCCATTCCCTGACTCTCCAGCCACTTCCGAGCGTCGTGCTTGATTGCCGCACCGTGCGCTGATGCGAGGATGCTTCTGGGCAGTGCGAGCCGTTCGGTGAACAGCGGCTGGGCGACGAGTCCGCACACATAGTCAAAACGGACACCACGCCTGCGGCACTCTCGTTCGAAATCTGAAATCCTCATCCGCGGTTCGGGGCCGAGCGGTATGACCTCGAAGCGGAAACAACCCGAGAACCACTGAACCCGAGCACGCGGACGAAGTGCTTCGACGGCCTCAAGCAGCGATTCGATCGACGAATGCTTCTCTCCGTCGAGGAGCATCGCGTCATTCGCAGGATTCCCATCACGTGACCGAATCGAATCCATGCGGTGAATGCTTGGCGGTTCTCCAAATGCGGACGGCGGGCTCGCGAGCACCAGCGCACACAAGAGGAAGCAGAGCACCTTCATATCCGCGGATGGCATCCGCACGGCGCGCGCGGCGCAAGCGCGGAGTGCGTGCCTCCGCAGTGCGTCGGAAGCATGTCGGGCAATTTCCGCGAAGCGTTCCCCAACCACCGGGGAGCGGTCTCCGCCTCCTTGTGCGACACACACTCACTATGATCCACGAAGTCTCCGGCGACATCCTCCTCTCCCGCGCGTCAGCCATCGTCCACGGCGTCGCGCCAAACGACCACATGGCCACCGGCCTCGCCCATTCGCTCCGCGAGGACTGGCCCGCGATGTATAAGGACTTCCGCCACTACTGCCACACCAGCAACCCCGATCCCGGGGGGTTGTGGGCGTGGGCGGGCGCGGACGGACGCCGCATCATCGCGCTCTTCACGCAGCAGCCCGCGAAGGACGAGCGCTCCCATCCCGGCAAGGCGCGCATTCAGGACGTGAACCACTGCCTGCGCGCGCTGCATCACTTCATCGAGAAGGAGAAGACCCCGAGCATCGCCCTGCCCCGCATCGCGACCGGCGTCGGCGGGCTCCAGTGGAGCGAAGTGCGCCCGCTCATCGTGCAGCACCTCGGCGCGCTGCAGATTCCGGTCTTCATCTACTCCGAGTTTCACAAGGGCCAGCGCGCGAAGGAGCCGGGCTTCGAGTGACCGGGAACGGCGGCGCAAATCGCTGCTTCCCTCGCGCACGGCGGCCCTGCATTTTCCGGGCATGAACCGCCGTTCCGCCCTCGCTGCCATCGCCACCGCCACCGCCGCCGGCCTCTCCTCCGCACTCGCCGAGGTCGCCGACCTGAAAAGCTTCCGCGTCAAAAACGGACGCATCAAGCAGTCCGTCGTCCCGTGGTGTTTCAACCCAATGCCCGTCGAGGAACTCGCCCGGCACTCCGCCGCGATGGGCCTCAAGTCCGTCGAGCTCTGCGACCCGAAGCACTGGCCGCTGCTCAGGGAACTCGGAATGACGTGCGCCATCTCCGGCAGCCACGGCTTTGCGAAGGGCTTCGCGCACCGCGAGGAATGGGCCGAGTGCCACACCAAGCTCCGCGAGCGCATCGCACAGTGCGCGGACTTCGGCGTGAAGAGCCTCATCACATTCAGCGGATTCCGCCGCGGCCTCAGCGACGACGAGGGCATCAGGAACATGGTGGACGGCCTCAAGGAGATCGTCCCTCTCGCCGAGGAGAAGAAGGTCACCCTCTGCATCGAGATGCTGAACTCCCGCGTGGACACGAACATGAAGGGACACCCCGACTACTTCTGCGACTCCGTCGAGCGCACCATCGAGATCATCAAGCGCATCGGCTCGCCGCGCGTGAAGCTCCTCTTCGACATCTACCACGTGCAGATCATGCACGGGGACGTCATCACCCGCATCCGCCAGCACAGGGAGTTCATCGCGCACGTCCACACCGCCGGCAATCCCGGCCGCAACGAGATCGACGACACGCAGGAGATCAACTACCCGCCCATCATGAAGGCGCTGCTCGAAGTCGGCTACGACGGCTACGTCGGCCAGGAGTTCATCCCCGTGCGGGAAAAGGTCGCATCCCTCGCGCAGGGGGTGGCCATCTGCGATGTGTGATGGTGCGATGCGATTTGAAGTTTCGCGGCCCATCCCCATACTCACCCCATGAATGCAGCCCAGGTGCTCTCCGAAATCGCGGCGCTCACGCCCGGTGAGAAGTTGAAAGTCCTCGGCGACACGCTGCGCCAGCTCGGGCCGGAAGACCTGAAGGCTGCGGAACGCCTTCTCCGCCGCGTCGCCCATCCAGATGTCCCCGAGGAAGTGTGGGAGGGATTCGAGCAGTGCGAGGATGGGCGCACGGTCGAAATGGAGGTTGCTCTCTCGGCCCCGCCGCCTGCCGTGAAATGAAGTATCGCTTCCGCGCCGCGGAGGCGTTTTGGAAAAGCTTCTACGCTCTGCCCTCGTCCCAAAAGCAGTCGGTGCGCGCGGCTTGGACCGTCTTCAGGGAAAACCCGTTCGATGCGCGGCTGGGCACGCACAAGATTCACCGCCTGTCCTCCGTATTGAAGAAGACCGTCCATGCGGTCGTCATCGAAGGCGATCTCCGCGTCGTGTTTTACATCGAGGGTGATGTCGTCTTCACGTTCGGCATCGGCAGCCACGACATCTACAAACGCTGACCCGCCGTGCTCATCCTCGACGTCTTCACCCAAGTCCTCCTCCCCATCCTCCTGATGTTCGGGGCGGGGTGGGCGCTCGACCGGCGGTGGAACCTCGACCTCGCCACGGTCGTGAAGATGAACATCAACATCTTCGTCCCCTGCTTCATCTTCTACGAGCTCACCACCAAGGAGGTGAAGGGCCGCGACGCGTGGCTCGCCATCGCCTACACGCTCTCCGTCGTCGCCGTCCTCTTCATCATCGCCGGGCTCATCGCGAAATGGCGCCGCTACTCCCTCGCGCAGACGCGCTCCATGCAGATCGCCAGCGTCTTCTACAACTCGGCGAACTACGGCATCCCCCTCATGCACCTCGCCTACCCCGGCCCGGCCGAGGCGCTCCAGGTCTTCATCGTGCTGGTCCAAAACATCGGCAACTTCACCGTCGGCATCTTCCTCGTCTCATCCTCCTCCGGAAAACACCGCGGCTGGCGCGCCGCCCTCCCCATGCTCCGGCAGGTGAGCATCTGGGCCGTTGCCATCGCGCTCATCATCCGCGCCGTCCACGGCCCGGTGAACCCCGACCTCTCCGGCGCCATGCGCTGGCTGTGGGTGCCCATGAAATACTTCCACGACGGCCTCGTCGCCGTCGCCCTCGTCACCCTCGGCGTCCAGCTCTCCAAGACCGCCGCCCGCTCCGCCCTGCCGCGCCTCGGCTGGGCGCTCGCGCTGCGCCTCCTCGTCAGCCCGCTCGTCGGATGGGGCATCGCCCTGCTCTTCGGCTTCAAGGGTGAGCTGCTCCAGACCATGATCCTCAGCACCGCCTTCCCCACCGCGGTCAACACCGCCCTCATCGCCCACGAGTTCAAGGCCGACACGGAATACGCCACCGGCGCCGTCTTCTGGAGCACCCTCTTCAGCATGGTCACCGTCACCGCGCTCATCGTGGTGCTGAAGCTCAGCTAGCCGCAGCCGTTCCCCGCGGAGCCTTCAGGGCGGTGCCTCCGCGCGGCATCCGTCGCCGCCCGTGCCCGCGGCGCCCTCAGTTTCCGCGCAGCCAGGCGAAAGCGGCGTCCTCATCGAGGAACACATCGCTCACGAGGCCGAAGTGCCGGCCGACGAGGACGCCGAACTTGTCCGGGTCGATGAAGTCCGGGCGCAGGACCATCGCGATGCGGACCGCGCCTGCGGCCGCCGCAGCGCCTTCCTTCATGAATTGGTATCGCGCGGTCGTGCTCGGGGAGCCGAACCCGGTGAGGCCCGTGAGGTTTGCGAGGAGGTTGCGGATGCCGCCGGCCCGCGCGGAGGCGATGGCATCGAGCACCATCTGCACGCCCTGCCGGAGGGTGCAGACCGCCACCGGGCGGATGACGAGAATGCCGTCAACGACTTGTGAATGCTCCATCTGGCTCATTCGCGCCGATAGTGCGCGATGCCCGCGAAAGTGCAATGCCGGGCCGCCGCTGGCGCGGATTTTCTGCCTCGGGTGATGCGCACGGTCGTGCTCGTTGCCGGCTCCCCGGCACGGCATGGCGATTCGGAAGTTCCCCCCGCCTCGTTTTGCCGATACTCTCCGCTGCGAATGCTCCGCCGCATCTTCTCCAGAAAGACGCTCATCCGCACCGGCATCGTCGTCGTCCTGCTCGCCGTGCTCGTGGCGATTTTCTACGCCGTGGAAAACTGGCGCGGCCGGCGCGCGTGGGACCGCTACCGCGCGGACGCGGAGAAACGCGGCGTGAAGCTCTTCCTCAAGGACTTCATCCCCCCGGACATCCCCGACGCGGAGAACTACGCCGCCGCGCCGATCATCCGCGAGATGTTCCTGGCAAAGGCGGACGACCGCCGGCCGGGCCCATTCTCCTTGCCGGCGATCCCGCCGAGGACCGCAACGATGCCACGGCCGCCAAACGACCTCACGGGCCAGCGCTTCGACGCGGCTGGCTTGCAGGAGTTCTTTTTCAAGGGCGGGCTCATCGCCACGAAATCGGACTCCCCCGCGGCGGACATCCTGCGGGCGATGGAAACATACGAGCCCGCGCTCAACCAGATCCGCGACGCTTCGCCGCGCCCGAAGTGCAAGTTTCCGACGCAATGGGAACGGGGTGCGATGGCGCCGCTCGAACATCTGAACGGATTCCGGCAAGTGAGCAGGTTGTTCGCCTTGGGGGCCAGCGCGCGGCTCCATCTCGGCGATAGCGCGGCCGCACTTGTGGAGTTGCGGCATCTGCTCCGCATGCACGGGGCGCTGCGCTCGGAGTTGTCGCTCCTCGCCTCCCTCGTCCGCCTCAGCATGCTGGACCTGAGCCAGCGCGCTGTCTGGGAGGGCCTCGCCGCGGGGCAGTGGCGCGATGGCGAGCTCGCCGAACTTGAACAGGAATACGCCGCACTTCGGCTCGGGGAGGACTGCCGCTTTGCCATCATGAGCGAGCGCGGATTCTCAAACGCATTCCTCCTCGAATTCGCCCAGCGCGGATCCTCCATGATCGAGGAAATGATGCAGCCCATGCGCGACTTTGGAATGGCGGAGCAGCTATCCACCTGGCAGCGCCTGCGCGTGGATGCACTTCCGCGCGGCTGGATATTTCACCTCATCGTCCACACCAACCGCTACTACGACTGGCTGCAATCCCAGTTGGCACCCACGTCAGGTGGCGCCGACAGCGAGTTTACTTCCGCGGTCCTCCGCTCGTCCGAGTGGCACGACGCGGATCCCCCGCCTCTCGAGCTGGAGGAGCTCTTCGGAGCGATGAACTTGCCGTTTTCGAACATCGTTGACTCCGTTTACGCGAAGCACCTCCACGCCCACACGCGCACGCAGGAGACGCGCATCGCCTGCGCCTTGGAGCGCTTCCGGCTCGCGGAGGGCGCGTTCCCCGGCAAGCTCGAACCACTGGTCCCGCGATTCCTCCCCGCGCTCCCCGTCGACATCTTCGACGGCAAGCCGCTGCGCTACCGGGTGAACGCGGACGGCGGCTACGACCTCTGGTCCATCGGACCGGATGGGAAGGATGATGGCGGGAAGATCGATCCAAAGAAGGAAGGCAGCAAGCAGGCCGACTGGATCTGGCACATGCCCGGGCGGGCGGGCGCGCCGTAGCGGTGGGTGTGGAAATGCGATGTTTCCGCCGCATTCTCGCACGTTTCAGTGAGCGCGTGGCTTTGCTGGATGGTTCCGATGAGCC
>JBGAPU010000028.1:0-57810 GCA_044221035.1 Chthoniobacteraceae bacterium | reverse complement strand
CCGCGCGCCGCATGGTCGCCGACCCGCGGGCGAAGGCGAAGCTGCGCGGATTTTTCCATCACTGGCTGGAGCTGGAGCGCGCGGAGAATTCGCAGAAGGATCCGAAGGTGTTCCCCGGGTTCGACTCGGCGATCCTGCCCGACCTGCGCGAGTCGCTGTGGCGTTTCCTCGAGGAAGTCGTGTGGAGCGACGCGTCGGACTACCGCAAGCTGATCACCGCCGATTACCTGTGGATGAATGAGCGGCTCGGAAAATACTACGGCAAGGACGTGAAGGGCGGGGAGTTCCAGCGCGTGAGCTTCGGCAACGAGCGCTTTGGCATCATCACGCATCCGTATCTGCTCACGCTGCACAGCTACACGCGGCAGACGTCGCCGGTGCACCGCGGCGTTTTCCTCAGTCGCAATGTGGTCGGTCTCACGCTGAAAAATCCGTCGGTCGCCGCGTCGTTCGACAACCAGAAGTTCGACCCCTCGCTCACGATGCGCGAGAAGGTCGAGCAACTGACGAAGACCGCCGCATGCGCGACATGCCACACGACGATCAACCCGTTCGGCTTCAGCCTCGAGCACTTCGACGCCGTCGGCCGCTGGCGCACCGTGGACAACCACAAGCCCGTGAACACGCTCGCGCAGTTCGACACCGACGACGGCCACACTGTGAAGCTCTCCGGCCCCAAGGACATCGCCGATTACTGCGTGGGCAGCCCGAACGCGCATCGCGCATTTGTGCGCCAGCTCTTCTTCAACATCGTGAAGCAGAACCCTCTCGCATTCGGCGAGCACGCGCTCGACGACCTGCGCGGGCAGTTTGAAATGAACGGCTTCAACATCCAGAAGCTGCTCGCCGACATCGCAACGCTCGCCGCGTTGCACGCCGCCACCGTTCCACCGGTGAAAGTGGCGGAAAATACTCCAGCCTCGCGCTAAGCTGCGCCAGCAACCAAGATTCACACACAGCCATGATGCACCTCAACCGCCGCCAATTCCTCCGCAACCTCGGAGTCTCCGCCGCCGCGCTGCCGTTCCTCGCGGGCCTGCCCTCGCTCACGGGCGCACCGCTGCCGCAGCGCCGCCAGCGGCTCATCATCATGTTCTCGCCGAACGGCACGCTGCCCGACGAGTTCTGGCCGGGTGCCGCAGGTGAGCTGAATTTGAAATCCATCCTCGAGCCGCTCGCGCCGTTCAAGGACCGCACGATGATGGTGAAGGGCGTCTTCAACAAAGTGCGCGGCGACGGCGACAATCACATGCGCGGCATGAGCTGCCTGCTCACCTGCTCCGAGCTTCTGCCGGGCAATATCATGGGCGGCGGCGGAAATCCCGCCGGCTGGGCGAGCAGCATCTCCATTGACCAAGAGATCAAAAAATTCCTGCAGAGCCGTCCCGAGACGAAGACGCGCTTCGGCAGCGTCGAGTTTGGCGTCGCGGTGCCGAACCGCGCGGATCCCTGGACGCGCATGAGCTACCTCGGCGGCAACCAGCCCGTCGCGCCGATCGACGATCCATACCGGATGTTCGAGAAGCTCTACGGCCAGATGAAGGACAAGGAGTCGCTCGTGAGCATCCTCGATGATGTCGGCTCCGACTTGAAGAAGGTCTCCAGCAAGCTCAGCGCGCGCGACAAGCAGTTGCTCGAGCAGCACATGACGCTAGTCCGCAGCCTCGAGCAGGAACTCAAGACGCCGCACGATGCGAACCTTGCGCACAAGATGCCACCGCTCGATCCAGGCATCGAGCTCGTGAACGACAACACGCCGCAGCTCTCGCGCATGCAGATCGATCTCCTCGTCAACGCGCTCAGCAACGACATGACGCGCGTCGCGACGCTGCAATACATGCGCAGCGTCGGCCAGGCGCAGATGCGCTGGCTCGGCGTCGAGGAAGGCCATCATTCGCTCTCGCACGAGCCGGACTCGAACAAGGACGCCTACGAGAAGCTGCGCAAAATCAACCGCTGGTTCGCCGGGGAACTTGCCTATCTCGCCAAACGCCTCTCCGAGACGCCCGAACCCGCTGGTGACGGCTCGATGCTCGACCACACGCTCATCGTCTGGACGAACGAACTCGGCAAAGGCAACTCGCACACGCTCGACAACATCCCGCTCGTCCTCGTCGGCGGCGCGCCCGGCTTCAAGATGGGCCGCTCCGTTGCCCTCGATAAGGTCGCGCACAACCGATTCTGGATGACCGTCGCCCACGCGATGGGTCACACGGGCATGACGACGTTTGGAAAAGCGGACCTGTGCGAAGGTGGCGCAATCAGCCTGAGCTGAGCGCCATCCTTCCGACCTCGGACAGGCAACGGCTGAAAGGCATCCCCGGGAATCCCTCCGAGACCTCGTGACACGCCCGCCGATGCCTCCCTATTTTCCAGCGATGCGTTCACTCCTCCTCTCCCTCGCTGCACTTTGCCTTTTCTTTTCGTCCGCGGTTTTTGCCGAGGACGCCCGCGCTGCCAGGCTCGCTGCCGCGGATGACGAGCGCGTCGCGGCGATGAAAGCCGCCGACCGCGAGAGGCTCGCCGCCATTTTGTCCGACGAACTCCGCTACGCGCACTCGACCGGCGTGGTGGACACCAAGCAGTCGTTCACCGAGTCCCTCACTGCCGGCCGCGTGAAGTATCTCAGCCTCGACTACGACGAGCGCACGTTCACTTTCCCAACGCCCGGCATCGCCCTCATGGCCGGTCGCGGCCGCATCCGCGTGGCGCTGCCGACCGGCGAAATGGAGGCGGCGCTGAGCTTTCTCGCCGTGTGGCGCGAGGAGGGCGGCAAGTGGCGCTTCCTCGCGTGGCAGTCGTGCAAGCTGCCGGCGCCCTCGGCGGCGAAGTGAACGGTGTCCGCCGCATCCGCCGCCCCGCTGGCCGACGCGTTTCGGAAAGTTCACTTTCCATGTCCCGATGATGCGCGTCTTGTGTCGTGACGTTTGGAAAAACTCCGAACCTCCAAACCAACCACGCGAACACCATGAGCAAAGTCCGAGTCCTCGTTGGCACGAAGAAGGGTGCATTCATCATCAGTGCCGACGGGCGGCGCGATCAATGGGAAATCAGCGAGCCGCTTTTCGCCGGATGGGAGATGTATCACCTCAAGGGCTCGCCGGTGAATCCCGACCGCATTTATGCGTCGCAGACGAGCGGGTGGTTTGGGCAGGTCATCCAGCGTTCGGACGACGGCGGCAAGACATGGGCGACGCCGGACGGCGTGCCGCCGCCAACGCCCGGTGAGTTTCCGCAGGGCCGCAGCAACCGCTTCCTCTACAAGGGCGAAGTCGGCACGCACAAATGGTATGACGGCACGCAGCACCCGTGGGAATTCAAGCGCGTGTGGCACATAGAGCCGTCGCTCACGGATGCAGACACGGCGTTTGCCGGCGTGGAAGACGCGGGGCTTTTCAAGACGACGGACGGCGGCCGCACTTGGAATGAGCTGCCGTCGCTGCGCAGCGCGAAGGGCCACCTCTGGCAACCGGGAGCGGGCGGCATGGGGCTGCACACGATTGTGCTCGATCCGAAAAATCCGCGGCGCATTTTCATCGCGATTTCCGCGGCGGGCGCATTCCGCACGGACGATGGCGGCGAGACGTGGAAGCCAATCAACCGCGGGCTGAAATCACTCTACGAACTACCCGATCCCGACGCGGAAGTCGGCCACTGCGTCCACCGCATCGCGATGCATCCGTCGCGGCCCGACACGCTCTTCATGCAGAAGCACTGGGACGTTCTGCGCACCGACAGCGCAGGCGACGAATGGCGCGAGGTGAGCGGAAATTTGCCGACGGATTTCGGCTTCCCGATTGATGTGCATGCGCACGAGCCCGAAACGATCTACGTCGTGCCAATCAAAAGCGACTCCGAGCATTTCCCGCCGGATGGAAAACTGCGCGTGTATCGCAGCCGCACGGGCGGCGGCGAATGGGAGCCGCTCACATGCGGCCTGCCGCAGCAGGACTGCTACGTGAACGTGCTGCGCGACGCGATGGCCGTGGATTCGCTCGACGACTGTGGCATCTATTTCGGCACGACCGGCGGCCAAGTCTACTGCTCGCCCGATGGCGGCGACAACTGGCAGTGCATCGCGAGCAATTTGCCGAAGGTGCTCTCGGTGGAAGTGCAGACGCTGCCGTGATCCGCATCGTGCTGCCGTTCCATCTGCGCACGCTCGCGCGCGTGAATGGCGAGGTGCAGCTCGAAGTCGCGCCGCCGATCACCATCGGCGCGGTGCTGGACGCGTTGGAACTGAGGTTTCCAGTGCTCTGCGGAACGATCCGCGATCACGGCACGCTGAACAGGCGGCCATTCATCCGGTTTTTCGCGTGCAAGGAGGATCTCTCGCTTGAATCCCCGGATGCGCCGCTCCCTTCGGCGGTGGTCGATGGTGCCGAGCCATTCTGTATCGTCGGCGCGATGGCGGGCGGGTGACGAATGGAGGACGAAAGGGCTCGTGCGTTTCCAAGTGAACCCATCCACGCTCCAATTGAAATGAACCGCCGCCGCTTGCTCTTCGCCGTTTTCTCAGCCGCCATCATCGGTGTGTCGGCACCGAACTCCGCTGCAGACAAGTTGGGTCCGCGTGTGCTGAAGGCCGTGGCGTATGCGGGCGTGGGCGACGCGGCGCTGCGGCTCGACATTCACCTGCCCGGCGGTGCGGGTCCGCATCCGCTCATCGTGTGGGTGCATGGAGGGGCGTGGCGCGCGGGTTCGAGGAAGGACATGCCGCTCGGCGGGCTTGTCGCGCGCGGCTTTGCAGTGGCGAGCGTGGACTACCGGCTTTCGACGGTGGCGCCGTTTCCGGCGCAGGTGCACGACATCAAGGCGGCGATCCGCTTTCTCCGCGCGCATGCGGGCGAATACGGTTTCGACGCGCGGCGTTTTGCCGTGGCAGGGAGTTCGGCGGGGGGACACCTCGCAGCGCTCACGGGCACTTCGAACGGGAGCGCGGAACTCGAGGGAGAGGTTGGCGCCCACCAAGACCAAAGCTCCGATGTGCAGGCGATCGTGAGTTTCTTCGGCGCGTCGAACCTGCAGACGATTCTCGGCCAGTCCACGCCGCATGGGCTGAGCGTGCGTGTGCCCGCGCTTCAGTTGCTGCTGGGCGGACAGCCGGATGCAAAGCCGGCACTCGCAAAACTCGCCAGCCCGGTTGCGCATGCCGGCCCCCGTGTGCCGCCGCTGCTGCTCATTCACGGCGATGCGGATCCGCAGATGCCATTCGAGCAGTCGCGCGAGCTTGAAGCCGCGTATCGGCAGGCAGGGCGTCCCGTGCGGTTCGTGGCCATGCATGGCAGCGTGCATGGCGGGCGGGAGTTTTTCGACGAGGAGCGGCTCGCGGTCGTGGAGAAATTTCTCCGCGAGCACCTGAAATGACGCGGCGGTGAAGTCGCAGCGGTCTTTCCGCGTGGAGGAAGGGCGCGCCTACTTTCGCCAGCCGAAGCTGTAGCCTTTCAGCGTGCGCACGCCTTTGCCGGGGCCGCCGGGCTTGAGGGAGTCCTCGTCGAAGAGCGCGGTGTAGATGTATTTGAAGCTGTCGAGCTTCTTGCGGGGGACTTTCGTGCCGATGTAGCGCTCGATCTTGCGGACGGCGTCGATTTCGAGCGCTGTGAAAATCGTGTATGCGTCGCCGCTCTGGAGTGCGCGGCCGGTGCGGCCGATGCGGTGGACGTAGTCCTCCGGGTGCTGCGGCACGTCGTAGTTGATGACGTGCGTGACGCCGGCGATGTCGAGTCCGCGCGCGGCGATGTCGGTGGCGACGAGCACTTCGTATTTTCCGCTCTTGAAGCCTGCGAGCGCCTCCGTGCGCTCGCCCTGGCTGCGGTCGCTGTGGAGCGCGGCGACTTTGTGCTCCATCTTTTTCAGGCGCGATGCGACCATGTCGGCGGCGACTTTTGTCTGCGTGAAGACGATGACGCTCTGGTAGTGGGCGGCATCGAGCATCGCGAGGAGGAGGTCCATCTTCTGATCCTTTGCGACGGGATAAAGGGCGTGCGCGACGGTGTCGGCGGCGCTTTGCCTGCGGCCGATCTCGATGGCGATGGGATCGCGGAGGATCCACTTCGTGAGCGTCTCCAGCTCGGGCGGGAGCGTGGCGGAGAAGAAGAGGGTCTGGCGTTCCTTCGGCGTCTGCTTGATGATGCGCGAGACGTCGGGGAGGAAGCCCATGTCGAGCATGCGATCCACTTCGTCGAGGACGAGGTGCTTCACGCTGCCGAGCTTGATGGTGCCATCCTCCATGAAGTCCAGCAGGCGGCCCGGAGTGGCGACGATGACATCCGCGCCGCGCTGGAGCGCCTCGCGCTGGCTGCCGTAGCCGACGCCGCCGTGGATGAGGACGCTGCTGAGGCCGGTCTCCTTGCCATAGGCGAGGAAGCTCTGGTGAACCTGCTGCGCGAGCTCCCGCGTGGGCTCGAGGATGAGGCAGCGCAGCGAGCCCGGCGCACCGAGAACGGTGAGCAGTGGCAGCGCGAAAGCGGCGGTCTTGCCGGTGCCGGTCTGGGCGGAGCCCATCACGTCTTTACCCTGCAAAACGAGGGGTATCGCTTGTTCCTGAATCGGTGTGGCGTTTTGGTAGCCCTTGGCTTCGACGCCGAGCACGACCGCTTCGGACAAGCCGAACTCTTTGAAAGTCATTGCGCCCGTCATGTAGCCGCTGGGGCGGGCGGCGCAACTATCATTTTGCGCTTCCGCTTTTGGCCCGGCAGGCTGGGGTGATGTCCCGTTCCCTCGTTTCCCGCTCGCTGGAGCCGCTTGTCGCCGTGCTGTGGGGCGTCTTTCTCGTGTGGACCGTCTGGCTGGCGGTGGTGTGGATTGCGCCGATTGGAACGGGTGAGCTTGGATTTGTCGCAGGCGAGCCCGCGCCGCCAAACGAGGGTCTGCGTCGCGCGGTGCTGCACCTCGCCGATTACGCGGATGTTGTCTGGCTGGCCTTGGCGACGATGAATTTGCACCTGCTCCTGACAGGCGCCCACGGTCTGCACACGGCGCGGGCATGGCTCGCTTTCGCCGCGATTGGTTCGTTCGTCCTCGGAATGCTGAACGCGAAAACCGGCCTTCTTTTCGGGCCGCTCGGGTTTGGAGGAGCGCTGGGCATCCGGCTGCTTGGCGTCGCTCTCGGCTGGGTGTTTCTTTGGACCGTGCTGGTGGTCGGTGGTCGTGAGGCGATCCTGTGGATGCGACCCCGGGCCAGCCACCAGTCGGTGATGGCGCTCACTGCGATCCTGGTGCTTTTCACAGTCTTGAACTTGGAGTGGCCCGCGCGTGCGGTCCGAGGCTGGTGGCTGCGCGAACCGAATGCAGCGAACACCGTTCTGGCTGTGCCTTGGCAGAATTGGCTTTCCTGGTTCGTATGGCCGGCACTGATGGCGTTTGCGATGCGGGAGAAATCGGTCCTCGCCGCGGCTGCGCCGCGTTCCAGCCGAGCGGTCTTGATGCTGGCGACACTGAATGCAATCGCCCTCGCAGCCCGGCTCCGTGCCCTCTGATCCGCGAGATTGTCTCCAACGAACTCGCGGGACCGGTGTTGGAATGGGGACGCATGGAACTCTACCAACGATTAAAGAGAGCGCTTGGGATCGCCCCAAAAATCCACCCGGTGGACCGTGGCCTCGCCAAGCAGTGGACGAAGCGGCGGCTTGCCGCGGTGTTTCCTGAGCTGCGCGGTGATGCGCGTCGCTTGGAAGCCGCTTACCGCGCGCTGGACCTCTCGCCGCAGGTGAGTCACTCAAATCCGACAGAGACGATTTTTGAGATTGGCGTCCACCGCGAGATCGATCCGTGAATGCAATCGTCTGACTGGGGCAGAGTGGAAAATGGGGGTGCCGAGACGCTGAGAGCACCTAGGAACGCCGATTGTTTCACCGTCGGACACCGGTGCATCCCGAGATGAAAAGATACTTAACTTCGTAATCTTTCTTGAACAAAAAAACCGAGACGCGCATCAAAGGAATCACTCCGATTTTATTTATCCCATTAACAACCGACTGCGTGTGATAAAGAATTCCTTGACCGTTTTGAACAAAAAATCATAGGACTCGTCCATACATTGCAATTACGCCAGTCCCACACGCACACTTTACCCAACGACAGAGCACCCAAACGCACGATACCTGCTCCCAACCACTAGAAAGCACAGGCTGACACCATGGCCAAATACGACGACTCAGACTCAGGATTCAAAATCTACCTCCGCGAAATCGGGCAGACGCCGCTCCTCACTCCGCAGGAGGAGATCGATCTCGCTGCCAAGATCAAGAAGGGCGACATGAAGGCGCGCGCCAAGATGATTAAGGCGAACCTCCGCCTTGTCGTGAAAATCGCCCACGACTACGGCAACCTCGGACTTCCGCTCCTCGACCTCGTGTCCGAGGGCAACATCGGCCTCATGAAGGCCGTCGAGCGCTTCGACCCTGCCAAGGGCGGCAAGCTCTCGACCTATGCCGCATGGTGGATCAAGCAGTCCATCAAGCGCGCGCTGGCCAACCAGTCCAAGACCATCCGCCTGCCCGTCCACCTTGTGGACAAAATCGCGAAGGTGAAGCGCCTCGCGATGGCGATGAGCGAGGAACTGGGCCGCGAGCCCACCGATGACGAGCTGGCCGAGGAAGTCGGCATCTCCGCCGCCAAGCTTTCGCAGCTCCGCACTGTCAGCATCCGGCCGGCTTCGCTGGACGCACCGATTAACGACGACGACGGCACCGAGTTCGGCGAACTCGTCGGCGACGACAGCGCCGTGGATCCGGCGGAGAACCTCTCGGAGAAAAACCTCCAGGAGGAGGTTTCCGACCTGCTCGGTGTGCTCGACGCCCGTGAGCGCAAAATCATCAACTCGCGCTTCGGCCTCGATGGCGGCAAGGCCCGCACGCTTGAGGAAGTCGGCCAGAAATTCGGCGTGACCCGCGAGCGCATCCGCCAGCTCCAGAACATCGCGCTGGCGAAGCTGCGCCGCGCGCTCCGAAAGCGTGAGCATCCCATCGAGCACCTCATTTCCTCGAAGATCGACGAGGAGGATCTGATGGCAATCGCCGCCAACAACTGATCGCATCAGAAATCCTGAAGACTCTCCGCCCCGCCATCCATTGGATCGGCGGGGCGGTTTGCTTTCCGAACTCGCCCTGACATTGACGCGGGGCCGGCTCATCCGCGACACTCGCTGGAGATGAGTTCCCTGACTTCCATGGATCCCGAGCGCACGATCGAGTTCGAATTCGTGCGCGCCACAGAAAACGCCGCCTTGAACTCGCTGCCGTGGCTTGGCCGCGGCGAAAAGGAGAAGGCTGACGGCGCGGCATGCGATGCGATCTACGGAGTGTTCGACCTCGTGGACATCTGCGGCGAGGTGGTCATCGGCGAGGGCCAGAAGGACAACGCGCCCGGCATCTTCCTCGGCGACCACCTCGGCACTTGGAGGCCCGGTTCGCCGCGCTTTGAGATCGCGCTCGATCCAATCGACGGCACCACCAACATCGCCTACGGGCTTCCGAACAGCATCTCGGTGATGGCTGCCAGCGAGGCGACTCCGGACAGTCCGCACGTCATGCGGAACCTGCCGACATTCTACTCGGAGAAGCTCGCATACGGCCCGGATGTCGTGCGCGCCATCGAGCGCGGCATGCCGCAGATATCCCTGGATGATCCGATATCACAGACGCTTGGGCGCGTCGCCGACGCACTCGGAAAGCGTGTGAGCGAACTGGTGGTCATGACGCTCAAGCGCGATCGGCACGACGATTTCATCGCAGCCGTCCGCAGGGCCGGCGCCGCATTGAGGCTCATCACGGATGGCGACATCACCGCCGCTGTTTCGCCGTCCCTCGCGGACAGCAACGTGGATCTCTATTACGGCATCGGCGGCTCGCCGGAGGGCATTCTCACAGCCGCTGCTCTGAACGCCCTAGGCGGCGAGATGCTGCTCCGGATGAAGCCGCGGGACAGCGCGGAGCGCGCAGCCGCCGCTGCAGCTGTTGGAGAGGCGGACGTCGCCCGCGTTTACCGCTGCAGGGAACTCATCTGGGGCGAGAGCTGCATTTTCTGCGCAACCGGCATCAGCGACAGCACGCTGCTGCCCGGCGTGAAGCTCGTCGGCCGGAAAGCGATCACGCACAGCATCCTCATGCGCGCGCGCAGCCGCACCGTCCGCTACATCCGAGCGATTCACGATCTCGACTGCAAGACGATCCATCTGCGCAGCGCGCAGGCGGATCGGAAACTTTAGCCGCCGCGGGCGCTTGCGCTCGCGTGGTTGGACGGCAAGAATGCTGCCGCATGAAAACTCCCCTCTGTCTTCTCGTCGCCGTCCTGTCGTGGTTCATCAGCGCTCCGCTCCCGGTGGCGGCGAAGCCGGCGAAACAGGCCTCCGCAACGCAGTTCGACGGTTCGATTGCCGCGATCAGCGACACATCCATCACCGTGAAAGGCGCCGCGGGAACCAAGTCGTTCGCGATTCACGCGGGCACGGTTTTTGGTCAGCGCGCTGCGAAGAAAATCTCGGACTTCAAAGTCGGTGACAACGTGCGTGTCGTCTTCTCCACCGACCTCGGCCAATTGAAGGCCGAGAATGTCCGCAACCCTGACGACGACAGGAAGCCTGGAAAAAAGAAAGGCAAGGCGGGCGCAAAATAACCGGCGACTGCGCGCGGTCTCCTACAGGCGCGCGATGACGTCCCGGAAAAATTCGACGCCTCGCTCGACGTCCTCGACGGCGATCCATTCGTCATCCGTGTGGGCCTGAGCGATGGAGCCCGTGCCGAGCGCGATCGAAGGCGTTCCGTTTGCGGCGAAGATTCCGCCGTCGCTGAACCACGCTGAGCCCTTGGTTTTCGAGCCGCAGCGCTGAAGGAGCTGAATCAAAGGGTGCGAGGGGTCCGTGACCATCGGTCTCGACGCAGTGTGTATGATCTCCAAGTCTCCGCACACCTCCTTCAGCCGCGTGGAGACGCGTTCGAGCACCGTGTCGTCGCCGGGAAGATGGCGGATGTCCACCTCTGCGGTGCAGGTGTCTGGGACGATGTTGATCTTGCTCCCGCCCCGCACCGTGCCCGCACTCACCGTGGCCCGGCCGAGCAGGGGATGCGTCGTTTCGCCGAGCACCGCCGGGATTTCATCGCGGACGCACCGCAGCACTTCGGCCATCTTGTAGATGGCATTCTCGCCACGCTGTGGTTCTGCGGCATGGACCGCCCGGCCCCGGGTGGTCAGGGTGAGCCAGAGAGAGCCCTTGTGCGCGACGACCGCATCAAGCCCCGTCGGTTCACCTGCGATCACGAAATCGAAGGACTCCTGCTCTGCGAGGGAGCGCGCTCCATATTGCCCGGCCTCCTCGCTGCATAAACCGGCAAACCAGATTTCATGGCCGAGGGAGCCGAGCTGTTCACGCGATTCACGCAGCGCCCAGAGCATCGCGGCCATCGTGCCCTTGGTGTCGCTCGCGCCGCGGCCCCACACCCGGCCATCACGGAGTTCGCCTCCGAACGCGTCAATCTTCATGCCGCCGACGCTCACGGTGTCCGTGTGCGGTGCGAAAAGGAGGCGCGGCTTTCCGCCTCCTCCGTCGGAAAATCTCGCGACGACATTGGGCCGGCCCGGCAGCACGTCGCGCAGCTCGACCCGTGCCTGCGGAAATTCATGCCGCAGCCATTCAGAGAGCCATTCCGCAATCGCCTGCTCGCCCGTGTGCTCGGTTCCCGGGCTGCCCTCGGGGTTCACACTCGGGATTTGAATCAGCGCTTGGAGGAGTTCGACGGCTGTCTGCGGTGTCGCCATGGGCGGCAAGCTAGCACTGCGTCTTCAGAAACCACTCCACAAATCTCGGGATTCCCTCGGCGACCTTTGTTTGCGGGTTGTAGCCGAGGAGGGACTTCGCTTTCGTGATGTCCGCAAAGGTCACCGGCACATCGCCTGGCTGCTCCGGCTTGCTCTCGATGAGCGCCCTCTTCCCGAGTGCCTGTTCAATGCGCGCGATCAGCTCCGAGAGCGTGGTTGTCTGACTTTCGCCGAGGTTGAAGACATCGCAGATGGGCCCTTCGTATCCGAGGCTCGCGGTGACGCCGCCGACGATGTCGTCGATGTAGGTGTAGTCGCGGCGTGTCGAGCCGTCGCCGAACTGCGCGATGGGCCTGCCTTCGCGAATCGCACGGGTGAACGAGTGAATCGCGAGGTCCGGGCGCTGCCGCGGCCCATACACGGTGAAGAAGCGGAGGCTCACGGTGCGGATGCCGTGGAGGTGTGCGTAGTTCGAGCAAAGCTGCTCCGTGGCGAGCTTGGTGGCTGCGTAGGGTGAAATTGTCTGGGTCAGCGCTAGGTCCTCGCGGAAGGGGAGGGTCTTCAGCACGCCATACACGCTTGAGCTGCTGGCATTGATGAAGCGCGGCACGCCGGCCTGCCGCGCTGCCTCCAGCAGGTGGAAGGTGCCGGTGATGTTCGTGTCGAGATACAGCTTCGGATCGAGGATGGATGGCCGCACGCCTGCCCGCGCCGCAAAATGCACGACGCAGTCGAATTTACCCCCCTGCACGATCCGCAGCACGGCATCGCCGTCGCGGATGTCCACCTCGTGAATCCGCGCGTTCGCGGTGAAACCAGCAACGTTCGCCCGCTTGATCGCCGGATCATAGAAGTCATTGAACTCGTCCAGCACTTCGACCGCGTGGCCGAGCGCCAGCGCCTTTTCGACGAAGTGCGAGCCGATGAAGCCGGCGCCGCCAGTCACGAGGAGTTTCATGCGGGGACGCTACGGAGGCGCGGCAAAGAACGGCAAGTGGCGAGTTCAGCGAGCGGCGAGAAAACCTGCCGAGGCGCGAGCGGAAGCCGTCCGAAAGCCCTCGGTCCCGTCACTGTGCTGCAGACGCATCTCTCACGGCATCCGCCAGCGTGGTGGTGGTTCCGTCTGCCAGAATGATCAACTGGCCGCGGCTGTGGGACGACACCTTCTCCATGAACCAAGGGAAACGCGCGGCGCGGCGCGGAGTGGCGGGATTGTCGTCGAAGGGGGTCGGAACGAAATCAATCCGGTAGTTTTCCTCCTTGTCGATCTCCTCCATGGAAAATCCCATCTTTTTCTGGAGAGTCGGACAAATCCAAGTTGGGTGCGGTGCCCCGTGGGGGCTCAGCGCATTCACCCACGCGCGGGCATAGAGGCTCGGATTGTCGTTCATGTCCTGAACCGGAATCTGCGGCCAGTTACCGTGCGAATTCAGATATCCCGACGCCGCGAGATACAGGTTCCGGATGTTCGCGAGGCACTTCGTCTCCTCCGAACGCGCCTGAAAGGAACTGTAAAATGGCAGAAGCATCGAAGCGAGAATCCCGATGATCACGATCACCGTGGCGACTTCGAGAAGAGTGAAGCCCCGATTCCGCCGAATCTTGCGGCTCCAAACCACTGTGGGCTGGGGCATGGGTGTGGTTCTCAGCACCGGCTTGGGAAAATTCCCAAAACTGACCGGCTCTAGGAACCGCTGCTGAACGTCGAAGGCAGCGGGTTGCCTGCGTCCGTCGTGGACGTCCTCCAGCCCGAGACCGTGTAACTGGTCAGGTTTCCAATCGTCTTGAGGATGTTGTTGCCGGCAACGATCACAGTCACGTTCCGCGAAGTTGCGGTGCCGTTCAGGCGCTGGTAAGTGCTTTTGGTCGATTTCTTCGCCGTGCAGATCATCTGACCGGACTGCGTGGAGGTTCCGATTTGTCCAGTGGAGTCGGATGCACCCAGCACACCGGTGAACGTCCCATTTTCTGGATCAGAAAGGCCGGCGATCGTTCCGGCGTAGGTGGCCACATCAGTGTTCGATGATGCGAAAAACACAATCTGTCCAGTTGATGCTCCGTTTTCCACCGCAGTCAGCGTGAAAAGGCCCACGCTGGTCGTGGTTCCACCGACCGGGTTCGTTTCCACCAGCGTGCCTGAATAAGCGCCGAGGACTTTTTCTACTCCGTTGTTTCCAGTCGGCCCGCCGCGAAGGGCGAAGGTTTCGGTTTGCAGGAAGACGTAGCACAGCAGGAGGGAAAGGACTCGTTTCATGATGGCCGAGAGCAAAGCCTCTCCGCGGGGAGGGTCAAACCCAAAGTTGTAAATTTTCTGTTCTTTTCCCAGCCATTGACGGCGCGGGCCACTTCCCCCACCGTCCGCGCCCGCTCTTTCCAAGTGAAGCTGCCTTTCAGCCTTTTCCTCGCCGTCCGCTACCTCAAGCCGAAGCGCACCTTCGTCTCCGTCATCACCGTGCTCTCGGTGCTGGGCGTCGCGCTGGGCATCACGGCGCTCATTGTGGTCATCGCGGTGATGAGCGGTTTCGATCAGGAACTGCGCAAGCACCTCGTCGGCTTCGAGCCGCACCTGAGGGTCGCCAGCACCGTCGGGCCGCTGCACGGATGGGAGGAGCTTCAGGAGAAGCTGCAGAAAGACCACCCGGACTTTGTCGGCGTGTCGCCCTACATGATGGGCGCAACGCTCATCGAGGTGAAAAACGGAGTCACCGGCAACAGCGAGTTCACCGGCGCGACGCTCCGCGGCATCCAGCCGAACGGCGAGCTGAAGCTCATCGACCTCCCGAAGTTCATCCGCCCCGGCGGCCGCTACGAGCTGGACAGCGAGAAATGCATCATGGGCTACGAGCTGGCCGCATCGCTCGGCGTCCGCGTCGGCGACAAGGTGAACATCCACGGCCCCGGCAGCCTCACGAAGGTGGCGAACGAGCTTCAGCGCCTCGAAAAGGAGGACCCCGAGGCAAAAAAGCTGAAGGAGATCCGCGAACTCGTGAAGCCGGCGGAGCTCGAGGTCGTCGGCCTCTTCGACAGCGGAGTGTTTCAGTTCGATGCCGGCGTGGTCATCGTCCAGCTCTCCGTCGCGCAGGAAATCTACAATTTCGAGGATGCCGTCCACGGCATCGCCATCCGCACCAAGGACGCCGACTGGGCCGAGCGCTACCGCGCCGAACTGCAGGACGAACTCGGCGTCGAGTTCAACGTCCTCTCGTGGATGGACGCCGACCGCACGCGCCTCGAGGCCGTCGTGCAGGAGCGGGTGATGATGACCTTCATCCTCATGATCATCGTGGTCGTCGCCGCGTTCTCGATCTCAAACACGCTCATCACCGTCATCGTGCAGAAGAAGCGCGAGATCGGCGTCATCAAGGCCGTCGGCGCATCGCCCTCGCAGATCGTGAACATCTTCGTCAGCCAGGGCTTCGTCGTCGGCGTGCTCGGCAACGCCATCGGCCTCCTCCTCGCCTGGGGCGCCCTCGCGTGGCGCAATGAGGCGCGCGAATTCATCATCCGCGTCCTGCACAAGGACATCTTCCCCGCCGCAGTCTATCAGCTCAGCGGCATCCCCTCCGCCATCACGGCCAAGGACGTCGCCATCATCTGCGGCACCGCGATGATCATCTGCATCCTCTCTGCCTACATCCCGGCGCGCTTCGCCGCGAAGCTCGACCCCGTGAAGGCGCTGCGGGAGGAGTGAGGGCGGGCGCAGTGCCCAGTTCTCGGTGCTCAGTGCTCAGTCCGGGAAGGCAGTGGCTGCAGTGAAAAATTCCGCGGGTTCTTCGCGGACAACGCTCGATTCATCCGAGGGGCAAAAATCAGCAGCACGCTCTTTCATGCGACCGAGCATCCGGCCGATTTCCAGGCAGAGTTCGAAAAGAGGACGACCTGCGGCCGGGGAGAGGTAACCATCCTCGACCGCCGTGATGAGCCAGTGCTGAGTCTCCATCTGCTCGCCGTCGGCATCCGTCAGCTTGCTCGCGAAATGCCTTTCATAGTCCCGCTTCGCCCAAGCCTCCGCGATCTGCGCGCCGATGGATCGCGACGAGCGTCGAATCTGATCCGTGAGCGAAAACGCCTCCTCCTTTGGAAACTGTCTCGTCGCCTCAAAAACTCCCCGCTGAAGCGCCCGCGCCCGCTGATAAACCACCAACTCTCGAAAGCTCCGTGCAAACGGCAGACGCCCCGATGGCTGCTGTGCATTCATTGTCCGAGCACTGAGCACCGAGCACTGAGCACTGGCCCTCCCTCACTTCATCGCCGCCCAGACACGATGCACATCATCGTGGTCATCCAGCTCCTGCAGAAACTCCCCCACGTCCGCGCGATCCGCCTCGCTCAGCTCCGGGCAATTCTTCGGCACGTAGCCCAGCTCGCTTGTCACCACGCTCCAGCCGTTCTGCGAGAGCCACTTCGACACCGCCGCCGTCGCCTTCAGGTCCGTGATGAAGCGCGCGCCCTTCTTGTCCGCTGGAATGTCATCATTCTGCTCGTGCGTCAGCGGCTCCACCTCGTTCGCGCCGGCCTCGATCGCCGCCTCCTCGATGTCCGCATCCAGCTTCGCCGTGTGCGCCTCCACCAGCCCCACGTGCTCGAAGAGAAACTTGTTGCTCCCCGGCGCGCCGAGCTGGCCGCGCTTGAAAAGATTCCGGATCTCCGGCGCCGTCCGGTTGTTGTTGTCCGTGAGCACCTCCACGATCAGCGCCACCTTGTGCGGCGCGTAGCCCTCGAAGACGATGTGCTCCATCACCAGCTTCTCGTCGCCGATGCCCGCGCCCTTCTTGATCGCGAAAAGCCGGGCGTTCGCGTCGGGATCGGGTCCGCCGAGCTTGGCGGCGACAGCGATTTCCTTGGTCAGTTTGCCGACGACCGCGCCTTTGCGCAGGTTCGCGACTTCACGTTTTGCTTGGAGCCATTGACGTCCCATGGGGCGGCCTTTCTAAACCCGCTCCCCGAAATTGGGAAAGGGGAATCTGCACAACCCACTTTTGACCCTGGCCCGCCCGCTTGCGGCTTTTTTGCAATCGGTGCCCGGAGTCTGGGAACCGATGGCGGACGACAGGGAATTGCGGTGGGTCGTCCACGCGCGATCGCCGATGCTCCGGGCCCCACCCTCCATTCCCCATGGATCGCCGTCGAGTTCCGGAGAATGGACGCCGAGTCTCGCAGAACCGGCAGCGGTTCCCAAAGAGTCCCCGGCGGTTCTCCGGGAATCCTCGGGGGCTCTTTGGGAATCCTCTTGGATTCTCCGAGACCCGCCTTCGACTTTTTGAGACCCGCCCGCGATTCCCAAGGAATCAACGCCGGCTCCCAAAGAATCGCCGGGCATTCAAAAACATTCGCCGGGCACTCTTTGAGAGTCGGCGGGGATTCAAAAAGAGTCGGCGGGGACTCTTTTTGCACCCCATCCGAATTTGGCAGGTGACTACACGAAAGGTATTTGCGCATCTTCGGCTCTGTGCCCCAGCATCGGCGCGCAGGGGTAAAATCCGCCCTTCATTCCCGCTAGAAACCAGCAACCCGCCGCCAGCCTCAATACACCAGCGTCGGCGCGGAGAGGAAAATCTCGCCCTCCATCGCGCGCCGGTTGCCGTCGAGCAGGAAGAGCGTGTCCCACTCGATGGGCCGATGCACCTCGCCGTCATTCGCCCCGCCCCAGTGGCTCCAGGCCACGCGCTGCTCCGCGCCGGAATCCGGCAGCGGGATCATCGTCTGCCCGCTGTCTGGCGCGGGCCGCAGCGGGAACGTGACGTAGCGCCAGCCCTTCCACGACACCGGCTCGCCGCGCACCTGGTGCACCTGCCCCGTCGCATCGCGCAGGCGGATGCACGGCGTGCCGCCCTGCCCGTCGCCATGCACCCAGATGCCGAACGCCCTCGGCTCGCCCTCGATCTTCCGCGCCGCCGCGTCCTTCGGCTCGATGCGCTTAGATTTTGGGATCAATTCCGATTCGCTTTGATTCTCTTCCAAAAAGGGATGCTGTCTTTCAAACACCCGAGTTGGAGGTCTGAGAGGAACGCGAGAAATTGCGAGTGTGCCGCATGAATGTTGGCCAAATGGGCATCGCCCGGTTTGAGAAGGTTCGCTTTTTTTGAAACCGGATAACAGCCGCCGGTCGTCACCTGCTGCCAAGTATGCCATGCGCGATAAATCTCGTCTTTTCGGCATGGGATCGCTTTTTCAAGCAGCGAGACTTGCGTTTCCAAATTTCTGAGAGCTCCGGCAGCATTCCGGTGGGAACTCTGAGTCCCTCCGGTGGTTCCAGAAATGTTTTCCTCGATCAGTTGCTTGGCGTTCTCAGCTGCCGACTTTACGTCGTTGATCCTCGCGAGGATGAAATCACGGATTGGCACCCGGTAGTCCCGCTTCCCAGCTCGGCGATACGCCATGACCGAGAACGCGAGACTCAAAAATGCCAGACCGAGATTGAACGCTGGCTGCCAGCTCCAGATCCACTCAGGAGCATGGTTGCCCCCTGCTTGTGTGTTTTGCGCTAGCGTTGCCAGCGCGCAGGTCACGCAGCGTGACCCTCCATCGCCTCGAAAATCGCTTTCTTCGCAACCGGGTTGTCGTCGAACTGAATCGTGAGTTTCCGTCGCACTTCATCAAGTCCGAGTTCCTCCACGAGAACTCCAAAAGCCTCGTCAACGAATGAAGCCGGGAACGAAAAAACTCCGTTCAAATTCAAAACGACACGATCCGACTGCTCTAGAGCAGGCTTCAAAACATCGACTCGAAATTCCTCACCCGAATACTCGCCGTTGATGCGCGCCCGCCCACCGGGACAATCGGTGAACTCCGTCGCAAAATTGATGATGCGTGTGCTCATTTTTTCAAGGCGCTGTGCGCTGGTTCGATTCGAATATTCCACGAAATCAGCGTGCCTGGCAAGGGAATCTCCCATGTCTGCTCCACCGGAGAATTGCCGCGCTCAAAAATACACTGACTCTCGTGCGAGTTGATCACGAGCGTTCCGGCGATTGAGGCATCGACAAATCGTTTCAGCGAAGGAAGTCCTTTTCCGCGTGTCTCCAATTTCGTGCTCGATCTGCCATGTTCGACAGCATCGCGGATCAAGGCTGTTCCCGTGCGGAACTTGTCGCGCAATCGAGTGCGGATTGTTTCCGGAATACCGATTCCCTGATCGAAGAATGAAAAACTGATTTCATGTATGGAATCGTCGAAATAACCGACGAGCCACCATTGGCCATATTCGCTTCGGCGATAGCGCCGAATGGGATACGCGTGTTCAGCCACGTTGTTCATGCTTTCGATCAAGGCATCGTAAAGCGCTCTACGTCCCTCCGTCGTAAAGGTTACTCGTTGCTCAAAATGTTCGATCAGTTTTTTGACCTTTGAACCGCGCGTGTTGCTGTCGTTGAGATGTTGCAGACAACGTCGAGGTTGCGGTCTGACATTGTATTTGAGGTCGGGGAAGTATTTGAAATACCCCACTTCTTGAAGAATCCAGCACACAGTTGGATCTGCCGGTCCGTAACACTTTTTTGACAACTTCGGTTTCTTTGCGTGCGATCGGAACAGTTCCGCAATGAGAAGAAGCGCTGCTTCTGGCGTGATTGATCTTTGGGTTCGGTGGTCCAGACAGACTTCGTGAAGTTTGTTATCGCTCAGAACCCGTCTTAATTCGGCGAAGAACGCACAAGCGCTTTTGTAGTTGGTGATAAGATTCAAATCCTCTGGGACCACGAGCGTTCGCGTGGCCAAGTTTGCCGGAGATGGAAGTGTCTGTGATCTTGTCCAAGAAAACGACGCCCTACGTCGCCTCTGTCTCTCCTCGCGCTTCAGCCGCTTTTTCAGATTCCGGCGCGCATTTTTCAGTATCCAAATCTTTTTGAGGATCCTCTTGGGAGGCGGCATTCCGTTTTATATGCTCAGCGGGATGTCGTTGGCGATGTTCGTGAGGAACATGCGCGGGAGGTATTTCGCCTGCGTGGCCTCGCGCGCGGCCTCGTCCTTGCCGAGCGACGGCCACGCGGCCGACCAGCCCCATTCGCCGCTCAGGATCGGGATGCGGCGCGCGGGGTTCGGGCGCGACGGGTCACAGGTGCCGAGCGGGAGCGCGTCGGCGGCACAATGCCGGCGGATGAGCAGGCGCAGCGCGCGGTATTCCTCGGCGACGCTCTCGGGCGCGCCCTGGCGGCAGGGGTGGACGCTGATGGCGTCGAACACCTCGAGCAGCCCGGCGGCGAAGCAGGCGTCGAGGAACGGCAGGTCAATGACGCTCGTCGCGGGGCCCACGAGGCATTCGCCCGCGGCCTCGCGCTTCGTGCCGGGCGGGAAGTTGCGCGACTTCGTGCGGAGGCCCGCCTTTTCCAGCGCCGCGGCGGCGGTCTTCGCGAGGGCGATGGTTTGCTGCACGTCCGGCTTCGGCTTCCAGAAGACCGCGATGTTCGGCTCGTTCCAAAGCTCCCACACGATGCCGCGCCCCTTGAAATGCCCGACGGCGGCGACAGCCCATTTCGCAAACGCATCGCGAAACTCCTGCGTGCCCGTGCGCGAGGTGAATGGCTGCTTGTCGCCCGCGTCCGCAGATTTCGGATGCCCATAGTCGAGGATGAAATACGCGCGCAGCCCGGCCTTCTCGAGCGCCGCGAGGAGCGAGTCGTATTTCGCAAAATCGTAGCGCCCCGGCTCCGGCTCCGTCCCCGCCCAAGTGAAATCCATGCGCACCCAGCGGAACCCCGCCGCGCGGATCATCTCCAGCTCGCCTGGCAGCGGCTCGGTGAAGTGGATGTTCACCCCGAGCCCGTCCAGCGTCCCCGGCTCCGGCAGCGAGGGATGCATCTGCGCCACCGCACTGAGCGCGAGGGCGAGGAAGGCGAGGAGGGAAGGGAACGCGCGCACGACGCGAGCGTGGACGAGGACTGGCGCGATGTCGAACCCGAGTGCGCGCCTACCTTTCCGGCGGCTCTTCCCGCACCACTGCGGATTCCGTTTCAAGGCGACGCGCCTCATCGAACAAGGAATCCACCGTCTCTCCTGCAAAGAGAGCATCGCGGGTTTTCACATAGTCACCTGCACCGACGCGCAGGCTGGAGAACAGAAGGGCGACCTTTGCCGGCGGCATCTTCTCGAGAAGAATCGCCGTCGCCTCCTCGATGGTGGCGAGTTCGTTTTCGACGGTGATGCTCATGGCTGCGGAATGCTGTGGATGAAGACTGTGGGGGTCTGCACGACCAGCGTGCCGCTATATCGCCGAATCAGGCGGTCGTCACAAGTGATGAAATGGGTCGCGCCCGCTGCTTCGGCGGCAGCGATGTGCAGGGCGTCGAGCGGTTTGATTCCCGTAGCCTCAAGCGAATGCGCGCGGAGGCGGGTTGCTTCGGTGAGTGAGATGCGTCGATGGGCGCGATCGAGACACCGCTCGACCCAAAGCCGGCGAACTGCGAGCGGATTGCGGCTGTTTTCCAGCAGATGAATTGGCGAACAAACGCATTCCGCCTCACCAGATTCGAGCAGGCTGAGGATGAGGCTGAGCGAGACCGTTTCGAGCCAGATGCGCTCCTGCGCTTGATCGTCGAAGGGACGATTGAGAGTGCAGTTGTCGAGGTAGAGCAGCACGCGGGTCGGATTGTTTGATCACCCCAGCGCCGCGCGGATGTCCGCTGCGAGCGCGTCCACGTCTTCCGGCTGCGTGTCCCACGAGCACATGAAGCGGCAGCCGCCGGCGCCGATGAAGGTGTAGAAGCGCCAGCCTCGTGCGCGGAGCCTTTCGATCGCGGGGAGGGGCAGCTCGGCGAAGACGCCGTTGGCCTGGCGCGGGAAGAGCAGCTTCGCGCCCGGCAGGCCGGTCAGCGCGGATTCGAGGCGCGCGGCCATCGCGTTCGCGTGAGTGGCGTGACGCAGCCACGCGCCGTCCTTCAGCATCCCGACCCACGGCGCGCTGAGGAAGCGCATCTTGCTCGCGAGCTGGCCGGCCTGCTTGCAGCGCCACTCGAATTCGCGCGCCATCTCGCGGTTGAAGAAGACGACGGCCTCGCCGACGGCCATGCCCTGCTTCGTGCCGCCGAAGCACAGCACGTCCACCCCTGCCTGCCACGTGATCTCCTTCGGCTTGCAGCCGAGGCTCGCGACGGCATTGGCAAAGCGCGCGCCGTCCATGTGCAGCTTCAGCCCGAGCGATTTCGTCTTGGCCCAGATGGCTTTGATTTCGTCCGGAGTGTAGGCGGTGCCCACCTCCGTGCTCTGCGTGAGCGAGACGGCCTGCGGCTTTGGGAAATGGAGGTCGGTGCGCTTCCTCACCGTGCGCTCGATGCCGGCGGGATCGATTTTTCCGTTCTCGCCCGGCAGCAGCAGCACCTTGGTGCCGTTGCTGAAAAACTCCGGCGCGCCGCACTCGTCCGTCTCCACGTGCGCGAGCTCGTGGCAGAGGATGCTGTGGTAGCTCTGGCAGCAGCTCGCGAGCGCGAGGGAGTTCGCCGCGGTGCCGTTGAAGACGAAGAACACCGAGCAGTCCGTCTCGAAGAGCGCGCGGAGCATGTCCGCCGCGCGCGCCGTCCACGTGTCGTCGCCATACGCGGGCTCGTGGCCGTGGCGCGCCTCGTCCATCGCAGCCCACGCCTCGGGCGTGCAGCCGGCGTAGTTGTCGCTCGCGAAGTGGCGGCGGCGTGCGTCCGCGCCCCCGGCTGTCGGGTCGCTGGGGGTGTTCTGGGTCTGCGTGCGGCTCATGCGCGGATGGGAGAGGAGCCGCGCAGTTTTGCCAAGCGCGCTCGCGTCATGTGCGAGAGAGAAAGGTTTGCGGCGTGCGCGCGCTTGTGCGCTCCTTTGGTCTGTCACTCATCCACATGAAGACCTCCCTCGCCCTCATCGTCCCCCTCGTGCTCCTCTCCGCCGCTCTTCAAGCCGACACCCCGGATCTGAAGCGTCCCAAACAACCTCAGATCACGTCCGGCGAGGCCGGCGCGCCGAAGGAGGGCAGCGCGATCGTTCCAAAAACAGGGAGGCCCGTGACGGATTTTACCCTCGTCGGAAAAGATCCGGTGCCCAGGCCCGACCGCGTGCTGAAACTTTGGGAGGGCAAGCCGCCCGGTGACTTCACCGCGCCCGGCCCCGAGACGCTCAGCGGGCCGAAGCCGACGGACAAGACACCCATCTCGCGGCTCACGAACGTCACCGAGCCGCGCCTCGAGTTTTACCTCCCGACCGCGGAGAAAAAGAACGGCGCGGCAGTCGTCATTGTCCCCGGCGGCGGATTCGGCGTGCTCGCTTCCGAGCACGAAGGCTCCGACCTCGCGCTGTGGCTCCGCGAACGCGGATTCGCCGCCGCCGTGCTCCAGCACCGCTGCCCGACGAACAAGCTCGCGAAGTCGTGGGAGCTGCCCGCGTGGGACACGCAGCGCGCCATCAGCCTCGTGCGCGAAAAGGCCGCGGATCTCGGCGTGCAGCCGGACCGCATCGGGCTCTTCGGCTTCAGCGCCGGCGGGCAGGTCTCGCTCATCGCCGCGACGAACGACGAGGCGCGCCTCTACCCCGCCGCCGACGCGACGGACAAGGTGAGCTGCCGCCCCGATTTCCTCATGCTCTGCTATGCGTGGCACATCCTCGCGGACAATTCGCTCACCGAGCTGAAGCCCGAAATCCACATCGGCGAAAAGACGCCGCCGACCTTCCTAGCGCAGGCCTACGACGACAAAGGCTCGCTCGCCGAGGGCAGCACGCTCGCCTTCCTCGCGCTGCGAAAAGCGAAAGTCTCCGCCGAACTGCACATCTACTCCACCGGCGGACACGGCTTCGGCATGCGCCCGAACGGCACGCAGGCTCCCGCGGATTTCCCCGGCCGCCTCGAGCTGTGGCTGAAGACGCGCGGCCTGATGAAGTGACGGCCGCAGCGCGCCGCTGCTATCCGCCGAACATCTGCGTCCAGTGCCCCTCGTAGCGGCCCATGCCGCCGCGGCGGTGCTTCGCGAACATGTTCACGTGGTGGCCCGGGCTGAAAAACCAGCCCTCGTTCGCCGCCTTCGGTGACGGGCTGCCGGCGAAGATGTTCTCCGCGCCGGCGGTGGTGCCTGCGAGCTTCGCGCGATCCCACGGCGTCTTCTTGCCCGGCACGGGCGACTCGTGCGCGAAGAAATTCTTCTCCTTCATGTCCTGCGAGTGGCCGCGCGCGGCGGCGTGCAGCTTCGGGTCGATGAGCACCGGATCCAGCCCGAGCAGCATCCGCATTTCGTTCAAGTCGCGGATGCCCTCGCCCTCGTCCGCGGGCACCAATCCCTTCGCCACGAGCGCGGCGTTCGCCTCGAGCGTCACCGCCGCCTTCTGGTCGGTGTGAAATGCGCGGGCGATCATCGTGGCGAGTTCGCGGTCGGCGTCGGCCTCCTTGTAGATGACCGGATTCGTCAGCCGGATTTTGTCCTGCAGCGCCGCGCGCATCCGCGTGTAGGCCCGCGCCGCGTCGATTGCGGGGCCGGCCGCCGGGTTGCCCGCCGTGAGGTCCGCCACGGTGATTGCGAAGAGCGCGCGCAGTTTCTCCAGCGCCGGGCCGCCCTCGGATTTCAGCGCGTCTTTCGACGGCCCGCCCGGCGCGGAGCGCAGCCGCGCAAGCGTCGCGCGGTTGTCGGTCACGCCTTTCCTGAACGCGGGGTCCGCATTCCGTTTCCGCGCGACCTCCGCTGCACTGCGCGCGACCACCGCGCGGAAGTTTGTCATCGCGAGCTGCCAGTCGCGCTCCACGATGGGCACGGCCTGCTGCAGCACGGTGTAGTGCATCTTCACCAGCGCGCTGAAGGCCTTCTCCCGCTCGGCGAGCACGCGGTCCTCGCGGTAGGTCTTGAAAAGCCGCGCCGCCTCCGCCTGCGACGCGGGCTCGATGCGCGAGAGGTCCTGCGCGGCGGCGGTGCAGGCGAGCGCGGCGATGCAGGCGGCTTGGAGGAATCGGTTCACCGCGCCCTAGTTAGCGCGGATGATGAAGCGCGCAAGCCGGCCCCTTCCGCCGCGCCGCGCCCACTCCGCTTCTTGCCATCGCCATCGCCTCCCAGCACCCTGCGCGCGGTTTTGAACTCCAAACTCCGAATGCCGATGAACCGAGCCGCAGCCAACTTTGAGACCAAAGGAAGACCGCTCGTCATTCGTCATTCGTCGTCCGTCAATCCATGACCTACCTCATGGTCGCACTCGGCGGCGCGCTCGGCAGCGTGCTGCGTTTCTGGCTCGGCACGCTCATCGGCACGCGCGCGGGAGCGCCGTTCTGGGGCACGCTGTTTGTGAATGCCACCGGCTGCTTTCTCATCGGCCTTTTCGGCAATCTGCGCGAGGGTGGCCCCGCGGAGTTCGACCGCTACTTCATCATGGTCGGCGTGATGGGCGGCTACACCACGTTCTCCACGTTCAGCCTGCAGACGCTGGAGCTTTTCAAAGCAAACCAGGCCGGGCTCGCCGCGCTGAACGTCGCGCTCTCGCTCGTGCTCTGCATGCTAGGCGTGTGGCTCGGCCACCTGCTCGGCGCGCGGCTCGGGCGGTGATGGCGATGCTTCGCGCTCAGCGCGACATCCGCGACCAGAACACAAAGCCAAGGCCGATCACCACGCCGCACATCACCAGGCCCGCGGCGATCATTCCCCACCCGATGAAACCCATTCCGGCCCCGCCGGTGAGATGCGGCTTCAGCACGCCGCCTGTGTCGTAAATCACCTCGACCTGCTGTCCGGGCCGCCAGCTCGGCTCGTGCTGCGGGAGCGAGCCGTCGGGCCGAATCCGGAGATGATGGATGTCACAGACCTCCGAGCGGAACTCGACGCGTTTCCCCTCCGGCGTGTGAAACATGACGATGGGGATGAACCGGAGCACCACGCCCGTCTCCGAACTGCCCGCGGTGCCGCCGCGCGATTCGCGCTGCGTGTAGATGCTGAGGACGGTCCCCGGCAGCTTGACCAAAAACGGGCGCCGGCTCCGGATCTTGAGCAGCTCCCTCACCCCCGCGCGCAGCAGCACGATGCCGATGATCCCGAACAGCGCGAGGAAGCCGATGGAAAAGATCCTGTCCTTCGTGGATGGCGGATTGCCCGACGCCGCGAGGAGCGCAAAACTCAGGAGGTCACTCAGGGGAATCATGTGCATCGCGGGGGGATAGCGGCGCGGGAGGCAGCGTTGCAAGTCCGGTCTCCGGCATTGCCGCGCGCGCGGTGATGCCGCAGTTTTCCGCCCGCATGTCTGCCACCACCACGCTCACCCTCGGCCACTCGCCGGATCCCGACGACGCCTTCATGTTCTTCGCGCTCGCGCAGGACAAAATCCCGACGGGACGCTGGCGTTTCGAGCACATCCTGCAGGACATCCAGACGCTGAACGAGCGCGCCACGCGCGGCGAGCTGCACATCTCCGCCATCAGCATTCACGCCTACGCGCACGTCGCGGACAAATACGCGCTGCTCCCCTGCGGCGCGAGCATGGGCGACGGCTACGGCCCGATGCTCATCGTCCGCCGCGGCAAGGCGCTGCCAGACCTCACCGACTTCGGCGCCATCCGCGACTGGCTCGCGCACCAGCGCATCGCCGTGCCGGGGAAAATGACGAGCGCATTCCTCGCGCTGAAACTTTTCCTCCTCGGCGAACCCATCCACACCGTCGTGCCCTTCGATCAGATCTTCGACTTTCTCGCGGAGGGAAATGCGGACGTCGGCCTCATCATCCACGAGGGCCAGCTCACGTATGCCCGCGACGGCTTCGACCTCGTGCTCGACCTCGGCGCGTGGTGGAAGACCGAGACCGGCCTGCCGCTCCCGCTCGGCGGCAACGTCATCCGCAAGGACCTCGCGCCCGCCGATCGCTCGGAAATCAACCGCATCCTGCACGAGAGCATCCGCTACGGCCTCGAGCACCGCGCCGCCGGAGTCGCCCACGCGATGCCGCTCGCGCGCGGCATGGACACGTCGCTCGCCGACAAATTCATCGGCATGTATGTGAACGACTACACGCTCGACTACGGCAGCACCGGCCGCGCCGCCATCCGCGAATTCCTCGGCCGCGGCGAGCAGCTCGGCTTCGTCCCACCGCTCGGCGGGCTGGAGTTCGTGGAGTGAAAAGCATGCTTCGCATTTTGCGTCCCATTTGGTAACGCGGGGTGCAATGCCCCTCTCGGACAAACCGGTTTACGTAAACGGAAACGACGGACTGCCAGCGCGAGTCAGTGGAAAGTGGGCGCGCCGCAAGCACCATTATCTCGGAAACTATTGCGGGATCGCAACCGGAGCGGTCGGTAAGAAATGGCCCGGAGGTGTTGTATATCTTGACGTGATGGCTGGCCCCGGCCGATGCCGCGAAGAAGAGACGTCCGAGGAGTTTGATGGCTCGCCATTGCTCGCGCTGCAGCATGATTTTGCCGCATACTATTTCGTGGAAGAACATGCAGATGGTTACGCAGCGTTGCATGCCCGTCTGCAAAATCACCCCAAGCGTGAGCGAGTTCGGCTCTTCAATCAAAGCTGGGTGGATTTGGTGGAGAAGGGCGAATTCCAATTCGACGCTCGCACACTGGTTGTAGCGTTCATTGATCCGACGGGAATCGCCGCGCTCCCGATGTCCGCGATGCAACGGCTAATGCGGAATCCTCACATCGACCTGCTTGTAACGATTCAATATGCGCTGGGAATTGTTTTGAATGCGCCGCACTACGCTCGAAGGGAAGAAGGCGAATACGCACTCGACCATTTCCTTGGAACGAGTGAATGGCGCGAATGGCAGTGGAAAGATTCTTCGGAATTGGGTCGCCGAGCGATCGAAGCGTTCTGTGCAAAGATTGAGGCATCTGGCTTCAAGGGTGCCCGGAGCATTTCCGTGCCCGAGATACGTCCGCTTTATCAATTCGCATTCTTCAGCAGGCATCCTCTTGGAGCGAAGTTTTGGCAGGAAATCTTGAAGATCGACGAAAAGGGCCAGCGCGAACTTCCGCTTTGATGTAATCTCCGCCACCCGCCCCTGACAATGAGCGACCAATCCAAAATCGAATGGACTGATGCAACGTGGAACCCGGTTCGTGGCTGCACCAAGATCAGCCCGGGCTGTGCACACTGCTATGCAGAGACATTCGCGGAGCGTTTCCGAGGAGTGCCCGGGCATCCGTTCGAGCATGGATTCGATCTGCGTGTCGTTCCAGAGAAGCTCGGTGACCCTCTTCGCTGGTCCGGCTCACGACGCGTGTTTGTGAATTCGATGAGCGATTTATTTCACGACGACGTGCCGGACGAATATATCGTCGATGTCGCACGCGTGATGAGGATCGCTGACTGGCACACCTACCAAGTGCTCACGAAGCGACCAAAGCGACTGGTTTCACTGCTCCGCGGAAAACTTCGCGCCGCCGCTGGCAAGTCGCACATCTGGTGGGGTGTCAGTGTCGAAAACCGCAAGCATGGTTTGCCGCGGATTGACTTGCTGCGCTCCGCTCCAGTCGCAGTGCGGTTTTTGTCCGTCGAGCCGCTATTGGAAGATCTCGGCACGATAAATCTCACCGGAATCAACTGGGTCATCGTCGGCGGGGAGAGCGGGCCGGGTGCCCGCCCGATGAAAGCAGAGTGGGTGCGAAGCATTCGCGATCAATGTGCGGAAGCCGGAGTTCCATTTTTCTTCAAGCAATGGGGCGGCGTTCGGAAGTCCGAAACAGGGCGCAAACTCGACGGCGAGTTTTGGGACGAGCTTCCGAGTCTCAGCAATAATCCGATCCCGCCAGTCGCCCAGCGAAGACAGACCTTGGAGCGTCTCGCTGCGGCTTAGCTGCGCGCTTCATTTAGCAGCTCACTCCTCCTCCAGCAGCGCGGATTCTTTCTCCCACTCGATGTTCGCCTCGTGGAGCCGGCGTCCGAGTTCGGTGAGTTCGCGTGAGAGTTCCGGTGAGGTGCCGCCGGGGGCGTGGACGATGGGGTTTTGCAGGAGTTCTGTCAGCTCGCGCTGGCGGCCTTCCATCTCGGCGATGCGCTGCTCGATTTCCGCGACGCGCTTTTCGCGTTCGCGCTTTTCGCGGGCGGCGGCTTTGCGGGCTTCGGCTTCGGCGCGTTCACGCTCCTTGATCTCCTTCAAGCCCGGTCCGCGCGTCTTCACTTCCGGCGCTGCGGCGGGCTGGAAGTCGTGGAGCTTCTCGCCGGCGACGAGCGCTTCCCTCGCGGAGGCGGCACGCGTTTTATCGAGGTAATACTGGTAGTCGCCCGCATAGGGCGTGAGCTCGCCGGCGCTGATGTGCAGCACGTGCTTCGCGACGCGGCGGATGAAGTGCACGTCGTGGCTGATGAAGATGACCGTGCCCTCGTATTGCTCCAGCGCGCCGATGAGCGCATCAATGCTCGGGATGTCGAGGTGCGTCGTGGGCTCGTCGAGCAGCATGAGGTTTGGCGGATCGAGCAGCAGCCGCGCGAGCGCGAGGCGCGATTTTTCCCCACCGGACAAAACGGCCACCGGCTTGAAGACATCGTCGTCACGGAAAAGGAAGGAGCCGAGCACCGTGCGCGTGAGCTGCTCGCCGGGCCGCGACGGCAAATCCTGCGCGCACTCGAGCACCGTCGCCTTCATGTTCAGCGACTCCACGCGCTGCTGCGCGAAGTAGCCGGTGCGCACATTGTGCCCCGGTGTGCATTCGCCGCGTTGCGGAATGAGGATGCCCGCGAGGAGCTTGATCAGCGTGGATTTTCCCGCGCCGTTCGGGCCGACGAGCACCGTGCGCTGGCCGCGCTCGGCTTCAAAATTCAGCCCGCGATACACGACGAGGTCGCCCTCGTTGCCGGGACGTTTGTAGGCGAAATCAACGTCCTTCAGCGTGATGACGCGGTGGCCGCTTCGCGCGGGCTGCGGGAAGCGGAACTTCACGCGCGCGTCCGCGTCCGGCGGTGCTTCGATCAGCTCCATGCGCTCGATCTGCTTCAGCTTGCTCTGCGCCTGCGACGCCTTGCTCGCCTTTGCGCGGAAGCGATCCACGAAATCCTGCAGCCGCTCGATCTCGCGCTGCTGGTTCGCGTAGGCCGCGGCGTGCTGCTCGTCGCGCGCGACTTTCTCCGCGAGATAGTCGTCGTAATTCCCGCGGTAGCGGTGCAGTCGGCATCGCGAGATTTCCACGATGTCGCGCACGAGTTCGTTCAGGAAATCGCGGTCGTGCGAAATCATCACGATCGCGCCGGGATAGCCGCGCAGGTATTCGCGGAACCACACGAGCGATTCGAGGTCGAGGTGGTTCGTCGGCTCGTCGAGCAGCAGCAGGTCGGGCTCCATCACGAGCAGCCGCGCGAGGTGCGCGCGCATGATCCAGCCGCCGCTCAGCGCCGCCGCCGGTCGCTCGAAGTCGCGCTCGCGAAACGCCAGCCCCGCGAGGATCCGCTTCGCCTTCGCCGTGAGTGCGTGGCCGTCGTGCTCCGCGAAATCGCCGAGCGCCTGGTGATACTCTTCACTCTCCGTCTCGCCCGCCGCCTCGCAGCGCCGGATGATCTCCCGCGCCTTCACCAGCTCCGGCGTCACGCCCGTCGCCAGATCGATCACCGCCTCGCCGCCCACCGCCGCGCTCTCCTGCGGCAAGAAGCCAAATGTGATCCCGCGCTCCATCGAGATGCGCCCTTCATCCGGCGAGGCCTCACCGAGGATGATCGAGAAGAGCGTCGTCTTCCCCGCGCCATTCGCGCCGACGAGCCCGATGCGATCGCCGCGGTTCACCTGCAGCGAGGCATCCTGGAAAAGCGTGCGCCCGCCGAAGGTTTTCGAAATCGAGGAAATGGTGAGCATGGTGCGCGGGGCGGGGAATCCACACGATCCCGCAAGCCGTGCAATCGGAAATCAGCGGGAATGCCCCGGCGGGCGAGAGTTTCCTCCTCGAAAACTGCGCCGTGCGGGGTCATGCAGTAGCCCAATCGCCGAATCCAAAACGAACCCCGCCTCACCATGAAACCCTCCATGCAAATCCCCGCCGCACTTTTCACCACCGCGCTCTCGCTCGTCGCCATCACGCTCGCCCGCGCGGAGGAAAACTGGGCGCGCTTCGGCGGGCCCGAGGGCAACGGGCGCTCGGCGGAGACGGCGCTGCCGACCAAATGGGATGCCTCGTCGGTCGTCTGGAAGGTGAAGCTCAAGGGCGAGGGTCAGTCGTCCGTCGTGAACTGGGGTGACAAGCTTTTCGTGACGAGCGCGACGGACAAGGGCGCGAAGCGCTGGGTCCACTGCCTCGACCGCAAGACCGGGAAGGTGATTTGGGAGCGCGAGATCGCGTGCGCAAAGCCGGAGGACATCCACAAGATGAACACATGGGCGACGCCGACGTGCGCGACGGACGGCGAGCGCGTCGTGGCATTCTTCGGGCCCGGCGGGATTCACTGCTTTGACCTCGACGGAAAGCCGCTGTGGGAGCGCAACCTCGGCGAGTTCCCCGGCACGTGGGGCATCGGTGCGTCGCCGATTATCGATGGCAATCTTGTGATCCAAAACTGCGACGCCGAAGGTGCATCGTCGCTCGTCGCGCTGGACAAGAAAACCGGCAAGACCGCGTGGACCGCGAAGCGCGAGGACAAGCCCAAGGGCGGCTGGTCCACGCCCGTGCTCATCAATGCCGGCGCGCGTCGCGAGCTGGTCCTCAACGGCGAGCAGGGCGTGAACGCCTACGATCCCGCGACAGGCAAGGACCTGTGGTTTTGCAAAGGATTCGCCGGACGCGGCGAGCCGATCCCGGTTTTCGATCACGGCATGCTCTTCGTGGTGAACGGCCAGCCCGGCAACACCTACGCCGTGAAGCCTGGCGGCAGCGGCAATGTAAGCGACACGCACCGTGTGTGGAATGCGAAGGTGGTCGGTGGGCGCGACCTGCCGACGCCCGCCGTCGTCGGCGACTACGACATCGTCGCGAGCCTCTCCGGCATGCTCACGACCTACGACGTGAAGACCGGTGCGATCCATTTCTCCGAGCGTCTCGGCTCGCAGGTCAGCGCAACTCCGATCACCGCTGGCGGCCTTGTCTATTTCCAGATGGAAAACGGCGAGGTGATCGTGGTGAAGCCAGGCAAGGCGCTGGAAATCGTCTCGAAGAACTCCGTCGGCAGCGAATCCGGCGAGATTTTCCGCGCCAGCCTGAGCCCAATCAAAGGCCAGTGGTTCGCCCGCTCGGGGAGCACGGTGTATTGCATTGGGAAGAAGTGACGCGCGCACCCGTGCCAGCAATGACGCGGGTGCGGTGTGGTTCGCGTTCCCGCGCCGCCGCGAATTCCGCCTCAGACCCGTTCTTGCGCGGGGTTGACACCAGCACCGCCATTTTCCCCGCAACGTGAACTCCTCCGACATCGCCACTGCTCTGCTGCCCACGCGCAGGAAAGTCCTGCGTGCCGGCGCGCTCGGTCTGCTCGGTGCGGGGCTTTCGCGGTTCGGCGCGCTCACTTCGCTCGCGTCGCCGACGCCGCGGTCGGGGCCGGGGCCGGGGAAGGCGAAGTCCATCATCCTCATCTTCAACGGCGGCGCGCCGAGCCACATTGATCTGTGGGATCCAAAGCCGAACGCGGACTCCGCCGTGCGCGGCATTTTTTCCCCGATCAAAACGAACGTCCCCGGCACGCACATCTCCGAGCTGCTGCCGCGCATGGCGAAGCGCATGGAGAAGCTGGCGCTCATCCGCTCGGTGCACCATGAGCACAGCAGCCACAACGGCGGCATGCACTGGGCCACCGTCGGCCGCCCGTATCGCATCGACAGCACGCTCATCAATCCCAGCCGCGCGGACATCCCTTGCATCGGCACGCTCTGCGGCTGGCTCGCGCAGCGCGACGGCTTCAGCGCGGGCGTGCCGCCGTATGTCATCACGCCGTTCCCGCACTGCGACAGCAAGGCCTACCTCACGCCCGGCCAGTTCGGCGGCTGCCTCGGCGCGCGCTTTGATCCCTTCGTGCTCGACGACGATCCGAACCGCGCGGACTTCCGTGTGCGCAACCTCGCGCTCGACGCGGGCCTCACGACGGAGCGCCTCACCCAGCGCGTCAGCCTTTTGAAAAACCTCGGCGACTCGCCGCAGTCGCAGCGCATCGTCGCGCCGCAGGCGGTGGAAATGGACGTCTTCACCGACAAGGCCGTGTCCATTCTCCAGTCGGGAAAAGCCGCGGAGGCGTTCGACCTTTCCAAGGAACCGAACTCCGTGCGCGAGCGCTACGGGCGGCATTCGTGGGGCCAGTCGCATCTGCTCGCGCGGCGGCTCGTCGAGGCGGGCACGCGCTTCGTCACCACCGTGAACGGCCCGAGCATCACGTGGGACACGCACAAGGACAACTTCAACGGACTCAAGAACCGCCTCGTGCCGCCGATGGAGCAGGCCTACGCCGCGCTGCTCGACGACCTCGAAGAGCGCGGGCTGCTCGACACCACGCTCATCGTGTGGATGGGCGAATTTGGCCGCACTCCGAAAATCAACAACGACGCCGGACGCGATCACTGGCCCGGCTGCTACAGCGTGCTGCTCGCCGGCGGCGGCATCCGCGGCGGACAAGTGCTCGGTGCCTCCGATGCCACAGGCGCGTATCCCGCCGAGCGTCCCGTCACGCCCGCGGAGATCCACGCCACGATGTTCGCCGCGCTCGGCTACGACGTCCGCAGCATCAGCTACGAATCCACCGACGGCCGCCCCGTTCCTCTCACCGACGGGTCGCCGATTGCAGAACTTTTCTGAGCAGGATTCACCGCTCCGCCTTTGCTGCCGAGAAGCAGCACATACAAAATGTAATCAGGAGATTATTTCAGCTTTCCCAGCTGGGATCTTTGCTGCATCCGTCGGCCATGGAATGGCTCAAACTTCTCGCAGCTCAACGTCTCCGCGACACGACGAAACAGCCGGAAGAATTGAGGACTGAAATTGAACGCGACTACGGACGCGCGGTTTTTTCCACGCCGGTCCGACGCCTTCAGGACAAGGCTCAGGTTTTTCCGCTCGAAACCATCGACGCTGTTCGCACACGACTGACGCATTCAATGGAAGTTTCTTCTGTGGCGCGCGGATTGACGAGAAGCACGTTTGCCGCGCTCGCGGCACAGGGGAAACTCGACGATCGGCTCGTTTATGACATCGAGACCATCGCAGCCACTTGCGGGCTCATCCACGACATCGGCAATCCGCCATTTGGGCATGCAGGCGAGCAGGCCATACAAGATTGGTTTCAACAACGGCGAGACGATGCTGCCGTGTGGTCGCACGATTTCCGTGCCCATGCGTCGGCAGAGCAATGCCGCAGGGATTTTGAGCAGTTTGAAGGAAATGCGCAGACCCTCCGGTTGCTTTCGAAGCTCCAGATTCTTTCCGATCGGAGTGGCCTGAACCTGACTGTCGCCACCCTCTCTGCATCGTGCAAATACACAGCCAGTTCTTTGGAGGCCAACGACGAACACCTGCGCCAATCGAAACACAAGACAGGCTACTTCAAGTCGGAGGAGGACGTGGTCGGAAAGGTGCGTGAGATGACTGGAACCGGTGAAGCTCGGAACCCAATCGCATTCCTAGTCGAGGCAAGCGATGACATGGTTTATGCCGTCGTGGACATTGAGGACGGTGTGAAAAAGGGTGTGGTTTCGTGGGACGAAGTGCGTGCCATTCTTGAGAAACACCGCGCGACGATTGATAAGGACGACAGCAACATGTTCAGGGCTACGGTTGAGCAGGCAGAGAACCGAATTGGAGCTGCATCCGTGCCGCTCAGTGGCAGAAGCCGCGATGAGGCCATCAGCCAGTTCTTCAGAACGCTGGTCATTGGAAAAGCGCGCGACGCGGTTCAACGTGCCTTCGTGGAGAAATACGAGGATATCATGGCCGGTGCATACGACGAAGAATTGCTCTACAAGTCCGATGCGGCAGGCCTCTACAACACATTGAAGAAGGAGGTCGGGCGGAAGCGTGTTTACAACGCCAAAGAAACCCTCCGTCTCGAGTTGCTCGGCAGGAAAGTCATTCAGGATCTCCTTGATCTTTTTTGGGAGGCAACTGCTTCGCAAAAGACGAAAAAGTTCTCCGAAAAAATCTACAATCTCCTTTCCCAAAACTACCGCACCGTTTTCGCCCAGCCGAATGAACATGAAAGAACGCTGCCCGACGAATACCGCCGGGCACAGTTGATCACGGACTACATTTGCGGTATGACGGACTCGTTCGCCCTCAACCTTCACCGTGAGCTTTTCAATGGCTGACGCCACGCCATCCACGCTCGAAAAAATCCGCAAGGACATCCGACAGTCCTTCACCGTATTCCTCCGCCATCAACGTGAGGCGACTGGCGCAATTCATGACGCCGTTCGTGAGCACAAATGGAAAGCCTTCGTGTTCGGTGGAACGCCGCGGGGCGTGCTTGATGAGGGGCCAACCTATCGTCCACGCGATCTAGATCTCGTCTTCGACGACGCACATTTCGCGGAGTTCGCCAAAACTTTTGCGGAACGAATCACTCGCAGGACGCGTTTTGGAGGGCTTCATCTCCGGGTCAACAACATGGAAATAGACGCGTGGCCGTTGAGCGGCACATGGGCTTTCCGTGAAGGATTGGTCGGAGACGTGTCCTTTGAAGCGTTGCCGCAAACGACATTTTTTAACGCTGACGCGATTGCAATTTCACTGACTCCACAAACGCGTGGGCGTGAATTTTACGAGGCCGGATTTCAGAATGCCTGGGAAAAGAAGGTGCTCGATATCAACTTGGAGAAGAACCCTTTTCCTGCGCTCTGCGTTGTCAGGGCATTTCGGTTGGCGAGTTCGTTTCATTTCCATTTTGCGCCGAAACTCGTGAGGTATCTGGCTGACAACATGGATGCGCTCGGAGACGAAGAACTGATGAACGTCCAGCAATCGCATTACGGGACGATTCATTTTTCTAAGTCGCACCTCGCTCGTCTCAGGAAGGTGGTGTCCGAACACTGGAAAAAGACACCGCTGCTTACATTGCAACCATTCGGTCAATTGGGCTTCCAGATGCGAATCCCCGAAACAAGACGACGTTGCTCAACTGCGGCGGAATAAAAATCTGTTTGTAAGGTCAGGCGTGCCGCTCACGCCTTGCCGCCGTAGGACACGAAGTCGTCGAGATCGAGAAGGTCGGGCCAGCGGGTGATGTCCTTCCGGTTCGGCCCGCACTCGGCGAGGTATTGCTCGAATTTCGCTCGGTCTTCCTCAGTGGGTGTGCGTTTGTCCATCGCGTCGCTCCACGCCTCGATTTCCCCGGGCGTGTGGCGGTGGTGCTGGTTGAGCTGGATCCACGCGAGGATTTCGCCGTCGCCTTTTCCGCTCGCGACCTCGGCGCGCAGCGCGTGGGCGTCGATGCCGAGGAAGCCGAGGATGCGCTGGTCGTTCGGGCACGCGTAGTGGAAGGAGCCCGCGGTGCCGGCGAGTTCGGCGCGGCACTTGTCGAGCATGCGCGGGAGGAGCGCGTAGCCGCCGAGGCGGGCGCGGACGCTGCGGGGTGGACGCTGGGTGAGGTCGGTGACAGGGATGCTCATGCGCGAGTTGTGGCACGGGCGCGGAACTTTTTCACCACGAAGATCGCGTTGGAATCGACGATGAGGCGCGAGGGGCGCGGAGCACGGCGCGGTTGCATGGCGGTGGTGTTCGTCTAGCCTCAGCTTCGATGAATCCCTCCGCCGAAATCCTCCGCATCCTGCGCGGGCTGCGCTGGCGGATGGCGCTGGGCGACCTGCTGCGGAGCGCGGTGCGTGCGGCGATTTTCTTTTTTGGCCTGCTTGTCGTCTTCACGGCGGTGGCTTGGTGGCGCGGCGGCTTCCGCCCGGATGTCGCGGCGATTCCGATCCTCCTCACATGGCCGTTCATTTTCGGTGCGATTGCAGCGCTGTTGATCGTGCTCATGAAATTCCCGAGCGCCGAGCGCGTGGCGCTGACGCTGGATGCTGCAGGCGCGACGAACGATCGCTTTCTCACCGCGCTGCGCCTCTCGGAAAAGGGCAGCGCCAATGAACTGGAGGCGCTCGCACTCGGGGAAATCGCGGGCTACGCGCGCGGACGGAAGCTCGCGCCGCTGCTGCCGGTGCGCATCCCGCGCGAGCTGCCGTGGATTACCGTGCCAGTCGCGATGCTCGCCCTGCTCTGGTGGGATGCGATTCGCACGAACGAGGAAAGGGATGCGCGGACGGCGCAGGAGCTGGCGGCGATCTCCGACACGGCGAAGGGGCTCGACCAGCTCGGTTCGCTCGCTGATGGGCTCGCGAAGGAAAGCGAGGACAGGCTGCTGAAGCTCATCGCCGAGCGCCTGCGCCAGAGCGCCGAGCAGATGCGCGCCGAGGCCGCCGATGGAAAGGACGCGCGCAAGGCGGCGCTCCGCGAACTCGCGCTGCTCGAGGAGCTGGTGAGGGAATTGCGCCGTCCCGAGGCCGCGACTCCGGAGGAGCTGAAGGCGCTTGCCGACGCGCTGGCGAAACACGAACCGACCCGCGACGCATCGAAGGATCTCGCAGGCGGGAACCTCGCGGAGGCTGCGAAGAAACTCGCGGAAGCCGCGCAGCAGGATTCGCCGACGAAGGAACAGGTGAACACGGCGTTGAAACAGGCGCTCGATCATCTCGCGGAACAGCACGAGCGGGTGTCGAAGCAGATCGAGAAGCTGCAGCAGCACGCGGCGGACGGACGGCAGGATTTGCTGAAGCGGATCGCGGAGACGCTGAAGGATCTCGCACAGCAGGGAAAAGCAACCGCCCAGAGCGGCAAGGGCGGGAAGCCGGGACAGCGGCAGAAGATGACGGACGACGATCTGCGTCGGCTGCTCGGTGCGCTCCAGAATTTGAAGGATCAGCAGCAGCACGGGGAGCAGGAGGGCAGCGGACCGCGCGGTGGTTCGCCGCAGCCGGGTGAGCCGAAGGAGGGCGAGCCTGGTCGTGAAGGCCAGGTATCCCGAGGACGGTCTCGAATCCCCTTCGGGCAAGCCGGGCAACGGGAAGGATCGCGACACGACGAGGGATCCGTTCGGAGCGAAATCGGATGGCGCCAAGGACGCCGCGCCCAAGGCGCAGAACCGGGGCCAGCTCGGCGAGGGCGAGTCGCTCTCGACGCTGATTCCGAGCGCCGCCGCGGGCGACGAGAAGGCGGCGCGGCGCTACCGCGAGCTTTACGATGCGGCGTCGTTTGCCGCGGAGGATGCGGTGACGCAGGAGAACATCCCGCTTGGCGCGCGCTTCCTGATCAGGCGTTATTTTCACGCGATCCGGCCGAAGCAGTGATCGCAGCCGCGGCGCACACTTTTCCAAATCATGAGCGAATCCCTCGAAACACGCCTCGCGCAGTTCCGCACGACGTTCCGCCGCATCCAGTCCGAGATGATGAAGATGATCGTCGGGCAGGACGACGTGATCGAGAGCGTGCTCGCAGCACTTTTCTCCGGCGGCCACGTGCTGCTCGAAGGCGTGCCGGGCCTCGGCAAGACGATGCTCGTGCGCACGCTCGGCGACGCGGTGAATCTGCAGTTCCACCGCATCCAGTTCACGCCGGATCTGATGCCCGCGGACATCGTCGGCACGAACATCATCCACGAGGCGGAGGACGGGCGGCGCACGTTCCAGTTCCGCGCGGGGCCGGTTTTCACGAACCTGCTGCTCGCGGATGAAATCAACCGCGCGACGCCGAAGACGCAGAGCGCGCTGCTCGAGGCGATGCAGGAGGGGCACGTGACGGTGGGCGGTGTGCAGCACGAACTGCCGCGTCCGTTCCTCGTGCTCGCGACGCAGAACCCGCTGGAGATGGAGGGCACGTATCCGCTGCCCGAGGCGCAGCTCGACCGGTTCTTCTTCAAGGTGAAGGTGCGCTTCCCCGGCGGCGACGAGATGCACACGATCCTCGACCGCACGACGAGCGCCGCGGTGCCGAGTGTGGAAAAGGTCGTCAACGATGCCGCGGAGGTGCTCGCGCTGCGCGATGTCGTGCGGCAGGTGCCCATCGTGCGCGAGGTGCAGGACCACGCGGTGAAGCTCGTGCTCGCGACGCACCCGGAGGATGCGGGCGCTTCACTGCTCGCGAAGAAATTTGTGCGCTACGGCGCGAGCCCGCGCGGCGCGCAGGCGCTGATTCTCGCCGGAAAAATCTTCGCGCTGCTCGACGGGCGCTGCCATGTCGCGAAGACAGACATCGCGAAGGCGGCGCACGCGGCGCTGCGGCACCGGATCATCCTGAACTTCGAGGGCGAGGCCGAGGGGTGCACGAGTGACGAAATCATCGCGGAAATTCTCCGCGCGAACCCAGCGTGACGCGATGAAGCTGCGGCTCGATGGCGTGCGGAAGGCGTTTGCGGGGAAGACCGTGCTCGACGGCATCAGCGCCGACTTCGGCGATGCGAACGCGGTCGTTTTCATCGGGCCATCGGGCGGCGGGAAGAGCACGCTGCTGCGGGTGATTGCGGGTCTGGAGATGCCGGATGCGGGCGGCGTGTCGTTCGACGACGGGGCGGTGGATTTTTCCTCCGAGGAGAGACTGCGCGAGCACCGGCGGCGGCTCGGGGTTGTGTTTCAGGCGTTCAACCTTTTCCCCCACCTCACCGCGCTGGCGAACATCACGCTCGCGCTGGAGAAGGTGCACGGCCACACGCCGGAGCAGGCGCGCGAAGCGGCGATGACGACGCTCCGCCGCTTCTCGCTCGAACAGCACGCGATGAAGAAACCCGCGGAGCTTTCCGGCGGGCAGAAGCAGCGCGTGGCGATTGCGCGCGCGATTGCGGCGCAGCCGCGGCTGCTGCTCTTCGACGAGCCCACGTCGGCCCTCGACCCGGAGATGACGGCGGAGGTGCTCGGGCTCATCGAGGAGTTGAAGGCCGAGGGGCGCAGCTTCATCCTCGTCACGCACGAGATGGGTTTCGCACGTCGGGTGGGCGACACTGTCGCCTTCCTCGCGGATGGAAGGATCGTGGAGAAAAAAACTGCGGCGCACCTTTTCGATGCGCCGCAGTCGGCGGAGTGCCGTGATTTTCTCGCGAAGGTTCTTCGCTACTGAGAGCGGTTACTTCACGTCCTCGAGCTTGAGGAACATGCTGTTGCGCGTCTCGCTGCCATCGGCGGAGACGCGGATTTCCAGCGACTGGATGCTGCGCAGGAGCTTGATGATTTCGCCGAAGGTCGGGCGGAGCTGCGCGTATTCCTTCTGGTCGCCGCCACTGTGGAAGAAGAACGCGGGATCCTTGTCCACGACCTTCAGCCACGCCTCTGCGAAGTCGCACAGCGCGGGCACCTGGAGGCGCACCTCGCTGCCGAGCGGGGCGCCGCCGGTCGCGGGCGATTTTGCGGTGATTTCCTTGGTGAAGCTCGGCGAGCTGCTGATGATCCAGCGGTCCTTGGAGATGGCGATGTGGGGGAGGAAATCGCCGGCGGAGAGCGGGGGCTCGACGTAGTGCAGTTCGACGTCGCCATCCTTCTTCATCACCGGCTCGGGGATGCCGCCGGGTGCGAGCGCGGCGAGCTGCTTGAAGATTTTCTCGAAGCCCTTCCACGCCTCGCTCACGGCGGCGCGGTCCTTGAGTTCGGCGACCCACGCGACGCGGGGCACTTTGCCTTCCGCGAGGTTCGGCGGGAGGTTCGGGAAGGTGGGCATCGTGCCGTTCAGGTCGAGGACGAAGGCGGACTCGTCGCCGAGCGCCTTGCCGAGCTTGCGGCTCGAACCCCACACGTCCTTCACGATCGGGAGAGCCATGGCCTCGACCATCGCCGCGCCCTGGCGCTCGTCCTCGGGCACCATCGTGCGGCCGAACTTCTCATACCAGCTCCACAGCATCGCGGAGCCTTCCTCGATGAGGTCGGCGAGCTTGCCGCTGTTGGCGGGATTGCTGCGGCTGTCGGCAAAGACAAGCGACGCCGGAGTGAGCAGCGAGGCCAATGCGAGCGGCTTGGCGGAGGAAATGCCGCTGAGCTGCGCGCCGCCGAACGACTCGCCGTGGATGCCGCCCTCCCAGTAGCTCACGGAGACCATCGGGTCGAACTTGGTGTGCTGGAGCGCCTGGACCTTTGCCTCGAATTTCTTCACGTCGGCCTGCATGGCGGCGATGTGCTCGGGCTTGAGCAGCGTGCTCAGCTCGTCGGAGATCTTCTTGAACGCGTCGGCGAACTCCATCTTGCCGGTGATCTTTTCCTGCATGGCCGCGCTGGCATAGCCGAGGCCGAGCGGCTTCTTGCCGGCATACTCGGTGGCGCGTCGTGCGACGGCGGGAATGGCGAGGGCGCTGTCGGCGTCGCCGGCGGCGAACTTCACGTGCGAATGGTCGGTGCCGAGGGAGACGACGAGGTAGTCGCCCACCCAGCCCCATGCGAGTTCGACCTTCTTCTTCTTGAGCGCGGCGAGCGCGTCCTTGGCCTTGGCCTCGTCGCCGAGGATATCGGCGAGCTGGCCGCGGATCATCGCGTCCTGCGGTTCCGCGATGAGCTTCGAGGCGTCCACGACGATGTTTTGAAACTCGTATTTGCCGGCGGTGAACTTGCCGAGTTCGACGCCGGGCGGCAGGCCTGCGCCGAGCTGGCCGGTGACCATCGCCAGTGCGCCGTCAATGTCCGCCTTCGACTTCGCCGCCTTGAATGCGAGGAAGACCGGGGGAAGGTCGCACTTCACCGCGGCGGGGATGAGCTCCGGGGCCGCGTCGCGGAGGAGCTTCATGGGATCCTGCGGGCGTCCGCCGCTCATGCCGGTCGTGATCGCCTGCTGGAGCTGGACGCTCTGGAGTTCCGCTGCCAGCTTGACCCACGGGAGGAATTTCTCGGAGAAGCCGGACGAGAAGACCACGGCGAACTCGGTGCCGAGCACGGATTCCAGGATTTCCTTCGCCTTCTCCGCCTGCGGGGACTTCCACTGCTGGAGCATCTGCTGGAACTTCGGCTCGTCCTTGAGAGCGGGGAGGTTGACGAATGCCTTCGCCCAGTTGCTGCTGCTCAGCTTCACCCAGAGGTCGTGCAGGCGGTAGTTCGCGCTGAATGCCTCGACATCGTTTGTGAGCATCGCCGCGATGCCGTAGGTCTCGCGGATCGCAGAGACGCTCGCGGGAGCCGCCGCGGGCTGCGCGGGTGCGGCCGCAGTGCCTTTCGCAGGCTCCGGCGCCTTCGCGGGCTCGGTGGTTTTTGCAGGCTCGCCGGCCTTGCCCGGTGCGGCGGGTGCTGCGGGTGCTGCGGTGTTGCCGGCGGGCGGCGTGGCTGGCTGGTCGGCAGTTTTCTTTTCGCAGGCGACGAAAGAGGTGGCGACTGCGAATGCTGCGGTGCTGGAGAGCAGCGAGTGGATTAGTCGGCGTTTCATGAAGCAGTGATTCCGTTGATTTGTGAGTGCCCCGGAGGCTTTCCGCGGGAGCGCGGGTTCATATGCCGCGGATGTGCAGACATGCACGAACAAAATGAGGTTACAAAAAAGCACCCTGCCGGGTTTGCCGGCAGGGTGCTGTGGTCCGCCGTCATTCCGGCGGCTGAAAGTTTGAATGTGCGGACTAGCGCGGCGGCGGTGCGCCACCACCACCACCGGGTGCTCCACCGGGAGCGCCGCCGGGTGCCTTGGGCTTGTTGTTCGCGGAGATGACGGTCGCGGCGATCGCGGTGCCGACTGCGGCCGCAGCGAGACCGGTGCGGGCGTTCTCGCGGTCCACGCGGGCCTTCTGCACTTCGAGGTAGTCGCGCTCGCGGCGGTATTCGCGGGAGCTGATCTTGCCGGCGGCATAGCGGGCGTCCAGGCGCGCGATCTGGTCGGCGTAGGGGTTGGCGCAGGCGCACAGGGCGAGGCCCGCACCGGCTGCGATGAATGTTCTGAATCGTTTTTTCATGGTGGCTTGGATTGGAGGTTTGGTTCCGTTTCGGCGCTCTCGTTACGATTTCACGGCCCGCGGGTGCAACTGCAATCCACCGCAAAAGCCAAAATTTTTGCATCCGTGATGCACGCGCTGGAATCTTCGCTTGCGGGGAGCCCCTCCTTCGCATTCCACTTGCCCCCGCAATGATCGTCACAACAGCGCAGCTATACAGGGTCGCTTACGGGAAGTTCGCGATAGGGGCATACAACATCAACAACGCGGAGCAGACCATGGGTCTCTTCCGGGGGTGCATCGAGAGCCAGGCTCCGTTCATCATCCAAATCTCGAAGGGGGCGCGCAAATACACCGACAAGCGCATGCTGGAGGCGATCATCCGCTCGGCGGGCGAAATTTTCCCGGAGGCCATCTTCGCCGTCCACCTCGACCACGGCGACGAGGAGACCTGCTACGACTGCATCGACTCCGGCTTTTACAGCTCGGTGATGATCGACGCGTCGCACGATCCGTTTGAGAAGAACGTCGAGATCACCAAGCGCGTCGTGGATCGCGCTCACGCGAAGGGCATCAGCGTCGAGGCGGAACTCGGCATGCTCGGCGGTGTGGAGGAGGACATCGTCGTGGAGGAAGGCAACGAGTGCCTGACGAATCCCGACGAAGCGCTCGAATTCATCCAGAAGACCGGCTGCGATGCGCTCGCCGCGGCCATCGGCACTTCGCATGGCGCCTACAAGTTCAAGGGCCAGCAGTCGCTCCATTTCGACGTGATCGAAAAGATCCGCGAGAAAGTCGCCGCGGCCGGCCTTCCGCCCGTGCCGATCGTGATGCACGGCTCGTCGTCGGTGCCAAAAGAAGAGGTGCTCCGCATCAATGCCGCCGGCGGCAAGCTCGACCCGAGCGCGTGCGGTGTGAATGAGAAGGAATACCTGCCCGCGGCGAAGCTCGGCGTGACGAAGGTGAACATCGACACCGACGGCCGCCTCGTCTGGACGCGCGTCCACCGGGAATATTTCCGCGACAAGCCGGGCGACTTCGATTTCCGCCCGCCGGGCAAAATCTTCCAGGACGAATACGCGAAATTCATCGCGGGCCGCAACCAGCTCCTCGGCAGCGCCGGGACGCTGCCCGAAATCAGAAGGACGCTCGGCCTGTGAGAAACGCACCCTTCCCCCTCCGTCTCCGCGCGGTGTCCGCCGCGCTCGTGCTGGCGGCCCTCTCACTTCCGCCGGCGGCACCGGCGGAGAACGCGCCGCGTGTGGACGCGCTCCAAGTCGCAAAGCTCGCCACATCCTACCTCGCCACGCACGGCAGGAGCGCGCCGTATATCGTCTCCATCCTGCTGGAAAAGGACGCCATTTTCAGCGGCGGGAGCTCCTGGGTGGTGCGCTGGTCGCAGCCCATCCTCGCCGACGGCAACCGCGAGATCGGCATGCGCGTGAAGCTCGATGGCACGGTTTCATACATCGTTGAGGACAAGTCCGTCTCGAAGAAGCGCGCTTCCCGGAGATTCTGAGCGATGAAGAAAGGCGGCTCCGGCCAGCTCTTCACGCCGATGGGGATCACGATCCTGGCGCTGCTCGCTGCGCTCGGCGTCGCGCTGTGGCTCTCCTATCTCCCGTGGCGGTGGGAGCGCACGAAGGAGGATCTGCGCAACCGCTTCCCCGGCGTGCGCCGCATTGCGCCGGACGGCCCGGAGAGCCTGCGCACCTGGTATTCAGAAAAGGGCGGCCCCAGGCCTGTCGTCATCGATGTGCGCCCGATCGCCGAGTATGATTTCAGCCACCTTCCCGGCGCGCTCCACATGGACCTCTCGGACACACCCGCGTCCCTCGGTCTCTCGGAAAGAAGCGACGTGCCGATCGTGGTCTATGACGCCGTCGGCGCGGACGCCTTCCCCGTCGCGGACAGCCTCCTGAAGCGCGGCTACGCGCGCGTGCATGTGCTCGAGGGCGGCATCTTCGAGTGGGCAAACCGCGGTCTGCCGCTCGAGGGCCCGCAGGGTGCGACCGGCAAGGTGCGGCCTGGCAGTTCCAAGTTTGCCGGGCTGCTCAAACACCGCGCCACCGCACCGTAGCATGCAGTTCTCTGCGCCGGCGAAAACCAACGTTTCGCTTCGTGTCGTTCGCCGGCGCGACGACGGCTTTCACGAAATTGAAACGCTCATGGCGCCCATCGCGATTCGCGACACGCTGGAGATCGAGCGGCGCGGGGGTGGGGGAATTGAGTTTGCATGCAGCGACACTTCGCTGCCGGTCGATGGCACAAATCTCGTCGTGCGCGCCGCGGCCGCGTTTGGCGAGGCGGCGCGCGTTGCGGTGAATGTGCGCATCTTTTTGCAAAAGCAGATTCCGCATGGTGCGGGGCTCGGTGGCGGCAGCTCCGACGCGGCGACGACGCTGCTTGCGCTCAATGAGATTTTCGAGACACGCCTGCCACTCGCGGAGCTCTCGCGAATCGCGGCGAGCATCGGCAGCGACATCCCGTTCTTCCTCGTCCGCGGAGCTGCGTGGTGCCGCGGTCGCGGAGAAATCGTCGAGCCCTGCGCTCCGCACGAATCGCCGCCACGGCTGCCGCTGCTGATGATGAAGCCGGCGTTCGGCGTGCCGACCCCGTGGGCCTACAAGCAGTGGCGCGACTCGCTCGAAATCCCCGGCGTGCCCTACGCACCGCAGACGCACGCGGGCATCACTTTCGTGAATGATCTCGAGCGGCCTGTCTTCGAGAAGTTCATCCAGCTCGCCGAGATGAAGCGCTGGCTGCTCGAGCAGCCGGAGACGGTCGTCGCGCTGATGTCCGGCAGCGGCAGCACGATGTTCGCGGTGCTGCACGAAAAATTCCTCGGCCCCGCGCTCGAGGAAAAAGCGCGCGCTCAGTTCGGCGAGCACACGTGGTTCGCCCTCACGGAGACGATGCCGTCGGCGGACGCGCCGGCCGCCTAAAGCTCATGAGCGGCATCATCGGCCACACGATGGATGCGCTGCTCGGGCTGCAGGCTGCAGTCGGGCGCAGGCTTCCGCTGGCCGCGGTCGCGCAGCGGCATCTCGCGAGCTACCTTGCCGGCGCGTATCTTGGCTGCGACATCCAGGTGATGCCCGAAGCCGTGTGCGTGGACACCGGGCGCGAAGTCGGCTTTGGCACTTTGCCGCTCGAGAAAAGCCCCATCACCGGCGGCGCCGTGCGGCGGTTCCGGCTCACGACGCCCGACGGGCCGCTCACCGCGAATCAAGTCCACGAGCGTTTCTACGGCCGCTCCCATGTCGTCTTTGGCTGGATGAAAAAAGACGAGCAGCTCCGCGTGCCGTGGGATCATCTTGCCGATTATTGCGCGGCGGCCATCGAGGATGCGTTCGAGTTTTTCGGGCCCGGTGAGCGGCCCGTCGCCTACGCGCTCGGCTGGGTCGCGCACATCGTGAGCGACAGCCTCATCAAGGGCGTGCAACCCGGCATCGAGCTTCAGCTCGTGGACGGTCGCTACACCGCGCGCAACCGCCCCGTGCAGGACCTCGTGACCTTCCACGAAATCGGTGTGCGCGAATTCAAGCTCCGCTGGCCCGCGCTCCTCGCCGACCTCGCGGCGACGCCTGTCGAGCCGCACCAGCTCCACTACATGCGCTGCGCGGAAAAGCGCTGCTCGCTCGGCGGAATGTTCACCGAGGGATGGCAGCCCGAGTCCGCGCCGATGCTGCGTGTCGTCCTCGCGGAAAATCGCCGCTACCTCCCGCACCACATTGCCGACGTCCTTGCCGAGATGACGCTCCACGATGGCGAATGCAGCGCTGCGCAGCGCGAACTCACCGGCCTGCGCTATGCCGAGATGATCGAGGCCTGCGAGCGCGCAAACTTCCGGCACGCGCTTTGGAAAATCGGCGATGAAATCGGCGCGATGCTCGAAGCCATCTCGCACCGTTCATCGAGGCTCGCCGCAATCCCCGACGCACCGCTGCCCGACTGGCCGCAGGTCACCGAGCGCTGGCGCGTGAAGTAAGCTGCGGACACACCGCCGCTGAAACAGCTCAGCTCAGCAGCCGATACCAGTTGTCGCGGCGGTGCGGCTCGAAGCCGGCTTCGGTGATGAGCCGCTCGATTTGCTCCACGTTCAGCCGGAAGGCCGTGCCCGCACTGGAGACGACATTTTCCTCCATCATCACGCTGCCGAAATCGTTTGCACCATAGCGCAGCGCGATTTGGCCGATGCGCGGGCCTTGCGTGACCCATGAGCTTTGCACGTTCGGGATGTTGTCGAGGAAGATGCGCGCGAGTGCCTGCATTCGGAGATACTCGCTGCTGCCGACGGGCTCAGCGCGGAGCTTGGTGTTCTCGGGCTGGAACGTCCAGCAGATGAACGCGGTGAAGCCGCCGGTCTCGTCCTGCGTGTCGCGCAGCCGCTGCAGGTGCTCGATGCGATCCTCCACCGTCTCCACGTGGCCGAACATCATCGTGCAACTCGAGTTCAGCCCGAGATCGTGTGCGGTGCGCATCACTTCGAGCCACGCGTCGCTGTTGCATTTCAAGGGCGCGATGCGCTCGCGCACGCGGTCCACGAGAATCTCGCCGCCGCCGCCGGGAATGCTGCCGAGCCCGGCTTCCTTGAACTTCGCGATCACCTCGCGCAGCGGCATCTTGAAGACCTCCGCGAAGTGCTGAAACTCTGGCGGGCTGAATCCGTGGATGTTGATATGCGGATACTTTTCCCGGATGTGCGAGAGCATCGTGAGGTAGTGGTCGATGCCGAGCTTCGGATGATGTCCGCCCTGCAGCAGCACCTGCACGCCGCCGATGGCGCTGAGCTCGTCGAGCTTCTGGTCGAGTTGCTCCAGCGTGAGCACGTAGTGGTCGTCGTCCTTCTCCGTGCGGTAGAACGCGCAGAACTTGCAGTAGACGTTGCAGACGTTCGTGTAGTTCACGTTGCGGTCCACGATGAACGTCACGATGCGTTCGCGGCCGTTGCGCGCCTTTTCCGCCGCCATGATGCGGCGCCGGTGCGCCAGCTCGCCGAGTTCGCTGAGCGGCAGGCGGTAAAGTTCCAGCGCCTCGTCGCGCGAGATGCGTTCGCCGGCGAGAACCTTGTCGGCGACGGATTCAGCGAGGAGTGCAGTGCTCATGCGCGGATGATAGCGTGAGGCAAGGCGGCGGCAAGGAGGGTGGTTCGGTGCTCAGTTCTCAGTTCTCAGTGCCCAGTGCATCGACATCGCAACCATTCGCGCTGAGCACTGAGAACTGAGCACTGAGAACTGAGCACTGAGAACTGAGCACTGAGAACTGAGCACTCATCAGATGCGGAACCGGCAAAACCCGTAGTCGAGCCAGCCGGGTTCGCGGCGGAATTGCTCGGGCATGAAGTAGATGTCGGAGCGGCCGTCGTTTTCGTTGCGGCGCCAGGAGACGAGACCGGCTTCGTGCAGGCTCTGGCAGTGGAGGTTGATGGCGCGGTGCTTGCGCTTCCAAGCGGTGGCGACTTGCTTGGGAGTGAGTTCCTTCCCCTGCGCGAGCTGGCGGAGGATCCAGATGCGGACGGGGTGGGTGAGCTGGGCATAAAAGGTGAGGGGAACCTCGTAGGCGGGCGCGGCTGGGGAAGGGGAGGGCGTGGGGTCAGGCATAGATTGGCTGGCTGTGGTTTGGAAATCAGCGGGTTTGAGGCGCATCTTGGAGAAACACTGGGAAAAGTCTATAAATAGACTCAATCGATTGAGTGCAACGCCGTGTATTTGTGGAAATACACTCAAATCTTTGGTCCTATTTCCCTGTCGTTGGGGTGATAGCAACAAATGTCTGAGTGCATCTCCCTGAATTTTGGGAATTAGAATCAAAGCACTGAGTCTATCACCCAAAAGATGGAGAAATGGACTCAATCGAGTGAGCGTAAGACTCAACCGCTGAAAGTATAAGCTCAATAGGTTGAGCCTATAAGTGGACTCGTCGAGCCCTTTTCTGAATTCCTCCAATTCTCTATCGCAGCCTTTTGTTGGTATCTGAACGCGCTCGCTACCGCGCCCGGCCGGTGCGGCGGATGGCTTCGGTGAGCCAGGCGGCTTCCTCTTTCCACGGGCTCTGCGTGCGCAGGGCGGCGACGGTCATGGGCAGGCGTGCGGCCCAGTTTGCGTCGCTGGCGATGCCGGGGACGTTGAAGCGGTCCTCCAGCGCGAAGAGGTCGGTGAGCATGAATGCGGCGTGGCGCGCGTTGCTGGCGAGCAGGGCTTCGAGGAGCGTGTGGCGGATGGCGGCGTCGTAGGCCGGCCAGTGGTCTTCCTGCACGGGGAGGCCGGCGAAGGTCGCGAGCAGCCGCAGCTCCCGGTTGCCGAGCCAGCGCCCGGGGGAGTCGTGCGTGTTGGCATCGCGGCGGCGGTGCTCCCAGTGCGTGCGCATGGGCTCGTGGTCGTGGGTGGCGTAGGTGGTGAAGGAGCACTCCGGGAAATCGCGCCCGAGGGTCACGTTGCCGTGCGCGTCGGTCTCCCACTGCGGGATTTTGAAGCCGGGCACGTCGATGGAGAGCAGGTGCGGGCGGACGTATTCCGGCACGGTGCCGAGGTCCTCGGCGACGACTTCCTGCGGGGCCGCGGCCTCCACGATCATGCGGAGGTATTTGTCGCCCACGGCGAGGTTCGCGGCGCGGTGCTCGGGAGTCTCGTCGTCGTGGCGCTGGAAATGCGGGAGCCGCCCGCCGGTGCGCTCGCGGACTTCATCCTCCGAGAGGTGGAGAAACTCCGCATTCCGCAGCGGGCGCCACGGGAAGCTGTAGATGCGGTAGAAGCCGAGGACGTGGTCGATGCGGAAGATGTCGAAGACTTCGGTGAGCTTGTGGACGCGGCGGCGCCACCACGCGAAGCCGTCGGCCTCCATGACATTCCAGCGGTAAAGCGGGATGCCCCAGTTCTGCCCCCAGCGCTGCACGAAGAGGTCGTCCTTGAAATAAGTCTCCGGGGGAGCGCCGCCGCACCACTCGAGGTCGAACTGCTCGGGCTGGAAGAAGACGTCCGCGCTGCACCACGAGATGCCGAAGGGCACGTCGCCCATGAGCCGCACGCCGCGCGATGCCGCGTGCGCGCGCACTGCGTGCCACTGGCTGAAGCACAGCCACTGCGCGTAGGCGTGGAAGCCGAGCCTTGCGTCCACGGTGTGCGCGTCCTCTGCACGCCGCTCCGCGAGCCATGTGCGCGCCTTCTCGGCGGTGTTCATCGTGTCGGGCCAGTTCGTCCAGTCCTCGTGGCCGTTCTCCTCCATGAGCACGCGGAAGAGGCAGAAGTCGTCGAGCCACGACGCCTCGGCTTTTTGGAACTTCGCAAACTCGCGCCCGCGCTTCGTGTTCGCGCGCAGCCGTGAAAACGCGCGCCGCAGCAGTGCGTCCTTCAGCACGCGGACGCGTGCGTATTTCACCGCGCCGCTCCGCAGCTCCGCGACGCCCGCGCCGGCGAGCGCGCCTTCGTAAAAGACCTCGTCGAGCTCGGGCACGGAGTCCGGCGTGAGCTCGAGAGTGAGCCAGTCGAGCGCGACGGAGCTGATGGCGTTGTAGGGGCTGCAGTCGGAGCCGGTGGCGTTGATCGGCAGGAACTGCACGAAGCCGAGGCCGGTGTCCGCGGCCCAGTCAATCAGCTCGCGGACGCCGCCGGTGTCCCCGATGCCGAGGTCATTCCCGGTGCGGATTGCAAAGGTCGGAATCAGGATGCCAGCACGTCGCGGTCGAATCGTCACCATCGGTGGCGTTAATACGCCCGCCGCCGCGCGTGGCAAGGACGCAGGCTCAGCGTTTGCGTTCGGAGGCATTAATGAGCTGCGGCTGCGGGCGCTGCTTCCACGCGGCGACATCGGCCTTCAGCACCTCGATCGCCTTTGCGAGCTGCGTGTCCTTTCCGCCCGGCCAGTCGCCGGGCGCGGGCCAGATGACGTGGTCGGGAACGGCGCCGTTCAGCTCCATGTCCCTGCCGTCGCCGAGGAGATGCCAGCCGCGCGAGGGGAGGCGCAGCATGCCGACATCCATCACGCGCGCCGCGCCGGTGCTGATGACGCCGCCCGCGGTCGGCACGCCGACGAGGTGTCCGCGCTTCAGGGTCTTGATGGCATGGCTGAAAATCTCGGCGTTGCTGTAGCTGTTCTGGTTGCAGAGCACGACGATGGGCTTGTCCCACACGGCGTAAACGATGCGGTCCTGCGGGTAGCCGGGAGTGCCGCCGCGCGGGACGGTGATGGCGTGGCGCGGCTGCGTGAGCGCGGTGAGAAGATGGTCGGCAATGGAGCCGCCGCCGTTTTCGCGCACGTCGATGACGAGGCCGTCCTTGCCGTCGCCGGCGTCGAACAGCTCCTCCTGGAAGCGGTGGAAGTTCTCCTCGGACATCGCGCTGATGTGCAGGTAGCCGAGCTTGCCGTCGGAGGCTTTCTCCACTGCGGCGCGGCAGTCCTTGATCCACTGCTCGTAAAGGAGCTTGCGCGCGGTGAGCCACGGAATCGGGCGCAGGGTCACGTCGCGCTCCGCGCCGTCGGCGGCTTTCACGTGCAGCGTGATGTCGCGCTCGGGGAGGCCGTTGAGCACTTCGCTCGAATCCATGTCCGGCTGCACGTCGCGGCCGTCCACGCGGAGGATGACTTCGCCGGGCTTGATGGCGCTGCGTCTGTGGCTCGCCGGCCCATGCGCGAGGACGTCGCGCACTTTCCAGCCCGGGCCTTCAAACGCCGCGTCGAAGCGCAGCCCGAGGTGCGCGGTCTCCTCGCGCCACGTCGCGCTTGTGGCGGTGGGGAGGTTCAGCGTGAAGCCGAGGTGCGAGCCGTTCAGCTCGCCGAGCATGAGCTGCACGACCTCGACGACGGAGCGCATGTCCGGCACCTCGGCGGCCATGCCCGCGTATTTCGCGCGGACGGCGTTCCAGTCGCGGCCGCCGAGGTTTCCGTCGTAGAAATGATCGCGCATGATGCGCCAGCACGTGTCGAAGACCGCGCGTTGCTTCTCCGCGCGCGCAACGGACTGCGGCGCGCGGAAGCGGTAGCTGGTGACGGCGGGCGCGGGCGACTTTGTCGCGACCACGGAAGGCAGGCCCTCGCTGAGGCAGACGATGGAATCGTTCGCCGCGAGCCAGCGCGGCTGCGAAAGCACGCTCGGCACGAGGGGCTTCGGCTTCAGGTCGTCGGGGAACTCGACGGAGTAGGTGCCCTTCTTCCCATCGACGCTCGCACCGAACGCGAGCTTCTTTGAATCCGGCGACCAGACGAGCTCGGATTCCTCGGAGTTCGGAATCGCGATGCGGCGGACGCGCTCGTGGATGGCTTCAAAGTCAATGCGCACCTCGACTTTCGGCTTCGGCTTCTGCGCCTCCGCCTTGTCATCCTTCTCCTCGGGCTTCTTCGCATCGTCCTTCGCGCCGGGAGCGGACGGAGCAGCGGGCTGCGCCACGAGGTTCGCGTCTGGCTTCGCGGGAGGTGCTGCAGGAGTGGCGGGTTTCGTGATCGTGCGTGCCGTGGGCGGCGTGGCCGGCGGTTTCGTCATTTTTTCGCGCGCCTTCTGCAGCGTGCGCTCGTGCTTGCCCTGCTCGGAATCCTCCGCGCGCAGCCACACGTAGTGGATGTCCACTTCGCCGGACTCGCGCTTGCCGGTCCACGCGATGAGCTTGCCGTCGGGCGACCAAGCGGGGCCGCGGTCGTTGTTCGGATGGCGCGAGAGGTTGAATGCCTTGCGTGAGCCGTCGAGCGGCAGCAGCCAGATGTCGCTGTTGAACCACTCGTCGCTCACCGCGTAGGCGAGCCACGCGCCATCGGGTGAGAACTCGAAGTCCGGCCGGTTCCACGACTCGACGGCACGCTTGGCATTCGAGCCGTCGGCATTCGCGACCCAGATGTCGCCGCGTTCTTTCACCCAGCCGAGGCGCTTGCCGTCCGGGCTGAATTGCAGGCCCGACTCCACCGCCGCGTCGTTCGTGATGCGCGTGAGTTTGAAGTCCCTGTTCTCCCACCAGAATTTCGCCGGCTCCTTCGGCTCCGCTTTCCAGAGGTCCGTCTGCCCGCCCGCGTCGCTCACAAACCACAGCGATTTTCCATCCGGCCCGAAGACGACATTGCGCTCCTCCTCCGCGGTGCGCGTGACCTGCCGCGGCTCGCGCAGCTCGGTGTCCATCACCCAGATGTCGCCGCCCGCGATGAACGCCACCTGCAGGCCGTTCGCCGTGAACGAGACGTCCGTCGCCTTGTCGAGCACGAGGCGGTCAACGGCCGGCGAGAGCGCGTCGCCCGTCTGCTGGATTTCGATTTTCTCCGGGGCCTTGCCCGTGTCTGGACGCAGGCGGTAAAAATCGAAGCGGTGCCGGAAGACGATCGTCTTGCCGTCGCGCGAGACGGTCGGGAACACGACGGAGTCTGTCTTGAAATGAGTGAGCTGCTTCTCGTTGCCGCCCGCGTCGTCGTGCTCCCACACGTTCCAGACACCATCGCGGCCGGAGACGTAGATGTAGCCCGAACCGTCCGCCTTCCAGCGCGGCCAGCGGCACTCGGTGCGGTCGGCGTGGAGCTGGCGCGTGGATTTGTCGTCGAGGTTCAGCGTCCAGATTTGCGCGGAGCGCGAGCCCTCGTAGCCCTGCCGCCACCACACTTCGCCCTCGCGGGTGAAGAGCACGCGCTTGCCATCGGCCGAGACTGATGCGTCCGCGGCGTAGTCATCGAGCAGCACCTGCTCAGCCTTGCGCGCGATGGTATCGAGACGCGCGAGGCGCGCGCCGTTTTTCCAGAAATGATCGCGCGTGATGTTCACGAGCAGGTTTTTTCCGTCGGGGAACCAGCCCTCGACCTTGTAGCCCTCCGTGTGCCATGTGAGCTGGCGCGGCTCACCGCCGCCCGCGGGCATCACATACGCCTGCTTCGAGCCCTCGCGTTCGCTGATGAAGGCGATCTGCTTCCCGTCCGGTGAAAACGCAGGCGACGAGTCCGCCGCCGGATGCTGCGTGAGCCGCTTCGCCGCGCCGCCTTTCACCGGCACGCTCCAGATGTCCCCGCGCCACGCGAAGGCGAGCGTCGCCCCATCGGGGGAAAGCGCCGGCTCCTGAGCGAGGTGAATCGGCCCCGCGAGAGAGGCGGCTGCGGTCCAACAGATGACGACGAACAGGCGAAGGGCGGGGAGGCCGGGGATTTTCATGCGCGCGGATGCTACGCACCCGCTTCCGGCGGGGAAGAGGATTTGTGATTTGCCGCACTCGCACCACGCTCCATGGGATTCGGATTTCGCGCTGAGACTCGCGAGCGAGCGGTGGCCGCCTTTTGTCGCGAATCCCCGCTGGCCATTCGGCATCTTCGTAGTCGCATCAAAAACGTTGTGGAGGAACTTGATTGTCAGTAGGGGCGGAAAAGCTCACCGTCACTTGCCGAGGATCCTGACGATCCCATATCCGCGATGAATACAGCACCGAAGCCAATCACTCTGCTCATGGCCGATGACGAGCCCGGCGACCGCCTGCTGGCCGCGGAGGCACTCAAGGACGCGCGCCTGATTAATGAGCTGCGCTTCGTCGAAAATGGCGAGGAGCTGATGGATTACCTGCTCGCTCGGGGAAAGTTCGCGCCACCCGCGGATGCGCCGCGTCCGGGGCTCGTCCTTCTCGATTTGAACATGCCGAAAAAGGACGGCCGGACCGTGCTGAAGGAGATGAAGGAGCATCCCGACCTGCGCAGCATCCCGGTCGCCGTCCTCACGGCGTCGAAGGACGATGCCGATGTTTACCGCAGCTACGACCTCGGCGTGAACACCTACATCGTGAAGCCGGTGACGTTCGAGGCGATCGTGGACACGCTGCAGACGCTGGAGAAGCACTGGTTCCAAATCGTCGAAGTCCCGGCGGCGAACGCGTAGCGGAGGCCGGAGAGCCGGGCGCGGTTCTTTGGCTACGGAAGAGACTTTGTGAAAAATTTCACAAAGTTCTTGCCTCACGCGGCAACGTGTCGTTTTCTGTGCGCCCATTTCGCCCCGCAAGCGGTCTGGCTCCGTGCGTTTTTGCGTCTCCCCTGTTTCGCAAAACCAGACACGCGCCGCCCGCCACGCCAGGCGTGAACAGCACGCAATGAAACCATCATCACTCGGCACCTTCGGAAAATCCCACGGCTTCCTCGCGGCGATCTTCGTCCTGCTGCTGTGCGTCTTCGTCCTGTTTGCCGGTGCGGATGCCTTCGCGAGCGAGCATGCCGCACCCGCCGGTGATCTCAAGGCGCCTGCCGCCCATGCCGAGGAGCACGGGCTCCCTGCGGCGGCACCGAAGTTTGGGGCCAGCTTCATCAACAGCTCGATGATCGTGACGTGGGTGGTCGCGGGGCTGATCATTTTCTTCGCGCAGTATGCGACGCGCAAAATCCGCTCGTCGCAGCAGGCGGCGCTGGAGGTTCCGGGCGGGGCGCAGAATTTCTGGGAGTTCCTCGTCGAGGGGCTGCGCGACTTCCTCGAGGGAATCATCGGGCGCGACTTGGCAAAGAAGACCTTCTGGTTCTTTGCGACCGTCTTCGTCTTCATCCTTTTCACCAACTGGTTTGGCCTGCTGCCCGGCGTGGGCACGATCGGATGGGGACATGCGGATGCGCATGGCAATTTCCACGTCTCGACGCCATTGCTCCGCGGCGGCAATGCGGACCTGAACATGACCTTCGCGATGGCGATCGTCTTCTTCGTCTGCTGGATTTACTGGGCGATCAGTTCGAATGGCGTCGGCGGTTTCTTCGTCCACATCTTCGGGAATCCGGCGCGCAAGGAGATGGCGGGCTTCCTGAAAATCGCGATGGCGGGCATCTTCATCATCGTCGGCCTTATCGAGGTCATCTCGATCATGTTCCGCCCGGTCTCGCTGAGCTTCCGTCTCTTCGGCAACATTTTCGCAGGCGAGAACCTGCTCGAATCCATGCAGAACGTCGTCCCCGCGCTGGGCTGGCTCACGCCGCTGCCTTTCTACTTCATGGAACTGCTCGTCGGGCTCGTGCAGGCGCTCGTTTTCATGCTGCTCACCGCAGTCTTCACGCTGCTCATCTGCTCGCATGGTGATGACCACGAGCACGGCGAGCATGCCGGGGAGGGCGGGCACCACTAAACCAATTTCGCCGGCGGGACCGTCCACAGTGAGCGGGCGCCGGCGGGAAAACCAAAACCAAGAAAGGAAACAACCATGAGCGTGTTCACCACCATCGCAGAAGCCACCATCGGCAGCGGTCTCCAGGGAGGCCTCGGCGCCCTCGGCGCAGCTATCGGCGTGGGTCTCATTGGCATGAAGGCCTCGGAGGCCGTCGGTCGCAATCCCGGCGCGTCCACCAAGATCCTCGTCCAGTCGATCCTCAGCACGGCCTTCGCAGAAGGCATCGTGTTCTTCGCCCTCTTCCTGGGCAAGTAACTGCTTGGCGCGGGGCCGCGACCCGGCCCCGCGCTTCCTTTCCAAAAATTTCTCCATGACACTCGCTCTCTTCCTCGCAAATGCGGCGCCCGCCGCCACGGGCAACCCGCTCGTGGACATCCCGAACGCCTTCGGCCTGAACGCGTGGGGCTTCCTCTGCCAAGTCATCAGCTTCTGCATCGTCGCCGGCCTTCTGGCGAAGTTTGCCTACAAGCCGATCCTGACCGTCCTCGAGGAGCGCCGGAAGCGCATCGAGCAGGGCCTAGAAAATGCGAAGCTCGTCGAGCAGAAGCTCGAGGACGCCACGAAGGCCGCCGAGGAAATCCGTGTGAAGGCGAACGCCGACGCGCAGAAGATCATCGCCGAGGCGCAGGCTGCGGCGAAGCAGGTTTCCGAGAAGGAAAACCAGCGCGCGGTGCAGCAGGCCGCCGAAATCATCGCGAAGGCCCGCGAGGCTGGCGAGGCGGAGCAGAAGCGCCTCATGGCCGAGCTGAAGAGGGAGCTTTCCCGCCTCATCGTGGACACGACGGCGAAGGTCACGGGCAAGGTGCTCACTTCCGCCGACCAGCAGAAGATCACGGCTGACGCGAACAAGGAGCTCGCCGCTTAACGCCCCTCGCAACCCGCTCAATTTCGCAAACCGTCCGAGATGAAACTCACCAAAGAGGCCCGCAAACTCTCGAAGCAGCTTTTCCGTGAGAGCTTCACGAATGGCGCGCTGGACGCTGCGAAGGTGTCGAGCGTCACGGATGCCGTCATCCGCGCGAAGCCGCGCCAGTATGTCGGCGTGCTGAAGGAACTCGCGCGCCTCATCCGCCTCGAAGCCGCGAAGCGCCACGCGATCATCGAGAGCGCCGCGGAGCTTTCCGCTGAGGAAAAGACGGCGACCGCGAACACCATCCGCGCAAAATACGGCGCGGACGTGACCACGGAATTCAAGACGAACACCGCCCTCATCGGCGGGCTTCGCATCCAGGTCGGCAGCGATGTCGTGGACGCCAGCGTCCGCAGCCGCCTCGACCGCCTCGCGACGGAACTCGCCGCGTAATTTTCCTTCCTCTCAACACTCAACTTTCAATTCTCAACTCCGCTTATGAGCAGCATCCTGCAAGACCTCGAATCCAAAATCGCCGGCCTCAAGACCAGCACCGCCAAGTCCAACGTCGGCCTCGTCCGTGAAGTCGGCGACGGTGTCGCAAAAATCGAAGGCCTCAGCGACGTGATGCTCAACGAAATGCTCGAGTTCCCCGGCGGTGTCGTCGGCCTCGCGCTGAACCTCGAGGAGAACGAAGTCGGCGCGGTGCTCCTCGGCGACGACAAGCTCGTGACCGAAGGCTCCGAGGTGAAGACCACGGGCAAGCTTCTTTCCGTGCCGGTCGGCAAAGGGCTCCTCGGCCGCGTGGTGAACACGCTCGGCCAGCCGGTGGACGGCAAGGGCCCGATCACCGCGGACGCGCAGTATCCGGTCGAGAAAATCGCGCCCGGCATCATCAAGCGCAAATCCGTGAACCAGCCGGTGCAGACGGGCATCATGGCAATTGACGCGATGATCCCGATCGGCCGCGGCCAGCGCGAGCTGATCATCGGCGACCGTGCGACGGGCAAGACGACCATCGCCATCGACACGATCATCAACCAGGGCCGCATCAACAAGGCCAACGAGGGCAAGCCGGGCTTCCGTCCGCTCTACTCCATCTACGTCGCAGTCGGCCAGAAGCAGTCGAACGTCGCGCGCAACATCGCGGTGCTCGAGGAGACCGGCGCGATGCAATACACGATCATCGTCGCAGCGACCGCGTCCGACACTGCCTCGATGCAGTTCCTCGCGCCGTTCGCCGGCGCGGCGATGGGCGAGTGGTTCATGGACAACGGCATGGATGCGCTGATCGTCTTCGACGATCTCTCGAAGCAGGCCGTCGCCTACCGCCAAGTCTCGCTGCTCCTCAAGCGCCCGTCGGGCCGCGAGGCGTATCCCGGCGACGTGTTCTATCTCCACAGCCGCCTGCTCGAGCGCAGCGCGCGCGTGAATGAGGCGAGCGGCAACG
>JBGAPU010000157.1:0-9805 GCA_044221035.1 Chthoniobacteraceae bacterium | reverse complement strand
GCGATCGGAAAAACGAGCACCACCTGCCCGCTTTATCCCGGCGCTGACAAAACCTACTACGGCCGCTACGTCGCCTATTTCATGGTCTATGCCTCCGGCGAACGCGCCACGCTCGTCGGCGTGAGCGATGCCTATGGCCGCACGCCGGACTACACCGAGCAGCAGTTCAACGAGTCGCTGCCTGACGGCTCGCGTCAGGGCTAAGGGCTCGCAGCACAGTTTGACCACCTCGGGGGCGCAGCGATGCGCCCCCGAGTCATTTTCCGTGGCATCGATGGAATGGCGCCGTCCGCCGGCTTCTGCGAGTGGCTGCTTGAGTGCGTGGGAGATTTTGCGAAACCTGCCGGCATGATTCGTCTCGACCGTGTGTTTGTGCTGCTCGCCGCCCTCACCTGCATCGTCCGCGGAGAGGAGCGTCCGCTGAAGCCGCTGAAGGATCTGCTTTCACCGGACAAGAAACTCATCGGGCTATGGGCCGGGGAGACACCGGGCGGCATGGAGTTCATGACTTTCCGGGATGATGGAAAACTGCTCATGGTGGGCGCAGCGGGACAGCGTGCGGTGCATCGATGGAAGTGCGATGCCTCGGAGTTGCCGTGGAAGCTGAACCTCGTGGTGAACGGCGACATCGGGGAGGCGAACATCTATACGGTGTTCGATTTTCCCGAGGAAAACTCGTTCCGCATGGCGCCGCCGACGCCCTACGAGGCGAAGCGTCCCGGGGCCGATGTGTTGAAGGCATCGAAGCTGGTGCTGAAGCGCGTGCCGTTTCCCCCGAATGCCGGGCTGTTTCAGGTGGTGGAGGCGCACTTGAAGGGACTGAGCGGACAGTGGCAGGGCATCACTAGCGGGCAGAAGGGGACGGTGACGATGACGGCGGACGGGAAATACACGATGGAGGAGGGGAGCGCGAGGGAGTCCGGGCGGTTCCGAATCGATGTGAGCAAGGCGCCGTGCGGCATCGACCTGCTGCCGGACGACGGCTCGGCGCCGCGCTACGGCATCTACGAAATCAAGGACGGCAAGCTGCGCTTCGGCATGGCGAAGAGGAAGCCGGAGGAGCGTGTGGCGGATTTCACCGGCGCGGCGGAATTTGTGAGGAAGCCCTGAAGTGGCGATTCGGATGCGCGGTGGAAGGGGTGATTGGGAGGCTGCGTGCATTCGGCGTCCGCGTTTCGGCGGGGCTGACTGTCGGCTGGAGCGGGAGATTCGCGGGGAAGCGGGCACGCGACTGGCTTTTGCATCCGCCCACGAGCTTCCGAGCGCGTGCCTCATGAACGAATCATCTGATATTCCTCCACCCTCGTCTGGCGAAATTCCCCGGGACGCTGCTGCGGCGAATTCGCCGGCCCCGCAGGCTCCGCGGAGCATCGGCGTCGAGCTGAGCGAGAACTACGATGTCGTCTGCGAGGACCTGCGGCTGGCGAACGAACTCACTGCGAACCTCGAGCAGCAGCTCGCGGGAAAATCGAAGGAGCTGCTGCATTTGAAGTTCCTCTTTGAGCAGACGAAGGCCCACATGGGGCATCTGCAGGATGGCATTGCCGCGATGCGGAAGGAGCGGCACAAGCTCGCGAACGACTCGATGCGTGCGATGGGGCTGGAGATCATGGTGAAGCGCCTCACTGCCGAGCGCGACCGCTACAAGACGGAGCTTGAGAGCCTCCTGGAGAATCTCGCCGCTGAGAAATCGAGGCAGGCGCTCAGCTTCGACAAGCGCGACCACCAGATCGCGGAGCTGACGTTCGAGCTGATCCACGCGCGGCAGGAACTGGAGGATCTTCGCCGGATGAACCCGCGCCCCGCTCCGCCGCCGCCTCCGGCGGCGCCCCGCGCGTGCCCGCTGAAGACGTCGGCTGTGGACGATTCTTGGTCGGAGCCGGAGTCGGAGGGCGTGGAAATCATCGCGACGGAAAGAGTGCCGGGCGGACGGAGAGCTTGACGGCGGGGTGAGGGTGAGGTTGCGTGTCGCCGGTTTTTCAAGGCAACCGCAGCTCACAAATGAAGCGCATCGGAATTCTCACGGCGGGTGGCGACACGCCCGCACTCAACGCAACCATCCACGGCGCGATCGTCCGCGCAAACCAGCTCCGCATCGAGGTGTTCGGGCTGATGAAGGGCTTCAACAGCCTCTTCAACCCGAAGGTCCCGCACGTCTTCCTCAACCCGCTCTTCCAGGAAATCCCGGAGATCGATCCGACGATGGGCGGCACGCTCATTGGCTCGTCGCGCGACTTTGTGGACCCGGACAACAAGGACCAGCTCGACCTCATCATGTCGCGCCTGGAAAAGCTCGGCATCGAGGGGCTCATCTGCGTCGGCGGCGACGGGACGCTCAACGGCCTGCAGCCGCTCGCCGAACGCCTGCCGACGGTGCTCGCGCCCAAGACGATCGACAATGACCTCGGCCTGAACTACCCGAGCGAGCCCGACGAGTGGATCCGCACGAGCGATCCATCGGTGAAAGGCGGCGTGCGCTACCGGCGCATGGAATCGTCGCAGGCGGTTTTCGACCTCGACCACATCGTGAACTACGCCACGCCGGGCTACGCGACCGCGGTGTTCGTTTCCGCCAGCGGCGTCGAGCGCCTGCGGACGACTGCGGAGAGCCACCGCCGCATCGCGATCATCGAGGTGATGGGCCGCCACTCCGGCTACATTGCGCTCGGTTCCGCGTATGGCCGTCCCGACATCGTGCTGGTGCCCGAGGTGCCGCTTGATCTCGATCACCTCGCGGATCGTGTGAAGCAGATCTACGACCTGCAGAAGAACGTCGTGATTGTCTGCGGCGAGGGAATCGTGGACGCGCAGGGCAACGAGCTCGGCGCGGAGTCGAAGACGTTCGACCCCGCGGGCAACGTCGCGCTGAGCGGCGCGGCCGAGGCGCTCCGGGCCAAGCTGATCCAGATGCTCGGCGACAAATATTTCCAGCACTACCGCCGCGGCGAGTCGGCGAAGGAGGCCATCTTCACCCGGAAGGTCGGGCACACTCAGCGCGGCGGCCGGCCGATTCTCTTCGACCGCTTCTACGCCGCGCAGCTCGGCGCGAAGGCCGTCGAGATGCTCAAGGAGGGCCGCAACAACGCGGTGTCCGTCCTGCAATACAGCGAGGTGGGCGGCTTTCAGGTCGAGGGCTACGATGCGAACCGCTTCCGCGACCGCTGGGGCCTCATCCACGCGCGGCAGATGCACCCGGCGCTCTACGACGCGAAGCTGCTCAAGCCCTCGCGCCTCGGCATCGAGTATCTGCTCCCGATTTTCACAAATGCGATCGGCAACGACGACATGGAGCACACGCGGCAGACGCTCTTCGCCGCGGGCAACCTCACGCAGCCGTATCACTCCATCAACACGGACATCAACAAGCGCATCCGCTATATCCCGGAGTAGCGGGGCTGCTCAGCGCGCCGCCTTGAGATGAGGCGCGAGGTGGATGAGGAGCCTGCGGGTGCGCTCAATCGCGACCTCGCGCAGCGGGTGATAATACGTGTCGAGCATCTGCTCTGCCGGGAACATTGCTTCGCGCGCGGTGCCGAGCAGCGGCACGCGGAGCGAGGTGTAAAAGTCCGCGATCTGCCGGAGCGTCCTCTCCGCGGCGGGGCAGTCGTATTCGGGCCGCCTGAGGATGTTCGGGTAGGTCGCGAGCACGCTGATCTTGCTTCCGCCTGCCCATTCGCAGAATTCCCGGATCGCGGGAAAACCCCGCGGTGAATCCGGCAGCCCGAGGGTGAGCGGCGCGCAGACGGTCTCGCGATCCGCGGCGGCTGCGGGCCGCTTGTCCAGAGTGCCGCCGGTGTAGTCGCCGTGGCGGTTCATGTCCGTGGAGAGGTGGCGGAGGAAATCCTGGTTTGCCTCCGGTTTTACCCTCCCGAATTTCGCCTGCACCCCGGCCCAGATGCGCCTCCCGGGCGTCATCAGCGCGAGCTTGATTTGCCGGTCAAGGCTCATGCCCAGGACGTATTCGCGGTCGTAGGCGAGCATGTAGTGGATGAGCAGTTCGTTGGCGGTGTCTCCCTCGAGGTTTCCCGCATTGTAGAGCTCGTATTCAAAAGCTAGCAGCACGGTGTCGCCCGGCCGGCAGAGCTTGCGCACCTGCTGCAGCATGAGCGGCGGGCTGATGTAGATGACTGTGCCGAAGTTCACCGTGGGCATCGCCGTCTGCCGCTCGATTTCCTCAGCGCTGATCCCGTAGAGCGCGGAGGAGCCCGCCACGATCAGCAGCTTCGGCTTCTGAATCGCCTCCGCGGCCCTGCGCTTCGGCTCGATGATGTCGTGCATCCATGTGTTCTGGCCCGTCGGCACGCCGAGCTGCATGTAGAACGCGCCGAGATAAAGGCACGCCGGCAGCAGGAGCCCGAGGGCGAGTGCGACAAAGAATGAGCGGCGAATCTCCACAGCGGATCAGAAGTTGAAATAGATGAACGGGTTTGGCTGCGCGGTGAAGAACCGGCACACGACGAGGAAAAGCAGCACGCCGAGCGCGAGGCCCGTGGCTGGATGGAACACAAAGCGCAGGCGCGACGGCCGGGTGACCGGCTCGAGCGTCGGGTCTGTCCCGCGCAGGAGCTGCTGCGTGTTCGGCATGAAGAACGCGAAGAGCAGCGGCAGGGCGAGCGCCCACATGCCGCGCTTGTAGAAGCGATCCTCGAGCTTCTGATCCACGAAGCGGAAGCCGAGCTTCCGCAGCAGCGGGCCGGGCGGACGGTTCGGATCGTTCACCGCCACCGGGATCGTGAAGCCGTTCACGCCGGCCATCGCCGCGACCACGCGTCCCGCGGCGGGCAGCGTCTTTGCCCGGAAGAACACCCACGTGTAGCACACTGTGATGAACGTGATCGCGATGCAGGCTGCGTGGTAGCTCCAGTGCGCGAGCTTCCATCCGCGCGCCTCGCGGAACTGCCGCCAGAGATGCGCCACGATGAGGCAGGCGCCGTGCAGTGCGCCCCAGACGAGGAACGTCCATCCCGCGCCGTGCCAGAGGCCGCTGACGACCATCGTGATCATGATGTTCAGGAGGTGGCGCGCCTTGCCGCAGCGGTTGCCGCCGAGGGGAAAGTAGAGGTATTCGCGCAGGAAGCGCTGCAGCGTGATGTGCCAGCGCCGCCAGAAGTCGATGATGCTCGCGGCCTTGTAGGGCGAGTCGAAGTTGCACGGGAACTTCATCCCGAACATCCGTGCGAGGCCGATCGCCATGTCCGAGTAGCCGGAGAAGTCGAAGTAGATCTGCATCGCATACGCGAGCACACCCAGCCAGCCGTCGAACCACGTCAGCGGCGTGCCGGCCTCGGCCGCGTCGAAGACGACATCGGCGAAGTGCGACACGGGATTTGCGAGCAGCACTTTCTTGAAAAGCCCGAAGAGGAACATCGTGATGCCCGCGCCCATGTCCGCGCGGTTGGCGCGCAGCGGCTTGTCGGCGAACTGCGGGATGATTTCCCAGTGCCGCACGATCGGCCCCGCGATGAGGTGCGGGAAGAAGACGACGAACACCGAGTAGTCGAGCAGCCGGTAGTGCAGCCTCTGGTCGCGATAGACATCCACGAGGTAGCCGATCTGCGTGAAGGTGAAGAACGAGATCGCCAGCGGCAGGGCGATGTCGAGGCGCGGAAACGACTGCCCGCCCGCGCGGCCCAGCGCCTCGAGGATGAAGTTCGTGTATTTGTAGTAGCCGAGGAGCAGCAGGTTCACCGCGACGCCGGCGATCACCGCGACGCGCGCCGCCCGCTGTCCCCGCCAGCGGTTGATGCATTCCGCGACCGCGTAGTTGAAGCCGATGGAGAAGAGGAGCAGCGGGACGTATTCGACCTTCCACCAGCCGTAGAAGAAGAGCGACGTGAGCAGCAGCCACCATTTGCGCGCGGTCTGCGCCTGCGCCGGGATCGCGAAGAATCCGGCCACCGCGAGCGGCAGGAAGACGAAGATGAACTGCCAGGAGCTGAAGATCATCAGCAGGTTGCGGATTGCGGATTGCGGATTGCGGAAAGGAACCGGCCGCAGCGAGTTCTTTGCGCCATCACGCTACCCGAGTTCCTTCTCCAGCCGCTCGCTGAGCCACTGCTTGATCATGCTCTGGTAGTTCAGGTAGCGCGAGCGGGCGATGCGCTTCAGGCGCGCGAGCAGCCGCGGGTCAAAGCGCAGCGTGATCGTCGTGCTCTCGCGGTTGTCCGCGCGCAGCAGCGCCTGGCTCATGAGCCGCGAGTCGATGCGCGTCTCGGCCCAGAAGGCGGACTCCGCCTCCTCGGAATCAAACCGCGGCACCTGGTTCCATGCGGAGATCGTCTTCATGCGTCAGTTCATCTCGGTGGTCTTGCGCTCGAAAAACGAAATCTCCTCCGGCGTCATCTCGCGCGAGCGGATGCAGCGGATCTTTTTCCCATCCGACCAGAAGACCGTGAAAATCGCGCGGCCCTCGATGCTCTTGCCGAGGTTGAAATAGCGCGCCGCACCCTCTCCGGCGATCTCCACCTCGGGCATCAGGCGCAGGCTGAAGGGATCCTCGAACGACTCCTCAATCTCGCGGGGCGAGATCGGGTGGAGGTCGAAGGGGCAGTCCAGCCAGTCGAATTCCATGCGCGCGGTTCCGGGTCAGGCTTTCGGCCGCTGGATCAGCTCGACCTCGTAGCCTTCCGGCGCGTCCACAAAGGCAATCACGCTGCCCATGCTCGTCTTCGTCGGCCCGTCCGAAAGCGGGAAGCCCTTCGCCGCCGCGTGCTCTGCGAACGCCCCGAGGTCGTCCACCTCGAAGGCGAGGTGCGTGAGGTCCGGCCCCACGATCACCGGGCCGCTCGATGGAAACTCGCAGATCTCGATCAGCTCCTCGCTCTGCGGCGCCTTCAGGAAGACCAGCTTCGACCCGCGCGGCGACACCTTCCGGTCCACCTCGGCGAGGCCGATCACGTCGCGGTAAAAGGCGACCGTCTTCTCCAGATCGGTGACGCGGTAACGGGTGTGCAGGAGCTTGGTGACCATCGTGCAAAGCGGGATGAGCGCGCATTTATCGTCGCGGTGATGCGGAGCGGCAACGGAAATTTGGGTCGTGCGAAGCGCCGTCCATTTTCTCATTGAGCCGCCCCGCCTGCCGCGCGGAGTATCCACGCCCAATCCATGATCACCCTTGGCATCGACAGCGGCACGCAGAGCACGAAATGCATCGCCCTCGACAGCACCGGCAAAATCCTCGCCAGCGCCTCCCAGTCCTACGGCATGATCCCCGGCCTGCCGCCCGGCCACCTCGAGCAGGATCCCGCCGAATGGCTCAAGGCCGTGGACCACACCGTCCGCGCGTGCATCGCCCAGCTCGGGAAAAAGAAGGACGACATCCGGGCCATCGGCGTCAGCGGCCAGCAGCACGGCTTTGTCCCGCTCGATAAAAAGAACGCCGTCATCCGCCCCGCGAAGCTCTGGTGCGACACCTCCACCACCGAGCAGTGCGCGCAGTTCGACGCCGAGTTCGGCGGCGCCGACGGCCTCATCAAGCTCGGTGGCAACGCCATGCTCCCCGGCTACACCGCGCCGAAAATCCTCTGGCTGAAGCAGCACGAGCCGAAAAACTTCAAGGCCCTCAAGACCGTCCTCCTCCCGCACGACTACATCAATTTCTACCTCACCGGCGAGCGCACCATGGAATACGGCGACGCCAGCGGCACCGGCCTCCTCGACGTCCGCACCAAGCAGTGGTGCAAGCCCCTCGTGGACTTCGTGGACCCCGCCCTCGAGGAATGCCTGCCCGTCCCCGGCAGCTCCCGCCGCGCCATCGGCCTCCTCACCGACAGCCTCCGCGAGGACTGGGGCCTCACGAAAAGCCCCGTCGTCTCCGCCGGCGGCGGCGACAACATGATGGGCGCCATCGGCACCGGCAACGTCGAGCCCGGCGTCGTCACCGTCAGCCTCGGCACCAGCGGCACCGTCTATGCCTTCTGCAACGAACCCTGCGTGGACTCCGACGGCGAAGTCGCCGCCTTCTGCGACAGCACCGACCGCTGGCTCCCGCTCGTCTGCACGATGAATGTCACCGTCGCCACCGAGCAGGCCCGCAAGCTCTTCGGCTGGTCGCACGAGGAGATGGACAGGCACATCGCCGCCACGCCCGCCGGAGCCGGCGGCGCATTCTTCCTCCCCTATCTCAATGGCGAGCGCACCCCGAACCTCCCCCTCGGCAAAGGCGTCCTCTACGGCCTCACCCCCGAGACCATGCAGCCCGGCCACCTCGCCCGCGCCGTCATGGAAGGCGCCACCCTCGGCCTCGCCTACGGCCTGAACCGCTTCCGCCAGCTCGGCATCCAGCCCTCCGAAATCCGCCTCACCGGCGGCGGCAGCCAGAGCCCCGTGTGGCGCCAGATCTGCGCCGACGTCTTCGGCGTCCCCACCGTCGGCCTGCAGAGCGCCGAAGGCGCCGCCCTCGGAGCCGCCCTCCAGGCCGCCTACGCCTTCGCAGCCGCCGAGGGCAAGCCCGTCCGCTTCCGCGACCTCGCGAAAAAGCACGTGAAGCTCGACGAAAGCACCCGCTGCAAGCCCGACGACGACACCAAGGAAATCTACGCCCGCGTGCTCGCCCGCCAGAGCGACCTCACCAAGCGCCTGCACGCGGCGGGGTATCTGTGAGAAGGTGCTGAGTTTTGCGACGTATGTCCCTCTTACGAGAAATTCAAAATGCCGCCGTCAGCGAAACTGCTGACATCGCGACTATTCTTCGGAAGTGTCGCATCTTGGCGTCACGCCTTAAGCACGAAGATCTGAAAAAATGGGTCCAATACGAACTCGATGGTTATCCGACGCAGGATGACGTTCCAGATTATCGCATAATGTCCTGCGAATCATGTGGTCACTTTTCAGGATTTTACGGCAGTGGTCTTCGTAATGCCCCAATACCGATGAACTGCCTTCCAAAAGAATGGAGAGAACTAATGTCAAAAGTTCATTTTCTGGAAGGTGTGAGTGAGTTGAGAGACCTAGTTAACAACACCGAAGACGGGACTCTTCAACAGATGTGGCTCGCCGATTTATACCCGGTCGTAGGGCGGAAAATTTACCAGAACATGAACCTGATGCAGGCGTGGAAGATAATTCCAAAGAGTGCGATCGTTGGGATTCTGGATACTGTCAGAAACAAGGTGCTCAATTTCGCACTAGAGATCGAGTCAGCGAACCCAGATGCGGGCGAAGCCGCATCAACTACTGAGCCACCCGTTCCGGCAGCTACTGTGCAGCAGATATTCAACAATTATATTTCCGGAAGCGTCGGAAACATTGCGAGCGCTAGCCCGCATTCCCAGCAGCACGCCACCGTCACCGTTCGAAATAATGACTTTAAGAGCCTTGAGTCATTCCTTTCTTCGGTTGGAATCGGTGTTGAAGACATTGATGCTTTAAAAAAGGCCGTGGAGAACGATCCAAAGATCGAGAATGGACATTTTGGAAAACGGGTTGCAGCGTGGATTGGCAAGATGGTTTCCAAGGCAGCACAAGGAACATTAAAAATTGGCGTGGAGGTCGCATCAACTGTGTTGACGCAGGCTTTGAAAGGTTATTTCGGCCTACATTAGCGCTGACGGTCCTCCGCCCGGAGGGCGGACGGAAATTAGCCGGTGGTCGAGCGAGCGCCGTCTTGACAATCATGCGCCCCGGCAGGGACGCGGCAAACCCGTGGCCGCCGACGGAAGGAGGCGGGCTGTCTTTTGGTGGCGCGGAGGGAACGCTCTGCGGGGGCGGCCTCGGGCTTTCGTCATTCGTCCTCCGCAATTGGATCAGCCCGCCTCCGTCCGTCGGCGGCTACTACGGAGGAGGATGCGTTCCCATGTTTTTGCCG